>JANMAE010000144.1:0-44870 GCA_031359445.1 Hyphomicrobiales bacterium | reverse complement strand
GATTGCCAAGCTGCCCACCATTGCGGCCATGGCCTATAAATATCACATCGGCCAACCCTTCGTGTATCCCCGCAATGATCTGAGCTATGCGGCGAATTTCCTGCACATGTGCTTTGCCGTGCCTTGCGAGGAATACAAGGTAAACCCCATCGTGGCGCGCGCCATGGACCGCATCTTCATCCTGCATGCCGACCATGAACAGAATGCCTCAACGTCTACCGTGCGGCTGGCGGGTTCTTCCGGCGCCAATCCCTTCGCCTGTATTGCAGCGGGCATTGCCTGCCTGTGGGGGCCAGCCCATGGCGGCGCCAATGAAGCGGCCTTGAACATGCTGGGTGAAATCGGCACGGTGGACAAGATTCCTGCTTTCATCGATAAGGTGAAGGACAAGAGCTCCAACATCCGCCTGATGGGCTTTGGTCACCGCGTTTACAAGAACTACGATCCGCGCGCTAAGATCATGCAGGAAACCGCCCATGAAGTGCTGGCTGAACTGGGCATCAAGGATGATCCCTTGCTCGATGTGGCCCGCGAACTGGAACGCGTGGCGCTCAGCGACAAATATTTCACCGACCGCAAGCTCTACCCCAATGTGGATTTCTATTCCGGCATCATTCTGCGCGCGCTGGGTTTCCCCACCTCGATGTTCACCGTGCTGTTTGCACTGGCGCGCACGGTGGGATGGATCTCGCAGTGGAAAGAAATGATCGAAGACCCGAGCCAGAGAATCGGCCGCCCGCGCCAGCTCTACAAGGGTCCGGAGAAGCGCGATTATGTGTCCATGAGCAAGCGCGGCAAGTAACGCTCGGCTAGCCCATCAGCATCGCGCCGATTTCGGCTTCTGCGACCTTCTTGCCATCGACATGGGCTTCGGCCCAGTATTTCCATACCGGCGCCCGCTTGTTGGTGAGCTTGACATGGAACCTCACCTGATCGCCGGGCAGCACCGGCTTGCGGAAACGCGCCTTGTCGATGGACATGAAGAACACCAGCTTGCCGGCATGCGCCTCGCCTAGATGATTGAGCACGAGCGCTCCTGCCGCTTGTGCCATGGCCTCGATCAACAGCACGCCCGGCATGACAGGCTTTCCCGGAAAATGCCCCTGGAAGAACGGCTCGTTGATGGTGACATTCTTGATGGCGGTTCCGGACGTTTCGCCATCCATGTCGATCATCTTGTCGATCAGCAGAAAGGGATAGCGATGCGGCAGCAGTTTCATGATGCGCGTGATGTCGGCGCTATCGAGAACCTTCGGTGTTTCCTCCGTCATGTGCACTCCCCCAAAAAGTTCGGACGGTCTTTGGGACCGTCCGCCGATATTATCATGTGCTGTCCAAAGAGCTAGAAGCGTGTGCCGATCGAGAAGCGGAAGTATTCCGTCTCGTCATACTTGGCCTTCAGCAGGGGATAGGCCAATTCGAAGCGGAGCGGACCAAACGGCGACTGCCAGATGATGCCAGCACCCACGGAGGCGCGGAAGGCCATGGTATCGAAGACGGTGCAATTTTGCGCTCCGGAGCAAAGCCCTGTTAACGAGGCAGATGTTTTTTCAGGCGTGTCAAACACAGTACCGAAATCCGTGAAGGCCGCACCCTCGATGCCCCAGGCTTCTGGCAGGCCAAGCGGGAAATTCACTTCGGCTGTACCAATCGCATAGCTCTGGGCGCCAATGGCATCGGTGTCGCCGCCATTCGTGACCTGCCGCGGGCCTACGCCGGACTGGGCAAAGCCACGGAATGTTTCCGCGCCCTTGAAGAAGCGGTCCTGCAAGGGAACATTGCGACCATTGAAGGCTTCGATGTGCCCGACATTGCCTTCCAGCTTGAAGACAATCTGGTCCTCATAGAAGGGGATGAAGTAGAAGCCATGGGCTTCGGCGCGGCCGTAATAGGTATCACCGCCAAGGCCCGCAAGCTCGGTTTCGAGAATGCCGCGGAAGCCGGTTGTTGGCAGCACCGGGCTGTCCAGATCATCCCAGGTATAGGTGGCGCCGATCGAGGACTTGATCGATGAACCCTGCTCCCTGATGACTGCGGGCGATGCGGTGGCAACATTCACGCCACGCACCTTGCGATAGGCCAAAGTATATTTGAAATCCAAGTCGGAATATTCATCAAGCCGGAATCCGGCGCGCAAGGCACCACCGATCTGTTCGCTCTTGTAGGACGAAAATTTCGAAAGGTCGGAACGGGTGGCAAAGAAATCCACGCCGGCCCGGATCGGCATGCCCATGAAATAGGGTTCGGTGAAACTGAAATCCACAGACTGCTTCTTGAAGCTCACGCTCGTATTCAACCGGACATACTGGCCCTTGCCCAACAGGTTGCGCTCGGTGAGTTCGACGGAGCCCACAACCTTTTCGGTGGACGAATAGCCAACCGAGAAGCTGATCTTGCCGGTTGATTTCTCTGACACTTCAACAATGAGATTGATCTTGTCAGGCGCTGTGCCTTCTTCCTCGCGGAAGTCGATCTTGTCGAAGAAATCCAAGGCCGTGAGCCTGCGACGGGCGCGTTCAACGAGCGAACGGTTGAAGGCGTCGCCTTCATAGATCAGCAATTCACGCCGAATGACTTCATCGAGGGTGCGCGTATTGCCAATGATATCAATTCTCTCGACATAGGCGCGCTGGCCTTCGGAAATCGTGTAGTTGATGTTGAGCGAACCCTTGGCCGGATCACGGTCAATCTTGGGCTCGATCTTGGCGAACACAAAGCCCTGCCTGCTGGCTTCCAGCGTCAGGTTTTCGACAGTCTTGTCCACCTTGGTAGAGTCATAATTGTCGCCAACGCCGGTCTTGATCACACCACGCAACCTGTCCGGATCAAGGTTCGAGTTGCCGATATCAACAGCCACGTCGGACACGGTGTAATGGGGACCTTCATTCACGGCAAAATTAACAGTGAAATAATCGCCGCCAGGCGCCAGCTGAGCGTCGGCGGAAATGACTTCAACATCCGCAAAGCCATGCTTCAGGTAATAGCGGCGCAGAAGTTCCTTGTCATACTCCAGGCGGTCGGGATCATAATTGTCATTCTTCTGGAAGTAATTCCACCAGCTATGCTCCTTGGTGCCAATGGCGGATTTCAGCGCGCTGGCACTGAAGGAGTTGTTGCCTGTGAAATTGATGCTCTGAACCTTGGTGGCCGAGCCTTCCGTGATTTCAAACACGAGGTTGATGCGGTTCTCAGGCAGTTTGATTTGCTTGGGTGAAACGCGCACGCTGTAGAAACCAGACTTCTGGTAAAGCGCTATGACGCGCTGCGTGTCGCTTTGCACCTGCGCGCGCGTGAAGATATTGCGTTCGCGCGCTTCGATTTCCTTTTGCAGCGCCTTGTCGTCAATTTCGCTGTTGCCTTCGAAGTTTACCTGATTGATGAGCGGATTCTCGACAACCTTGATGACCACCGTGCCGCCGCGCGCAACGATTTGCACATCGGAGAACAGCCCGGTCTGGAACAGAACCTTGATTGATTCGTCGACCTTGGCTGCATTATATTGCTCGCCGCGCGAGAACTGCAAATAAGAGAAAACCGTGTCATTTTCAACACGCTGATTGCCTTCAACTACAATATTGGAAATGGTTTGCGCATAAGCCTGTGAAGCGAAGCTGCCGGGCAAAGTGACCGGGGCAACAACAGCCAAAACAAGGGCCAATAGTGCAATGTAAACAAGTTTCATACGCATCAATAAAGGCCACTCTTCACAATGTTGAACCGTCCCAAATCACTTCATCCGCCACCCGGTCTTTTATAGTTTTCCCGAGTGTTTGCAAACAAAAGATGACTTTGTTTCAACCGCCCGTCATGACCGAATAGATGCGTGTCAGATCATTCCAGAAGCCGAATGCCATGAGCATGACGACCAGTGACAGACCCACCCTAAATCCCCATTCCTGCGCCCGGGCCCCCAAGGGTTTTCCGAGCACAGCCTCGATTGCATAGTAAACGAGATGCCCACCATCCAGCATAGGAATTGGGAAGAGGTTAATGAGACCTACACTCACCGACAGCAGGGCTACAAAGTAGCCAAAGCTGGAAAAGCCCGCAGAAGCCGCATCTCCAGCGCCTTTTGCGATGGAAACGGCGCCGCCAATCTGCTTGGAGCTTTCAGTGCCCGCGAAAATCCTGACGATATACTTAACAGTCACTGAAATGATGTTCCATGTTTCGTGACCGCTTTTGGCTATGGCATCAGGCAGCGACAGACGCTGCATGCTGTTGCTGGCGTCATCACCCGTCCGCATCACGCCGATCAAGCCGCGCTTCACGGTTCCACCGAACCCGTCAGACTCCTCTTTGGCATCGGGAATAAGGATGAGCTCGAGCGGCGCACCCCCACGATTTATGGTAAGTGTGACTTTTTCACCACTACGCGTGAACACATATTCCTGCAGGTCGCGGAAGGATCCGATTCTGTGCCCGTCAGCCGCGGTAAACAGATCGCCCTTTTGAATGCCTGCCTTTTCGGCCGCAGAACCCGGCAACACTTTTTCGACCCGCGCTTCATTCATGGGAACGCCAATGAAGGCAAACACCATCGTGAATAACACAATGGCCAGAAGGAAATTGGCGAAGGGCCCCGCAGCTACAACCAGCGCGCGCTGCCACAACTTCTTGCCATGAAAATCACCGGGTCCCCGCACCTCAGTGGCGTCAGAAGCACTTGGCATGCTGGCAGGATTGGCATCACCCTCGAATTTTACATAGCCACCCAATGGCAACCAGCACACTTTCCAATGCGTGCCGTGCCGATCATCCCAGCCGAATATCTCTTTGCCGAATCCAATGGAGAAGGCCTCAACCCTGACCCCGCACCAACGCGCCACCAGGAAGTGCCCAAGCTCATGAATGAACACGATGATCGTCAATGCGATGATGAAAGGCACCACATAGGCGAAGGGCAAACTCAAAATACTCAAAAATCCCATCGAAGGTCCTAACTTTCCTTTGGCCAGTTACGAACGCGCGCCTAACTCATGTAGTGATCGCGCCATGCCTGTGCCAGAATTCATAATTCATTAACCACACAAGCGGCAATTTAAGTCAACATTTCGACAAAACATGGTTACCAGAGGAGCAGGCCCTCGGCGGGCGAACGCCCTTGCGCGTGGAAAAAACCTATGGCTGCCGCAGCAATGACAACCGCGATCAGACCGTCAACCCGGTCGATGACGCCGCCATGGCCGGGAATGAGACGTCCGGAATCTTTCACGCCAAAATACCGCTTGAGCGAGGATTCAAAAAGATCCCCCGCCTGCTCCACCACAGCGAATATGGCCGCAAGCCCCGCAAGTGCCAGAATTCCATTCAGCCCCATATACTTCGCAAACACGATGGACATGATGGCACTGCCCGCAACGGCACCTCCCAATCCGGCCCAGGTCTTCTTAGGTGAAATTCGCGGCGCAAGCTTGGGCCCGCCGATGGTGCGTCCAGCGAAATACGCCAGAATGTCTGCCCCCCATACGATCAGGAATATCCACAGGATGGCGGCAGCTCCATAGGATTCATTGGCGCGCAGCAAGGTGAAGGAGATGCAGGGCAATCCCACATAGAATACGCCGGCATAACTCCAGTAGGATTTGGCCCCGTCGCCAAAACGTACCGAAAGGCCGGAGATCAGGGCAATGATGAGAACGCTTGCGAGCCCTGTCCATGCATCAAGGAAATACGTCAGAAGAACACCGCAAATGGCAGCACCGATATGCAGCGAATACTGGAACAGGTTCTGCGGAAACACGATCATCGTCCATTCATGCGCAATCAAGATACCGAGCAGCGCCACAAACAGAAGGAACGCAATGCCACCTTCCCAGACGCAAAAAACCACAAGCGGAATGAGCACGATGGCAGATCCGGTGCGCACGGCAAGATCACCCCATTTTGTGGGGAAGGCCACGCTCATGCCATTTGCGCTTGCACGCCGCCATAGCGTCGGTCACGGGCGCGGAATTCATCCAGCGCGCGCGCAAATATTTCCTGATTGAAGTCGGGCCAGAATTCGTCAACGAAAACAAATTCCGTATAGGCACATTGCCACAGCAAAAAGTTGGAGATGCGTTGTTCGCCACCTGTGCGTATCAAAACATCGGGATCGGGAATGCCTGCGGTGTCGAGATGCGCGGAAATGAGATCGGGCGTAATTTCAGTGCCGCCGATTTCGCCTGCCGCTATCTTCCTGGCAATGTGGGAAACCGCGCGGCTGATCTCTTGTCTGCTGCCATAGTTGAAGGCCACCACGAGCGTGAGCTTGGTGTTGTGCAGCGTGAGCCGTTCGGCATCGTCGAGCAGGCCAACGATGGACGGCTCGAGATTTTCCCGGTCACCCACCACTTTTATTTTGACGCCGGCACTGTGCAATTCCGCCACGTCCTGCCGGATGAAGCGGCGCAGCAGATCAAGCAGGAAGGAAACCTCGGTTTGCGGACGCGACCAATTCTCGGAGCTGAAGGAATAGATCGTGAGATATTCAATGCCGAAATCTGCCGCAGTTCTGACCGCCCGCCGCAATGCATCCACACCAACCTTGTGACCGGCCGAACGGGGCAATCCGCGCGCAGCCGCCCAGCGGCCATTGCCATCCATGATGATGGCGACATGGCGCGGCACACCAGTAGCGGCGGTCTGGCTCATCGCAGTTGCTATTCTCAAACCTGCATGATTTCGGCTTCCTTGTGTTTCAGGGAAGCGTCAATATCCTTGATTGAATCATCGGTCATTTTTTGGGTTTCTTCAGCTTTTTTCTTGTGCTCGTCTTCGCTGATCACATGTTCCTTTTCCAGCGCCTTCAACTGGTCCATGCCATCGCGCCTTACGTTGCGAACCGCGATCCGGGCCTTTTCAGCATATTGATGTGCCACCTTTACCAGCTCTTTGCGCCTGTCTTGTGTCAGGTCCGGCATCCGCAAACGAATGACCTGGCCCTCGGTTTGCGGATTGAGACCAAGGCTGGAGGCATGGATAGCCTTTTCAACCGCGATGACCAGTCCGCGATCCCATACGCTGATCTGCAGCATGCGGGCTTCCGGAACCGTGACGGAGGCAACCTGGTTCAACGGCATCATGGCACCATACGCGTCCACCATGATCGGTTCGAGCAGGCTTGCGGCGGCGCGGCCCGTGCGCAAGCCGCCAAAATCATGCTTCAGGGCTTCAATGGCGCCTTGCATGCGCCGTTTGATGTCAGCGGCATTAAAGGGAGCAGGTTGGGCCATGGTTCAATCCTTTGAAACGAGAGTAAAGCGGCCTTGGCCTTTAAGGACTTGCGTCACGGCGTCGGGCTCGCGGATGGAAAATACAATTACCGGAATCCCATTGTCCCGCGCAAGCGCGATTGCAGCGGGATCCATGATGCGCAGGTCCTTGGCCAGGATTTCAGAAAAAGTGATGGTATCAAAGCGTTTGGCCGCAGGATTTTTCTTGGGGTCATCGGCATATATTCCATCAACGCTGGTGCCCTTGAACAATGCATCGCACTGCAATTCCGCTGCCCGCAGTGCCGCTCCCGTATCTGTGGTAAAAAACGGCAATCCGGTTCCTGCGGCGCAAATCACCACCCTGCCCTTTTCCAGATGGTGGATGCCCTTGGCGGGAGAGTAGGTTTCGCACACCGTGGGCATGGCAATGGCCGATAGCACGCGCGCGTCCACGCCCTTGCCTTTCAGCACGCCTTGCATGGCCAGCGCGTTCATGATCGTGGCCATGATGCCCATATGATCGGCGCTGACGCGGTCCATGCCTTTTGCGGCCCCTGCGAGCCCGCGGAAGATATTGCCGCCCCCGATGACCAGCGCGACCTGTGCACCCTGCTTCGTGCAGGCAATGACCTCATCGGCCACGCGCCCCACCATATCGAGATCGATGCCAAAGGGTTTCGGCCCCATCAACACTTCGCCCGACACTTTCAGGAGGATGCGTTTATAGCGAATTTTGCTCATGGCTTTCGACAATCACTGAAAAGAACCCCCGTTTGAGGTTTCTCTCTAGCCAATAAGCGGTCGATTCGCCTTATGCGATTTTCAAGCGTCAGGAATTGAGGCTGCCCGGATTTTTCTGGTCCACTGGTTCATGCATGACATAATCGATCATGGCTTCCCAATCTTCCGGCAAATAGCCCCAGTCCGGCATGTCATGAAGTGCTGCGTCCAGCATGTCATCGGTGGGCTGGCGCAACGCGCTAACTGCAGCCCGCGCCGTATTGATGTGATTTTCCCAGCTTGTATCACCAAGGCTTTTGGCTATTGCATTGGCGACCCGGACGATCATGCGATTGTCTGAAGAAATTTCTTGGCCCATGGGGTTGCTCCTTGCAGATCTCTCTGCGTGACGGGAAACGGCTGGCAATAACGCGTCCGCCGAAGGACTCTTTACTGACCCAACACCGCAACCTTGCAACGTGTTCCCCCCCTATATGCCAGAATAGTACAGAAGTGTTCCGTTTACAATGGCCGTGCAGTTAGATTGACGCGGCGGCCTTGGCCACTTCGGCGGCGAAATCATCCACGGTTTTCTCAATGCCTTCGCCCAATTGCATGCGAACATAGTCGGTGAGCTTCACGGGGGCACCCGCCTTGCCAGCCATTTCGGCAATGGCCTGGGTCACGGTCTTGGAACCATCATGTACATAGGCCTGCTCGAGCAGCGTGTTTTCCTTGGCGAAGGTTTTGAGGCCTGAAGCAATGATCTTCTCCAGCACATTGGCAGGCTTGCCCGCGTTCTTTTCCTCAAGAATGGCACTTTCACGGCTCAGCGTTTCTGCGGGAACGCTGGCAAGATCCATGGCAATGGGATTGGTGGCCGCGATATGCATGGCAAGCAGCCTGCCGAACGCCACAAGCTCTTCCTTCTTGCCGGTTGATTCAAGCGCAACCAGAACGCCGATCTTGCCCATGCCGGGAGCGGCCTGATTATGGATATACGACCCGATCACGCCATCGCTGACCTTGAGGGACGCAGTGCGCCGCACCGTCATGTTTTCGCCGATGGTGGCAACCATTTCAGCCACATATTCGGCCACCGCATGCTTGGAGCCTGGGAAATGCATGGTCTTCAGTTTTTCCGTATCGCCATCCGCCTTGAGCGCGAGCTTGGCGACATCAGCCACCATGGCCTGGAATTTTTCATTGCGGGCGACAAAATCGGTCTCGGAATTCACTTCGACCGCAGCACCCCTGAGACCATCAAGGGCAATGCCCACCAGACCTTCCGCCGCAACCCGGCTGGACTTCTTGGCAGCCTTGGCGAGACCTTTGGCCCGCAGCCAGTCAACGGCTGCTTCCATGTCGCCATTGGTGGCGGCAAGGGCTGCCTTGCAATCCATCATGCCAACGCCCGTTGTTTCGCGAAGGTTTTTCACCATGCCAGCAGTAATGTCAGCCATGATCATCCTCTTTCATAAGGTAAAGCGGGGGCGGACACAGACGGTCCGCCAGCCCTGGTTTATTATTCAGCCGAAACAGCTTCCGCCATGGGGTTTTCATCAGCGCCCATGTCATGGCCTGAAGAACCCTGAGCCTGGGAAATGCCTTCGATGGCAGCGCGCGAAATGAGATCGCAATACAGCGCCACGGCACGGCCAGCGTCGTCATTTCCGGGAATGGGATAATTCACGCCGGCAGGATCGGAATTGGTATCGATGACGGCTACCACGGGAATGCCCAGGCGGTTGGCTTCCTTGATGGCAAGCGCTTCCTTGTTCGTGTCGATCACGAACAGGATGTCAGGCGTGCCGCCCATGTCCTTGATGCCGCCCAAAGCCTTGTCCAGCTTGGTTTTTTCACGCGAAATCGACAGCATTTCGCGCTTGGTCATGAGGCCCGCACCTTCCTTGGCGAGCTGCTCATCGAGATTGCGCAAATGCTTGATGGAATTGGAAATCGTCTTCCAGTTGGTAAGCATGCCGCCCAGCCAGCGGGAATTCACATAATACTGGGCCGAACGCTTGGCGCTCTCGGCAATCTGCTCCTGCGCGGTGCGCTTGGTGCCCACGAACAACACGCGGCCGCCCTTGGATACGGACGCGGTAACCGCCAGCAACGCTTGGTGCAGCAGCGGCACGGTTTGTGCCAGATCGATGATATGGATGCCATTGCGCGAGCCGTAGATATACGACTGCATCTTGGGGTTCCAGCGATGGGTTTGATGTCCGAAATGAACGCCTGCTTCAAGCAATTGGCGCATGGTAAATTCTGGCGCAGCCATGGTCTTCTTCCTTCTCCGGTTGATCCGCCGCAGATGGTGAGGCCGGATGATCCGGCACCGGAAGGACAAAGCCTATGAGGGGAAATCACTTTCCCATGGCATTGTCCAACACCTGCGTGTGTATTTAACAAGGGGCGCTATACAGCGGTGGCGGCCGAATGGCAACCCCTGCTTGGCATGACGCAAATACATCATGCCAGAAACTGCAATTTGCGTTAGCAGGCTGCTGTTCATCGCAGGACAGGATGACTGCTCAGCCAATGGGCATGGCAACAATCAACCATTCATCAAATCGTTGCCCAGTTTGGAACCAATTTGCTCGTCGCAAATTAATGTCGGAGTCCGAGTTTTCGCATGTTCACTTCTGTTAAGGGAAAAATTATGCATATAGTGAAATTACTCCGATTTGGAATTCCGCTAATTCTCTGCTCGGGAGCTCTGTTGCCTCTAAGCGCTGCAACAAGTGTCGATAAGGGAAAGGCGACCCCCGGCAAGATTGAAAAGCAGTTGAAGGGAAATGCGAAGGCCGGAAAAGAAGTTTTCAGATTTGAAACCTTCGGGAATGAGCGCTTTTGGAGTGACGCCATGCGCTTGCCCAAGGGCATGATGGACGCCAAGATAACGCCTCTTCAGGCGTTACAATCGGGATTGATGATTGATATTGACTCCGTTCCATCGTCTATCCGCGAAACCTTGGCAACTGAACTTAAATCTGATTTGTCAGTCCAAAAAGCGCCCAATCTCAATGATCCCCAGATGACTATCAAGCTGATCGAAGCAAACGCAGTTATCGGCATTGTTCCAAAAGACAGCAATGGTGACGGCCACATTGATCTCGCCAACGGCGACAAGATAGGCCTTTCTTGCGCAATGTGTCATGCTATCACGGATCATTCGGTGTTTGACTTGCCAGGAGGGGGGTCCATTGGTCACCGCATCGACGGGCCTGCGGCACTTACCTTGAATGTGGGCAAGCAGCTGGCGGTGGCCGCCAACTCACGAGCGTATTTCCCATTTCTTCAGACAGAATTAGGTGGCAAGACAATTGGAAGAGCGCCAAAAGGCCTCACACCGAACTCGACAGAGGCCGATTTTGACGCCTACCTTACAAATCCCCAATTCTATCCAGTAGGAATGTTTGATGATACCCCGGATGGCAATGGCAATCCTGTCGTAAACACACCTTTTTTCCGGCAAGACTTGGCAGCGCCTTTCGGAAGCGCGGGTGAGCAGTCATCGGTCGTCCACTTTGCAAACGGCGTGTACACCGTAGCCCTTGATCCCACTTCGTTAGCAACTCCCAATGGCATGGCACTGCTAAAAGCGCTTGGAAAAGATGCAGGCGTCCAACTTTCAAGCGACTATGCCAAAATCCTGGCCGATTCTGGTGTCACTGGTTATCCATTCGCTGATGCTCATAAAGCGGGCAAACCAGGCAAACCAGCCACATTGGTGGGCCTGAGTGTGGACGAGCAGAAACTAGCAGATTTACAAGCCTATGTTCAGGGTCTGCCGGCACCAAAGGGCGCAGACGTCGACCGTGATGCCGCCGCGCGTGGGCGTAAAATCTTCATTGCAAGTTGTAACGGCTGTCATAAAGTCGATCAAGGCAAGCCCGTAACCAACAATCTCGTGAAAATGAACAAAATTTGGCCGGGCTATAAGCCAGAGGTTTTGGCTCTGCGTGATCCACCACTGGACCCCATTCAGAACGCACCAGGAACGTTTGATGAC
Organism: Hyphomicrobiales bacterium; assembly: GCA_031359445.1. Lineage (GTDB taxonomy): Bacteria > Pseudomonadota > Alphaproteobacteria > Rhizobiales > Aestuariivirgaceae > Aestuariivirga. The sequence continues at coordinate 32,933 of JANMAE010000144.1, read as the reverse complement.
AAGATGATCGTCGTCGATGCAAGCCCAGGGGGCGGCAAGCGTGGAAATGCGGTACCAATGCTTTTGGATCTAAATCGCAAGAAGTTTTTCTTGCATGACGCCTCAGTCGATGGACTTGACTCATTATTGGATCCTGAGCGCGGTGAGGAATCTCCGCATCCTTTCTACGTTTCAAAAAAGACTGAACGCGCTGATGTCGTGGAATTTCTGCGCGGTTTGGAAATCAAGCAATAGCGTTGGAAACAACAACTGAGGAACCATCCACTACATCGCCGTAACTGCCGGGGCGCCATGTGACAGACGATCAGTTTCTGCCGTAATTCGCAAACGCATTGTCGCTTTCATCACCAAATCACAAACTTCTTCTAAACACGAAAAATTGAACGTTTCATTGGAACGTAACGACGAACCTCGCCTTGGTCAAAGGGGCACTTTTGTCCCTCAGAGGAGAAATATCATGACGAAATTACTATTGAGTATTGCGGTTCTCGGCTGGTTCCTGGTTGGGCCGGCAAGCGCCATGGACGCCATGAAATGTGACGATGCGTCAATGACCAAAATGAAAACCGACATGGATGCAATGACTGACCCCGCCATGAAGATGAACAAGGACATGGCCATGAAGCATATGGAGATGGCCCAGACAGCCATGAAGGGCAACAAAATGGATGACTGCTCAGCCCAAATGGGCATGGCGCAAATGAGCATGACGATGAAGTGCGATGACGCATCAATGACGATGATGCAGACCGGCATGGATTCCATGACCGATCCCGCCATGAAGGCAAACAAGGACGAGGCCATGAAAAACATGGATTTGGCCAAGACTTCCATGAAAGATAAAAAGACTGACGAATGTATGATGCACATGGGTAAAGCCATGGATGCCATGCAAAAGAAAATGTAACTTTCGCATATAAGTCGTAGAATGGGGCAGAAAGTTCTGCCCCATTTGCCAAGGGCATGGAACGCTTCTGTCGCCTTCCCGAACCGATTTGAACCTTTTCCTGCTCCGCTCATTGTCATGTGAACGGGGCTTGTGAGTTCGAGGAGTTCATGCGGGAAATTGGACAGGCGTGTGTACTGATTGTTATTGCACTGCAAATGGGTGTCGCGCGGGCGGAGATTCCCGGCAATAATGGCGTGAACAGCAACGTGATGGGCCTCCTCAACTAGGTGGCGCGGCATTTTGGAAAACCCATCAAGATCATCTCGGGATGCCGCTCCCGCAAACATAACAGCCGCGTCCACGGCGCCAAGGATTCCTATCATCTTCGCTGCATGGCGGCGGATTTTGAGGTGGCGGGCGTTTCCACCTCAATCGTCTATAAATTTGCAGCTGCCCTTCCCGGCCGGGGTGGCGTGGGAACCTATTGTGGCAGCCCCTTCATGCACATTGACGTTGGCCCTTATCGCGAATGGCACTGGGGCTGCGGCGACAAGCAGAAGACTGCAACCATCAAGCGCTCCGGTGGCCGCCAGCATTACCGGTTCTACGTGGCCCAGCCCGCCTCATTCAACCTGGGCTCGGTTCATTTCACCCAGCGCAAACAGCCCGCACCCCACGTGAGGCGTCGCGGCAACAGGCGCTGACTTTCGCATTTCGTCACCTTGCTTTTCGTGTCTTGCCGCCACTAAGCTCGCAAAGCTTTTTCGGGGGAATCAGACATGCGAAGCTTCACACAATCATTCATGATCGCAACGGGTCTTTTGGCACTGCTTGCAGCACCTGCCTTGGCGGGTGGCTTTTCCATTCGCGAACAATCGGCGGAGGGGCTGGGCGCGGCTTTTGCAGGGGTTGCGGCAGGCACCGATGGGCTTTCCGCAATGTTCTGGAACCCTGCCACCATTTCCCAGCACAACGGCCAGGGCTACGTCTCCGAAAACAACCTCTCCGTCATATTGCCCTATTCCAAGGCCGATAACGGGCTGCCATTGGGTAACAGCGGCAACATCGGCAAGGACGCCATCGTGCCCGCGAGTTATTCCGTATACGGATTGAACGACCAGATTACACTGGGCCTCGGCATAAATGCGCCATTTGGTCTTGCCACCGATTCGGATCCATGGCTTGGCTCGCCACGCGGCGATCTCTCCAAGATTACCTCGATCAACGTATCGCCCACCATCGCTTACCAGCCGATGGACTGGATCACCTTCGCCGTGGGCGTGCAGGGTGAATATCTCAAGGCCAAGCTCACAGCGCAAAGCCCTGCGGGCGGACCGGACTTCTTTGATGCAAAGGCTGACGACTTTGCTGCGGGCTTCACCGCGGGCATTCTGTTGCAACCCGCTGACAACCTGGATATCGGCATTGGCTTTCGTTCCTCCATCAGCCACAACCTGAAAGGCGATGGCTTTTTAACGCCGGCTGGCCGCAATGGATCACTTGAAGCGCCACTCGACACGCCGGAGATGGTAACTGTGGGCGTGAAGTACCGGCCAGATGAACAATGGACCCTGATGGGCGGCGCCGAATGGAGCAACTGGAGCAGGCTCAAGAGCCTGGACATCACCTTCGACGGACCGCCACCCCTGACACTCTCAATACCCGAGAACTGGAAGGATTCCTGGTTCTTCTCAGCTGGCGCTGAATATGCGCTGAATGACGCGCTCACCCTGCGTGGCGGCGTGGCCTATGAAATTTCACCTGTGACTGATGGCGCACGCACCCCGCGCCTGCCGGACAACGACCGCTATTGGCTCTCAGCCGGTGCTGGCTACAAATTCAACGACTGGTTCACCGCCAATATTGGTTACAGCCATATCTTCATGAAGGACGGCGACATCAATCTTCCTGCTGGCCCTGGACCCACCCCTCCCCTCGTGGCAAGTTTCAAACAGCATATTGACCTTGTGGCCGTATCGGCCGTGATCGACTGGTAGCAGTTACAAAAGCCCCAGCGCTGCCAGATCGCGGCGCATCGATTCGCTGAGGTCGCCGCCTGAAGCACTTGCGTTCAAATCGGGCGGCGCATCCTCCGCGCTGAGGTAGCGCCAACCCTGAAAGGCGCGGCGTGGCGCGGGATGGACCAGGATGATGCGGGGTTTGAAATCAATGCGGCACCGCGCGATGCCGTCAGCACCCGTGACCCCCACCAGATCAGCAATCGGCTGACGACACAGGATCATGCCGCGGATGACCCAATAGAGTGATCCTCCTTTCAGGATTTCATCGCGCCGCTTGGGAAACATGCGGGTGGTATGATCGAGCGTGTCATGGCCTTGGCGAACCTGCTTCAGCCATTCCTTGAGTTCCGCAACCTCGGTAACTCCCACACATAATTTGACAAGATGAAGCGGCATGACGCGAAACTTAACTCTGGACCCAGGCCTTATTAGCCATGATACTATGCAACCGCAAAACATAATCTTGCATCGGCATGGAGCAAAACATCATGACAAGCGTTGCCAAGGTAATTGAACTCACCTCTTCGTCAACCAAAAGCATTGAAGACGCGATTGAAACGGGAATCAAACGCGCCGACGAGACTTTGGATCAAATTGAAAGTGCCTGGGTGCAGGACATTAAATGCGTCGTCAAGAACGGCAAGGTCAGCGAATGGCGGGTCAACATGAAAGTGACCTTCCTGCTGAAGTGATGTGCATCACAGTTTTGTGAAATGCTTGACGTGCTCGTGATTGGCATGTGATGGCCCGCACTAGCAACTACATGACATGGCAAAGAAACCAGACAACAGCATAGCTATGAAATTCACGGAGTTCCTCGCCGTGGATCATGAGAAGCTGTTGGCATATGTGGGCAAATCGGCGTTTTCCGCAATCGGGAAGAATTATGCCACCTGCGGCACCTCACTCCCATTTGATACGCGCTGGTTTTCCCATAACCTGTCGAAGTTTCTTGGCGAAACCATTCCCTATTGCAAGAACCCTGAGCTTGCCGAACTGGCAACACTCGAAGCCGCGCGAAATGCCGCGAACGAAGCTCCTGAAGCGCGGATTTTCACACCGGCCGAATTGGCTGCAGTGGAAGCCGCAGGCCATGATCGTCTGTTCATTGACATGCACCCCTCGGCGCGCCGCCTCACCTTTCAAACCAATGCCGCCAGTATCTGGTCTGCGTTACAATGTGAACAATTCCCGCCACGGCCGGAAAGACTTGAAAGCCCCGTGGAGCTTCTCGTATGGCGGCAGAATTCCTCGCCCCGCTTCAGGATATTGGGCCAAGAGGAAGCTGCGGCCTTTGACATGGCGCAAGCCGGTTCCCCCACTCGTGACCTCAAGAATGTGATGGCCAAGCCCCACATCTGCCAGACAGCGGAACAATGCGTGGCGGCCTATTTGCGGGGGTGGGTGGAGTCTGAACTCGTATCCGACGTGCGCAAGAGAAACGACTGCGGCGAAAAATAGTCGTTGTTACAATGATTGGTTGCGGTTTCCCTACGAACTCATCTTGCTCACGAAACAGGAAACGCCCCCAGCCTTTAATTTTGAGCAGGTGGACTTGGCAGCATTCTGATTTTCGAAGCCTGACAGGCGCACCCGGTAAAATACGCCCTTGGCGCCCAGGTCTGCCTTTACAACAATCGGCGTCTGGCTCTTGAGCACGCGGTGTTTGGCCTGCATCTTTTTCCAGGTGGACCATGCCGCATCCTCAGTCGTGGCGGAAGTGACCTGAACGCCCCAGCCTGTGGGTGCAATCGTGGCCGTCGTCTCAGTTGACGCGGACTCTGCGTCAACAGCAGCCGTTTGTACGGGCTCATCAACCGTTTCAACCGCCACGATTCTTTCTTCAGCAACAGCAGGCTTGGCGCGGGCTATGGGCAGGCGATCGGGAATTTTTGCGACGGCTGGAAGCACATGTGTGTCAACGGCAGCGGTAGCGATGGGGTCTGCTGCGGTGTCATCGGCCATCAATGCTTCCGTGGGCGCTACGGCTTGCGGAAGGTCAGGCTTGCGAACAACAAGTTTGCCGCCAAAGGCACCGCTTGCATCTGCAAGGATGGGGTCCTTGGCAGAAGGTGCTACGGGATTGCCCTGGAGCATTGCCAATTTCTGGGACGCCTGTTGAAATCCGGGGTTGATTGCAAGCGCAAGCTCAAGCGATTTCTGCGCATCCGCTGGTCGCTTCAGGCTCTCATAAGTGAGTGCCGTGGCGTAATGCACACGCGCTGCATCGGGATGGTTGTTGCGCAACGCCTTGTCATAATCAGACAGCGCAAACAGAAACTGGCCGCTTTCCTGCAGCGCATTTCCACGGCTGTAATAAGCATGCGCGAACGCGGGATCCAGAAACAGCGCGCTGGTGAAATCCTCAATCGCTGCCGATTGCTTGTTGATTTTTTGCTGGGACAGCCCGCGATTATACAAGGCGGTGGCGCGCAGCTGTGCCGTCATCGCATCAAGCTGCAGGGCTGCCGTATAGTCGTCGATGGCGTCCTGATGTTGCGACAATTGCTGATGCGCCAAGGCGCGGTTCAACAGGGCATTGGCCAATATCTCAGTTGGGAGTTTGCGTGACTCGATGGCCGTTGAGTAACTCTCGATGGCCGCGAACGGGTCACCGCTGGCAAGCAATTGATAGGCTTGCTGAGCCACGAGGATATCGGGGTTATTGGAAGCAGCGAAGGCAGGACCGGAAGCAGCTACACATGCAGCAAGTAACGCGGAACTAACAGACGCACGAATTACACAACGGATACGCATGTGTAAACTAATACACGGTTAGGGTTAAAACTCCGTTTCCGACCGCTTGAAAAGATTGGAACAGGCCGTTAACCTTCGCGTAACGCGTGGGCGAACTGGTCCATCAGCGGCTTGAGGAAGTAATTCAAGGGCGACTGGGCCGTGGTCTGGATGAAGGCTTCAGCGGGCATGCCAGGGCGCAGCTTGTTGTTGCCGAGCTTGGCAAGCTCACTCGCCGAGATCGTAAGCCGCACCACATAAACCGGCGGTGAATTCGCATCTGTCCGGCTGGTATCAGCGGCAACCTGTGTGACGCTGGCAAATATATCCGGCGTGATCCGCGAGTTGAAGGCAGGGAACTTGACGTGGGCCACCTGCCCTGTTTGAACCTGGTCAATGTCCTGCGGCTTCACCTGGGCCTGCAGCACCAGATCATCACCTTCAGGCACGATGAGCAAGATGGGCTCACCGGGCGCCACCACGCCGCCAATCGTGTGAACGTTGAGCTGGTAGACAGTGCCGGTGATGGGAGCCTTGACCACCATGCGACCCAGCCTGGAGGCCGCAGCCATGGTGCGCTCCCGATATTCCGAAATCTTGGCTTCCACGTCACGCAATTCGGTCAGCGTCTGGGAAAGATCTTCCTCGTCGACCTGGAGAATTTGCAGCTTCACTTCCGCGATATGAGCTTCCGCCGAAGCAATATTGGCCACAAGTTCGCCGCGCTGGCCGTCGAGGTTGGCAGCGTCACGCTCCATTCCGTTGATGCGGCTCAGGGGAACCAGCCCCTTGGCCTGCAAATCCTTGAGGTCAACCAGTTCGCGTTTGATGAATTGCAACTGCTTGTCTTTCGCCGTCTTTTGCGAGGTAATGCCGCTGATCTGTTCGGTCAACTGGTCAACCTGCTGTGACAGCTGATCTTTCTTGCCATTGATCGCCTGAAGCCTGGCATCAAAGAGTTTTTTCTGGCCGCCAATGATGGCAGACATGGCAGGCTCCGCCGCGCGCCCCAGAATGTCGGGTGGAAAGACGATTGCGGCTGCCTTGTCGCGCTGCGCTTCCAGCCGCGCGCGTTTTGTCAGGGATTCGTCCAGCAGTGAACTGACTATGGCCAGTTCTGATTTGGTATCGGTATTGTCCAGAACCACAAGCGGCTGGCCCACCACCACCCTGTCGCCATCCTGCACATTGATTTCGCTGACAATGCCGCCTTCCTTGTGCTGCACCTTCTTCGAAAAGGACTCAACCATGATGGTGGCTGGCGCAATCACGGCGCCATTGAGTTCAGTGAGAACCGACCAGCCCCCAACGAAACCCACCATGACAACGAGCGAGGCAAAACCCAGGAGCTGGAAGCGGCGCAGCGATATGTTCGTGGAAATTTTCTTCATGGTCAGCTCACCTGCGCTTGCACGATTTTGTTGGGCAGGGTCAAGGTTTGAACATTGCTTGGCGGGGCAGGCTTTTGCATAACCTTCTGCATGACTTCATCACGCGGGCCCAAGGCTGCCACCTTGCCATCATTCAACACAAGAATTTGCTGGATGGAGGCAAGCGCACTGGGACGGTGCGCGATGACGACAACGGACGCGCCACGCTGCAGGGTGACACGAATGGCATTGTCAAGCGCCGCCTCGCCTTCCGCATCGAGATTGGAGTTGGGTTCATCCAGGACAAACAGCTTGGGATCACCAAACAGGCTGCGTGCGAGCGCCAACCGCTGCCGCTGACCTGCAGAAAGGCGCGCGCCATTTTCGCCAAGCTGGGTGTCATAGCCCTTGGGCAAACGCATGATGAGATCGTGAACACGGGCAAGCTGTGCTGCCTCAACGATTTTCTGCGGATCCGCCGCCCGGTCAAACCGGGCAATATTCTGGGCAGCCGTTCCGTCAAACAACTGAACATCCTGCGGCAGATAGCCAATCAGCTTGCCCAATTCATCAATGTCGCGCTGATCGCTGGTGGCACCATCGAGGCGCACCGTGCCGCGCGTAATGGGCATGACTCCCACCAAGGCGCGGGCCAGCGTGGATTTTCCGGCACCCGTGGGCCCAATGACGCCAATGCCCTGGCCAGGCTCCACGATAAAGGAAATTCCCTGCAGCAGTGGCTTTTCAACACCGGGGATTTGAATGATGAGATTTTCGACTTCCAGCCTGCCCTTGGGCGCGGGCAACTTCATGCGCAGTGCCACAGCTGGCACAGAAGCCAGAACCTTGCCCAACCGTTCCATGGCCTTGCGAAATCCGAGGAACTGCTGCCAGCTGGCAACCGCCTGCTCAACCGGCGCCAGCGCGCGTCCCATGATGATGGAAGAGGCAATCATCGAACCCGCCGTTACCTCATGCAGAATGACGAGATAGGCGCCAAGCGCCAGCATGCCGGACTGCACCATGAAGCGCAGGACCCGTGACATGGCGCTCATGCTGCCGCTCACGTCATTGGCGACGGTTTGATGGTCAAGCGCCGTCTGTTGCATCTCTTCCCAGTTCTGGCGGATGGCACCGCGCATGCCAAGCGAATGCAAGGCTTCTGTATTGCGGCGGCTTTCTTCTGTCATGACGTTGGATTTCATCACGGCGGCATTGGCCAGGGCCATGGGCTCGCGCGTGGCCCGCTCAGACCAGAATGCGAGAGCGAAAATAACGATGGCCGCGCAGACCGCAGCAACCCCCAGCAGCCAGTGCATGAGGAAAATCACCAGAATGTAGATGGGGACCCACGGCATATCCAGAAAGGCAAAAGGTCCCTGCCCCGACAGAAACTGCCGGATCGTGGCAAGGTCACTGACGGGCTGGCCACCCACTCCCGGCGTTTTCCGAAGCGCATGTTCCGCCATCACGTCAAAGGTGCGCGACCGCAGTGTCTCCTCCACCCGGCGCCCGATGCGCACAAGAATGCGCGACCGCAGAAATTCCAGAAAACCATAGTAACCATAGAGCGCCAGAACGATCCCGATCAGGGCCACCAGCGTTGGTACGCTGCCCGAACCCAACACGCGGTCATAAACCTGCAGCATGAACAAAGGGCCGGTGAGCATCAGGATGTTGACGACACAACTGAAGATGGCAGTGGAAAGAAACGCTCCACGGCTCGCCTTGATGACAGCGGTAATTTCGCCCTCAGCTTGTTTCTGCATCGCTTGCATTTAACCCCTCTTGAACACCCGTCTCTAGCTTAAACAGCTAGTAGTATCCACCGTCTTAATAAGAATATGATTGACGAAGCGTGGATTTGGCTGTCAAACCAACCTTGCTCGGTGCTCGAAAACCAGACGGTGAAAAGAGCCTAACAGGGAACACGGTGAGGATTACCCATAAGGGGCCAATGCCGTGACTGCCCCCGCAACTGTAAGCGGCGAGGTTTTGTGCACGTTACGCCACTGGGAAACCGGGAAGGCAGCACAAGGCCGGCGACCCGCGAAGTCAGGAGACCTGCCGCGCAAGAGATGGGGTGAAAGCCCTGAAATGAACCGGTCGCACGGAGGGTGTCCATGACCACGAAAACAACGTCCACCACAAGCACGTCCATTGTTTCCATTGGTATTTCGCAACGCATCACCGCGGGCGCCATGTGCCTGTTTCTGGGTGCATCCCTGGTATTTCTTGTAGGCATGTCGCCCTTGAGCGCTGCCCACAATGCCGCCCACGATACGCGCCATTCCCTCGGCTTTCCCTGCCACTAGTTGCCTAGACCATGATCGGGAAACTGGTTCTCGCGGCACTTGTCGCGGGGCTGCTGGCAGGTTTGATCTATGGCGGTGTTCAGCATGTGCGGACAACGCCCCTGATTCTAGCAGCAGAAGTCTATGAAAAAGCTGGCGCGCCGGCAGATGGCTGGCAGCGCACGCTTTCCACCTTTGTCGCCTCCATGATCGCGGGCGCAGGCTTTGCCATTCTGCTGGCGGGTGTTTCGCTGATCACCGGATTGCCGATCACACGAGGCAATGGCGTGATCTGGGGGCTCTGCGGTTTCCTGGCGGTGGTTGTGGCCCCAAGTGCAGGACTTTCCCCGCAACTGCCCGGCATGCCGGAAGCAGACCTGGTAGCCCGTCAGATCTGGTGGGTCGCCACGGCACTGTCCACCGGCGCGGGGCTATTTTTGATCGCCACGCGCGCTGGAATCTATTGGGTGGCAGCAGCGCTCATTCTGATAGCAGTGCCCCACATCTTTGGCGCTCCTCAGCCCCTGAACCCTGAAACGGCTGTTCCCGCAGCACTGGCAAGCAGCTTTGTCGCAAATTCCATCGCCGCTTCAGCCATACTGTGGAGCCTGATCGGAACCTTCCTGGGATTTGCAATGCAGAAATTTGGCAAGGACTTCTACCCATCATGACCCACGAAAAAATCCCCACCACCATCATCACAGGCTTTCTGGGCGCTGGCAAAACCACGCTCATCCGCCACATGCTGGCCAACGCCGAGGGCCGACGCATAGCACTCATCATCAATGAGTTTGGCGACGTGGGCGTGGACGGCGAAGTGCTCAAGGGCTGCGGCGATGCCGTTTGCCGGGAGGAAGACGTGATTGAACTCGCCAACGGCTGCATCTGCTGCACCGTGGCGGATGACTTTGTGCCGACCATGACGAAGCTTCTGGCGCGCGACGACAGGCTTGATCACATCGTGATCGAAACATCCGGCCTGGCACTTCCTCAGCCCCTGGTGCGCGCCTTCGGATGGCCCGAAATTTCATCCCGCCTGACCGTGGATGGCGTTGTGACAGTTGTGGATGCCAAAGCCATCGCCGAAGGCCGCTTTGCTGACGATGAAGCAACCATTCAGGCCATGCGCAGGGCTGACCCCAATCTGGAACATGAAAATCCCATCGAAGAATTGTTCGACGACCAGTTGAATTGCGCGGATATGGTGATCCTCAACAAGACCGATTTGCTCAACGCCGAGGAAACCCGCAGTGTGGCGGCAAGCATCGGATCACAAGTGCGAAAAGGCACCCGCATCCTGATGAGCGCCCATGGCAAGCTCGACATCAATGCCTTGCTGGGCTTGGGGTCAGCTTCCGAACACGACATCGGCAATAGGCTTTCCACGCATGAGCAGGAAGGCGAGGAACAGCATGACCATGATGACTTCGTGAGTTTTACCGTTGACCTGCCCGAAGTGCGCGACCGCGACACATTGCTGAACCGCGTGAGCCAGGTGATTGCCCAAAGCACGGTGCTGCGCTTGAAGGGGTTTGCCGAAGTGACTGGCGCCCCGTCGCGCCTGCTCATTCAGGCTGTGGGTCCCCGCATGAACAGCTATTTCGACAGGCCGTGGAAAAGCGGTGAACAGCGCGCCACACGGCTTGTCGTGATCGGCGTGAAAGGTATTGACCAGCAGGCCGTAACTGCTGCACTGCACGGCTGATGCATTTACTGGCCACGACAAGCGGCGTGATAGATGGCGCCGCCGAGGCGCTGGACCTGAACCAGTCACCAGCCGACCTTGTGGTGCTGTCTGCAGCCGACAGTGAAATTGCCTCGCTGGCCTCAGCCTTCGATGAAAACCGGCATCCTGGATTGCGGCTGGCGAACTATCTCCAGCTCCAGCACCCTTTGTCCGTTGATCTCTATATCGAAAAAACCCTGCGCTTTGCCAAGCTCATTGTGCTGAGACTGTTGGGCGGCGCGAGCTATTGGCGCTATGGGCTGGATCAAATCGCAGATCTCGCTGAGCGGCACAACATCAAACTCGTGGTATTGCCCGGTGACGCGCAAGCCGATCATGAGCTGACAGCCCGCTCCACGCTGGCGCTGCAGCACTGCGAAAGATTGCGCCAATATCTGATCGCAGGCGGCACGCCCAATGCGACAAAGTTCCTGGACTATTGCCAGCACCTGCTGAAGGATGCGCCAATCCCTGTTCCTGCCGAGCCCCTGCCGCCCGCCGGTATTTATGACAAAACCGAGGGCAAGCATCATGCGGGACTCATCTTCTACCGCTCGTTGCTTGAGGGCGCACAAAGCGATCCCATCGATGCGCTTATCAAGACACTTTCCAAACGGTCCGTGGGCTGCACCGCAATTTTTGTAACCAGCCTGAAGGATGCAGCCAGTACGGATTTCATTCAGAAAACCTTTGCGGATAATCCACCCGGCATCCTGCTGAACACCACATCTTTTGCAGCCACATCAGGAGGCCATGGCGACCCGCTCGCATCTTATGACTGCCCGGTATTGCAGGTTGTGTTGAGCAGCCTTTCGGAAGAATCCTGGCGCGGTTCAACGCAAGGGTTGGGCACGCGCGATCTGGCCATGAACGTGGTGCTGCCCGAACTTGACGGCCGCATTCACGCCCGCGCCATTTCCTTCAAGTCCGACAGCCATTTTCACGCGGCAACGCAGTGCCGCATCATCACCCATAAACACGCGCCCGACCGCGTGGAATTTGTGGCCGACCTCGCCGCAAACTGGCTGAACCTGCGCATGACGGAGGTGAGTGAACGCAAGGTGGCCATCATCTTGGCGAACTATCCCGACAAGGATGGGCGCATTGCCAATGGCGTGGGCTATGACACGCCCGCCAGCACGCTTGCCATGCTGGAGGCCATGCAGGGTGCAGGTTTTCATACCGGCAATTTCCCATCCCTGCCCAACGACATTATTTCGTCGCTTGCGGCCAGGCGGTCTCACGGAGATGATCTCGATTGCGCGTTGACGCTGGAAAACTACCAGTCCTATTTCTCTCGCCTGCCCTATGCCATTCGTGAACAGATAACGGAGCGCTGGGGCATTGCCGAAACCGATCCTTGTTTCCGCCATGGCGCATTTCATTTAGCCGTCAACACCTATGGCAATGTGGCCGTTGCCATCCAGCCAGCGCGCGGCTACGGCATCAATCCCAAAGCCACCTATCACGATGCAGCCCTTGTGCCGCCACATGGCTACCTCGCCTTTTATTTCTGGTTGCAGTTTGAATTCGGCGCGCAGGTTCTCATCCACAATGGCAAGCATGGCAATCTGGAATGGCTGCCGGGCAAGGCCAATGGCCTGAGCCAGTCCTGCTACCCGGAAATTGCCCATGGCCCCCTGCCGCAGCTCTACCCCTTTATCGTCAATGATCCGGGCGAAGGCACGCAGGCCAAGCGGCGCACGTCTGCCGTGATCATCGATCACCTCACGCCGCCGCTCACCCGCGCCGAAACCTATGGACCGTTGAAGGACCTGGAAGCGCTGGTGGACGAATATTATCTGGCCTCAGGGCTTGACCGCCGCCGCCTTGCCGCGTTGAAAAAAGATATCCTCGATCTTACCAGGCACAACCGCCTTGACCTCGACGCTGGCTTTACCGGCGACGATGAGAGCGACCTGACCAGGCTTGACGCCTATCTCTGCGATCTCAAGGAAGCCCAGATTCGCGATGGTCTGCACATCCTGGGAAGTTCGCCAACCGGAAGGCAGGAAACCGATTTGCTGGTGGCCCTCACCCGCGTTCCGCGAGGCTTGGGCGATGGCGGTGACCAGTCGCTGGTGCGAGCACTTGCCAGAGACTTTGGCTTTGGTGAATTTGATCCGCTGACCTGCGACATGGCCGAGGGTTGGAAAGGCCCGCGTCCGCCTGAACTGCTGAAGCTGTTGAGTGCGCCATGGCGCACCAATGGTGATACGGTGGAGCGCTTGGAAAACTTCGCTGCCTCTATCGTTTCCAGGTCCAAACACAAGCCGGGTCCGAACGCCACGGCTGTGCTCGAAAATATCGAGAAAACCATCCGCCCGGCTCTGGCCTCCTGTGGTGCTCATGAGATGACAGCTCTCTTGGCAGGCCTCGACGGACGCCGCGTGGCGCCCGGCCCGTCAGGCGCACCCACCCGTGGCCGCCTCGATGTTTTGCCGACGGGTCGGAATTTCTATTCCCTGGATAACCGCACAGTTCCCACACCCACCGCGTGGAATTTGGGACAAAATTCTGCCGAAAGCCTCCTCGTGCGGCACTTCCAGGATTTTGGCCAATATCCTCAATCCATTGGACTTTCCGCTTGGGGAACCGCCAACATGCGAACCGGCGGCGATGATATTGCCCAGGCCCTCGCACTGGCGGGCGCCAAGCCTGTTTGGGAACCCGCAAGCTGGCGCGTGACCGGTTTTGAAATCATTCCTCTGGCTGTCCTCGGGCGCCCGCGCGTCGATGTGACACTGCGCATCTCCGGTTTTTTCAGGGATGCCTTTCCAGCCCAGATCGAATTGCTGGACAAGGCCCTGCGCGCCATTGGCCAACTGGACGAGGACCCCGCCGATAACCCCATCGCTGCCCGCATGAAAGCTGAAACCCTGTCGCTTGCCCAATCCGGCATTGCCGCCCATGACGCCGCCAAGATGGCAGGCTACCGGATTTTCGGTTCAAAGCCTGGCGCCTATGGTGCGGGCTTGCAAGCCCTCATCGACGAAAAGATTTGGGGCGAACGCAGCGATTTGGCTGCCTCCTACGTTACATGGGGCGCTTATGCTTATGGCGCACGCGAAGCGGGGATTTTCGATGAAGCAGCCTTCACCGCGCGGCTGAAGAATATCGAGGCTGTCGTCCATAATCAGGACAATCGCGAACATGACCTTCTGGACAGCGATGACTACTACCAGTTCGAAGGCGGCATGTCAGCGGCCGTGGAAGCGGCTTCCGGTAAGCAGCCCCGCGTCTATCACAATGATCATTCGCGGCCCGAACGCCCCATCATTCGCACGCTCGAGGAAGAAGTGGGCCGCGTGATGCGCGCGCGCGTGGTCAATCCCAAATGGATTGATGGCGTCAAACGCCATGGCTACAAGGGCGCATTCGAAATAGCCGCGACCGTGGATTACATGTTCGCATTCGCTGCCACCACGGGTGCCGTGAAAACCCATCATTTTGATCTGGCCTATGATGCGTTTCTGGCAGACATTCCCACCCAGCAATTCATCTTTGCGAACAATCCCGCAGCGCTCAAGGAAATTGCCGCCCGCTTCGAAGAGGCAGCCACCCGCGGGCTTTGGACACCGCGGATGAATTCAGCCTATGATCTGCTCAAGGAGCTTCAACAATGACCGAAGAGATTGATGCCGCTCGCCACCACGAAAAAATGGCCAAGAAAAAAGCCGCCCGTGACAAGATCATGGCCGGCAAGACCATTGAGCGTGGCCTGCTCATCGTGCACACCGGCAAAGGCAAGGGTAAATCCACCGCTGCCTTCGGCATGGTCTTCCGCCATATTGGCCATGGGCTGCGCGCTGGCGTCATTCAGTTCGTGAAAGGCGCCTGGGGCACCGGTGAACGCACCGTGCTGGAGAAGTTTCCTGAACTGGTGACGATCAAGGCCATGGGCGAAGGCTTTACCTGGGAAACCCAGGACATCAACCGCGACATGGCCCATGCGCGCGAAGGCTGGGAGGAAGCCAAGCGCATGATCGCCGACCCTTCCTACAAGATGGTGATGCTGGATGAACTCAACATCGTGCTGCGCTATGATTATCTGCCGCTGGCGGAAGTTCTTGAAGTTCTCAAGAACCGCCCCCTGGACAAGCACGTGGTCATCACCGGACGAAACGCCAAGGATGAACTCATCGAAATCGCCGATCTGGTGACCGAGATGGAGCTGATCAAACACCCCTTCCGCTCCGGCGTGAAGGCGCAAGCCGGCATCGAGTTCTAGGGGCAGTCCACAGCAGGACCAGCTTTCATTGACCGGGCCAGACGCTCCACCACCAAGTCATAGTCTGTCTTCTGCGCTCTCGGATATTCGAGCCGGAAATGCAGCGCCTGCGTGCCCTTGCAGGACTCAATGGAGCGCACATAGACGATGCGGTCGGCCTTGGTGCCGGAATAGACATGCCAGGTCAGACCAGCTGTCTTGTTGCCGGATTCATAGGATACAACCCAACCGTCTTCCTTTTCGCCCTGCATGCGCCCAAGGGCATCCGCCTGAAAACTGGCATCGACCACATTGTTGCCCCAAACCCACAATTTGGTGTCACCATCGGCGGAGTGAAAAACCCGCCCGTCAGCATAATCAGACTGTTCACCCACAAAGCCTGGAGGAACATCAATCGTGACCCCAAAGCGGGGATTGGCAAATTGCGTCCAGCCCGCGGCAAACGCAGTGCCAACCATAAGAACAGCGTAAAGCGCCGCAACGCAAGCTTTCATGTCTTCCTCCTTTACGGGCCGCATGGAATACAGGAAAACATGATGAACGAATAAGTTCCATGATTCCATGGCACGACTGCATTGCAGCGTGGCTTCAATAAGCAATTGACCGGCCCGCAATCTCATGCAAATTTTATTTCGCGAAATATCTCGCGGGAGGATTAAAAAATGCAGAGTTTTACCAGAAGACTTTTTGTAGCCAGCGCTTTGGCCCTCACTGTTGCGATGCCGACTGTGGCGCATGCCGAAGACCAAATTCTTGCTTCAGTTCCGGGCCTCACGTTCCCCTTCTTTGTCCATATGATGAATGCCTTCAAGGCCGAAGCCAAAAAGCAGGGCGTGGGTGTGATCGAAAGCGATGGCCAGGTATCATCGCCCAAGCAGACCGCCGACGTTGAAGCAGCCATCACCCAGGGCGTAAAGGGCATCATTATCAGCCCCAACGAAGTGGATGCCATGGCGCCCGTACTCCAACAGGCGGTGGATGCCAAAATTCCGGTGGTGACGGTTGACCGCCGCGTGTCCCAGGTCGAGGGCATTCTTGCCCACGTGGGTGCCGACAACGTCAAGGGTGGCGAAGCCCAGGCAAACCTCATCGTGAAGTTATTTCCCGACGGCGCCACCATCGTGAACCTTCAGGGCCAGCCCGGCGCATCGCCCGCCATTGACCGCAACAAGGGACTGCACAACGTGCTTGACGGCATGGCTGACAAATACAAGATCGTATTTGAGCAACAGGCAGGCTTTGACCGCGCCAAGGGGCTTTCCGTCACCGAAGCAGCCTTGGCCGGCATGGCCGAACCGCCAAAAGTGATCGTGGCGGCAAATGACGATATGGCTCTGGGTGCCATGGAAGCGGTAAAGGCCCGCAATCTCAGCGGCATTTCGATTATTGGCTTCGACGCCTTGCCGGAAGCTTTGGCACAGGTGCGTGACGGTGGAATGACCGCCACCATCGAACAGTTCCCCGGCAAGCAAAGCGCCATGGGCGTTGAGATCCTGGTGAACTTCATCAAGACCGGCAAGGCGCCTGCTGAAAAACTGACACTGCTGACACCGGTAGCCATTACCAAAGACAACCTCGACGTGGGCGAACGCCTCGGTGAAGTGAAGTAACAAGCAGAGACAGCTTTCCGGCCGAAACCCGTTTCGGCCGGAGGGTGCTTTCGCAGATGAGTGCAGCGCAGCCGCAAGCCACCCTCCTGACGATGACCGGGATTTCAAAGAATTTCCCCGGAGTTCGCGCCCTTGAAAACGTTGACTTCGAAGTGGGGGGTGCGGAAGTTCATGCATTTCTGGGCGAGAACGGCGCAGGGAAATCAACGCTGCTCAAAATCCTGTCTGGCGCGCAGGCGCCCGACAGCGGAACCATAGAATTTGGCGGCCAACACGTAAAATTCCTCAGCCCACAGGATGCCCAGCGTGCCGGCATTGTCACGATCTATCAAGAATTCACCCTCGCCCCTGACATGACGATCGCGGAAAACATTTTCATCGGCCGTGAACCCGGATCGCGCCTGTTCATCAGCCGAAGCCAGCTCGAAGCAGACAGCAAGCGCCTGATGGACAGGATCGGCCTTGACCGGAGCCCGCGCGCCCTGGTGCGCGATCTTTCCGTGGCTGAGCAGCAAATGGTGGAAATCGCCCGCGCGCTGTCCATGAAATCCCGGCTGATCGTGATGGATGAACCGACATCCGCCTTGAGCCGCACGGAAGTTGGCAAACTATTCGACATTGTCCGCGCCCTCAAGCGCGATGGCATTTCGACGATATTCGTAACCCACAGGCTTGAAGAAGTGTTCGAAATTTCAGACCGCTATACAGTGTTGCGCGACGGGCACCACGTGGGAGCCGGCCGCGTTTCCGAAACCAGGCTGGATGGCATTATAAAGCTTATGGTGGGCCGGGAACTGGCTCTCCTGGCGCCCCCCGAAACCTCCTATGCCACGGATGAAGTGGCTCTGGCGGTAGAAAATATCTCGCGCAGGCGCAAGAGCACGGACGCCAGCGCCATTGAACTGCACAATGTCTCGCTCAAGGTTCACAAGGGTGAAATCCTTGGCATTGCAGGCCTTGTTGGAGCTGGCCGCACGGAAATGGCGCGGGCAATTTTTGGAGCGGACAAGTTCGATTCCGGCACAATCATTGTGGATGGCAAAGCGGTGCGAATCGCATCACCACGCGACGCCATAGAGCTGGGCATTGGGCTGGTGCCAGAAGACCGCAAGCTTCAGGCGTTGTTTCTGGCGCTGGCCATTCGCACCAATATTTCAATTGCCTCGCAACACAGCATCTCATCTCTCGGCGTATTCATCAGCGGCAAGAAGGAAGAAGCGTTGGTTGAAGAGTATCGCAAACTTCTCAACATCCGTATGTCCTCAGGTGATCAGCTTGTGGGCAACCTCTCGGGCGGCAATCAGCAGAAAGTTGTTCTGGCGAGGTGGCTGGCCTTGCGTCCAAAAATCCTGATCGTGGATGAGCCAACCCGCGGTATTGATGTGGGAGCCAAGGTCGAAGTACACAATTTGCTGTTCCAGATGGCAGCATCAGGCATTGCCATAATTGTGATCTCGTCCGAACTTCCGGAAATTCTTGCCCTTTCTGATCGCATCGTGACCATGCGCGAAGGGCATATAACCGGTGAAATTGACCGCGCACAGGCAACGCAGACAAAATTGATGACGCTCATGACGTTGACGTCTGAGCAGGCAGCATAGGGGCAGAAGTGACCATGACGACGGATGCGGCTGAAAAAAAGATGGACAAGGGCTTTGATGTCTTTTCATTTCTCGCGAAATTTGCTCCGCTCATTTTTCTGCTGGTGCTGATGGCGGTTTTCGCTTTCCTGCAGCCCCGCTTTTTCTCCTCGGTCAATCTTTTCAACGTCATGCGGCAGGTTTCCATCACGGGCCTTCTGGCCATCGGCATGACCTTTGTGATCCTGACGGCAGGCATTGACCTCTCGGTAGGTTCGCTCCTCGCCTTTTGTGGTCTGGTGGCCGCAGCCGTGGCCAAAGGCGGCATGCAGGATCGGTTTACGGTGGGTGACGCCGCTATTGGCTATGGCTGGCCCCTTGCCCTGCTTGCCGCAATCGCCGTGGGATTGGTGGGTGGCTACCTGCAAGGGGTGGCCATCACTAGGCTGAAAGTTCCGGCATTTGTTGTAACCCTGGGCGGCATGTCGGTCTTCCGGGGTGCTGCATTGCTCTTTGCCGCGGGCGGACCCATCTCCGGATTTCAACCCGATTTTGCCTGGTGGGGCCAGGGCCGGATTTGGACCGTGCCGGTGCCAGTTATCATTTTCCTGGTAACCGCTGTTCTGGCGCATATCGTGTTGCGTTACACCCGTTACGGAAGGCAGGTTTATGCGGTTGGCGGAAATCCGGAAGCGGCACGACTCGCCGGACTGAACGTGAACCAGATCATTTGCAGCGTATACGTCATCATGGGATTCTTCGCAGGCCTGGGATCATTTGTTCTGGCAGCCCGGCTGAACTCCGCCGAAGCGGTGGCGGGGACGGGCTATGAGCTGACAGTTATTGCCTCGGTGGTGATTGGCGGCACGAGCCTGTTTGGCGGCGCGGGCTCCATCTTCGGCACGGTGATCGGTGCCGTTCTCATCGGCGTGCTTCTCAACGGCCTGGTTCTGATGAATGTATCCTCCTATATCCAGCAAATCATCATTGGTATCATCATCGTGCTGGCCGTGGCTTTCGATACCTTCGCAAAATCGCGGCGTCGCAAGGCCTGATTTCCTTGCCGTTTCCAGCCTTGTCCCAAATATCGCTTGCGCCTATGAAGGGGCCATCAGCAGCGTTTCCCTCGAGGAACTGAAAGCCATTCCGGTGCGGCCAACCCAACAAGGGGCCAAAGCCGGAGCTGCCTTCCGTCGCCATCTCTGGCAGCGCTGATTTATGGAAGGCAGGCGAAATGACAAAATTGGGTGTGATGCTGTGTGGCCATGGCAGCCGCGATGAAGGTGCCGTGCAGGAGTTTGCGGTGCTGGCCCAGCATCTCAAGAAGCGCCTGCCGCAATATCCAGTCGAATATGGCTATCTCGAATTCGCCACCCCCATCATCCGCACCGGTCTTGATGCGTTGAAGTCGGAAGGGGTTGAACGCGTATTGGCCGTGCCCGGCATGCTGTTTGCCGCAGGCCATGCCAAGAATGACATTCCCTCCGTTCTCAATACCTATGCGGCCGGGAACGGCTTGCGCATTGATTACGGCAAGGAGCTCGGCATCGATCCCAAGATGATGCGCGCCGCCGGCGACCGCATCCAGCAGGCGCTCGATGCACATCCCTCTGACATACCCCTGCATGAAACCCTGCTCATGGTCGTGGGCCGCGGAGCCTCTGACCCAGATGCCAATTCCAATGTTTCAAAAGTCACCCGCATCCTGTGGGAAGGCTTTGGCTTTGGCTGGGCGGAAACGGCCTATTCGGGCGTGACCTTTCCCCTGGTTGATCCGGGTTTGGAACACGCAGCGCGCCTGGGTTACAAGCGCATCATTGTATTTCCCTATTTCCTGTTCACCGGCATTCTGGTGCAGCGCATTTATGACGCCACCGATGACGTGGCCAGGCACCATCCCGATATTCAGTTCATCAAGGCGACCTATCTGAATGACCACCCTGCCGTGATCGACACCTTCGTGGAGCGCGTGGAACAGATCCTCACCGGCGACATCGCGATGAATTGCCAGATGTGCAAATACCGTAGCGCGGTGCTGGGCTTTGAGGCTGATGTGGGCGCGGTGCAGGAAAGCCACCACCATCATGTAGAAGGCATTGGCACCACGGCCTCCTGTGCGCTGTGTGACGGCAAATGCACGGGCGCCTGCAAGGCAGGGCCCTTCCAGATCGTCAACCATGCCCATGCCCATGCCCATGCCAATGATCACGCACATGGGCATGACCATTCCCATGATGACGGACACACCCATGCCCCCTACGCCCACGCCAACCATCCGCTGGGACCTCTCAGCATGGCCAAGAAAAGCTGATGGAATACCTGCGCGACCCATCCGAGATTTACGCCAAGTCCTTCGCCACCATCCGGAGCGAAGCGGATCTGTCTTCGCTTCCTGACAGTGCCGAGGCTATCGCCATCCGCATTGTTCACGCCTGCGGCATGGTGGATATCCTGGACGACCTTCGCATTTCTCCTGCCTTCGCCGAAGTCGCAACAAGGGCTCTCGAAAGACCCGTTCTCACGGATGCGGAGATGGTGCGCCACGGCGTGATCGACAAGAAACTCCAGATCATCTGCACACTGAATGATCCACGCGCCAAGGAGATTGGCCTGGCAAGCCAGACCACGCGATCGGCCGCGGCGGTGGAATTATGGAAGCCTCATCTTGAAGGTGCGCTTGTCGTGATCGGCAACGCGCCCACGGCTCTGTTCCGGCTGCTCGAGCTCATCGACGAAGGATATCCCAAGCCCGCTGCCATTGCGGCCTTTCCGGTTGGTTTTGTGGGCGCAGCGGAGTCAAAGGATGAACTTGTGAAAAACCCGCGCGGAATTCCCTATGCAACCGTGCTGGGGCGACGCGGCGGTTCCGCCATGGCAGCGGCGGCGATCAACGCGCTGTCAAAGGGGCTGGCATGAAACAGTGGCTCACGCTGATAGGGATGGGGGAAGATGGTTATGAAGGCCTGTCCGCCCATGCAAGGCAGCGCTTGCAAGCTGCCGAAGTGATTATTGGCTCGCAGCGCCTGCTGGGATTCCTTCCCGCATTTGCTGCAGAGACAATGGAATGGCCGCAGCCTTTCTCAGCCGTTGTGGAACAGATCAATCCGCTGCGCGGCCGCAACACGGTGATTTTGGCCACGGGCGATCCCATGAATTATGGCGTGGCCCGCAAGCTTCTGGAGTTCATACCTTGGGGCGAAATGCATGTGGTTCCCCACCTCTCCGCCTTTTCGCTGGCTGCTGCACGGCTGGGCTGGTCGATCCCCGATGGCGATACACTCACCCTGCACGGGCGCGAAGCGGCAAATATCGAAGCCTTCATTCAACCCGGTGCCCGCCTTATCGTGCTGACCGCCGATGCCACGACCATTCCTGAAGTGGCGCGGCGGCTGGTGGCCCGTGGCTTTGACAAGAGCCACATCACCGTTCTGGAAAACATGGGGGGTGTTCGCGAAAAAATCTCGCACCATGTGGCCGACGCTCTTTTGGCCGGCGGTTTTTCCGATCTCAACACCATAGGAATTCACTGCATCGCAGGTTCTGCCGCCCGGATCTGGTCGCGTCTGGCAGGCCTTCCCGACGAGGCCTTCCTGCATGATGGACAACTCACCAAGCGTGAGGTACGTGCCGCCACGCTTGCGGCCCTGGCGCCTGCACCCCAACAGCTTTTATGGGATGTGGGCGCTGGCTGTGGTTCGGTCGCCATCGAATGGATGCGCTCCACGAGGGGCTGCGAAGCGGTGGCCTTCGAGCACAACACCAATCGCCTGGAAATGATTGCGCAGAATGCCGACCGGCTCGGCACGCCACGTTTGAAAATCGTCACAGGCGAGGCACCGGCTTCATTGGCAGGCGCTCCCCGTCCGGATGCGGTTTTCATTGGCGGCGGCATTGGCATTCCCGGTGTGTTTGAAACGGCTTGGGCGCAATTGAAATCTGGCGGCCGCATGGTGGCAAATTGCGTGACACTCGAAGGCGAAATGCACCTCTATGACTTGCAGGAAAAATCTGGCGGAGACCTGACGCGGATGGAAATTTCAAACCTCACGATGGTGGGTCCCTATCGCGCCATGAAGCCCCGCATGGCGGTCACCCAGTGGCGCGTGACAAAGCCATGATCAAGTCCGGCATTCTCTACGGCCTGGGCGTAGGCCCCGGCGACCCCGAACTGATGACCGTGAAGGCCTGGCGCATTCTTTCAACCGCACCCGTGGTGGCCTATCTCACCGCCAACGGCACCGAAAGCACCGCGCGCGATATTGCCAAGCCCTTCCTGGCCGATGACGTGATCGAAATCAAGATTGACATGCCCATGCGCACCGAGCGCGAACCGGCGCAGCTTGCCTATGACGCAGGCGCTGCCGCCATCACCGAGCACTTGAAGGCAGGCCGCGATGTGGCGATGCTCTGTGAGGGTGATCCCTTCTTCTACGGCAGCTTCATGTATCTCCATGCCAGATTGGCTGACCGGTTTGAAACCATCGTGGTGCCCGGCGTTTCGGCCATCACGGCAGCTGCTGCCAGCATCGGCCGCCCGCTTTCGGCACGCAATGATGTGTTGAAAGTATTACCCGCAACTCTCGACTTTGATCGCCTGCGCGACGAACTCCAAACCGCGCAATCGGCAGCCATCATAAAAGTGGGCCGACATTTTGGAAAGGTGAAGCAGGTGCTTTCGGCGCTTGATCTTCTCTCCAAAGCCATCGCCGTCGAATACGCCACCCATGACCGCGAACGCATCCGCAAGGTGGAAAGCATCGAGGGCGACACGCTGCCCTATTTCACCACCATCCTGGTTTATGTAGGTGGAGAAGCATGGTGAAACCCGCCATATTCATTCTGGCAGCCTCAGCGCTCCCCCTTGCACAAAAACTCAAAGCGGCGCTGGGCGCGGAAATTCACGCGCCCGATCATGTTGAAGGCAGTGACGTCACCTATGCAAAAGCCAAGGCGCATTTGGCGGAAGTGTTTAAGGCGGGCCAGGATATTGTGGGCATTTGCGCCAGCGGAATTCTCATTCGCGCAGTAGCTGCATTGGTAGATGACAAGCACAATGAGCCCGCAGTGATCGCCTTGGCGGAAGATGGATCATCCGCCGTGCCACTTTTAGGAGGCCATCATGGGGCAAATGAATTGGCCCGAAAAATCGCTGCTCTTACCCACGGACACGCAGCCATTACCACAGCCAGCGACACCCGCTTGGGTTTTGCTTTAGATGATGTATTGCCAGGTTTCACGCTCGCCAATCCCCAGGACGTGAAAGCCGCAACTGCCGCCCTGCTGGCTGGCGCATCGCTTTCCAGAAAGCATGTGAATCTTGTTCCATTGAGAAATTTCCCACCAGAAATGCCGGAATGGACTCCTGCCTTTTCCGGCGTGACGATTGTGGTGAGTGAGAACCTCGTCGAGGCAAGCGCCAACACAATCGTATATCACCCGCATACGCTCACCATTGGAATTGGCTGCGAACGTGGCACCAGCCAAGAGGAAGTCAATACACTGGTCAAGAACACGCTCAAGCAACACAACCTCGCCATTCAATCCGTTGCAGGCTACGCGTCCATCGATCTCAAGCAGGATGAACCCGCCATATCATCACTCCCCAACGTGCATTTCTTTTCAGCCGATGAGCTGAATGCATATGCGCCAAAACTGATGACACCGTCTGACTACGTCATGTCTGAAGTGGGAACGCCGGGTGTTGCCGAAGCGGCAGCCCTTGCAGCAGCAGGCGCGGATGCAGAACTGATTGTGCCCAAAACCAAGAGCCAACGGGCGACAGTGGCCATTGCCCGAGCACCGCTGCCCGTATTGGAAATGCAGGGGCGCAAGATGGGGACTTTGTCAGTGATCGGTATTGGTCCCGGCAACATGGGAATGCGAAGCCCGGAAGCGAGACATGAGCTTTGCAGGGCAACGGATTGGGTGGGCTATGGCCTCTATCTCGACCTCGTTGCTGATCTGAAGGCAGACCAGATCGAACACCGCTTCCCCTTGGGTGGCGAAGAAGCCCGCTGCCGCCATGCCATTGAACTGGCGAAGCTTGGCAAACAGGTAGCGCTTGTCTGTTCGGGCGATGCCGGAATTTATGCGATGGCAGCTCTCGTCTACGAAATCATCGATCTCGAACCCAACCGCATCAAGGTTGACGTGATCCCGGGCATTTCCGCGTTCCAGGCAGCATCCGCGCAGGCGGGCGCCATGATCGGACATGACTTCTGCTGCATATCGCTCTCCGACCTGCTCACGCCCTGGGAGGCAATCGAGCAGCGCCTGCGCGCCGCAGCCGAAGGCGACTTCGTGATTTCCTTCTACAACCCGCGCTCACTCAAAAGGCGCGACCAATTGGAACGCGCTTTCGCAATTCTCAAAGATCACCGCTCCCCCGATACGCCCGTCGTCGTCGCCAGCAATTTGGGCAGGCCCACGGAGGCCACCCGCATCGTGCGGTTTGCCGATTTCAACCCCGATGATGTGGATATGCTGACACTCGTGATGGTGGGTTCCTCCCAATCCAAATCCTTCCTGCGTGGCGATGGCAGAACCTATGCCTACACACCCCGCGGCTATGCGAAGAAAAGAGAGTCCCCATGACCGTCCATTTCATCGGCGCAGGGCCGGGAGCCGCAGATCTCATCACGCTGCGCGGGCTGAAACTCATCCAAAAGTGCCCCGTCTGCCTCTATGCAGGCTCTCTGGTCCCGGAAGAAATTGTGAGTGCTGCACCTGCGGGCGCGCGTGTCGTGGATACTGCACCCCTGCACCTCGACGAAATCATTGCCGAAATCTCTGCAGCACACGCCAAGGGCCATGACGTGGCGCGCGTGCACTCCGGCGATCCCAGCATTTATGGCGCCATTGCCGAACAAATGCGCAAGCTCGACCAGCTTGGCATCAACTATGACGTGACGCCCGGCGTTCCCGCCTTTGCAGCCGCAGCCGCCGTTTTGAAAACCGAATTCACCCTGCCCGAAATCGCCCAAACCGTAATCATCACCCGCACCACCATGCAAGCCAGCGCCATGCCGCCCGGCGAAGAGCTGGAGCAACTGGGAAAATCCAGGGCGACGCTTGCCATCCATCTCTCTATCCGTAACCTCGCCCACATCGAACGCGCACTCACCCCGCATTACGGGCCGGACTGCCCGGTCGTGGTGGTCTATCGTGTGACTTGGCCGGACGAGAAGATCATCCGCGGTACGCTGTCTACAATCGCCAAGCTCGTCAAGGCAGCAAAGCTCACCCGCACCGCATTGATCCTCGTGGGAGAAGTGCTGGGCAACCACAACTTCCGTGACAGCGCGCTTTATGACAAGACCCACGAACACGTGCTGCGCAACCGCAAGACAGCAAAGAAGGCTTAATCGCGCCAAGTTTTTTATTTTGATCTGTCTTTCCGACAAAAATCGGGAAGACAGTGGTGGGGTGATCAGGCGCTGGGGCTGAAACTAAAACCGGAAGTGGCTTGAGACAGCAACCATATTTACAATTGCTTTCGCAAGTGTCAGCATTACAGCCTGAGTCACCCTCAAAATGGCATGCTATCCTCACACACCATGCGCGATGAAATCCAACCCGCCGTTTATATTTTGGCAAGTCGTCGAAATGGAACGCTCTACATTGGGGTAACAGGCAATCTTTGCAATCGCATGGCTGAGCATAAGCACGGGGCAATACCAGGTTTCACCCAAAAATATGGAGTGAAAACACTCGTGTGGTTTGAGAACTTTGATCATATCGCCTTGGCCATCAAACGCGAGAAGCAGCTGAAGGAATGGAAGCGTGCCTGGAAAATTGCGTTGATCGAGAAATCAAATCCGGACTGGCACGACCTCTTCGCAGAGACCTGCGAAACCGCCACCCCTTATTAACCTTCGCCTCTCCTCATCTGTCTTCCCGACGGAAGTCGGGACCCAAACGAAGCGGCACACCGCCCAAAATCTATCACCGAGCCCATACGCCTGGGTTCCGACTTCCGTCGGGAAGACAAACCAGGGAGGCATCCGCAGGAGCCCATCACCTTTCCAAGAGAGCGGCGCTATTCATAGCTGGAAAAACTGTAATTTATAGGTTACATTGAATAATGATCATGATCCAGCGATCGCAAGAGTTCGACCGTTGGTTACGTAAGTTACGTGATGGACGCGCTGCCGCTCGTATTCAAGCGAGGCAAAGAACTGGTGATCCTGCTCTGCGGCGGCGACAAGTCAACACAGAACGCCGATATAAATTGGCAAAGGCCATCGCCTTGGAATGGAAGGAGTAAATCATGCCAGCGAAATTCAAGACTTATGATGTCACCGACTATCTCAAGACCGACAAGGACATGGCCCTCTATCTCGAAGCCTGCTTTGACGAGGCGGTTGACGACGCGGCCTTCATCGCAGCCGCTTTGGGCGACATCGCCCGCGCCAAAGGCATGAGCGAAATAGCGAAAGCAACCGGCCTCACCCGCGAAGGCCTCTACCGCACGCTATCCAAAGACGGTAACCCAAGTTTTAGTTCAATCCTGAAAGTGATGAAAGCGCTAGGGCTGAAACTGAAACCTGAGGCGGCTTGATGAGTTCGGGCCGAGTTTCACGCAGGAAGCACATAAGAGTAACGCCGCAGCTTTTGTCGCTCCTGACAATTCAAAGAATTGAGACTTACATTGCAACTCTGCCTGCCGAGCCATCAAATTGGTGGTTTGCAATTCAAGACTTCGATTTAGCATTGACGGCGCAAATGATTGCGTTTCTAAGCGGCACGATGCAGTTGGGGGCGCTCAAAAAAGGTCACCAAACGCAGATGCAGAGCTACCTGAATCAACACACCGCTCATCCAACCGACAAGAAGGGAAATCAATTAAAATGTGAGATTTCTCCATTTTCTGAGCTACTGGAGCGTTCAATGGACCCAAAATTTGGATTCATCAATAACTCTCAAAACCCCCTAGTTTTAACCTCCCCACAAGAACGGGACATCCTCAAACTTCACGATTTTCGAAATGACTTAGCGCATGTTCAACCAGTTGACTGGCACGTGCAAATTTCTGGCCTTCCCCGGATGGCACTTGCCTGCAACTATGCAATTGACCACTTGTTTAGTCACACTAGTACAAGGGTGCATCTAAGCGTTGCACAAATTAACAAAAATCAAAAGAATCTGAAGCGAATATCAAAATTATTACACACCGCTTTTAAGTAGCCTCGTCAGCACATCGCCGATATCCATGCTTGGGAGCATTCAATTTTGACATTCTACCAGATATGTGAAGCCCTGCGCTTTTTCACTGATGGTCGGGGTATCCAAAGACACGGTCGCAGATTCCGTTTGGAATTTTATGCCCATACCTTCCATGAAGTTCGTAGCGATATTGCCTTTGATTGCGAAGTTTACATTCTGAGAAATATCATCCGTATATTTTTCCATCGCCATCACATTGAGCTTGGAAACGACTACGGCAACGACATTGCCGTGCCTGTCAATTACTGGTCCGCCGCTGTTTCCCGGCTGCACTGGTGCCGAAATCTGAAAAAGCCTACTATCATTGTTGAGACCAGTTAGGGCCGTAATATTCCCCGTCACTGTATTCCCGCTGGACGACAATATACCAGCCAAGGGGAACCCATAAACCACGATATCACTACCAGCTTTTGGCTGCGCTCCCGATGTAAACTTGGCAGTTGTTCCGCCGAGATAGCGCTCGCCTTTTACAAGAGCTAAATCATTTGTCTCGTCAACCGACACAAGATCTGCAGCAATGGGAATTTCACCCGATTTCAAGAGTAGTAGTTTCTTACAGTGCCCGGCTACATGAAAATTTGTGAGAACGTGGCCGTCATCTGTCACCTTGAAGCCTGTGCCTGTGCTGCTCTGCGGCAGAGATTCTTTTGGCTTATTATCAATTGCAACTTGCTCATCTGGGGGCTGCGGTTGGGCCTGAGGTTGTGAAACTTTAGGTTCAGCGTTGAACGAGTTAGCCAAGACAATCGATAATTTCTTTCCGGTCGTTTTCCAGGTGGAAGACCAAGACAGGGTAAAGCCCGTGCTGCTTTCGCGTGTGGCACTCATCCAAGTATAAAAGTTTCTGTCGTTATATACTCCGCTCGCGACGAAGAAGTTGTCGTGCAACAATTTGTATTCCACTTGTCGCCGCGATGAACTCCGTGTGACTGCGTTATAAAGCTCAATGAAGGACTTCTCACTGTAGGGATAAGCCTGAAAGCTGAGAGATAGGTTCTTGTCGATTGTTTCAAAGTCAATTCCGTGATCGCTTGGACTTTCGCTGTCAAAGATCAGTCTCGGAACAAGCAGCTGGGACTTTGAAACAGGGTTGGTATAGTACTTTAGGCCCAGCCCGCCATAAAATATATTTGCCTTTGACTTCAGCAACTCTATTTCTGAATTGTCTAATGTGCCATCGATTGGAAGACCCTCCCGCGCCTTGAACGCATTGACGGCTTTGTAGAACCTCTTTGTGTAACCGTAATCAAGAAGCCCGTCGAAATCCCCAGTTCCAATCAAACTCATAGTAATGGATATTTTTGTATCGGCATCGAGGCTGTCAAAACGTGCTTTTGCTTGCTGATAATCTGCCCACGCCTCATTCGAGAAAAACAAAACCAGCACGGTAAACAAAAAAGCGGAGAAAGCCCTCCTCAGACTGATCACAGTTCGATACTCACATGATCTCATTCCCATGAATGCATATTGCGCCTTAAATTGA
Organism: Hyphomicrobiales bacterium; assembly: GCA_031359445.1. Taxonomy (GTDB): domain Bacteria; phylum Pseudomonadota; class Alphaproteobacteria; order Rhizobiales; family Aestuariivirgaceae; genus Aestuariivirga. The sequence goes on along the minus strand of JANMAE010000144.1, from coordinate 3,768 downwards.
GAGGTGCAAGGACGTTTGCAAGCTCTGGTTAAGTCCAGATTTCCTCCCCAACCCCTACCCCAACCTCCTCAAAGCCTCTGCCACCTTCACGCCCTGCACATCCAGCTCCGCTTTCCGCTCACGCGTTTCCGTCAGCACATCTTCCGGTGCTTTGGCCACAAAGCCTGGGTTGTTCAGGCGGCCCGCAATCGCTCCGGATTCCTTTTCGATTTTTTCCTGTTCTTTCTTCAGGCGCGCGCGTTCGGTGGTGAAGTCGATGACGCCTTCCAAGGGTAGCGCTATGGTGGCTTCGCCGAGCACGATTTGGGCGGAGGCCTTGGGGACCTGGTCTTCGAAGGAAATGGACGAGAGTCTCGCAAGCCGGATGATTTCATGTTCCCAGGCGGACGCAATGCGGCGGGACTCCTTAGCCGCCCCCACAAGCACGCAAGGGATTTTCAGGCCGCCGGAAATATTCATTTCAGAGCGCACGGAACGGATTTCGGAAATGATGCGGATCACCCATTCGATTTCGGCGTCCGCCATGGCATCACCCAGGCCCTTGTAGGAGGGCCAAGGGGTTACCATCAGCCATTCCTCTCGCGTGGCGGTTTGCTGCCACAGCTCCTCGGTGACAAAGGGCATGAAGGGATGCAGCAGCAGCAGGATCTGGTCGAGCACCCATGCAGCCGAGGCTTGCGTCTCGCGCTTGGCGGCTTCATCGGTTCCGCCAAGAATGGGCTTGATGAGTTCCACATACCAGTCGCAGAATACATTCCACACGAATTGATAGAGTGCAGCCGCCGCTTCATTGTAGCGATGTTCTTCGATGGCCTTGGTGACGGTGTTGCGCGTGCGCGCGGTTTCGCCCGCAATCCAGCGGTTTACGGTGACGCGCGCGGCCACGGGATCATAACTGAAATCGCGTGCCACGCCGTTCATTTCGGCAAAGCGCGCCGCGTTCCACAGCTTGGTGCCGAAGTTGCGGTAACCCTCCACGCGTGATTTCGCGAGCTTGATATCGCGGCCCTGCGCTGCCATGGCAGCCAGCGTGAAGCGCAGCGCATCAGCGCCATATGCATCCATCAGCTCCAGGGGGTCAATCACATTGCCCTTGGATTTCGACATTTTCTGCCCGTGCTCGTCGCGCACCAGGGCGTGAATGTAAACGGTGGAAAACGGCACTTCCTTCATGAAGTGCAAACCCATCATCATCATGCGCGCGACCCAGAAGAAGATGATGTCAAAGCCGGTGACTACAACATCGGTTTTGTAATGCCGTGCCAGCACCGGGTTTTGCTGCGGCCAGCCCAAGGTGGAAAACGGCCACAGCGCCGAGGAAAACCAGGTATCCAGCACATCCTCGTCGCGCGTGAGCACAACGGCTTTTCCAAACCTGGCCTTGGCTGCAAGCTCGGCTGCGAGTTCCGTTTCCTCGACGAACACACTGCCTTCCGGCCCATACCATGCCGGAATCTGATGGCCCCACCAGAGCTGGCGCGAGATGCACCAGGGCTGGATGTTGCGCATCCATTCGAAATAGGTCTTGTCCCAGGTCTTAGGCACAAAAACCGTGTCACCTTTTTCAACGGCTGCAATGGCGGGCTTGGCAAGTTCTGCCGCGTTCACATACCACTGCTCGGTGAGCATGGGTTCCACCACGACATTGGAACGGTCGCCGAAGGGCTGCGCAATGATCTTGTCTTCGCGGCCGCGGAAAAAGCCCAGCTCCTCAATTTCGGCAAGCACCATCTCGCGCGCCTTGAAACGGTCCACGCCCTGATAGCGGTGAGGCACATGGTTTTCTGGCGTCGATATCATCCGCGCCTTCTTGTCCATGAGCACGATGAGCGGAATATTGTGGCGCCTTGCCACCTCGAAATCGTTGAAGTCGTGTGCGCCCGTAATCTTGACAGCGCCTGTGCCAAATTCCGGATCGGGATATTCATCGGCGATGATGGGAATGTGTCGCTCGGCAATAGGCAGCCGCACCAGCTTGCCAATAAGGTTCTTGTAGCGCGCATCGGAAGGGTGCACGGCCACTGCGCCATCACCCAGCATGGTTTCGGGCCGCGTGGTGGAAATGACGATTTCGCTGATGCCGTCGACAGGACCATCCACCAGCGGATAGGCAAAGCTCCACATCGCGCCCTTGGTCTCGCGGGTTTCCACCTCGAGATCGGAGATCGCGGTTTCCAGCACCGGGTCCCAGTTCACCAGCCGCTTGTCCTTGTAGATGAGCTTTTCCTTGTAGAGCTGCACAAACACCTTGCGCACGGCAGCCGACAGGCCCTCATCCATGGTGAAACGTTCGCGCGACCAGTCGCAGGATGCCCCCAGGCGGCGAAGCTGCTGGGTAATGATGCCGCCGGACTCGTCCTTCCACTGCCACACGCGCTTGAGAAACGCCTCACGGCCCATGGCGCGCCGCTCGGTCTTGTTTTCCTTCATCAACAGGCGTTCCACCACCATCTGGGTGGCAATGCCCGCATGATCGGTGCCGGGCTGCCACAGCACATCGCGCCCCCGCATGCGTTCAAAACGGCAGAGAATATCCTGAATGGTATTGTTGAGCGCATGCCCCATGTGCAGCGAACCCGTGACATTGGGCGGCGGAATGACGATGGTGAAGGGCTTGGCCTTGGGCTTGCGGCCGGGCTTGAAAAAGCCCTGCGCTTCCCACGCGTCATAGAGGCGGGTTTCCATTTCGGATGGGATGAAAGTCTTTTCAAGCATGGAGGGAATCTTCAATAGCCGATGATTGGCGCTATAAACACCACCCTGCTCCGCTTTGCAACGTGCCGGAATTCTGGCTTTGTTTCCGCTGGGGGTTGGCCGAAAACTCCCGTTGCTATTCCGTTATCGCCATTTTGAAAGAAGGTGGCGCCTGCCCTGCCGGCCCGGTAAAATTCACGCCAATTTGACCAGCCTTCCGCCAGGCCAGTTTCGCGTCCCTGATGCTGTTGTCTGAAAGCTGGTAGAAATAGAATTCCTTGGGTATGGCCGAGGAAACCTCGACAGCCAGTTTTGCCCCCGTTTCAGAGAGGTCCCGGATCGTGCAGGTCAAAACCGTTGACTTGTCGAACGATATGATCTTTGCCGTCTTCAGCACCTTGCGCCGCGCGGCAATGCGCTTGTCATCTTCAACCATTTCACGCCTCTCCCCCCTGCCAAAACGATCTTGCTGCAAAGAGGTTAATATTATCGCCCGCGCCTTGCAACCCGTTCAATTTCCTCACGAACCAGGCGTTCCACCAGGCTCGGAAGGTGGGCATCGAGCCAATTTTTGAGCATCCCGCGCAAAAGGTCCAGCGTCATGTCCTCGATGGAACGCTCGCCCAGCGCCCGCGCCATCACCGTGTCTGCAAGCTGGGCAAATGACTCGTTTGCCGCAATGGCTGAATGGTCAGACATGAGCGGCTGCTCCACGTAATCGCCGTAGCCTTCATGCACAACCGGAAGGTAGGCCTGTTCTTCTTCGCCCCATGAAGCGTCCTCAGCGGGCGGTTCCGCCACTTCGTAGTCATCCTGCGGAGCCTCCCGCTCTTGTAGCGTCGGGCGAAGATCAGGCGGCGCGACCGGCTGCTCGAACCGTTGAACGGTACCTCGAGCTGCCATGTCGCCCGCAAGAATTGCTGCAAATCCAGTTCGCGAAGTGGCAGCCGGCGCCTGGACGGCTGGGCGAAGGACTGGCTGTGCAATTGCATCAGCCGTGCGGTTGCGGTTTACCCTGTTGCGCAGTTCGAGTATGTCATCTGATGATCCCTTGGCCTTGGCAAGCTCATTTTC
>JANMAE010000112.1:0-28025 GCA_031359445.1 Hyphomicrobiales bacterium | reverse complement strand
GCCCTCCGAAGGCAGAGGTCACAGGTTCGAATCCTGTCGGGTGCGCCATTTCATTTTGTGTATAGTCCTGAGACATAGTTAACAGAACGTAACCAAGACATGGGTGACAATTCGCTGATGAAGGCGTCGAACTTGCCTTGCTGTTGCAAGCTGTTCATGGCAGCGGGACGGGTTGTGGCTTCCGTGAGTGTGCGGTGCATGCGCTCGTGGCGTCCGTTCTGCTGAGGGTGACCCGGCTTGATGCGCTCGAGGGCGATGCCAAGCCTGAGCCACCAGACGGAGAGTTTCGACAGGTTGAACAGGGCGGTGGGGGGATGGCAATAGCGGCGTGTGGTTGTCTCCGCTCAAGCGCTAACACCATCAACAAAGACCCGAAGCTTGGCGGCTGGCAAATCTATTCTGACATCGCCAGACGAAGGTATAGGTTCGCCTCGGCGCACTTTCATCTTGATGCGGTTCTTGCCAAGCGCAAGATCGACAATGCGCACATTTCCCAAATCAGAAATATGGGTGAGTTGTGCAGCGATGCCAGATTTTCTATTCCGAGCGAAAGATACATATTCAGGTCTGATGCCCAATTGAACTTTGCCTGCGTGTTTAAATTCAGTTGTGCCAAGAACTTTGGTTCCGGCAACCGCAATGCCTCCCGTGACAGGTTCAGCATCCAGAAAATTCATGCCTGGGGATCCGATGAAATTTCCAACGTATGTGTCGGCAGGATTTTCGAACAGGTCTTCCGGAGTGCCACGTTGCACCACGCGCCCGGCTTTCATAACCAGAACTTCGTCGGCAAAGGTCATCGCTTCGTTTTGATCGTGTGTGACATAGACAACCGTCTGCCGTGTTTGCGAATTTGCCGATTTGATTTTGCGGCGCAGTTCAAATTTCATTTGCGGATCAATGACCGTGAGTGGCTCATCCATGAGGAGAGCAGCCACGTCATCCCGGACAAGGCCACGGCCAAGCGAGATCAACTGCTTTTCATCAGCGGTCAATCGGCGGGCGGATTGACCGAGCTTCGCCGAAAGGCCAAGAAGTTCTGCAATATTACCGACGCGGAATTTGATTTTGCCCTGCTCCCAATTCCGGCAAACCAGCGGGAAGGCCAGATTTCCAAAGACTGATTTCGACTGATACACAACCGGAAATTGGAACACTTGGGCAATATTGCGCTTGGCTGTCGGAACGCGCGTCACATCCGTGTCACCCAACAGCACGCGACCGTCAGAGGGATAGAGCAAGCCCGATATGACATTCAGCATCGTCGTCTTGCCGCAGCCAGAGGGGCCAAGCAGCGCATAGGTCTTGCCATCTTCAAATCTGATATTAGCCTTTTCCAGAGCATAGATCGTGCCGGCATAGCTGTGACCAACGCCATCAAGATGGATGTGGCTCATGGGCGTTGCTCCTGCTGAGGCGCCGATAGCAAGCGACCATCACCTTCCGCGGCAAACACAAAAAGACTCTCAGTTGGGATTGCCAGTGTCACTTCGCTGCCGATTGGCGCGGTGTGAACGCCTTCGACCTGGGTGACTGTTGCACCCAAAGCCGTTTCGGCGTGAATGAATGTTTCAGATCCCGACACTTCAGAAAAAGTGACGCGTCCCTTGATGCCGCTGCTGGCAAGCTGCATCTCATTGGCGGGAAGGCCAAAGCGATATGCACCATTGGGCAAGGCCGCAAAGCGTTTGGGCCTTGGCAAGCGCAACCCACCACCTGCGACAATGGACTTGCCGTCGAGTTGGCCATAAATGATGTTCATCGGCGGGTCATTGATGATCGATGCCACCAAAGCTGACGCTGGCTTTTCAAACACCTCTGCGGGAATACCTGCTTGCAGAATGCGTCCTTCATGCATGACTACAAGCTGGTCTCCCAGCATCATCGCCTCTGACGGCTCTGTTGTGTTGTAGATGATGATGCCTTGTCGTTGGCTTTCGAGAAGGCCGCGAAATTCATCGCGCAGCTGTTCCCGCAGTTTGTAATCCAGATTGACCAGCGGTTCGTCGAGAAGCAGAATATCGGCTTTGCGCACCAGTGCCCGCGCCAGGGCGACACGCTGTTGCTGACCGCCAGAGAGTTGCGATGGCTTTCTTTCGCCAAAGGCGGACAGGCCAACCTTTTCCAGCATGGCAGTGACGTGCTTTGCAATCTCTGCCGTTGCGACACGCTTTTTGCGTAAAGGAAAAGCCACGTTTTCGAACACGCTGAGATGTGGATAATTGATGAACTGCTGATAGACCATGGCCACGTCCCGGTCCCAAGCGGCTCGTGAGGAAAACGCCTTGCCATCGAGCATCAGCGCGCCAGAATCAGCATTTTGCAAACCGGCAATGACGCGCATCAGTGTGGTCTTGCCGGCAAGGGTGCGACCGATCACGGTGGTCAGCTTGCCCCGCTCAAACGCTGCCGAAACAGCATTGAGGTGCGGCTTGCCACCGTGCCCAAGGTTTAGCGACTGTGCAACAAGGCTCATCGAATTGCCCCTGCAAGCGTGCCCCGGGACAAGAGCTTTTCGACAAAGAACGCGATTATAATCAGCGGCAGCACTGACACCAGCGCCGATGCTGAGAGGCTCCACCAGGGTGTGACAGATGAATTCAGTGCCACCACGGCTACCGGCAAAAGCTGCGTGTCGGTGAAGGTGAGTGTGAAAGCGAAGAAAAAGTCATTCCAGCCGAAAATCAAACAGAACATGGCGGCTACCAGAATGCCGGGCAAGGAGTTGGGTAGCACCACTTTCCAGAAAACTTCGAAAGGTTTCAATCCATCGAGCATGGCCATCTCGTCGATCTGGCGTGGCACGCCATCAAAGAAGTCAACCATGATCCACACCGCAATCGGCAGTAGCAATGCCACATAGACAAGGATGAGGCCGAGTTTACTGTCGAGCAATCCCAAGAACTGCAACATCAGGAAGAACGGGATCGAGAGCACAATCGGCGGCATGATGCGCTGGGAGATGAAGAAGAAGATGATGTCTGAATTCTTCACAAATCCCATTCGGTAGTCATAGCGCGAGAGTCCGTAAGCGGCGAGAGTGCCCAGAACAATGGAGATGGCCGTGGCACTCAGCGTTACAATAATACTGTTGATGTAAGGTCCAACAATATCAATGCCGCCAGCGCCGCCAAACAATGAGCGCCAGCCTTGCAGTGAAGGCTCATATTGCAGCCATGGAATATAGGTTGGGCCGCCGGTGACGCCGTTGGCGGTTTTTAAACTTGTTGTCACTGCCCACAGCAAGGGTGCTGCCACAAATACACTCCACACTGTGATGGCCGCGTATTTCAGGAAGGATAGAACACCGTTCATTGCGGCTTTTCTCCCAACATGAACTTAACGAGAAATTTGGCGATGAGCGTGAGTAGAACCATCATGATCACAAGATAGGTAATGGAAAGGGCTGCGGCGTATCCGATCTCAAAATCTCGGAGTCCCTTAATGTAAACGTAGTAACCAGCTGTCTCCGTAGCTGTTCCGGGCCCCCCCGATGTCAACACATAAACTGTTTCGATGAGCTTTGATGCCTCGATCAATCGGATGATGACGGCGCCGATAGAGACGGGTGCCAGCAATGGGAAGGTGACATTGAAGAATGTGCGAATGGGACCTGCGCCATCTATGGCAGCGGCGAGGAACGGTTCACGCGGCAGGCTGATCAGACCCGCCAGCAACAGCAAGAACATGAAGGGCGTCCATTGCCAGACCTCAACCATCATGATGGCGGCAACGGACCAGCCCGGTGATGTGAGCCAGGGATAAGGCCCAAGGCCGATGACGCCCAACAGATCATTGGCGGGCCCCAAAGACTCATGCAGAATTGTGCGCCAAATCACTGTCATGATGACAGGCGTCGTCATCATAGGGATAAGAAACAGCACGCGGAAGAAGCGTTTGAATTTAATCTCGCGCCAGACAAGCAGCGCGAGTGCAAAGCCCAGAACATACTGTATGATGACGCTGCCGATGGCCATGCCGCCAAGACGCCACATGGACTCCCAAAAGCGCGTGTCGCCAAAAACTTTCAGATAATTCTTGATGCCGATCCAGCCAAGGCCAGGTGTGATGGCGTCCCAGCCTGACAGCGAGACACGGATCGTAAACAGGAGTGGAAACAGAATGATGGCCAGCAACACAAGAAAGCCCGGCAAAAGAAAGCTAAGCTTGTAAAAACGTGTGCCAGTCTGGTCCATTGTGATGTTCACATGTTTGTTCAATAAGTTGCGGCGCGCGCCTCGAGGCTGCGCGCGCCGCAGATTTTACGAGTTGATCTCGAAGCTTAGCGGCCCTGATCTTCCAGGGCCACAACGTTCGCATAAGCCGCGCGCACCTTGTCCTTGCCGATCTTGTCGACAATTTCAGACCATTGCTTGGCAACGCCATCGAGGGCTTCCTGCGCAGTCTTCTGGCCAGCCATTGCTTCTGCCACGCCATTGGCCATGGTGGACATGAACTGGTTCACACCGGGAACGCGCAAATCGAACACGCGATTGTTGCTCTTATCCATGCCGCTCAAGGTGTTGACATAGGTTTCAGCAACCTTGGCATCCCAACCCAGCTTGTCCTGCCAGAATTTTGGATCGAAATGCGCCGTGCGATAGGGGTTCACACCGAATCGTCCGATCTGCAGATCAAGTGTCGTATTGGCTTCGTTGGAGAAGAAGCAAAGGAAGTCAAACGCCATGTCCTGGTTCTTGGAGGCCTTGGCCACAGCCGATGTCCAGCCCCAAGTGATGTAAGGAGGGGCGTTTGGTGTGTCGAACTTGTCCCAGGTTTTGGTCTTACGGTTCCATACTTCCTTGGCGCCAGGCAGGGGAGCAGCGCCCACCTTGTTGCGGATCGGGCTATCTTTTTCCTGGGCCTGAATGAAGGCGTCGTCCCATGAATAGCTGAATAGGGTTTGTCCGCCACCGAAGGAGAAAATTTCGTCGCCAAGGCCGAAGCTGGCACCACCGGGAGGGAAGGATTTCTGTGCTGCCATGAACATTTCAAGGCCCTTCACAAAGCCCGGATTGTTGATTTGCGGTTCCATGGTATCTAGGTCAAAGAAAAAGCCGCCCTTGACGTTGGGGTTCTTGGCGTAGGCCGCAACACGGCTGATGAAGGCCGAGAACATGAGGTCATCACGCTTGCTGACTTCGGCACTGCCAAAATGTTTGGTGCCATCGCCAAACCAATCCTTGTCGTTAAAGTAGGCAGCAACATCGTTGTATTCTTCCCAGGTTGACGGAATGGTCAGATCATGGCCCGTGTCAGCCTTGAATTTGGCCTTGAGGTCTGCATTGTCGAACACATCCGCACGATACTTCAGGTAATGGCGGTCACCATCAATGGGGTATTGCACCATCTCTGGGCCCCATGTGGCTACGTCACGGTAGTTGACAGTGACGTCCTTCATGCCGCTCACGTCCTTATAGGCCGCAGGGACAGGGGCGAGATAGTCGTGCAAGTCGCCGATCCACAGCGAACCGTAGAACAGCACGTCATAGGCTGCCTGTCCGGTCTGGAAGGGAATCATGATACGTTGATAGAGATCGCCAAAGGGAATATTGACCACGTCAACTTTGGCACCTGTCAGGTCTTCAAACTGTTTGGCATGGAGCACCGTTGGCTCGCCCATGACGGGAACAGCGTGAGTGATGATTTTCAGCGTCCGGCCTGAATAATCCTTCTTGTCGATGCTCTCATAGGAGCAGGCGCCGGGCACATCCGCCGCCTTGCCATATTTTGCGTAATCGCCATATTTTGCGTAATCGATTTCAGCCGCAAATGCAGTTGAGCTCACTGTCATTGCGACGGCACAAACCGATGCTGCCAGTTTCTTGTAATTTATCATAGTCGCTTCCTCCCTTTGGATTTTTGATTTTTTTATTGAACTATCGAACAAGAACGGCGCGGCCACGGATATTGCCGTGGCGCAAGCGCATTGGTTTGGTGATTTTGGGGCTTGGAACAGCCTGTTCTATGACCCACAAATCTGTGGTCAAGCTGTCATCATTGACAGTTTGGACGTGCGCTTTCATTCTGCTTTCTTCGTACCCAATGACAGTCATTAACCAGTTGTTAAGCACAAAGCGTGCCAGTCGAAAAAATACGTATTAACAATATTTTAGGCAGCGTTCCTGAGCTCTAAACTGTAAACCAAATGAACAGTTTTTTGCCTAAACTGTTCAGATTCTGAACATTGTCTGTTTGCGTCTGGTCCCATGGCGTTTGGACAATGACGAAGGGGAAATTACTGCCGCTCAGCTCGCCAGCATGCCGATCTGCTGTTGTAGCCCCAGATTGTCGATGGCGGGCCATTGTTCTGCGATCTTGCCATTTTCCATGCGGAAAAGATCTAGCACTGCCACGTCGAAACGCTTGCCAGTGGCGGCATAGGGACCGAAACTGCCGCTGTGTTTGCCCCGGAAGTGCAGTCGCACCAGAACCTTATCGCCCTCGGCCACCACGTCCTTGATATCGAGTTCGATGTCCGAGAATGCGCCCAGCAGCACATCGCCCAGTTTCAATACACCTTCTGGCCCCACAACTTCAAATGGCAGCGTTGTGTCGCGGCGCACATAGGTTTTGGCCACATTGGCTTCAAGCCACTTTTTGTCTTGGGTGGCAAAGGCCTTGAAGTAATCGCGGGCGCGCTTTTTATTGTCTTCGATCATGGAAAGGGTCCTTTCGCTTAACTGAGGGGGATGGTGTCAAAGCCTGCACGTGGGAAGTGCACGTGGAAGGCGCCGGTTTTTGAATATTCGCGGCGCAGCACAATTTCCTGGGCGTCCGCTGCAACCAGCGTGCCGGTGACGGGCACACGGGCATTGTCGTCTGGTGTGACCGACACACGCGTTCCTGGCGCTATGCCGCTGGGATCGCCGCCGTGCAGATAATCCGTTGCTGCGGGATCTGCGACCTTGGCCTTGGTCAGCGCTTGTTCTGGCGTTATTTCAGAACTGGGTGCATGCGTGATGGCCGCAATTCGGTCCATCCAGGCGACCAAGGGTTGCAAACCGAGTAACGTGTCGATTTCATCCTTGCCGGCATTGCCGCGCAACAGCCAAAGTGTGTGATAGCAGGTGAGATCGGCCACACTCAGGTCTTTGCCGGTGAGGTAGGGTCCGTTCTCTTTCAGGATCGACGCCAGCCACTGCGTGTAAGCCGTCATCTGCTGGATATAGGCCGGCATCATCGGGGCCATGGCTTCCTTGGAAATGTCGTAGCCCAGGTAATTTTCCTTGCGATCTTTCAGGAAGGCTTCCGGCAGATGCTGGCCAATGTAGTGGACAAGTATGCCAATCGACGGCTTCCACGTGGCGCGATCCCACCACAGGGACAAGGCCTTTGAGATCCCTTCGCCTGTGGGATAAAGTGTGGGCTTGGGTTGCAGGCGTTCAAGGGTGCGGAAGATTACTTCCGTGTCGCAATAAATATCGGCACCGATTTGCATCACCGGCAGTCTGCGATAGCCGCCCGTCAACTCTTCAAAAAGTGGCCGGGGCGGAACCGCATCGACTTTGACCGAATGCCATTTCAGACCCTTGTAGGCCAAGGCGATGCGGATTTTCTCGGAAAATGGCGACAGGTCATAATGGTGCAAAATGATGTCTGACAAGTTGGATCCTTCCGTGCTGCATGTTTCAGCTTATGTTTTTTGTCGTGGCTACCATTTAGCCTGCCTTGAGGGGTAAGAGGCTTTCGCTTCAAAACCCATAAGAAAAAGTTTTAGGCGTCAGGTGTCAAGCTGATGTTTAGTGTTGGGCTACTGTGGAATGGATTTCAGGGGTCACATCGGCATGGGCACACGGTTACAGGACAAGGTGGTTTTCATTACGGGTGCAGGCTCCATCGGTGCGGGCTGGGGCAATGGCAAGGCGGCAGCAGTTCAGTTTGCCCGCGAGGGGGCGAAAATCTTCGCCAGCGACAACCGCGCCGAAGCTGTGGCCGAAACGGCCGACATTATTCGCAGCGAAGGCGGCGTGGTTGAAACCACCATTTGTGATGTGGCGAATGCAGCCTCGGTTGAGGCCGCCGTCCAAGCTTGCATGACGGCCTTTGGCCGCATTGATGTGTTGCACAACAATGTCGGCATTATTGATCCAGGTGGTCCCGAACAATTGACGGAGGCGCAGTGGGACAGGTTGATGGACGTCAATGTCAAAAGCATTTATCTGACTTGTCGCAATATTCTGCCGATCATGACCCAGCAAGGCAAGGGCTCGATCATCAATGTCAGCTCCATCGCCTCCACCCATTCTCTGGGTTATTCCTGCATCAGCTATTCAGCATCCAAGGGTGCGGTGAACGCCTTCACCCGCGATATTGCGCTCAATTATGGCCCCAAGGGCATTCGCTGCAATACCATTCTGCCGGGACTGATGAACACGCCGCTCATTCACATGGGCAATGTCACATCGGTTTATGGCAGCGTTGAGGAAATGGTTCGGCAACGCGATGCGCTTGTGCCCTTGGGCCATATGGGGGACGCTTGGGATGTGGCCCATGCGGCGGTGTTCCTCGCCTCGGATGAAAGCAAGTTCATCACCGGGATTGAACTTGTGGTGGACGGCGGCATCACTTTGAAAATCAAATAGCGGGAGCGGAGCATGCATCTCTATATCAACACCACCTCGCCATTCGTGCGCATGATCCGCATCATCATCGCGGAAAAAGGATTGAACGACAAAGTCAAAACTGAAATTGTTGATCCATGGATCGATCCCAAAGTCTTTCTGCAAACTAATCCGTCCGGTCGGGTGCCCGTTTTGACAACCGACAGTGGCACGGTGATTGTTGAATCGAGCCTGATCATGCGGTTTCTCGATCAACTCGTGCCCGAGCCAGCGATCTGGCCGACCGACGGATTTGAACAAACCCTGTCACTGGCTGGTCACGCCATCGGTGCCGTTGAGGCTGCTGTGGCCGTGATCATCAGCCGCAAAAGCAATGACAGTTTTGACACGCATTCCGTTGGCGAACGACGTTTCCGCACCATGGCCAGTGCCTTTGCCACGCTGAACGCCAATCTGCCACGTGATATGGCTGAGCGTGTCGACCTTGCCAATGTGGCCACCATCACAGCGCTTGATTACATCCTGTTCCGCTTTCCCGATCGCGATTGGTTGAAGGGCTTGCCGAAGTTGAAAGCCTGGCATGATCGCCACAAGGACCGCCCCTCACTGGAGCAGACGTTTCCGCACATTTTGAAGTAATCCTATCGCCGCCAAAGGGCAGGACCAAGGCTGTGGATGGAGCGGCCTTGCGCATCAACCGCCACCATCACGGGCATGTCTTCGACGCGCAATTCATAAATGCCCTCCATGCCAAGATCTGGCCAGGCCACGACTTTGGCGGAGCGGATGGCTTTTGAAACCAGATATGCCGCCCCGCCCACGGCGATGAGATAGGCCGCCTGGTTTTTCCGGATGGCCTCAATGCCAACGGGTCCACGTTCGGCCTTGCCGATCATCACGCGAAGGCCTGTTGCGGGTAGCAAAGCGTCCAGAAAACCATCCATGCGGCTTGCTGTGGTGGGGCCTGCGGGGCCGATCACTTCATCACGCACGGCAGCAACAGGCCCCACATAATAAATGGCCTTGTCGCGCAAGGAAAAGGGCAAGGCCTCTCCGGCAGCAAGAGTTTGCACCATGCGCTTATGGGCTGCATCCCGGCCTGTCAGCAATGTGCCGGAGAGCAGCAACATGTCGCCCGCTGTCCAGTCCGCAATGCTGGTAACACTCAGCTGGTCAAGATTGACCCGGCGCGTGCCGGGGTCTTTTTCCAAGATGATATCCGGATAGCTGGAGAGTGCCGGAGCCTCAAAACGCGCTGGACCCGTGCCATCAAGGTCAAACTGCACGTGACGCGTGGCGGCGCAATTGGGGATCAGGGCCACGGGCAAGGACGCGGCATGGGTGGGGAAGCTTGCCACTTTTACATCGAGAACCGTGACCAGACCGCCCAAACCTTGTGCGCCTATGCCAAGTGCGTTGACGCGCTCATAGACCTCAAGCCGCAAACGCTCTTCTGCTGTTGCAGCCCCCCGGGCGCGAAGATCGAACATATCGATAGGCTCGTTGAGGACTTTCTTGGCCATGGCCATGGCCTTGTCAACGCTGCCACCCACGCCAATTCCCAAAATGCCGGGTGGACACCAGCCTGCACCAAGATTGGCGACTGTGTTGACAACCCAATCCGCCACACTGTCCGAAGGGTTAAGCACAGCGAACTTGGTTTTGTTTTCTGATCCACCACCTTTGGCCGACACTGTCACCGACACGCGGTTCCCCGCCACGAGTTCGGTCTGGATCATGGCCGGTGCATTGTCGCCAGTATTACGCCTCGTTCCCAAGGGATCAGCAACCATCGAGGCCCGCAATGGATTGTCCTCAAAGGCATAGGCCCGCCGCGTCGCCTCATCGAGCATGTCTTGCAGGGACCGCGTCCAATTGGTGCGAGCCTCCACGCCCATTTCGACAAACACATTGACGCTGCCCGTATCCTGGCAAATCGGGCGTCGCCCCATGGCGCACATGCGGGAGTTGACAAGGATTTGTTGAATGGCATTGCGCGCTGCCGGATTTTGCTCAATCTCCAAAGCCTGTGCCATGGCTTTTATGAAGTCTGGCGGATGATAATATGAAATGAATTGCAGGACGTCCGTCACACTCTCAATCAAATGATCTTCTGTGATCATTTTCACGGGGCCTTGTAGGGAGCGATTTTCACGGTCACGGTTTTGAGATGCGAATAATGGTTGATGGCCTCGATGCCTTTCTCCCGCCCATAGCCGCTCAACTTGTGCCCACCGAAAGGGGTTTGCACTGACATGGTGTTCCAGACGTTGATGAACACCTGTCCGGCTTCGATCTGGTCAGCCACGCGCAGGGCGCGCGAAATGTCATTGCTCCACACCGTTCCAATCAAGCCATAGGGCGAGTCATTGGCAATGCGAATTGCGTCTTCTTCTGTCTCAAACGGAATGGCCACCAGCACCGGGCCGAACACTTCTTCCCGTGCAATGCGCATGGAATTGTCAACATCGGCATAGAGCGTGGGCTCGACGTAGAAGCCGCCTTCCTTGCCCTGAACTTTCGCAATCTTGCCGCCCGTCAGTGCGCGTGCGCCATCTTTCCGTGCGACTTCGAAATAGTGCTGCACCCGGTCAAATTGCGCTGGCGTGATCAAAGGTCCAAGGCTTTCACCGGGTATGATTGCCTGTGTCGCCTTGGCCACGGCTGCGGTGAATTTGGCGTAGATGGATCTCTGCACCAACAGCCGCGTTCCCGCAGAGCACACTTGCCCGGCATTCAAGGTGAAACCGCGCACCGCATCTGTTGCGGCCGTTTCGAGGTCAGCGTCTTCGAACACAATGTTGGCAGATTTTCCACCCAGTTCCAGTGTGAGGGGAATGATGCGATCAGCCGCGATGTGGCCGATGGCTTTGCCGACTTCAACTGACCCTGTGAAGGCCACCTTTCGCACATCGGGATGGCTGACAATGGCTGTACCAACGATTGCACCTGTGCCCAGAACAATATTGACAACGCCCGGCGGAAAACCAACCTCAGAGGCCAGACGGGCCAGCTCGATTGTGGTGCGCGAGGTGATTTCAGAGGGCTTGGCCACCACCACATTGCCTGCAACCAGAGCCGGGGCCATGGCGCGGGCACATTGGTTCATCGGCAGATTCCAGGGTGTGATGATACCCACAATGCCGTAAGGTTCCCGCCGCGTATAAACATGCTGGTCCGGTGCTACGTCCAGAACATCGCCAACGGGCAGGTAAACCAGGCCGCCATAAAATTCGAAGTATTGCGCACTGCCCTCAATTTCTCCCAATGCGCCCGCAAGAGGTTTTCCCGTATCGGCGCGTTCAAGCGCTGCGAGGTGGTCACGGTTGGCGCGGATGGCTTGGGCGAGTGCTGTCATCAGGCGTCCGCGTTCAGCACTTGGAAACTTGCGCCAAGCCGGTGCGGCGCGGCGCGCAGCTGCAACCGCCAGGTCCACATCCCCAGCCGATCCCGAAGCAACATGGATTGAGGGCGCTCCCGTTGAGGGGTCGACGTTTTCAATATAGGCCTTGCCTGATGGCGGAACGGATTTGCCATCAATCCAGTGATCAAGTACAGCTTTGGTCATGCAAATATCTCTGTGTTTTTCAGATGTCTGTTTGGGCCAAAGTGACGAAACCAACGTGACTTTGCAAGCTCACAAAATTATATAGCTGCCATAGGCAAGTTATCCGGTCAGACCCGCGCCAGTGCCTTCATGGTCACGTCACCCGCAGGATTGATACAGCGCAGCTCGAAGCCATTGGACCCGGCTTCTGCGTCGATCGTGAAGGTGGCACCCAATATGAGGGGTGCAACCCCGCGATAGCTGAAGCCAAGTGGTGCGCGGCCCGAAATTTTTGCCGCAAGATTGAGCATGAGTGTGGCCTGCAATGGCCCATGCACGACAAGCCCACTATAGCCTTCAACTTCGCGCGCATAGGCTTCATCATAATGGATGCGATGGCCGTTGAATGTCATGGCCGAGTAGCGGAACAGAAGTATTGAGGTTGGCACTACGCAAATGTTGACGGTGCCCGCTGCGACAGTGGACTGCGGAGGCGGCACGACACCCGGCTTTGCGGCTGCGCGATAGACGATGTCTTGTCGCTCGCTGACGACAACCGCACCTTCAACCTCATAATCATGGCTGACAGTAACAAAACAGAGTTTGCCGGATTGGCCTGACTTGAAATTGACATCGGTGATTGTGCTGGTTTTCAGGACGTGATCACCCACTCGGAAGGCACCAATTTGCGAGATTTCACCACCGGCCCACATGCGCCGCGGCAATCCAACATCGGGCAAGAACAGGCCAGGTTTTGCATGACCATCTGCCCCCAACTCTCCAGCTGAAACCATGTCGGGTGCGAGGCACCAATGAAGACCGAGATTTGAGCCAGCAAAAAGATGCGGTGCCAGCGTCGCCTTGAATGCGTCGATGGTCCGCGTGGTTACAATATCTTCGCGAACCGTTTTACGGCCAATCCAATCCTGAAAGTTTTCACTCAAAGCTTGGCCTCCCTCACGTGCCATGATTTTCCGCAGCATTCCAGATTTTCCGTTTGATCAAGTCCTTGACCACTTCGACGGTGATGCTTTCGACGGCCCGGCAGGCCTCCGTCATGGGTTTCAATTGATTCCGCACCAGATAAATTGGCCGTGTCATGTGGGCGTCAAGAATGCGCGATGACAGCAGTTCTCCGCGTCGGATGCTGTCTTGCGCGGCAGCGGGTGCCAAAATGGTAAAGCCGCTGCCGCGGGTCACAAGCTCCTTGATCTGGGGCAAGGAGTCCATTTCGATAATGACGTTGAGTGTGGCGTGGATTTCGCGGGCACAGCGTTCAATGCGTTGCCGCAAACCATGGTGTTGGGACGGAAGAATGAAATCCAGACCCACGAGATCGGTCAAATTGACAGGTAAACCTGGTTTGGTTGCAAGCGGCCAATTGTCGGCGGCTGCAAAAAAATGCAAGTCTTCCGACGTCAATTTTCGCACGTGGCAATTCTTGAGCTCATCCACATCATAGAGAAACGCCAGATCAATGCTTTGGTCTTCCAGCCAAGACTTGATGAAGCCGCTCATCGCCTCAATGGCCCGCAGTCTTATCTTGGGCAGTTCCACCAACACCGTTTCAGCAAGTGGCACTGATAGCACCATGGACACAGAGCTCGGCAGGCCGATCGACACGGACCCGTGCGGTGCTCCGCCCGACTCCCGCACCAACTGCCGGCAAACTTCCATGCTCTGGCAGATTTCACGGGCATGCTTCAGGAGAATCTGGCCCGATTGTGTGAGAACGACACCACGCGGTGACCGATCCAGCAATTGTACGCCAAGTTCATCCTCGATCTTGATGACATGCTGCGAAAGTGAGGGCTGGGCCACATGCAATCTTGCCGAAGCTGCCGACAACGAACCTTCCTCGGCAATGGCGACAAAATATCTGAGTTGCTTTATGTCCATTAGAAAATCGACGGTAGAGGTCTAATGTCTAACATGTCAAGGAAGTCGCTATTTCCGCAACCCACTCTGCCGTTTCTAAGCTTGCCGGACAAGAGTGTGTGTGGCAGCAAAACGAGGAATTGCGAATGAAAGACTTGGAAGGCTTGCTTGTGGTGTCCTTGGAGCAGGCGGTGGCAGGCCCTTACGCCTCTTGCAAACTTGCCGATGCCGGGGCGCGGGTCATCAAGGTTGAACGTGCCGAGGGCGATTTTGCGCGCAATTATGACAAGCTTGTGCATGGCGAAAGCGCATATTTTGTCTGGCTGAACCGGGGAAAGGAATCGGTTTGTCTTGATCTCAAAAATGCTGAGGACTTGACGCTGCTGTCAAACATCGTTGCGAAAGCTGATGTGCTGATCCAGAATTTTGCACCGGGCGCCGTTGCCAGGATGGGGTTTGGCGCTGAAGAACTGACCGTCAAATATCCACGCCTGATCTATTGCTCCATTTCAGGCTATGGCGAAGACGGCCCCTACCGCGACCAGAAGGCCTATGACATGCTGATCCAAGGTGAGAGCGGGCTCATTTCATTGAACGGAACGCCAGAGGGTGTGGCACGTGTGGGCATCTCGGTGTGTGATATCACGGCTGGGATGACAGCCTATAGTGCAATTCTGCAAGCCTTGCTGGCGAGGCATACCACCGGCCAAGGCCGCATCATCGAAGTCTCGCTGTTCCATGCCATTTCTGATTGGATGAATGTGCCCTATCTGCAAACCCGCTATGGCAAGAAGCCACCTCAGCGGGTTGGTGTACGCCACCCGACAATTGCGCCTTATGGCACATTTAAATGTGCAGACGGCAAGGATGTGTTGCTCTCGATTCAGAACGAGCGGGAATGGTTGAAACTTTGTACTGACGTTCTGGATGATGCCAGCATCGCCACTGACAAAAGATTCTCAACCAATGTCAACCGCGTCAGTCATTGGGTAGAGCTTGAAGACATTGTCGGAGCGAAATTCAGCACCATGACCCGCGAAGAGGCCATAACGCTGATGAACGACGCGGGCATTGCCTGTGGCAGATTGTCCACGATGGATGATCTCTTGACCCATCCGCAAAGGCGGCTCACCTCCGTTCAGTCCGAAACTGGCGAGATTGAAATGCTGGCGCCCGGAGCACGGGTCAAAGGAGTTGAAGACACATTCGGACCTGTTCCACGCATTGGTGAACATTCCACCGCCGTGCGAAAAGAGTTTGCGCCATGAGTCCGCTGGAGTGGCAAAGCCTGCTTTTTGTTCCAGCACACCGCGAAAAACATCTGCTCAGCGCCATCAAGCTGAAACCCGATGCAGTGATTTTGGATTTGGAAGACGGAGTTGCAAGCTCTGAAAAAACTGAAGCCCGCGCCTGTCTTGCCAAGCACCAGGACCTTCTCGCCAAAGCCAAAATTGACTGTATTATCCGGGTCAATGCTGATGCAGCTGAGGCCAGAAAAGATGTGGCGGCGATCAACTTTGAAAAACTTGCAGCACTCATGGTTCCAAAATGCGTGGACCGTGGACATCTCAACCGCATCGTCAGTCTGTTGGGTGCCAAGGCCGTAGCGTTGATTGCGCTCATTGAAAGCCCGGCGGCGCTGCCGCAACTCACCCATATTGCCACGGCCCCCGGTGTGTGTGCCTTGATGTTTGGGCCGGAAGATTACGCGGCAGAACTTGGACTTTCAGCCGATGCAGCAGACCTTGCAGTTCCTGCGGCTTTGCTTGCGGCAGCGGCCGTGGCTGCAAAATGCCTGGCCATTGGTATTCCCGGTTCACTCGCTGATTTCTCGGATGTGAAAGGCTTCACGGCCAATGTGCGCAAAGCCAGAAGCCTGGGCTTCCGGGCCGCCGCCGCCATCCACCCGGCACAGCTTGATGCGATCCGCGAAGGCTTCAGGCCCACTGTTGCCGAGGTCAAAAAAGCCAAGGACATCATCGCGGCATCGGGCGGCAAAGACAAAGGTGCCCGCAAGTTCGAAGGCGCCATGGTCGATGCACCTATAGTTGAGCAAGCGCGACGTGTGCTGAAACAGGTGGGACTGGGCTAACGGAAATGTTTTGCCAGTTCCGCAACCGTCATCGCATCCAGACGCGAAACGCTCGACCATAGGGCCTGCGCTTTGGCTTTGCCCAACAGGGCTTGGGCTTTTTTGCTTAACCCCAGTTCAAGTTGGTCGGTGGGAACACGGTCGGCAAGATCATGGCGGACAGTTATTTCTTTTCCGTCTGTGAAACTGACAACAACACTTTGCGTGGTGTCGTTGTAATTGTCATTGGTCGATACCGACACGCGCCCCGCCAGATCAATCAACGCTGCATCCTTGCAAAGGCTGTCGGTGAAAACCTTGTCTGATGACGTGTCAATGCCACTGACCACCATGGCAGCGAGGTGTACATAGCTAAACTTGACTTCCAGCCCGCTGCGCGGCTGCTTGATGTCGCAAACCTTTAACCAGCGTGGATGAGTTGTAACGGTGATGTTTCGAATTTTTCTACGATTGAAATCATCAATTTTGCAGGCGGTGAGCAAAGCCTCAATCATGCCATGGGTGCCGTGACAACAGGCATGCAGCTTGTATTGCACATCTTCAAATGTGAATTTTCCGGGCGGCGGGTCTTGCCATGGCGCTTCGTGATCAGGTGCTTCGGCATGGGTTTCCACAAAGCCCTGTGGCCCTTCGATGCCATCATCACAAGAGGTGAAGCCGCGCTTGGCCAAGCCTGCAGCTTCTACGCCATTTGCTGCGGCGATACCAGCGTTGAATGGTTTTCCCATGGTGCCAAATTGCGATTTCAAACCTGAGGCGCGTGTGGCCACAAGACTCAAGGCATGGCGCATCTGCTTTTCGTTGAGCTTGTAAAGCCGACCCGCCGCGACGGTGGCACCAAAGGCACCAGCGGTTGCTGTTTGGTGAAACCCTTTTTGATAGTGGCCGCGCCCTAAAACCATGCCAATGCGGCAGGCCGCTTCGGCCCCCACAAGATAAGCATCCCGCACGGCTGAGGCTTTTGCCTTGACCTCTTCACCCACTGCAAAGGCGGCAGGGTAAATGCCCACCGAGGTGTGGCCGATGTGGGAAAAATGCGTATCATCATAATCCAGCGCATGTGAAATGGTGCCGTTGACCAGTGCTGCAGCCCGCGCTGGCATCTTCACTTTTCCGCCAAACAGGGACGCTCTTTTTTTGCCTGCTTCGTCCTCGGCATAGCTCCGGATAATCTTGCTGAGTTTCTGCGATGCGCCTGCGCGTCCACACATGATCCAGTCAAACATCGACAGCATGGCATAATGACGGGCACTGGCGGGAAGTGACTTTGCAGGAAGCCTAGCCAACTCGACCAGATGTTCAATTGTTGCCATCAGTAAGACTTCGGCAGGCCCAACACCCGCTCCGCAATGAAACACAAAATCAGATTGGTCGAAATCGGTGCCACTTGATAAAGTCTGGTCTCCCGGAACTTGCGTTCAATATCATATTCTTCTGCAAATCCAAAACCACCATGGGTTTGCAGGCAAGCCTCAGCTGCCTCCCAAGATGCGTCCGCAGCCAGCATCTTTGCACTATTGGCTTCAACGCCCGGATCCTGGCCATCGTCATACAGGTTTGCCGCACGATAGACGATGGCTTCCGCCGCGATCATATGGGCATAGGCCTTGGCCAAGGGAAACTGCACGCCCTGGTTCTTGCCGATGGGATTGCCAAAAACCACGCGGTCCCTGGCATAGGACGAGCCTTTTTCGAGGAACCATTTTGCGTCACCAATACATTCAGCGGCAATCAGGATGCGTTCTGCGTTCATGCCAGAGAGAATGTATTTGAAGCCCTGACCTTCTTCTCCAATCAGCGCATCTGCTGGAATTTTTACATTATCAAAAAAGACTTCCGTGCTGTTGTGGTTGATCATGGCGCGAATGGGCCGAATGGTCACACCATTGCCAACCAGTGATTTGAGATCGAGAAGAAATACAGATAGCCCGTGCGTTTTTTTCTTGATCTGGTCACGCGGTGTTGTACGGGCCAGCAACAGCATGAGATCAGATTGTGCGGCGCGCGATGTCCAAATCTTCTGGCCGTTTATAATGTAATGGTCGCCATCGCGGGTGGCGGTTGTCTTCAAGGCAAGGGTGTCTGTGCCGCTTGAAGGTTCGGTTACACCGAACGCCTGGAGCCGCAAAGACCCATCTGCAATCTTCGGCAAGTAGTTTTGTTTCTGTTCAGCACTGCCATGGCGCAGCACTGTGCCCATTGTGTACATTTGAGCATGGCAGGCCGCTGCGTTGCAGCCATGACGGTGAATCTCTTCAAGGATCACGGCGGCAGCCGTCAGATTGAGACCAGACCCACCATAACTGTCGGGGATCATGGCCGCGAGATAGCCTGCGCCTGTGAGAGCAGACACAAACTCCTCAGGATAAGATCGCGCGACATCACATGTGCGCCAATATTCGCCCGGAAATTCCTGGCACACATTTGCAACGCCATTGCGTATCTCTATGAGATCAGGATTGATGTCGGTAAAATTCATCTAGGGAACTCCTTGCGGAAAAAGTGGCGGGCGCATCATGCAGCCTCAAATAGCAACATGGACTGGCCAGTGTTGGGCATCACTTGCTTCGACTGTTTGATGGCTTGAGCACGTCGGTTAATCCATTCAGTCAACATTTGGGTGGCCAAAACATTGCGTTGCTTTTGCGGTATTGCCACACAGATTGTCCGCGACATTTCTGCTGTGTCGAAGGGTGCGCATGAAAATACCCGTGCTTGCACATCCGCTTGAAGAGCAAGCACGGGCAATATAGTGCGATAGTGATGCGGGGTGCTTTTGACCATCGACTTCAAGGCATCAAGCGAGTCAAGTTCCAACTCCGGCCGCAAGTAGATGCCCTTGCGCTTGCACACGGAATCAATGATGCGCCGCAATTCATGGCTGCGACTTGGCAAAACCAGCCGCAACGCCTCCAACTGGCCCAAGGCAACGTCCCGGATGTCATGTTCATGTCCGTAGTGCGCGACAAGAACCAGCCGCTCGGAAAACAGTTCAACCTGGGTGAATGCATTATCCACCGGTGACTTGTAGGTCAGTGCAAGATCAAGCTTGTCTCCATCCAACATGCTGCGGATGTCGCCGCTGAATGCTTCGATGGCGGAAAGCGAAAGCTCAGGATTGTTTTCGCTTAGAAAGGCTCTTAGTTCTGGCAAAAAGAGGGGCGCAATTGTCGGGCAGATGCCGATAACGATCTGCCCCTTTGTGCTGGGCACCTCTTGCTGCACATCGAGCAGCGAAGCTTCGATTGATAACAGATTTGGCTTTATCCGTGACAAGAGCGTGCGCGCCACATCGGTGGGCTCAGCCCCACGGCCAGCGCGTTTGAAAAGTTTCAAGTTCAGTTCTTTTTCCAAAAGCTGAATCTGGCGGGTGAGCGCCGGTTGGGCCATGCCCATGGCAGCCGCCGCCATGGAAATTCCGCCATGCTCGCACACCGCCACAAAATAACTGAGCCGCCGCAAATCCACAGTCATGGGTCGCTCAATCATTTGCGCGATCATCTGGTTTCACTAGATCGTTTTGAAAGCCGGTCGACCAACAATCTCATCCATTCGGGTTGACGGGCTTTTCCAAGCAAGCGCGGGTCATCGGACAGTTCACCGCTGCGCAAGTTTTCTGTGCTGACAATTGAGAGCCCCGTGCGATAGGCCAGCCACCAGGTGAGGAAAACCCCAATCACCCAGAAGCAGATCTGCCACACCCAGAGGGACGGCACACCAAGCTTGACGTCGACACTGCTGAAAATCGGCTTTGAAAAGAAAGAATTTCCTAACACCGCTCCGGGGCCAATGGCGAGGAAGGCCCACAGCAAAGTGAGCGACCACTTTGCTCCTTGTGCACCTCTTCCGCCAAATTCAGTTTTGTGATCGCGTGCAAAAATGTCGTGCAGCCGGTCACGGTGGCTGCGCTCTGCACCCCCACGATTGAAAATGGCAATCAGCAGGCAGATGACAACATTGACCACCAAGCCCCACGCAGCAGAATGCACGGTCAGCGGCCAGCGTCCCCATGGCAAGGGAACAAAGAACTGATCAAACATCACAAGCCCGGGAATCTCAGTAAAGAAAACCACCAGCCCACCAAACACCATGCCCGTCAGCACGGCTCCCCGGCTTAACCAAGGCATCCAGCACAGGCCAAGGAAGGCCATGAAAAGCTGCACTGCCAAGCCAGTCGCCAAGGGTGCAAAGGCGGCGGCGATAAATGGCGCGAAGCCACTGAGCAACGTGATCACGATGAACATCAGAGCCAGCACAATGCGGGCGGCAAGGCGCTGTCCACTTGCTGTCAGATCAGGGAGCAAACGGCGATGAACAATCTCCCGCGACAACACATGCGCGCCGGACACTGCAAAATACGACAGTCCCAAAATCAGACCGGAGAGCAGCATCAACACCAGTGCGACGCCCGCAAATTCATCAAACCCTGAGAGTTTTGTGAAAACCGTTTCATAGGCAGCGTTATCTTCGCCGTTGATTTGGCTGGCAAGCACTGGTGCCAGACACAGCAACAATCCGGCACCCAGGCCTGCTGTCATCCACACTTGCGAGAATGCAAAGCTGCGCTTCGGCTGTGTTGTCAGCGTGTGAAATGCAACATTTGGGCTGAGTGCGATGCCAATTGCGGCAAAGCAAAACGATGCGATGGCTGTGGCAGTCCACATGCCGCCTGCGGTGGGGGCTCGCCCAAGGCCGCCTGAAAACTGAATGACACCAGGTATGGCGTCGGCAACCACACCTTGTGCGACAAGCAAACCATTCTGCAAAAACCCGCTTCCGCCGAATGCCGTCAGCAGCAATCCGCTGGTCAACACAAGCAACAACATCATGAGCATGGAGAGTGCGACACAGACATAAATCACAGCGCGCCACCCTCCCAATGCCGCAAACATGAACACTACAAACCCCACGCCGAAAACCGCAGTGCTGCGGTCGATGTATCCAGCGCTTGTGGACACCAGCAGGTCTGCCGTCTGACTGAGGAGGTAGGCAGAAAAAGGCACTGCGAACAGCAACGCGACACCGAGCATGTAGATTTGAATTGACGGGCTTTGATAGTAGCGCGCGAAAACATCGCCCGGCGAAGTTTCATTGAAGATGCGGCTTGCCAACCACAGGCGCTTTTGAAACAGGGCACCTGCAAGGCCCAAACATACGAGCGACAAAAACAGGCTATTGGCTTGATAGCCAAACACCGCCACCAGACGGAAGTGATCATACGGCCCCAGCGCTGCGATCAACGCGCCACTGGCCGCGAAGACATGCGTCCAACCTGCCAAGGCGCCACCTCCATCAATATGGTCACTCGCGTGGCTGGCGTGTCGTGAAACTTGCGCAGCGATATAGATCGCGTAAGCCGCCAGCACCACCAAGCTCATTGCGAGCAGGTTTGGCATCAGCGTTTTTTCCGTGGCGCGAAACTGCGGATCACATCAAAACTCCCAAACGCACCGCGCACGCCGAGCCAGGCCATCATGGTGAAGATTACGGCGGAGGTCAAAGCGACAAGCCCCGCAGCGACCGGAAGCAACAGGTTCGAACGGTAGTGGGGATAAATCAACACGGCCAATCCAAACCACAACAGGCAGATGCCAAACACCGTAAGACCGAAGGATACCTCGCGTGCCGAAAAGCGCGTGCCAAAAACAATATTCACCAGAACATGGGCGATGAATGCACTGAAGAGTGATGCAAAAGCCAGCACGAGTGCCACCCAACTCGCAAGACTGAAACCAATTTTGAACAGTATGATGGCCACCAAACCAAAGCTGAGCCAAATCGCCATCACCAAGGCGTGACGGTCCAATGTGGAGGCGTTGCGATCAGGCATGGCCCAGGTTTCTCTCATTCCAAAATTCAGTCGTCGTCTTTATTTGGCTTTGGCTTGCGGACAGGCTTTGCCGCATCTTCAGCAGGTTTTTCAGGCTCAGCAAAATTGCGGAATGACATGCCGCCCGCCGACCCCAGGGATTGCATCGGCAGGCCCAAGTCTTTCATGAGACCATCAACAAATGCGACTTGCGTGCGATATTTCATGGCGGAGTTCACCACACGGTCTGTCATGTTGCCATCGCCAGAGCCGCCTTCGGTCATGCCGCCTCCACCACCGCGTTCCGAAGGGCTATTGATGCCCGGCACACCATCGACCTGCAGGATCTTGATCGATTCGATGTTTTCCATGGGCTTCACCGTTTCACGGATAATCTCCGGCAGGTTCTTGACCAGGTTTTCGTAAATGGCACTGCGACGCGACGACTCGGACCGCGTATTTTCTGCGGCATTGATCGCCCGTGCGCCCTCGGCGTCTTTTTCGTAGCGTACCGCAGCGGCATTGGATTCAGCAATGTCCGCCATAGCGCGCTGTTCGGTGGCTTCTTTTGCGGCAACGGCTGCCGAGGTCACGCGAATATGATCCCGTGCTGCCTTGGACTCAGCGTCAATTTTTTCTACGCTCCTGGATCGGCTTGCAACTTCAACTTCCCGGACGGTGTTGACCTGCTCTTCGACCTCAGCCAGCTTTTTGTTGGCCTCCGCCGCTTCAGTCTTGGCATAGGCCTCTTCTATAGACTTATTGATCACCGCGATCAGGCGTTCCTTGTCGATAATTTCCACTTCCTTGTTGCGTTCGATCTCAAACTTCTCGACAAACTTCTGCGCGGCAATGCGCAATTCATCGACCTCGCGCTGGGTTGAGATCGTGATATCCTCAATTTTGCGGAAGGCAGAAGACTCCGCCAGTTTGATATTCTGGTTTTTGGCAATTTCCAGATGGACAATTTCTTCGTCTTTTTTGAGGCGCTCCAGATCAACACTGTAGCGCTTCTGGATCACCGCTTTTTCCTTTTCAGTGTGCGCCATCTCGCTGGCGACGCGCACATGCTTGTCTTTTTCCAGGGCCAGGGTTTCGATTGTCCGCTCAACTTCAATGCGGCTGACATCAACGCTGTGGCCACTCTCAATGCGGATCTTGTCTACGGCAGCCAGTGCCTGCACTTCTGATCGGGATACGGTCTCACGCGACTTGATCTCGAATTCCTTGACTTCGCTTTCTCGCGTAATACGTTCGGCATCAATGTCACGGCGCGACGCGATGCGTTGCGTCTCGATGTGTTTGTGGGCCGAGATCGCCCGTTCCTCATTGTCTTTGTTGCGGTCAATGGCGAGCAGTTTGATTTCGGTTTCACTGTTGATCCGTTCAGCACTGATCAATCTTTCCCTTGCAATGCCGATGCGTTCGCCTTCTTGCTCCGCCTTTGACTTGGATTGGCTGATGCTGATGGCGGAAGTTGATTTCTCTTCTTCAATCGAGGCAAGTTGGGCCGCCCGGCGTGAGGCAATCTCCCGCAGCTGGTCGATGCGGGCAAATTCAAGATCACGATCAATCGCGATGGACTTCTGTTCGGTCTCATAGTCCTTGAGCTTAATGGCGATCCGCGCTTCATTTTCAATGCGGTTGCGCAATTCACGGTGCTCTTCAATGCCTTGCGTCAGTTGCGTCAAGCCTTCCGCATCAAAGGCGTTGGAAGAATTGAACATGGCAATATCGGACTGGTTCAAGCTGACGAGGGAGGCATTTTCAAGTTCGAGACCGTTGGAGGCCAGCGATGCCGTCACCAGATCTGAAACCGCCTGCATGTAGTTTTTCCGGTTTTGATGGATCTCCTCCATCGTCATCTGCGCGGCCACGGCTGACATGGCATCGACAAAGCGGCTTTGCACAATGTCTTTCACACGATCTGTCGAACCCGTGCGGTCGCCGAAAGTGCGGGCGGCCAGCGATACGTTTTCCGGGGTAGGCATTACCCGCACCGAAAACTCGGCTGTTGCATCGACACGCATCTTGTTTTTGGTGATGAGCGATGTTTCGCCCGACCGGCGGATTTCGATGGGCTGGGCATTCATGTTGACCAGCGTGATGTCATGGATGATCGGAATGACAAGCGCGCCACCGCCCATCACAACCTTTTCGCCGCCTGATCCGGTTCGGACGAAAGCCTGGTCCTTGGATGAGTGGCGATACAGCCAATGTAACAGATAAACGCCGACGGCGATGAGGATTGTCAGCAGTATGATGATGGCAATTGCGTCTGCACCGGTCATGTGAGTGTCCCCTTGTGTGTCTTGCGTTGCATGTGAGTTCAGTACCGTTCCTTGCCAGCCACTGCGAGATAGATCAGTGACAGGACGATGAGATTGATCGCATCAGCAACCGTGTAGAGAATGACGACGGGGGCCACGTGACCTGTTCCAATCACCACATCGACAAAGTGCAGGATTGGAATGATCGCCCAGCCCAGCGTCATGATGAGACGGATCCAGAAATAGCCAAGCCGCACGGGCCGCGTGGCTTTCCGCACCACGTCGCTCATCTTGCCGAAATACATTTCGCCTAGGATGTAAAGCCAGAAGGCAATTGACAGCAGCACACCGAGAGTTGGATTGAAAATGTGCGCATCGCCTAGGTAACGGCTGAGTGTCATCAGGAAAGCCGCCACCGTCATGCGCCAGAACACACCGGGTGGAACCCGCTCGGTCACATTGGCATAGAAATAGGCAGCAGCAACCATCAGGGGATGCACCACGGCCCAAGCGGCAAAACGGGGGGCGGACGAGGCTTTTCCCGAAGCAATCCAAACTTCTGTGGCACCCATGTAGTAAAGGCCGGAAAGGCCTAAAGCGACTGCAGCAAGTGCAATGGCAATGCGCCAGCGCTCGCTGGCCCAGGTGAGGCCCAACGCCAGCAACCCAGAAGCTGCAAAACAACCCATGGTCGCTGCTGCCAGTGCGCTGCTGGTGATGTCGCTTGTTTGAAAGAGCGTTGTAAACATGACGGACGTCCTAAACCTGAGCGCGGATGTGAGGTGAGCGGCTGTAAAGCGCCACCATGGGTAAAATCAACAAGCCGAAAATGAACTGCTGCCATTCATATTTGAGGCCAATGCCAATGAGAAAGGACGTGAGGACCTGTAAAACCAGAACGCCAATCACAGTAAAGCCGTAGCCTCCGTAGCCGCCTGCCAGTGAGGTGCCGCCAATGACGACGGCTGCAAGTGTCGTAAACAAATAGGGATCGCCCACGCCAATAAATCCGCCGCCGCTCCACCCCAGCAGCAAGGCCCCAGTCAAGGCTGCAAAGCCGCCACTGAGAATATAGGCCAGCAGCCAATATTTGAGTTCCGAAACGCCGACGAGTTTTGCGGACCTGCGATTGCCACCAAGCGCATAGACATAGCGACCGTAAGCTGAATAGCGCAGGGCCACGATGATGATGATGGAGATCGCAATCCACAACAATATGGTTGGCGGAACCGCAAGGCCGAAAAACTTTCCATTCATGGCGGCGAGATTGGAAAGCCACCCCGGCACTTTGCCAAAGACATTGCCGCCGAAATCCGAACCAATGGACGTGATGATTTGCACCAGGCCTGCAACAGCAAAACCTGTGCCCAGTGTGAGGATGAGCGCTTGGCCCTGCAGTTTATACGACATGATGCCGTTGAGAAATCCAATGCCGCATCCCAAGGCAATAACCGCCACAAATGCAAACCAAGGTGGCACTCCAAGGCTGATCATATAGAGCAGGCCGATATTGGCGGCACCAATGACGAAAGGAATCGACAGGTCCAAGCCACCCATGAGGGCCACAAGTGTTTGACCAGCACAGGCAATTCCTAGAAATGAAGCAAACAGCAAAATCGCCCGCACATTGGCTGGCGAGATGAAGCCCTTGATGGTGAAGGCGCTGATGACGATCAGCGCCAGCAACACAATGAGTCCAATGAAAGCGCTGCGGCCATGGACAAAGACATTTGAAACCTTGAAGGCGAAGACCAGAATGACTTCGAGAACAAGAAAGGCAATGAGATTGCTGATCGAGCGAAAGGCCGGAACTGTGGCTGTGACGATGAGATAGATAACCAGCAATGCCACCATTGCGACAATCAAAACACGGTTGGTCGCCCACACGCTGCGCACACCACCTGTTCTCTCGGATATTGCCGTTGAGGTGGGGGCAGTTCTGCTCTCGAAAATTGAGGCCACATAGTTGGCAGCCCAGAACAGTCCCGCAGCTGACACAATGGTGTAGACGATGACCAGTTGTGCGGGAAGGCCTTGGCCAAAGCCAACGCCGAATCCAATTGCCGCCACAACAAGTGCGATGGCCAGATTGAGAACGACAAGGCTTGTCGACTTTGGCACAAACCCGATTGCGCCGCTTCGGATCCGTGGTGTGGTGTCACTCATTTCAGCAAGCCTCCGCTTGACGGCAAGCTGTAAAGTGCAACGGAGGCCAGACCGACAAGCAACAGGCCGACGACCAGCGCATGTCCAAACACACCAAACCGCCGCGCTTGTGCCTCAACCGTCACCACACGCATCATGACAGTGCCGAGCGCCAGCATGACTACAACGGCCAAAAGCAGTTTCTGCAGGGGCTGCAAGACAAATCCGGAAGCCTCTGATCCATCGGACATGGGCAGCAGCAGATAACGACTCGCAGCATCAGTACCTCCCAGTGTGGAGACGGCACTTGCGCCCTCCGGCAGGGGCATGCCCACGTGCAGAATAATGGTCATGACAATCACGCCCAGCACCATGAAGGCCGAGAAGGGTG
Organism: Hyphomicrobiales bacterium; assembly: GCA_031359445.1. Taxonomy (GTDB): domain Bacteria; phylum Pseudomonadota; class Alphaproteobacteria; order Rhizobiales; family Aestuariivirgaceae; genus Aestuariivirga. The sequence goes on along the minus strand of JANMAE010000112.1, from coordinate 1,329 downwards.
TGATGAAACTGATGTGACGTCCCACCAGCGGAACCAGAAGTGTCAACAACAAGGATGCAATGAGGATCAAACCATAACTCATCTGCGTCACGAAGGCTTGCACGGATCCGAAATTGAAGGTGGCCAGCACATATCCAATGAGGAACAGGTTCACCGCCCCCAGCAGAGCGCCGAGAATATTGCCGCGCCCGCCCGCCAGCGAGACACCGCCAAGAACAACGGCAGTTACAGCAGTCAGCGACATTGTCGTGCCCTGCGTTGGGTCACCCGATGAGATGAGGGCCGTGTAGCACATGGCACCTAAGGCCACGAAGATGCCAGAAATGACATGGGCACCCACACGCACAATGTTGCCGCGTACCCCCGCCGTGAAAGCAGCGCGTTCGTCATAACCCATCATGCGAAGGTGCTTGTAAAACGGCGACAAGGTAAACAGCAGCCAGCCACCCGTCGCCAACACCAGCAGCAGCAGGATTGGTGAAAAGATCGTATCGCCCTTGCCCCAGGCCGCCATCCATTCTGGGGCCACGCCACCTGGCCGCTGCATGATCACCCGGTTGATGCCGGAGAGCGCCAGAAAGCCGGAGAGTGCCACAATGATTGGCTGTACGCGGACAACAATGATGACGAGCGCAAATAGCAACTGGTAGGCAATGCCAATCGCAAGGGCGAGCGCAAAAACACCAAGCGGCGATGTGACAAGGTCAAGGCCATTCATCGTCACGATGACAACATTGATAAACGCCAGAAGCGGGCCAACCGCAAGATCGACAGTGCCCCGGCCTGTAATGGCAACGGACATGAGCGCATAAGTCGCCATGATGAGGGGTGCAGCAACAATGATGGCACTGCCCAATCCGGCTGAGGACACCAGATTGGGCCCGCGAATGACGGCTGTGCTCAACAACACGGCGAGCAGCACAATGGGAATCAGCAGATAGGTGCTCTGGGCACTTCTTGCTTCAGCCATGGCTGCACCTGTGTGTCATGAAGTTTTGCCCCCCCTCAAAAATCAATGACCCGACGACCTGTCGGTGCAGTGCGGGGGGAAGAACCAGCATGTTGGCTGCGGCTGCCGCTTGAAGGTGCAAAACCCGTTGAAGCACTGCGGCGCTCTGGGTGATCAAGCGCCAGAATTTTTTTCAGCACCGGTGTTACAACTTTTTTGAATGTTACCGGATCTTCCGATGTGGGGAAGTGGCCACCGTCAAAAATGATGCATTCGGAGTTCTTCACTTTTTCCGCTGTGCGTTCTGTCATTTCCGGAGTGCAGGCAAAGTCATAGGTGCCGGTGAGGAAATAGATCGGAACACGGCCTGAGATTTTGGC
>JANMAE010000102.1:0-40074 GCA_031359445.1 Hyphomicrobiales bacterium | reverse complement strand
CGACATAGATCCCATGGACAGCTACGGCCTTTCCAAAGTGATCAACGAAAAAACCGCGCGTGCCTTTGCCATGCGGAGCGGCGCGGATATCTATGCCTTGCGCATCGGCAATGTGATCGAGCCGCATGAATATGACAGGTTTCCCGCTTTCATCGCCGATCCGCCATCGCGCAAGCGCAACGCCTGGAGCTACATCGACGCCCGCGACCTCGGGCAGATCGTAAACCTCTGCGTGGAAAAAGACGGCTTGGGATTTGAAGTCTTCAACGCCGTCAATGACACCATCACGGCCAACGAACCCACCGCCGAATTCTTGGCCAAATGGTGCCCCAAAACCCCCATCCGCCGCCCCCTCAAAGGCCTCGAAGCCCCCCTCTCCAACGCCAAGATCCGCAAGGCGCTGGGTTTCGCGGAAGAACACAACTGGCGGAAATATGTGTGAGCTAAGCTGACATCGTGCGTCCGACCGAAACATGCGAGAATCATCACGCGGAAAATTGGGCCCCGTTTTTCAACGGGGTGACGATTGGTGGGTGGTACCGGGAGATCGTTGATGAACAAGGTTCAAGGTGAACCATCCGTACACCCCCTTTATTGTCATCCCGGCGAAAGCCAAGACCCAACTATCCATGCGTCCGACCGCAGATCGTAAAAATCACGCTAACAATTAATTCCCGCTACCGCTTCGGCTTCTGCCGCGGAATGGGGACGAGCTGGTTGGCGACCTTGACCCAGGTTCCAGGTTTCAACGGTTTGTCGGCAGCTTCGTCCTTGGGCGCTTCGGGCGGCGTGACCTCAGCGGGTTTTGCCGCTTCTGCAGGCTTTTCGGCTTCTGGCTGCTTTACCGCTGCAACGGCAGGTTCTGCAGGTGCCGCAGCCGCGACAGTTGCCAGCTTGGCGGCGGCTGGAACCGGCAGGCCATCTCCCGCCACTGTCGTTGGTGCCTCCGTGGTTATGACGGCTGCCTGATTGCCTTCTATGGCGCGCCATTTCGCGACATTGGCGTTATGCTCTTCCAGCGTCTTGGCAAAGGCATGGCCGCCCGTGCCATTGGCCACGAAATAGAGATAGCCCGTATCGGGCGGATTGAGCACAGCTTCAAGCGACGCCTTGCCCGGATTGGCAATAGGCCCCGGCGGCAGGCCCGCGATCTTGTAGGTATTATACGGCGTATCCGAGGCCAGATCGTCGCGGGTCAGCGCATGGTCGAGCTTGCCCTTGCCGCCCACCAATCCATAAATGATGGTGGGATCAGATTGCAGGCGAAGACCCTGCTTCAGGCGGTTCACAAAAACCGACGCCACCAGCGGGCGTTCTTCGGGAAGGGCTGTTTCCTTTTCGACAATCGAAGCCAGCGTCACGGCTTCTTCCTTGCTTTTGAGAACGGAACCGGGTGCACGCGCATTCCACAGCGTGTCCAGCAGCTTGGTTTGCGCCTGTATCATCTCATCCAGCATTTTCTGCCGCGTGTAACCGCGATGGAATATATATGTATCGGGAAGAAGGGCGCCTTCCACCGGAGCTTGGGCCACGTCACCTGCAAGCACCTCGTTTTCCGTGATGCGCGCTACAGCCATCTGCGTGGTCCAACCCTCCGGCACCGTGACCTTGTAGGCAATGGTTCTGCCGCTGGTGATGATGGCAAGCACTTCGCTCATGCTGACTTGGGCTGGAAACTCATATTCGCCAGGCTTCAAATGCCCGCCGCGAAAACCGCTGACATAGGCTGCGGCACTGAACAGCGTGGAACTCCTGACGACGCCTGCATCCTCAAGAGCCGCGCCAACTTCCGCGCGCTTCATTCCAGGTGTCACCACATACACCGCCTTGTCGGCAAGCGGACCCTGGCTGGTGAATTCACCATAGGCGTAAAATCCAACGGCGGCCGCAACGACTACGGATACGAAGGAGAATATGAACAGCGATACGAATACGCGTGTCAGCGCCGACTTCCGCCCCCGGCCGCTCTTAGGTTTCGGCACCCTTACACTTGCCATGGCACGCTCTCCCCAAATCAGCCAACATATCGACGCATCACAAGCGAGGCGTTTGTACCACCAAAACCAAAAGAATTGGACAGAACTGTGTTGACGGGTTTTTTGCGCGCCTTATTCGGCACCAGGTCAATCGCTGTATTCACCGATGGATTGTCCAGATTGATGGTGGGCGGGCATATATTGTCGCGGATGGCAAGCACCGAGAAAATAGCTTCCACCGCGCCTGCAGCGCCCAGCAAATGGCCAATGGAGGATTTTGTCGAGGACATGGACAAGCCGCTGACCTGGCCTCCCATCACGCGCTCCACGGCGCGCAACTCGATTTCATCACCCACCGGCGTCGATGTGCCATGGGCATTGATGTAATCAATGTCTTTTGCATCGATCTTGGCGCGCTTCAAGGCGTTGGTCATGCAGCGGAATGCGCCATCGCCATCTTCGGGCGGAGAGGTGATGTGATAGGCATCGCCCGACATGCCGTAGCCAACGATTTCCGCATAGATCTTGGCGCCGCGGGCCTTGGCGTGTTCAAGCTCCTCCAGAATGAGAATGCCAGCTCCCTCGCCCATCACGAAACCATCGCGGTCCTTGTCATAGGGCCTCGAACCTTTGGTGGGCGTGTCATTGAACGACGTGGACAAGGCCTTGCAGGCGGCAAAGCCTGCAATCCCCAATTTGCAAATGCAGGATTCCGCGCCTCCTGCCACCATCACATCGGCATCATCCAGCGCAATCATGCGGGCGGCATCGCCAATCGCGTGGGTGCCTGACGAACAGGCTGTCACCACGGCGTGGTTCGGGCCTTTCAGGCCATAGGTGATGGAAATCTGGCCAGAAGCCAGATTGATCAACGATCCTGGAATGAAGAACGGGCTGATGCGGCGCGGACCTTTTTCATGCATCAGCAGCGTGGTGTCTGCAATGCTGGGTAGCCCGCCAATGCCAGCGCCCACGATCACCCCGGCGCGATATTGCTGTTCCGGCGTCTTGATCTCGACACCGGAATCCAGCAGCGCCTGCTTGGCGGCCACGAGAGCGAACTGGATGAATTCGTCATTGCGGCGCTGCTCGCGGGAATCAAGCCATTGATCCATATCCAGGGTGCCATTGGTGCCATCACCGCGCTTCACCTCGAAGGCAATGCGGCAGGGCAAGTCACTTGCGTCAAATTTGGTGATGGGGCCCGCGCCCGATTCGCCTGCCGTGAGCCGGGCCCAGCTTTCCTCAACGCCTATGGCGAGAGGAGTTACAATTCCCAGTCCAGTGACAACGACACGCCGCATAGGCTCCCTTTCACATAAAAACGCGAGGGCCCGGGAATTCGTCCCGACCCCCCGCGTGTTAGCTATCCAAAGATTAAAATATCAAGCCTTGGCTGATTCAATGAATTTCACCGCATCACCCACAGTCTGGATGGTTTCGGCGGCATCATCGGGAATTTCAATCGCGAATTCTTCTTCGAAGGCCATGACAAGTTCGACTGTGTCGAGGCTGTCGGCACCGAGATCATCGATAAAGCTTGCATCGGATTTGACCTTGTCGCCGTCCACGCCGAGGTGCTCGACAACAATTTTCTTTACCCGCTCAGCAACATCACTCATGTTCAATCGTCCTTGTTTGCTTGATATTCATTAGGTCCCGCACTCGGATTTCCCTTGGTTCCGCCCTTGTGCCTTTGAGGTAACTACCACAGAATCCATTTGTGGCAAAAGGGGATATTTTTGGGACTTGCAGGTGACTGTTATCGACCCTACATCCCTTGGATCAACCTATTCGAGAGGAACCTTGAACCATGCAAAATCGCAGGCTTGCTACACTTAACGTTTCCGCCGAAGGTTTGGGCTGCATGGGCATGTCCGAGTTTTATGAGGGGCGCGATGATGCGGAATCCATCGCCACCATCCACCGCGCGCTGGAGCTTGGCGTCACCTTTCTCGATACAGCGGATATGTATGGCTCTGGCACCAATGAAGTGCTGGTGGGCAAGGCCATCAAGGGCAAGCGCGACAAGATTGTGCTGGCCACGAAATTTGGCAACATGCGGGGGCCAAATGGCGAGTTCATGGGCGTCAATGGCACGCCCGACTATGTCAGGCAATGCTGCGATGCCAGCCTGAAGCGCCTGGGGGTGGATGTCATCGATCTCTATTACCAGCACCGCGTTGATCCCAATACGCCCATTGAAGATACGGTGGGCGCCATGGCAGAGCTGGTAAAACAGGGCAAGGTGCGGCACTTGGGCCTCTCGGAAGCCGCCCCCGCCACCATCGAGCGCGCCCACAAGGTGCATCCCATCACGGCCCTGCAAACCGAATATTCCCTGTGGAGCCGCGATGTCGAAGAGGAAATCCTGCCCACCCTCCGCCGCCTGGGCATAGGCTTTGTCCCCTACAGCCCCCTGGGCCGTGGCTTCCTCACCGGCCGCATCAAATCGGCTTCCGATCTCGGTGAAAAGGATTACCGCCGCGCCGCGCCCCGCTTCCAGGGCGAGAACCTGGAGCAGAACCTTGGCCTGCTCACGGTGATTGAATCCGTGGCAGCGGAAAAAGGCGTGAAGCCCGGACAGATAGCGCTTGCCTGGGTGATGGCCCAAGGCAACGACATAGTCCCCATCCCTGGCACCAAGCGCCGCACCTATCTGGAAGAAAACATAGCCGCCGCCGACATTGTGCTCTCGGGAGCCGAACTCGAAAAACTCTCCAACGCCATACCAAGGGGAGCCGCCGCCGGTGACAGGTATCAGGCGTCGTCGATGAAGGCGTTGAACGGGTAGGAGCTAGCCTGACCGAGTGGGAAAAATCAGAGCATCGTGCAATAAATTGAACTCAACTCCCCATCACCGTCATTCCCGCGCAGGCGGGAATCCAGCTTGGCCACGACTGAGTATGTTGAAAGCTGGGTTCCCGCCTGCGCGGGAAAGACGAATGGACGTGTTGGATACAACAGACCATCCGATGCTCTAGGTGACTATTGTTCTGGTCCAAGTAAATGTCACAATTGCATGCAGTGGCGGTTTGAAAATTCTAAATGCTATTTGTCGTGATAGGGGAAGCCATCAATGTTCCCGCTGTTCTTCCTCACGTATTCATCGACTTTCCTGTTGGGGCCTTTCCTTCCAAAAAGCAAAACGCAACAAACTATAAGAAGAACTCCCAAAATCAAGCGTTTGTAAAGGATGAACCCACTGTGACCAACGGTATCTAAAATCCATGATTCATACTTGGTCGGCGTAAGAATTTCGGGAAATATTTCACCAACCAAAATCGCTGCAATAAATATGGATAAAACAACCCTGATGATCGTTGGTTTTTTCATTGAAAACATCTCAGTTATTATGAGTTGATTAAAGAATTGATATTCTAAACGCTAATTCCCATTTTCGACGGGGCCCGGTTACAGAACTCACGCAGCCATCGTACAGCTGCACGCACCCGCTGACACGCGCCTCCCCTAAATCATCGCCATCCCGCCATTCACGTGAATTGTCTGTCCCGTCACATAGGCGGCTTCGTTTGAAGCGAGATACAGCGTCGCTGCTGCGATGTCCTCGGGCGTTCCCAGTTTTCCTGCGGGCACCTTGGTGAGGATGGCTTCTTTCTGTTTGTCGTTCAGCACATCGGTCATGGGCGTAGCAATGAAGCCGGGGGCCACGCAGTTCACGGTGATGTTGCGCGAGGCCAATTCCTGGGCCAGGGATTTGCTCAGGCCGATGATGCCAGCCTTCGATGCCACATAATTTGCCTGGCCGGGATTTCCAGTCACGCCCACGATGCTGGTGATGTTCACGATGCGGCCCCAGCGTTTTCTCATCATGCCGCGCATGGCGGAACGGCAGAGCCTGAAGCTTGCCGTGAGATTGACATCCAGCACGCTGGCCCAGTCCTCATCCTTCATGCGCATGGCAAGGCCATCCCTGGTGATGCCTGCGTTGTTCACGAGAATATCCAGGCCGCCCATGGCTGCCTCCGCTGCTGGTACCAGTTTCTCCACTTGGGCTGCATCCGACAAATTGCACGGCAGAACATAGACGCCCTCGCCCAAGGCCGATTTCATTTCTTCCAGCAGGCCAACGCGTGTTCCTGAAATCGCCACGCTTGCCCCTGCCCCATGCAGCGCTTGGGCGATGGCCGCACCAATGCCGCCTGTTGCACCCGTCACCAGAGCGGTCTTGCCTGTGAGATCAAACATTCTGTTTATCCTTGTTTCAAAACAGCAACTGCCGCCGCGATATCATCGGGCGCGCCGATGGCAAGACCCCGTGCCTCGGGCGCATTCTTTTTCAACAGGCCGGTCAAAACCTTGCCTGCCCCTATTTCACAAAACACATCGACGCCCTGCTGAGACATGTAGCCCACCGATTCACGCCAGCGCACAGTTCCTGTCACCTGCTCCACCAGCCGCTTCCTGACGTCGTTCACGTCTGTCACGGGACCTGCCACCACATTGGCGATCACGGGCACTGAAGGTGCATGCATGGCAACGCTTGCCAGGGCTTCCGCCATGGCCTGGGCTGCGGGTTGCATCAGCACGCAATGGAACGGAGCGCTCACCGGAAGCAGAAGTGCCCGCTTGGCGCCTCGCGCCTTGGCCAGTTCGCAGGCGCGGTCAACAGCTGCCTTGTGGCCCGAGATCACGACCTGGCCTGAACTATTGTCATTGGCGGCCTGGCACACTTCGCCCTGCGCTGCTTCTGCTGCAATGGCTGCCACATCGGCGAAATCCAAACCTAAGATCGCTGCCATGGCGCCCACGCCCACAGGCGTTGCGCTCTGCATGGCAAGGCCTCGAATGCGTAACAGGCGTGCAGCATCGGAAATGGAAAATGTGGCCGCACCCGCAAGGGCCGAATATTCCCCCAGTGAATGGCCCGCAACAAAAGCCGCTGATGTTGCCAGCGCAATGCCATGCTCGGATTGCAAAACCGCAAGCACCGCCATGCTCACAGCCATCAATGCGGGCTGCGCATTGGCAGTGAGCATCAGTTCCGCTTCCGGCCCTTCCCACATCAGCGTCGAAAGCTTTTGCGACAACGCTGCATCCACTTCATCAAACACGCATCTGGCGGAAGGAAACATTTCCGCCAGTGCCTTTCCCATGCCCACAGCCTGGCTGCCCTGCCCCGGAAACACAAACGCAACAGTCATGCAGATTCCTTTTTTATTACAATCTCCAGTCACGAAACATGGAGGCATCGGAGAGTCAAGCGCGAAGGTTTGGCCTCACTAATGACTGATTTGTCACGTAGAAAAAAGGTGTTGGCATAGACCATTGAGCTGGGGAGCATTCACACAAAACCCAGGAGGTCATGATGTGTGATTATTCATTGGAATTTTATGGTTCACGGCCCGCCCGCGAAGGCGAACGCTATGAAACGTCGCGCTTTCCAAGCGGCACAATCGGGCTCACAGCGTCCGGCGCACCACAAACGCCGGTTTGCCTCGCCTGTGACACGGCACTCTATATCAGCGACATTCCAGCCAAGATGCAGAAAGATCACGGGCTAAGGCCACGCGAAACCGCAGTGTTCACCAGGCTGGATACGGGCTCCTATCGCGATGCCGTGGAGTTCGCAAACGGTGCCAGGGTTTCGCTGCAATCCTTTTCCGTGGGTGTGGGCGTTGAAGTCAAGCAACTGCTCGAGAACATGAAATACGGCAACGCCCAATTGCACCCCAAAGCTCGCATGGGCGTGTGAGGTCGGCAATGTAACAACTGGGGCGCAATGCACCCGGTTGGCCATAACTTGGCTCCGGGTGCAAAGCGCTGTTCTTCCTCATTCCATCATCGCAGCGCAAAGAGCTCATGGTGAAAGTCTTTGCTCTTCATGCCATGACGCATCAGATCGAGCTTGAGCGCCGCTGCAAAGGCTGTGGGCCCGCAGAACCACACGCTGGCCGATTTCCAATTTGGAACCGCCTTGCGAATTTCAGCACCCGTCACGCGGCCATTCTCAGGGGTTATATAAAGGTGAAGGTTGACATTGCTGGACGCTGCATCATTTGTCATTTTGGCAAGCGCCTCTTCGGAACGGACGGCATCTGAATGAAACAGGTCAATCGACTTGGCAACAGGTGACAGCGACAAATGTCGCATGCGCGCCACGAACGGCGTAATGCCGATGCCGCCCGAGACCCAAATTTGACGGGGCTTGTCATCCTCAAAATTGAAATAGCCATATGGCCCCTCAACAACCAATGCGGTCCCGATCTGCAGCTTTTGGTACAAATCCCGGGTGGCATCACCAAGCTCTTTCACGATGAATGAAATTTTGCGGTTCGCGGGATTCCAATTTGACGTGATGGTAAAAGGGTGTTTGCTCCACCGCTTGCGCGAACTGATAAAAGCAAATTGCCCCGGTTTGTGTCCCTTCCAACCTTCAGCCATTTCCAACTCAACCAAAAGCGATCGCACATCCGCAATATAGCTTGTGTGGGTCACGGTCGCGCCAACCTTGCGCCGCGCGCCAATCAATCTGAACAGCGCCATAAGCGCCGACACCACGCCCACCAAGAATATCGCTGCCATCAAAATGCCGATGGGTTGCGTCCAGTATGCCGGTTTCATTAATATGACGGCGTGAAACACGAGAACCAGAAAGATCAATGGCACCAGCCGATGCGTGAGGGCGAAAATGTGATAGGGAATCCACTTGATGAGCGCGATGGCAACCAAAACCAAAAGAATCCACAGCGCGGGTTGGGCAACACCAACGGCCGGCCCCTCAAGGTTGCCGAACAGGCTTTGCGCTGCCTGCGCCGAAGTATCCACGGCAGCGGCCGCCGTCGTCCCAGCTGTGGGTGGCCCCCGCTTTCCGTTCGCGCCCTGCGCTGTGAGCCAATGGACAACCGCAACAATCATGGCCGAAATGCCAAGCCATTTGTGCAAGCGATACATTTTGTCGAGACCGTTCAAATAAGGCTCAAGCCAAACTGGCCGGATCGAGAGCAATGTGCCAAACGCCATCAGCGCAATGGCCATCACGCCAGAGAGTTGCGTGAAGGGAACACCGAATTTTTGCACGTCAAATGGCAACAGATAGAGGCTGTCTGAAAGGAACCATGCGCCGCCGACAATCACAATGAAAATGATGAACAAACCAAGAGACTTGCGCATGACCGTTTCTCCCCTGGGTTAGCTTCGTAGCGTCACCCCAATTGTTAACCTGCCTGTGAAACCTGTTGCGGCATCACCCATGAATGTGATCTGCCATTTTATTTCCCTTCAATGTCCGTTTCAGAACCACTACTTCGGCCGCGCCTCGCTCAACTTCGCATCGGGTTGCACAAGCTTACCCTCGCGCATCAGTTTGACAGCATTGACCAGAGCCTGCGCTGCGGTGTGCACGTCCTGTTGCATCGCCTTGTCTTCGTCCAATGCCTCGTGGCTTTCGGCATAGGTTCCGTAATAGCCGATGTAATAGCCGATGGCGGATTTGTGTCCGGCTGAAATCAGGCCGATGTCTTCCAGCCAGTCCGTCAAAATGCGGCGCAGGTTTTCCACCCCGGCGGTATCGCCATGCACCACCACTGAAAAGGCGCGGCCTGCGAGATGGCGGGGATAATCCCAGCCCTGCATTTCCAGTTTTTTGGCAAGCGCTGGATCCTTGCCTTGCGTGCTGGAGGGATCGGGGTTTCCGCCATCCGCACACACCAGCCGGTCAATCATCGCCTTGAGGCCCGAAGGCACCTGATACCAGTTCACTGGCGTCACAATCATCACGCCATGTGCTGCCACCCACATGGGATAGATTTCATTCATCCAGTCCAAGCTTTGGCCCAGCGAATGGTTGGGGTAGCAGGAACATGGCCAGTGGCACAACGGCATTGAGGTGGAGACACACGCCTTGCAAGGGTGAATGGTTTTTCCATATTGCGACGCAAGCAGCGAGAGATCGAGTATCTCGGTTTCAAAGCCCCTGTTCCTGCGGATGGTGTCATGCGCAAGTTTCAGCAGCCGCCACGACTTCGATATTTCACCGGGGCACGTTTGGTCTGAACGCATGGAGCCGTTCACCAACAGAATGCGGCTTTTCGATTTGGAATCCTTCTGGCGTTTTTCCGCCGCTTGAATTGCCTTGCGCGCTTCATCCCATTGCACCGAAAGTTCATAGGCGGGATCGGCAAACCCCTTCCCCGCCTTTTTCGTAATCGGGCTTTTGCGCTCATTCTGGTAGCCATCCCAAGCCGTATCGATAATGGCCTTGATGGCGTCCTCATGTTTCGCAAACGCCGGATCAAAAAAACGCTGCCGCAGACTTTCACCAAATTGCGTCTTGGTAAGCTGCACATCCGGCATCCCCTTGCGAACCTTGATTTCTGCCATGTGTCCTTCCCGTTGCACGTGTAATACATGACTCTTGACGGACCATTTTGTTCCCGAGCGGGTCGGCTGGCAGAATTCAACGATCATCCAATATTTTTTCCAACCTCCACCCCTCCCTCCTTCATCTCACCTCACACACTCCACCCCCAACCACCCTTTGTCACCCCGTTGAAAAACGGGGCCCAATATTCCACGTGATGACTCTCCAATCATCAGTTGAACGCATGGACGGTTGGCTCCCCACCCACCCTGTGTCACCCCGTTGAAAAACGGGGCCCAATTTCCCGCGTGATGACTCTCCAATCTTCCGCTGAACGCACCAACAGTTGGCTTCCCACCCACCCTTTGTCACCCCGTTGAAAAACGGGGCCCAATTTCCCGCGTGATGACTCTCCAATCATCAGTTGAACGCATGGACGGTTGGCTCCCAATTTCCATCGGCATCACGAAGGAAGGGGTGTACAGACGATTAAAGGCGGTACCGCGGCTGCGGAAACGCAAGTTAATCTGGCGTCCGCATCTCCAATGCCAAGCTAGCCGATCCCGCATCCGATAAAGGGAACGTGAGCCACTGAACGCCGTCCGCTATCAAACAAGTGTTTAGCTACTTCGATGCCTGAGGCGCGCAATTCCGCGACCCGCTTGGCTGCTCTTCCCGTAAGCTTGTCAATCGTTGCAGCAACAGGCACCAAGGTTCACGTTTCATTTTCACCGTATAAAAATTGTGCGTACTTTTCGCAATCGCGTGATTGGCCTATGGTCCCATGAAGCACAGGAGAAAATCATGAGTGTTAAATTTTTATATGCTTTGAATTTACTGGCAATATTGGGAACTGGTTTGGTCGCGGGCGTTTTTCTGGCTTTTTCTTCTTTCGTGATGGCTGCCCTTGGTCGCATGTTGCCGGCACAGGGAATTTCAGCGATGCAATTGATAAACATTACAGTCATCAACCCCCTTTTTATGGGCATTTTATTTGGGACGGCTATTTTAAGTTTCGTCCTTGTTTATGGTTCACTGCGACAAGGCGTAAATCTTTATATCGTCCTGGGCGCTGCCTTCTATATTGGAGGTTCAATGCTTGTAACCATGATCTTCAATGTTCCTTTGAATGACGCGCTGGCTGTGATGGATCCTACGAGCGCAAGCGTCGCCGATTTCTGGCAGAATTATTTGCGAACATGGACAAGCTGGAATCATGTGCGTGGTGTTGCTGCATTTGCAGCATGTGCAGCCTATGCGCAGGCCTTGACAATGTTTCCCCATCAATGACCAACAGCCATTCATTCAAATTTCTACACCATTTCAGAAAAAACTTGAGCCATTGGTTGAGCGGCTCATGACGGGCCGAGTTGCGCACTCTGCCTCGGGGTCTGGCCCTGTAAGGGCGCCAGTCGAACTATTCATACTAACATGTTGGCGATATTATACTTTCCGTACCCAAGCGCGGGGTGCTATAAGTGAATAGCCCCTCCGATTCCATTTTTTTACAGATTTTTAACAATATCGGCAGCGGCAAGAGGATTGCCGTGCTGATTAGCGCTTTTTTTGACGAAAGCACTGACGGGAGCGCAAACAATGGTTTGCTTGCCGTATGCGGGTACGCGCTAGACAAAAACGGGTTAGAAAAATTCATTCCTGACTGGCAGGCGATGAATGCTTTATACCGCATTCCTTATTTCCACATGGCGGAATGCAACAGCAATTGTGGTGTGTTCGCGCATTTGTCATCAGAGGAGTGTGACTTATGCGCCCGAGAAGCCATTAGGCTTGCAAGGACTTACCCGCTTCATGGCCATTGCTATGTTCTCGACCAGACGGAGTATCGTGAGATTTTACAAAACGATGGCTTTGACTGTGACCCGTACACTTTTATGGTTTGGAGCGCTTTCGTGCATGTAAATAATTGGGTCGGTAAAAATAAGCCCGATCATCAAATCGCACTATTTTTCGAAAACGGCTACAAGACCGAAAAAAGGTCAAGGGAATTTCTTGGGGTGACTTCGAAGGATGGTTGGCGGGGGAAAAACAAAGTTGTCAGCCATGCATTCGTTAAAAAAGAATGTTCCGAACCCGCGCAGGCGGGCGATCTCATAGCCTGGCAAGTTCGAAAGTCTTATCAGAACATAAGGGAAGGCAAACCAATTCGCGCCGATAGCAAAGCGCTTTTCAAAGATAGGGAAAATTGGACTATCAATTGGACCCCTGAGCTCTTGAAAAGTATCCGGGTAGACTTCATCAAGCTGTGTGACAATCTAGAGAATGCCTCTAAGCGCCTTTTCGACCCTGCGAACTTACCGGCATTACCTTAGTAAATGATCAGCCCCGCTGCGACAATGCGCCAGCGGGGCCTTCGATCATCGAGTTTTAGCTTGAAACGATCCAATGAAGACCAGATCGATAAAGAGGAAAAAACATCCTCGCAAAATCTACAAATTGTGTGTGGCATTCCGAATTGCTCTTCAGGGATTTGCCCTGCCGCATCATCCGGAAAGTGATCGCAAATCCTGTTGCGACCTGATGTGGTGAATAGGTGGCGTCATGCTCTCTCCTATTGTTATTGCACCGTATCATCGGCTCGATTGAGCCCAAATGACAACTGGGAGATTGGACTCATTTGCGAAAATGTCAAGCAAACTCACAGACAAAATCATCACACAATCAATGATTGGTAAACACCGCGTTTAGGATTCAACTTCTCCTTTTACGAAACGCGTAATCTCCCGCAAGAAGATTTCAGCAAACTGTTCCTGCTTGGCAGCGCCCACACCATGCACCTCGCCGAAATCCCATTTCGTGAGCGGCACCCGCCCTGCCATGTCAATGAGCGTACGATCCGAGAAGATGACATAGGCAGGCACCCGCGCTTGTTTTGCCAGTTGCAGGCGCAACGCCTTGAGCCTTACCAGCAAGGCGCCAGCGCGCGGATCAGCAGCGGTGACAGTGGCAACAGCCTCTGCCCGCGCCGCCTTCTTGCTGCCACGCTGCTCCACTTTGCGGTAGCGGAATTCACCTTGGCCTCCCATCATCGCGCGCCCCTTGGGCGAGATGGCAAGTCCGCCATGGCCACCCGCATCATGGATGAGAAACCCCGCTCCCGCGAGTTGCCGCACAATGCCCAACCATTCCATACGCGGACGATTCCGTCCCGCACCGAACACATCGAGTTTCGTGTGCTTCAGGGCCACGGCCTTCTCATTTGCCTTGGCAACCAGCAGGTCCGCGATATGGGCCGCACCGAAGCGCTCACCCGATGCGCGCACGGCTGCAAACACCGTCAGGGCCTCCTGCGTGCCATCAATGGTAATGCCGGGAGTCAGGCACACATCGCAATTGCCGCAAGCTTCTGAACCCTCCCCAAAATATCCCAACAATGAAACCCGCCTGCATGTGGATGCCTCGCAATAGGCAACCAGCGCATCAAGCCGCCTTGCCTCGCGACGCTTATGCTCATCATTGGCATCACTCTGTTCAATAAATTGCCGCCGCAGGCGAATGTCGCCAAGACCGAACACCATATGTGCGCAAGCTGCCCCGCCATCGCGCCCCGCCCGCCCGATCTCCTGATAATAGGCATCGAGCGATGAAGGCAAATCCGCATGGAACACAAAACGCACATCGGGCTTGTCGATCCCCATGCCAAATGCAATCGTGGCACACACAATCACGCCTTTCTCCGTCATGAAAGTATCCTGCGCATTGGAGCGCTGTGCCGCTGACAACCCGGCATGATACACCACGGCCCGGTGTTTCTTCTCCACCAGAAACCCGGCAATCTCCTCGGTGCTCTTGCGCGACAGGGCATAGACAATCCCGCTCTCGCCTCTGTGATCTTCGAGAAACCGCAGGAGCTGCAGCTTGGCATTGTCCTTGTTCTGAACGGTGAGCCGGATGTTCGGTCTGTCGAAACCCGAAACAAAAACCTCAGCTCTTCCCCCAAACAGCTTTTTCACGATATCCCGCCGGGCGGCTTCATCAGCGGTCGCTGTAAATGCGCCGATGGGTGCGGCGGGAAAGGCTTCGCGCAAGCCGTGTAGTGCCTCATATTCCGTCCGGAACGAAGCGCCCCATTGCGAAATGCAATGGGCTTCATCCACGGCAATGAGCGATATCTCAAGCCTCTGCAACGCCGCAATCATCCGATCCGTCATCAGCCGCTCAGGCGCCAGATATAAAATACGCACCAAGCCTGCCGCCACGCGGTTCCAGATCGCGACATTCTCTTCCCGCGACGCCGCAGAATTGATGCTTTCCGCCGCAACGCCTGCCAGCTTGAGTGCTGCCACCTGGTCCTGCATGAGTGCCACCAGGGGCGAAACCACAATGGTCAAGCCCTGCTTCACCAGCGCTGGAACCTGGTAGCAAAGGGACTTCCCGGAACCTGTTGGCATGACGGCAAGAACATGCCGCCCGCCCAGAAGATGGTCGACAATCCCCTCCTGTCCCGGCCTGAACGCATCAAAGCCAAAAACCTCGCGTAAGACCTTTGCTTTTGCCGTCATTGCTACCTATTTAGACTTGATGTGGATATCCGTGGAACTGCTGACATCTGCTGATTGTTTTTTCCCTTAGAATGCCACATATTGCATACGTTCTCGTTTTGATCTAGTCAGGTTTCATGGCCCAACATAAGCGCGTTATATCGATTCAGGGTGCCCGCGAGCATAATTTGAAAAATGTTTCGCTGGAAATCCCCAGGGATGCCTTGGTGGTATTTACCGGCCTCTCGGGTTCCGGCAAATCCTCGCTGGCTTTCGACACGATCTATGCCGAAGGCCAAAGGCGTTATGTTGAAAGCCTGTCGTCCTACGCCCGCCAATTCCTGGAAATGATGCAAAAACCTGACGTGGACCAGATCGACGGTCTTTCGCCCGCCATTTCCATTGAACAGAAAACCACCAGCCGCAATCCCCGTTCAACCGTGGGCACCGTCACCGAAATCTATGACTACATGCGGCTGCTCTTTGCGCGCGTGGGCACCGCCTATTCGCCAACCACCGGACTTCCCATCGAAAGCCAGACCGTGACCATGATGGTCGACAAGGTTTTGAGCCTCAAGGAGGGCGAGCGCCTTTATATTCTCGCCCCCATCGTGCGCGGCCGCAAAGGCGAATACCGCAAGGAACTCGCCGACCTGCAGAAGAAAGGCTTCCAGCGCGTCAAGATTGACGGGGTATTCCACGAGATTGACAGCGTCCCGGCACTCGACAAGAAATTCAAGCACGATATCGACGTGGTTGTGGACCGCCTCGTGGTGCAGGGCGATCTGGGTACGCGCCTCGCTGACAGTTTCGAAACCGCATTGAAACTCACCGAAGGCCTCGCCATTGCCGAATTCGCCGATAAGCCGCTGCCTGCCTCGCAAACCAGTAAGGACAGTGCCAATAAATCCAAGAACGAAACCCATGAGCGCATCATCTTCTCGGAAAAATTCGCCTGTCCGGTTTCTGGCTTCACGATTGAAGAAATCGAGCCCCGGTTGTTTTCCTTCAACAACCCCTTTGGCGCCTGTCCGGCCTGCGATGGCCTCGGCACCGAACTGAAATTCGAGCCTGACCTTGTGGTGCCCGACACCTCGCTGTCACTCCGCCAGGGGGCCATTGCGCCCTGGTCAAAGGCAGGTGCCACGTCCCCCTATTATACGCAAACGCTGGAAGCGCTGGGCAAGCATTACAAGGCTTCCATGACCATGCCCTGGCGCGACCTTCCGAAGAAATTCCAGGACGCCGTACTCCATGGAACCGGCGATGATGAAATCACCATTACCTATGACGATGGCCTGCGGTCCTACAAAACGCGCAAGCCCTTTGAAGGAGTCGTCGGCAATATCGAGCGCCGCTGGCGTGAAACCGACAGCGCCTGGATGCGGGAAGAACTGGCGCGATATCAATCCGACCAGCCCTGCCGTGCCTGCAATGGCATGCGGTTGAAACCCCAGGCACTCGCCGTAAAAATCGACCACCTGAACATCAGCGAAGTCGCAACCCTTTCCATTCAGACCGCCAATCAATGGTTCACCGATCTGGAAGCCAAGCTCACGCCAAAGCAGCGCGAAATTGCCTCACGCATATTGAAGGAGATCAAGGCGCGGTTGAAATTCCTGGTGGACGTGGGATTGGAATATCTCAATCTATCGCGCATGGCAGGAACGCTTTCGGGCGGTGAAAGCCAGAGAATAAGGCTGGCGTCACAAATCGGTTCCGGCCTCACCGGCGTCCTCTATGTGCTGGATGAACCCTCCATCGGCCTCCACCAGCGAGACAATGCGCGCCTGCTCGAAACCCTTATCCATCTCAGGGACATTGGCAACACGGTGATTGTAGTAGAACATGACGAAGATGCAATCAAGCTTGCGGATTACGTGGTCGATATTGGCCCCGGCGCTGGTGTGAACGGCGGCCACATCGTAGCGCAGGGCACCCCGGAACAGGTTATGGCCAACCCAGCCTCGCTTACCGGCCAATATTTGACCGGCGTCCAGGAAGTCCACATTCCAGCGCACCGCAGGCGGTGGGAAAAGAACCGCTCCATCCGCGTCAAGGGTGCCCGCGCCAATAACCTCAAGAACGTCTCAGCGGAAATTCCGCTCGGCGTATTCACCTGCGTGACAGGCGTGTCCGGTGGCGGCAAATCCACGCTGCTAATCGACACGGTTTACCAGGCACTGGCCCGCAAGCTCATGGGCACGCGTGAACCGCCCGCCGAACATGATCGCATTGATGGCATCGAATTGCTGGACAAAGTGATTGACATTGACCAGTCCCCCATCGGTCGCACGCCGCGTTCGAACCCGGCAACCTATACTGGCGCCTTCACCCCCATCCGTGATTGGTTTGCAGGCCTGCCCGAAGCCAAGACGCGCGGCTATGGACCGGGCCGTTTCTCCTTCAACGTCAAGGGTGGCCGCTGCGAAACCTGTGAGGGCGACGGTGTCATCAAGATCGAGATGCACTTCCTGCCGGATGTCTATGTCACCTGCGATGCCTGCCACGGCAAACGCTACAACCGCGAAACCCTCGACATCAAGTTCAAGGACAAGTCGATTGCCGATGTGCTTGATATGACAGTCGCCGAAGCCGCCGACTTCTTCCGCGCGGTGCCCTCGGTGCGCGATAAGATGGACACGCTGGAACGTGTAGGGCTCAGCTACATCAAGGTGGGCCAACAAGCCACCACGCTGTCGGGCGGTGAAGCCCAACGCGTCAAACTCGCCAAGGAACTCTCCAAACGCGCCACCGGCCGCACATTGTACCTCCTGGACGAGCCCACAACAGGCCTCCACTTCCACGACGTCAAGAAACTGCTGGAAGTGCTGCATGAGCTGGTCGACCAGGGCAACACCGTTGTCGTCATCGAACACAATCTCGAAGTGATCAAGACTGCGGATTGGGTGATAGACCTCGGCCCCGAAGGCGGCGACGCCGGCGGCGAGGTCGTGGCAGCCGGAACACCCGAGCAAGTGGCAAAGGAAAAACGCAGCTACACCGGCCACTACCTGAAAGAAATCCTCAAACGCCGCTCGCCGAGCGTTGAGGCGGCGGAGTGAGCGACACTCTCGCCCAGATTCAAGCCTTGGTACAAAAGCGATCTATAAGGGTTTCAGATCATGCCTTTGAGGAAATGCAACAAGATGATATTCTCCCAAGTGAAATATTGGATGGCTAAAAAATGCCTTCGTCGTTGAGGACTACCCTGAGGCTAATCGTGGACCATCAGTTTTGGTGCTTTGCCGTGACCGATTTCACCGCCCCTTGCACGCGGTTTGGGGTGTATCGAAAAACGTTCCCGGAATTGCATTCGTCATTACTGCCTACCGACCATTGCCAGAACTTTGGTCAGACGACTTCTTGAAGAGATTGAAGCCATGAAAACGGATTTTCAGAAACAAACAATGAAAAGAATTCACGAAGGAAAACTCGTAGCGGAAGTGGCAATCACACTACACTATGATGGAAGTGAATGGGATCCCACCATTGATGTTTTAGATATTGAAAAACTTGAGCGCGTTAGGTTGGCTCTGCGCAACGGAGACATCAAAACTGCATTTAAAGAAGCCAAAGTCTATGAAATGATGCCATTGGCTGGAGAATAGAGACTTCGATTAAACAGCACATCTACGGTAAAAGTTTTTTATTCAAAAATCACCGCTTCCCCGCACTGTCCCTCCATGCTGCAATAATCGCCTCAGCCGAAACCTTGATGTCTTCTTCCGTCGTATACATGGACGTCACCGACAACCGCATTACCCAGTCACCCCGCCATTCTGCGCCGGCGGCGAAGCATATGCCATTCTTCTGCACGCGCGCGATGACGGTTTCGGTGGCAGTCCGGCGCGCGGGCTGATCGCCTGTGCCAAAGCTCACGATGAGCTGATTGATCGTAACGGTGTTGACCACGTGGATGCCGGGTTCGGCGCTCAACAGCTCACCAAAATATTTGGCCAGCGCACAATGATGCGCCACCAGTTCAGCCACACCACGGCGTCCCAGCGTTTTCAGCACGGCATAAACCGGCACGCCGCGCGCCCGCCGGGACAGTTCCGGCACAAAGGCGGAAGGCACCCTGTCGCCTTGCGACATTGTTGGCAGATAACTCGACCATTGCGTCATCGCGCGCTGGTGAATCTCGCGATCCTTGACGATGGCAAAACCACAGTCATAGGGCACCTGCAGCCATTTATGACCATCCGTCACCCAGGAGTCCGCACCCTCTATCCCTTCGGTCAAATGACGATAGCTGGGCGTGGCTCTCGCCCAAAGTCCAAAGGCCCCATCCACATGCACCCAGGCATCCGCGGATTTGGCAATTGCAATAATCTCCGTGAACGAATCAAATGCCCCGGTGTTGATCTGCCCGGCCTGCGCGATGACGATCTTGGGGTCTGCCATCCCGCCAATGGCCCGTTGCAACGCAGCAGGCAGCATACGGCCTTGATCGTCCGTCTCGATCCTGGTCACTCGTTTGGCACCAAAGCCAATGAGCTGCAGCGCGGAATACACCGATGAATGCGCATCGGCTCCGATGAACACCGCAACAGGCGGAGCGCCAAACAATCCGTCGGCATCGGGGTCCCATCCCGCCTTGAGCAAAACACCTGTGCGCGCCGCAGCAAGCCCGATGCCATTGGCAACTGTCGCTCCCGTGCAGAAGCCCACCGAGCTGCCAACCGGTAGATCAAGAATTTCCACCAGCCAGCGTTCGGCCAGCTCCTCGATGGCAGCCGTGGCAGGCGTAGGGGTATGATACCCGGTGTTTTGCCCCCAAGCCGAAACCAGCCAGTCCGCAGCAACGCCCGCTGGATGCGAGGCACCGATAACCCAACCGAAAAATCGCGGCCCCACCATGGACAACAGGCCGGGTTCAGCTATTTGTGCCAGAGCATCAATCATAGCAGAAGCATCCATGCCCTTCTCTGGTAAAGGCTCCGCAACGCGCTCACGCATTGCATGATAATCAGCCGAAGGCAGATAGGAAGCATTGAAGATTTTTTCACGATAGGCCACAGCATGTGCCGCAGCTCTGGCCAGAAGGTCCTTCGTGTCCTGGGTCATGATATCCATGCAAGACTCTCCCGTCATACATATGGTTGTTACCATATCATCCCCCGCCAAGTTTTTACCATGGCCTTGATGCACGTAATACTATCGGGGTCAAAAATAATTGTACTAATACTTATTACGTATTAAGATATGTGCTATCCCACACTATTCCTCAACAACATAAAAAGGTATTCATTATGTTAAACGGCATTATCCCCGCTTCCTGGTCCGGCCAGCTGCATGCGGCACTTCGCATTATGACAGGGCTGCTTTTTCTGGAACATGGCACAACCAAATTATTCCATTTCCCGCTCACTGATTTTTTTCCGGTTGGACAGCCGCTATCAACCTTTATGATCTTCACTGGACTCCTGGAACTTGTGGGAGGCATTCTCATCATTGTCGGGCTGTTCACGCGGCTCACGGCATTTATCCTCGCGGGCATGATGGCGGTGGCTTATTTCATGGCGCATTTTCCGCAAAGCTTCTTTCCCGTCCAAAATATGGGTGATGCTGCCGTCCTGTTCTGCTTCATCTTCCTATATCTGGCAGCAGCTGGTGCCGGCCCCTACAGCGTTGATGCAAACCGCAACTAAGCCGCATCATAAATGAAGAAAGGCCGGATGAACTCCGGCCTTTTTTATTTGGACTTAATGCTTGGATGCGCCGTTTGTTCTATTCAATGATTGGCTGGAAAACTGCATCAGGCAAGGAAATGCCTTCAATCGCTGGCGTGGCCGAAACCACAGTCAGGGACGCGAGTAGCAATCCAGCAGCAACCAATAGAAGAACTGTTGTTTTCACGGACGTCTCCCCCCGGTGGCCGGTAAGAACGGCACACGCAAAAACACTTTGCTACAACTTTCCTGACAAAACCCTGATAAAGAACAGGGGTAGTTTCAACTCTTGCGTTCAATCCGCAACCTGGACCAATATTCCAGACGCTTCTTCACTTCGCGTTCAAAGCCACGCTCCGGCGGATTGTAAAACTGCTCGCGCCCCATCTGGTCCGGAAAATAATTCTGTCCCGAAAATGCGTCCGGCTCATCATGATCGTAGCGGTAACCCGCGCCATACTCTTGGCTTTTCATGAGCTTGGTCGGCGCATTCAAAATAATTTTGGGTGGCGCAAGTGAACCCGTTTCCTTCGCCCGCTTCATGGCTGTATTGAATGCCGTATATCCCGCATTGGATTTGGGCGCGGTGGCAATATAAATCGTGGCTTGCGCCAGTGCCAGCTCACCTTCGGGCGAGCCGAGAAAATCATATGCATCCTTGGCCGCCAGCGCTTGCTGCAGGGCCTGTGGATCTGCAAGGCCGACGTCTTCAATCGCCATACGCACAAGACGGCGTGCCAGAAATAGCGGATCCTCTCCCGCCGTCAACATGCGTGCCAGATAATACAAGGCAGCGTCCGGATCAGACCCGCGCACCGACTTATGCAATGCGGATATTAAATTGTAATGGCCATCCGCTGCCTTGTCATAAAGCGGCATCCGTTGCTGAACTGTCTTGGCTAGCTGTTCGGTGGTAAGTGCCGGGGCTCCTTCAACTACTGCAGAAAATATTTCTTCAACCAGGTTAAGCAAGTAGCGGCCGTCGCCATCTGCCATTGCAATGAGAGCATCACGTGCAGCTGCATCCACCTGCAAAGCGCGCTTCTCAAACATTTCCGCGCGCCCGATGAGCGAGGCCATGGCCTCAGGCCCCAACCGGTTCAACACCAGAACTTGTGCGCGCGAAAGCAAAGCTCCGTTCAATTCGAAAGAAGGATTTTCCGTCGTGGCGCCCACGAGAATAATGGTGCCATCTTCCACATAGGGCAGAAATGAATCCTGCTGCGATTTATTGAAGCGGTGAATCTCGTCCACAAACAACAGCGTGCCTCGCCCCTGCTCGCGCCTGATGCGCCCCTGCTCAAAAGTTTTTTTCAAATCCGCCACGCCGGAAAAAATGGCAGACATCTGCTCGAATGCGAGGCCAGTCTCTCCAGCCAGCAACCGCGCGATCGTGGTTTTGCCTGTGCCGGGTGGCCCCCACAATATGATCGAAGGAATACGGCCCGAAGCCAGCATCCGGCTGAGAATGCCGGTCTCTCCCGTCAGGTGCTCTTGGCCCACGACATCGCCCAGTGCCAGCGGCCGCAACCGGTCAGCCAGGGGCCGGGGCGCCTCGCTGCCAAATCCCGCTGCCTGGAAAAGCGAATTCATCACCGCAACGTGAGTTGCAGTTTCTTGCCACTTCGAAGAATGCCGATCTCCCAATAGTTAGGCACATTCAAGATGGCACGCGTCAAATCATTTACGCTTGCAACGGGAATACCATTCACGGCTGTAACGATGTCACCGCGCTGAAAGAATCGTTGTGCAGGTCCGCCCTGGATTTTTATAGCCACCACGCCCGTGAGCAACGTTCCAATACCAAGCTCTTCGGCCACAGCAGGCGAAAGATTTGCAACCACCATGCCAGCCAATGGACTGGTCTCGCGAAGCAGGGTCTCTGAACGCTGGATCGTTTCCGGTGCGGAAACAAGCTTCACACCCGCTTCCATGGACCGGCCATTGCGTTGAAATTCTACGATTGCGTCATGCCCGATGACTGACGTGGCAATGCGGTAGCCAAACTCCCGCGCGTTTTCAATCGGATGACCATCAATGGCAAGGATGACATCGCCCGCCTTCATTCCGGCAAGTTTGAAAGGGCTTTGCGGATGAAAGGTCACTACCAGCGCGCCCTCTGGCCTTGCAAAACCCAAGGAGTCCGCAATGTCCTGCGTCACGTCCTGCATGTCTGCGCCAATCCACGGCCGCTTCACCTTTGTGCCACGCTCGGCAGATTGCACAACCGTTCGTACCATATTGGACGGAATGGAAAACCCGATGCCGATGGATCCGCCGGAGCGTGAAAATATGGCCGTGTTGATGCCCACCAGTTCCCCCCTCATGTTTACCAGCGCACCACCAGAGTTGCCAGGGTTGATGGCGGCATCTGTCTGGATGAAGAACTGATAATCGCTGATCCCCACTTGTGTCCGAGCCAACGCCGAAACGATTCCGCTTGTCACTGTCTGCCCCACACCGAAGGGATTGCCTATGGCCAAAACCAGATCCCCCACTTCCAGATTGTCGGAGTCAGCAAATGGCAGCGCTGCAAGTTGTTCATCGCCCACCTCGATTTTCAGAACAGCAAGGTCACTGCGCTCATCGGCGAGCAGGATCTTCGCTGCATATTCGCGCTTATCCGCCAGCACCACGCGAATGTCCGTACCGCCCTTGACAACGTGGTTGTTGGTGACAATGTAACCAGACCTGTCCACGATGACGCCGGAACCAAGTGAATTCTGTATCCGCTCGCGCGGCCTGCCAAAATTTCCACCTTCACCAAAAAATTGGCGGAAGAAAGGATCGTTCATCATTCCTACCGGATCATTCTGAACAACCTTGCTTTGGGAAAAGACATTTACCACAGCAGGCGCTGTCATCTTCACAACGGGGGCAAATGACAATTGAACTTCCGTGCGCGAGCGCGGAACCACTTCTGCCCATGCCACCGCACACCAGCAGCATGAAATAACCAAGGCAATTACAAACCGCATGTCAGCTCCCAAATCATGGTCGGCGTTCTATCAAACCGCCGGTTTAGGCGATATGATGGCATTCCGAAAGCCTATCACGAATCAAACTCGTTTTCCTCCTACAATCGAAGAGTAAGAAGCCATGTCCAGGATATCTACCAACATGACATTTGAAACCGCTGCTGCCGCCGCCCGCGAGTTGCAGCCAGATGTGCCACTCTTCTGCTTCAGCGCCCCGCAGCTTCGCCAGCGGGCGGAGATTTTCCTGAATGGATTTCCCGGACGGGTTACCTTCGCGGTAAAAGCAAATTCTTCAGCGCCGGTCATCCGCACGCTTGTGGATGCAGGCGTCAAGACTTGGGATGTGGCCTCCGTTTATGAAATGGAGATGGTTGCGGCGGAAATGAAGAACCCCGTGTTCAATTATCACAACCCAGTCAAGTCCCGGGCTGAGATTTCCGCTGCCTACAAGTTCCACAAATGTCGGCGTTATGTGGTGGATTGCCGGGAAGAACTTGCCAAGATCGCCAGCATTGTCGGTACCGACAAGACCGTTGAAATTGCCGTGCGCTTTGTCCTGCCGCGTGATCGCAGTGCATCGGCCCATGATTTTTCCACGAAATTTGGCGCGCCCGAACATATCTGCGTGGAACTTCTGCAACAGGTTGTGGCGCTGGGTTACACGCCATTGCTCACCTTTCACCCCGGCTCACAGAGCACGGACCCTCACACTTACACCCGCCATATCGAAGTTGCCGCACGCATAGCAAAGTCCGCGGGAGTGCCCGTGACGAAACTCAATGTGGGCGGCGGCTTTCCCGCAAACTATGTGCTGAGCACCGCACCTGAACCTCAGGTTTACTTCGACGCTATCCGGCAAGCCGTAGAAACCCATTTCCCCTCCAACCAGCAGCCTGCGCTGGAATGCGAACCGGGCCGTGGATTGGTCGCAACCTGCATGTCTCTGCTGACGCGCGTAAAACTTGTATGCACCGATGGCGATGACATTTTCATTAACGACGGTGTTTACGGCGGACTCATGGAATACATGCAGGTGCCCGACCTGAAACCGCCCTTCCGCGTAATCCGCAATGGCGAATTCCTCAATGGCCCCACAAAATCATTCAAGGTGTTCGGTCCCACTTGCGATCCGCTCGATGTGTTGCCGCATCGCCTCGACATTCTTGAAGCTCTCCAGGAAGAGGACTACATCGAGTTCGGTTCCGTAGGAGCCTATGGCCTTGCAACCATGACAAATTTCAATGGCTATGGCAGTAACGGCATTATATCAGTGAACTCGGTTTATGCTCTCTGAAAGGCATTTCCGACAATGCTGCCATTCGCGTGTGAAACTTGCCAGCAGGTCTGAATTCACTTAACCACGGGCCATGTCCCTTTCACCCAACCTGCGCGGCATTATGTTCATGATTCTGGCCGCTGGCACTTTCGTGGCCAATGACAGTTTCATGAAGCTTGTGCTGGCCGATACCCCTCCCATGCAGGTCTTGGTCATGCGCGGGATCGCCGCAACGCTGTGGTGTTTTCCGCTTCTCTTTGCGCTGGGCTATCGCCAGGAAATCCCACACGCTGCAAATCGTTGGGTGATATTGCGCGGCGCTTGCGAAGTCGTCGCTATCTTGAGCTTCATTGTGGCGCTCAATCACATGCCAATCGGCGACGTGACGGCAATTTACCAGACGGCACCTTTGCTGGTTCTCGTTGGCGTATCGCTGGTATGGGGCGAAAAAATTGGCGGCCTGCGCATGACATTGATTATTGTGGGTGTGACTGGGGCATTGCTTGTAGCACAGCCGGGAGCGGCCAGTGCGTCGCCTTACGCGGCCCTCGGATTTCTGACCGCCATTGGCTCTGCTCTACGTGATCTTGTGGGGCGAAAGGTACCGCACAGCATTCCCGGCTTGGTGGTGGCCTTCGCCACCATACTTCTCGTCATGTTTGCCGCAGCAATAGTCGGTGCAATTTTCGAAAATTGGAAGGCACCTCCCATGGTGAATGTCATCATGATGTTGGCCGCAGGCTTTTTCCTGATGTGCGGCCACACCTTCGTATTTCTTGCCTTCCGTCATGGCAAAGCAGCAGCCGTTGCACCATTCTACTACACCTTTACCCTCTGGGCCGTGCTATCAGGCCTTGTGGTTTTCCACGATATACCGAACTGGCTTTCGGTGTTGGGCACTGTGTTCATTCTTGCCAGCGGGCTGGCTACAATTGCGTTGGACCGCAGACATTCTCTTCGGCAAATGGTGCCTGATCGTTGAACGGTCGAGTGATCGGAAGCCCATTCTCAAAAACAAAAGGCAGGTCAAAAGACCTACCTTTTTAAATTTCAGTGCACCGGTAAATTAAGCGGCAACAGCCTCTTCGGTCTTCTGCGATGGGCCGGAGTCCTTGCCCTTGGCTGAAACGTCACGATCAACAAATTCAATGACTGCTACGGGCGCGTTGTCACCGTGGCGGAAGCCTGCCTTCATGATGCGGGCATAACCGCCATGGCGGTCCTTATAACGACCAGCCAATACATCAAACAGCTTCTTGACCTGGGTTTCATCACGCACTTGGCTCATGGCCTGGCGGCGGGCATGAAGTGTGCCCTTCTTGGCAAGCGTGATGAGTTTTTCAATGACCGGCCGCAGATCCTTGGCCTTGGGCAAGGTGGTGACAATCTGCTCATGCTTGATGAGAGCCGCTGCCATGTTTGCAAACATTGACAGACGATGTGGAACCGTACGGTTGAACCGGCGACCCTTAAATCCATGACGCATAACTGTTCTCCTTAATTCCGTCGGGCCTCGGCCAGACGCCTAAAATCTTAGTAGTGGGTTTCAAACTTCTTGGCGAGGTCTTCGATGTTCTCAGGCGGCCAGTTCGGCACTTCCATGCCGAGGTGAAGGCCCATTTGTGCCAGAACTTCCTTGATCTCGTTGAGCGACTTGCGTCCGAAGTTCGGTGTACGAAGCATTTCCGCTTCCGACTTTTGGATGAGGTCGCCGATATAGACAATATTGTCGTTCTTCAGGCAGTTTGCTGAACGAACGGAAAGCTCGAGCTCGTCCACCTTCTTGAGGAGTGCAGCATTGAATTCCAGCTCAGGGCGCGCTTCTTCAAGCACAACCTTGGAAGGCTCAGCAAAGTTGATAAACACGGTGAGCTGATCCTGCAGAATGCGGGCAGCATAGGCCACGGCATCCTCAGGACTCATGGCACCATTGGTTTCCACGGTCATGATGAGTTTGTCGTAATCCAGGATCTGGCCCTCGCGGGTGTTTTCGATCTTATAGGACACGCGGCGAACCGGGCTGTAGATCGAGTCCACGGGGATGAGGCCGATGGGCGCATCTTCAGGGCGGTTGCGCTCAGACGAAATATAGCCCTTGCCATTGTTGACGGTGAATTCCATGCGCACTTCAGCGCCTTCATCCAGCGTGCAGATCACATGCTCGGGATTGAGGACGTGAATATCCGCCGTCTGCTGAATGTCACCAGCGCGCACGACACCAGGACCTTCTTTGCGCAGTGTCACGCGCTTGGGGCCTTCAACATGCATCGCCAAGGCGATTTCCTTGATATTCAAGACGATATCGGTCACATCTTCGCGCACACCGGCAATGGACGAGAATTCATGCAACACGCCGTCGATCTGCACGGATGAAACGGCAGCACCCTGCAGCGATGACAAGAGAATGCGGCGCAGCGCGTTACCCAATGTAGTGCCAAAGCCGCGTTCCAGAGGTTCGGCAACAACAGTTGCCATCCTGCGACGGTCACGGCCCGGCTGGATGTCGAGTTTCGTGGGGCGGATAAGTTCCTGCCAGTTCTTTTGGTTCACATGCATATTTTGCTATCCCGTGGTATTCCCGGAACTCCCCCAATCGGACGTCCCGGTACTCGGCCTCTTTTTTGGACGCTCCCTGAGGCAGCGCCAGTAGTTACCTGTTATACGCGGCGACGCTTCGGAGGGCGGCAGCCATTGTGTGGTATTGGTGTAATGTCGCGAATCGACGTGACCTGCAAGCCAACCGACTGCAAGGCGCGAAGTGCTGACTCGCGGCCAGAGCCTGGACCCGTCACTTCCACTTCAACCGTGCGCATGCCATGCTCCATCGCAGCGCGCGCGACCTGTTCGCCGGCCATCTGGGCAGCGTATGGGGTCGATTTGCGCGAGCCCTTGAAACCGAGTTTGCCGGAAGACGCCCAGACAATCGTGTTGCCCTGAACATCCGTAATGGTGATCATCGTGTTATTGAAAGAGGAATTGACGTGAACCACGCCCGAAGAAATGTTCTTGCGCTCTTTGCGGCGCGGACGTGCTGCTTCTTTAGCCATGATTTTTTGTCCTTACTTCTTCTTGCCTGCGATGGCCTTCGCAGGGCCCTTGCGCGTACGTGCATTGGTGTGGGTACGCTGGCCGCGAACGGGCAGGCCCTTGCGATGACGCAAGCCGCGATAGCATCCCAGATCCGTCAAACGCTTGATATTCATGGAAACTTCGCGGCGCAGGTCGCCTTCTACGGTGTAATCCCGGTCAATGACCTCACGAATTGCCAGAACTTCGGCATCACTGAGTTCATTCACCCGCTTGTTGTGGGGAATTTTGACCTTGTCACAAATTTCAACAGCATTGACAGGGCCAATGCCATGGATATAGCGCAGCGAAATAACCGCACGCTTGTTGGTTGGAATGTTCACGCCTGCAATACGGGCCACTTGTTTTCTCCTAAGCTTTCCAAGGACTTAACAACCCTTGGCGCGTTTCGTTCAATAGTCCTAATACTTGCGCCACAATGGCACAAAGCCGCGCTCTGGAAGGTTCCCCTTCCCAAGCCAGCTTTTTATGCAGACCAATATTGCGGTGTCTTTAGGGTGGAATCGCTCACGCGTCAACCGCTGAAACCCGCAATTTTTGCAACTGCACTTCGTCAAGAATATGGCCGATGGCATCGGTCACCTGAGTAATGTCTGCCATGCCGTCCACACTGTGCAAATTGCCCTGCCGGGCATAATAAGCCACCAGTGGGGCCGTCTGCTTGTAATATACCACGAGGCGGTCCCTCACCGTTTTCTCATTGTCGTCGGCGCGGCGGGTGAAGGTGGTCGAACCACACACGTTACACACGCCTTCAACCTTTGGACGGGCAAAGCTGTCGTGATAGCCTCGACCACATTT
This sequence comes from Hyphomicrobiales bacterium, assembly GCA_031359445.1. GTDB lineage: Bacteria > Pseudomonadota > Alphaproteobacteria > Rhizobiales > Aestuariivirgaceae > Aestuariivirga. The sequence continues at coordinate 11,459 of JANMAE010000102.1, read as the reverse complement.
GGCGCAAGTGTAACGCCCTGAAATCCGCTGCACGAGAATTTCGTCGTCAACTTTCATTTCAATCACGGCATCAAGCTTCTCACCCCGCGTGGCCAACATCTTGTCCAAAGCCTCAGCCTGGGCAGGTGTACGGGGAAAACCATCAAACACCACCCCACTTTTAATATCGGGCTGGTTCATGCGATCTGCGACCACCGCCAATATCACCTCATCGGATACGAGATCGCCCCGGTCCATGATGGCCTTGGCCTTGACGCCGATTTCCGTTGCAGCGGCCACCGCTGCCCGCAGCATGTCACCCGTCGAAAGTTGCTTAAGACCGCGCGATTCCTCCAAAACCTTTGCTTGTGTGCCTTTGCCAGCGCCAGGCGGTCCCAGAAGAATAATGTTCATTTACGATTCCCGCGCAACCGGGACTTTTTGATCAAGCCCTCATATTGCTGGGCATAGAGATGCCCCTGCAACTGCGCCACGGTATCCATGGTCACACTTACCACGATGAGCAGCGATGTGCCGCCGAAGTAGAAAGGTACGCCGGAATAGCCAATGAGAAGTTCGGGTAGCAGACACACTGTGGCAAGATACAATCCGCCAACCACCGTGATGCGTGTGAGTACATAATCGATATATTCAGCAGTGCGTTCGCCGGGCCGGATGCCTGGAATGAAGCCACCATACTTCTTGAGGTTTTCTGCCGTTTCCTTTGGATTGAACATGATCGACGTATAGAAGAACGCGAAGAACATGATGAGCAGCACATAGAGCAACAGGAATAGCGGCTTGCCATGGCCAAGAAGCGACGTGGCCGTAATCAGCCAGTCTGGACTGGTTCCCTTGGCCGTGGTGAAATTGGCCACCGTGATCGGCAGCAGAAGTAGCGATGAAGCAAAAATTGGAGGAATAACGCCTGCGGTGTTGAGCTTCAGCGGCAAATGTGAACTGTCACCTTGGAACATCTTTTGCCCAACCTGACGCTTGGGATACTGGATCAACAAACGCCGCTGCGCGCGTTCGAACAGCACGATGAAGGCAATGACGGCAAGCGCAATAACAATGATGCCAAGCACCAGAAATGTGGACATTTGGCCCGTGCGGCTCAGCTCAAACAACGCGGCAAGGCCCGAAGGCAACCCCGCTACGATGCCAGAGAAAATAATCAGCGAAATACCGTTGCCAATGCCGCGCGCGGTGATCTGCTCGCCCAGCCACATCAAGAATACGGTGCCGCCGGTAAGCGTAATCACCGTGCTGGCGCGGAAGAACATTCCGGGATCTGACACAAGCGTGCCCTGCCCCTCAAGGCCCACCGCGATGCCATAGGCTTGCAATGCAGCCAGAAGGACTGTGCCATAGCGCGTGTACTGGTTGATCTTCTTGCGGCCTGATTCCCCCTCCTTCTTGAGCGCTTCAAGATGGGGCGAAACCGTGGTCATCAACTGGATGATGATGGAGGCCGAAATATACGGCATGATATTGAGGGCAAAAATCGCCATGCGGCCAAGTGCGCCGCCAGCCAAACCATTTACCCAGCCAAGAATGCCCGCCGTATTCTGCGCAGCGAATTTCGCCAGCTGTAGCGTGTCGATGCCAGGAATGGGGATATAGGTGCCGAGCCGATAGACAATGAGCGCACCCAGAGTAAACCAGATGCGGCTCTTGAGATCTTCTGATTTGGCAAGCGCCCCGAAATTCAGGTTCGCCGCAAGTTGTTCGGCTGCAGATGCCATGTCATATCCTTGAGCGTTGTAAAACCACCCCCAATGTAAGGTGGCTTTGGGACGCTTACAACTTTACTTTTTATGTTCGGAAGGCACTTCGACCGGCCGCAGAACCTTCACACTGCCACCAGCCTTTTCAACTGCTGCAATGGCGCCCTTGGTGGCATAAAACACTTCAAAAGACAGTTTCGAGGTGATTGCGCCCTTGGCCAGCAGACGCACGCCGCCCAGCGGACGTGAAATAACGCCAGCCGCAATCAGGGTCGCTGCATTCACAACGGCCTTTGCATCCAGCTTCTTGGCAGTGACTGCCGCTTCCACCGTCTGTAGATTTACTTCATTGTATTGAACTTGGTTTGGCTTGTTGAAGCCGCGCTTGGGCAAACGGCGATAGATAGGCATCTGACCGCCTTCAAAGCCTGGCTTGGCGCCACCCTTACGGGCCGTTTGGCCTTTGCCGCCGCGACCGGCAGTTTTACCGAGACCCGAACCAATGCCGCGTCCTACGCGTTTGCGGTTCTTGCGGGAACCTGGATTGTCGGCAATTTCATTGAGCTTCATTTTCGTATTCCTTAAATCTTACTCAACCACGCGAACGAGGTGCGCAACCTTCTTGATCATGCCGCGAACCGCAGGCGTATCGATCAGGGTTGAATGACGGTTCATCTTGTTCAGCCCAAGGCCCACCAAGGTGGCGCGTTGATCTGCCGGGCGACGTTGCGGACTTGCATATTGCATGACCGTAACCGTCTTTGCTGTTGCTGGTGCTTTCGCCATAACGCTCGTTCCTCGACTTATTCTACTGATGCTGCATCAGGATCGCGACGGCGCAAAACATCGCTCACCTTCTTGCCGCGACGCGCAGCCACCGAACGTGGGCTCGTCTGGTTCTTCAAAGCATCGAATGTGGCGCGAACCATGTTGTAAGGGTTGGACGAACCCTTCGACTTGGCCACAACATCATGGATGCCAACGGATTCGAATACAGCGCGCATTGGGCCGCCGGCAATTATTCCAGTACCTGCGGGCGCTGCACGCAGCGTCACCTTGCCAGCACCCCAGCGGCCATCGATATCATGGTGCAGGGTGCGGCCTTCGCGAAGTGGCACACGTATCAGAACGCGCTTGGCGGCTTCTGTTGCCTTGCGTACGGCTTCCGGCACTTCACGCGCCTTGCCGTGACCAAAACCAACCCGGCCCTTCTGATCGCCAACAACAACAAGTGCTGCAAATCCGAAGCGCTTACCGCCCTTCACAACCTTCGCAACACGATTGATGTGCACGAGCTTGTCAATGAATTCGCTATCCCGCTCTTCACGGTTGTCTTTGCGATCTCCACCGCGCTCGCTACGTTCTTTAGCCATATTATATCCGCCTATTGATCACTGATCGGATTAGAAATTCAGTCCACTGGCGCGTGCAGCTTCCGCCAACGCTTTGACGCGTCCGTGGAAAATATAGCCGCCGCGATCGAAGACCACGTCTTTTATGCCTGCCTTGATGGCACGCTCCGCAACCAGCTTGCCGATCTGGCTTGCTGCTGAGATATCCGCGCCGGTTTTCTTGGCCGACTTGAAATCCACTTCCATCGTGGACGCAGAAGCGACAGTTACGCCCTTCGTGTCATCGATGATCTGGGCATAAATGTTCTTGCTCGAACGGAATACCGAAAGCCTGGGGCGCAGATTGCCCCGCTTTGCAAGCGTCTTGCGAACGCGCACGGTGCGCCGTTGCAGTGGAGTGATTTTGTTTGCCATTTATACCACCAATTATTTCTTCTTGCCTTCCTTGCGGAAGATGTATTCGCCAGCATACTTCACACCTTTGCCCTTGTAAGGTTCAGGTCCACGGTATTCGCGGATTTCGGCGGCCACCTGGCCAACCCGCTGCTTGTCAATTCCGCTCACCACGATTTCCGTGGGCTTTGGAACCTTGATTTCGATGCCGGCCGGCACTTCATAGGTCACATCATGGCTGTAGCCAAGATTGAGCTGAAGTGCCTTGCCGTTCAGTGCGGCGCGGTATCCCACGCCTGAAATTTCCAGCGACTTGGAGTAACCGACCGTCACACCCGTCACCAGATTGGCAACAAGTGTGCGTGACAGGCCCCAGGAAGACCGAGCAAGCTTGGACTTGTCCTTGGGATCAACCTTGATGGCGCCCTGCTCCATCTTGGCCAGAACCTGATCGTTCAAAACCACTTTCAGTTCGCCCTTCGGTCCCTTTACGGAAACCAGCTGGCCATTCACTGTAGCCGTGACACCGGCTGGAATTGGAACTGCTTTTTTACCAATACGAGACATTGCAACGATCCTTAGAATACCGTGCAGAGAACTTCGCCACCAACATTCTGGGTGCGAGCCTCTGCATCAGACATGACACCTTTTGGCGTCGAGAGAATAGAAATTCCCAATCCGTTGAAAACGGTTGGAAGGGTTTCGACCGAAGCATACACGCGGCGACCAGGCTTGGATACGCGCTGCAATTCGCGGATCACTGGCGCACCGTCAAAATACTTCAGTTCGATTTCGATTTCAGCCTTGGCGCCGCTCTGGCTCACCGTTGTGAACCCACGGATGAAGCCTTCCTGCTGAAGCACTTCAAGCACACGCTCGCGCAGCTTGGAAGCAGGCGAAGAAACCTTCTGCTTGCCACGTTCCTGGGCATTTCTGATGCGGGTCAGCAAATCGCCGATCGGATCACTTGCACTCATAATTCGTCTCCTTGTCCGTCCGTTACCAGCTCGACTTGGTCATGCCAGGAATCATCCCCTGATTGGCCAGTTCGCGTAAAGCCAGACGCGACACCTTCAATTTCCTGTAATACGCCCGTGGGCGGCCCGTAAGTTCGCAACGGTTGCGGACGCGGGTTTTCGCCGAATTGCGTGGCATGGCAGCAAGTTTCACCTGAGCCGTGAAGCGCTCTTCCATCGAGATCTTCTTGTCCTGGGTAATCGCCTTCAACCGCTTGCGCTTGGCTGCGAATTGCTTCACCAGCGCCCTGCGTTTTTCGTTCTTCTCTACCGAGCTCGTCTTTGCCATATGGGCTTCCTCAGTGGTCCAGTGTGTTCTTATGCAGCAGCTTGCTTGCGCGTGCTGCGGCGGAACGGGAAATTAAATGCATCGATCAGGGCGCGTGCTTCTTCATCAGTTTTGGCTGATGTGCAAATCACCACGTCCAAGCCCCAAATCCGGTCGATCTTGTCGTAATCGATTTCAGGGAATATCAGGTGTTCCTTGATGCCCATGGCATAGTTGCCACGGCCGTCAAAGCTCTTGTCCGAAAGTCCACGGAAATCGCGTACACGGGGCAGCGCGATCGTGATGAGCCTGTCAAGGAACTCATACATCCGCACCTTGCGGAGCGTAACCTTGGCACCAATCGGAAGATTCTCACGAATCTTGAATTGCGCAATGGCCTTCTTCGACTTGGTCACGACGACCTTCTGGCCAGCGATCTTTTCAAGCTCGCTTGCAGCAACCTGCACCAGCTTGGAGTCTTGGGTTGCTTCACCCACGCCCATATTGAGCACGATCTTGGTGATCTTTGGAACTTCCATCACGTTCTTATAGCCGAACTGCTCCGTGAGCTTGGCCCGCACCACGTCATCGTAATGCTGGCGCAAACGTGGAACATAACCTTCAGGCAAAGCCGCAACCTTACCGGTAGGGCGTTCAGCCAGTTCCGACTTCTTGGGAGCCTTGGCGGCTTTCGCCGGCTTGACCTTTACTTCTTTTTCGTCAGCCATCGATGACTTCTCCAGAGCGTTTTGCGAACCGGACCTTCTTGCCATCCGCCAGCGTCTTGAAACCGACACGGGTTGGCTTGCCATCCTTGGGATCGCGTAAGGCCAGGTTCGAAATTTGAATAGGCATATCCTTGTTGATGATGCCGCCTTCTTGGCTTGCTGTCTGGCGGGTGTGACGCTTTGCAGTGTTTACGCCTGCCACAACAGCCCGGTTCTCGTCAGGAATAATGCGGACGACATCGCCCTGCTTGCCCTTGTCGCGGCCGGTGATGACAACAACCTTGTCACCTTTTCTGATTTTCAACTTTACTGTCATCACAGCACCTCCGGTGCCAAGGAAATGATCTTCATCTGATTCTTGCCGCGCAACTCACGTGGCACGGGTCCAAAAATGCGGGTGCCGACGGGTTCGCCCTGGGCATTGATGAGCACAGCGGCATTGCGGTCAAAACGGATGGTGGAACCATCGGCGCGGCGAATGTCCTTCGCGGTGCGCACGACGATAGCCTTCATCACGCTGCCCTTCTTGACGCGGCCCTTCGGAATGGCTTCCTTGACCGATACAACGATCACATCGCCAATTGATGCATAACGGCGCTTGGAACCGCCAAGCACCTTGATGCACTGTACGCGGCGGGCGCCGGAATTATCGGCAACATCGAGATTTGTTTCTTGCTGGATCATAAGATCACCTATCTACACTGGGGCATGAACTGCCCGCTGTCCTTCTTCTTATGCTTTGCCAGCAGTCACTGTCTCGAGAAGCGTCCAGCGCTTCTGCTTCGACAATGGCCGTGTTTCTTCAATGCGAACAACATCGCCGGCCTTGGCAACATTCTTCTCATCATGCGCATGGTACTTCTTCGAAAGACGAACCGTCTTTTTCAGAACCGGATGGCGCAAGCGGCGTTCGACAAGAACCACGATGGTCTTGTCATTCTTGTCACTGGTCACCACGCCTTCGAGAACGCGTTTCGGCATATTCTATTCTCCTACTTCGCCGCAGATTGCATGGTTTGCGCCGTCTTGAGACGGGCAATGTCACGCCGGATCTGCCGGATGCGCGATGTGTTTTCAACTTGGCCGGAAGCCCGCTGGAAGCGCAGGTTGAACTGCTCCTTGCGCAACTTCAGGACTTCGTCCTTCAATTGGTCTTTGGTGAACAGCTTGACGTCTGTAAATTTCATGTGTTCAAGCTCCTCTTATTCGCCAAGCCGCGCCACGAAGCGCGTCTTGATTGGCAGTTTGGCGGCAGCAAGCAGCAAGGCATGCTCGGCAATGGCCTTCGGAACGCCGTCCACTTCAAAAATGACACGACCTGGTTTCACGCGCGCAGCCCAGTATTCAGTTGAACCCTTGCCAGAACCCATGCGGACTTCGGCAGGCTTCTTGGAAACCGGAACATCCGGGAACACGCGGATCCATACACGGCCCGCACGCTTCATCCCACGTGCCAAGGCACGACGGGCGGCCTCGATCTGGCGGGCGGTCAAACGGTCAGGCTCCGTGGCCTTCAATCCGAACGCGCCATAATCCAGCGTGTTGCAGCTTGTTGATTTGCCATGGATACGGCCCTTGTGGGCCTTCCTGAACTTTGTTTTCTTAGGTTGCAACATGGTTGTTTACCTCAAACCTCAGTTCGCGCCATCACGGTCGCGGCGAGGACGTTGTCCACTGTCGGGCGTCTCGGCCATGCGCTTGTCCTGCGCCATGGGATCATGCTCAAGGATTTCGCCCTTGAAGATCCAGACCTTCACGCCATTGGTGCCGTATGCCGTATGGGCGGTAGCAACACCGTAATCAATATCCGCGCGCAACGTGTGAAGCGGAACGCGGCCTTCGCGATACCATTCAACACGCGCGATTTCCGCGCCGCCAAGACGGCCCGAGCAGGTGATCTTGATGCCTTCAGCACCCATGCGCTGGGCAGACTGCACCGAACGCTTCATCGCACGGCGGAAAGCCACGCGGCGTTCGAGCTGCTGCGCAATGCTTTCAGCCACCAAGGTCGCATCGGTTTCAGGCTTGCGAATTTCCACGATGTTCAAGTGAACCTCGGAACCGGTCATATCCGCAACCTTCTTGCGAAGCTTTTCGATGTCAGCGCCCTTCTTGCCGATTACCACGCCTGGGCGGGCGGAGAAAATCGTGACCCGGCACTTCTTGTGCGGGCGCTCAATCAGCACCTTGGCAACACCGGCCTGCTTCAACTCTTCCTTGAGGTAGGAGCGAATGGCCATGTCTTCATGCAACAGCTTGCCGAATTCGCGGCTGTTGGCATACCAGCGCGAGTCCCACGTCCGGTTGATACCCAGACGCAGACCAATCGGATTTACTTTCTGACCCATTAAGCGGCCTCCTTCACTTCGCGAACAATGATCGTCAGTTCGCTGAAGAATTTCTCTATCTTGCCGACGCGGCCACGTGCCCCTGGCATGAAGCGCTTCATCACCAGGTTCTTGCCAACCCAGGCTTCGGCGACAACCAGATTGTTGATGTCGAGGTCGTGGTTGTTTTCAGCATTGGCGATGGCTGACTCAAGTGTCTTCTTCACGTCCTTCGCAATGCGGCGGCGCGAGAAGGTGAGCTCGGCCAGAGCCTTGGACGCGGTTTTGCCACGAATGATGGTGGCAAGTTCATTCAGTTTGCGCGGGCTGATGCGGATAGACCGGGTTACGGCCTTTGCCTCATTGTCAGCGAGCGAGCGTTTTCTAACTGGTTTGCTCATGGGATTAGGCCTTCGTTGCCTTCTTGTCTGATGCCGAATGCGCACGGAAGGTGCGGGTTGGCGCGAATTCACCAAGCTTGTGCCCGACCATTTCTTCCGAAATGGTCACAGGAATAAACTTGTTTCCGTTATGGACCTGAAACGTAAGACCAACAAACTGCGGCAACACCGTTGAACGGCGGCTCCACGTCTTGATGGCTGAATGACGACCGGCTGCACGGGCAACCTCTGCCTTCTTCAGTATGTAACCGTCTACAAACGGGCCTTTCCAGAGTGAACGTGCCACGGGCTACCTCTTACTGCGACTTCTTGCGATCGTGGCGGCTGCGCACGATGAACTTGTTGGTTGATTTGTTGGAACGGGTCTTCTTGCCCTTTGTCGGCTTGCCCCAGGGCGTTGCCCAGTGCTTGCCGCCGTTGGTACGACCGCCGTTTGGATGGTCAACCGGGTTCCGCGCGATACCGCGTGAAACCGAGCGAGCGCCCTTCCAACGTGCGCGTCCTGCCTTGCCGATCACTTCGTTGATGTGGTCAGGATTGGAAACCGCGCCCACTGAAGCCATGCAGGCTGAATCAACCATACGGGTTTCGCCGGACTTGAGCTTCAACAATGCAAAACCCTGGTCACGGCCAGCAACCATAGCATAGGTGCCTGCCGAACGCGCGAGCGATCCGCCCTTGCCTGGCTTGGTTTCGACGTTGTGAACAATGGTGCCAACTGGCATGGAGCCCAGCGGCATTGCATTGCCTGGCTTCACGTCAACCGACTTGCCGGAAACGACGGAGTCACCAACGGCCAAGCGTTGCGGCGCGAGGATGTACGACAATTCGCCATCGGCATATTTGATCAAGGCGATAAACGATGTCCGGTTAGGATCATATTCAATGCGCTCGACAACCGCCGGCACATCGAACTTCACCCGGCGGAAATCCACCAGACGGTAAGCAACCTTGTGACCACCACCCTTGCGGCGTGACGTGATGCGGCCCGTGTTGGAACGGCCACCCGCCTTGTTAAGTCCCTCAACGAGAGCCTTGACCGGTCCGCCCTTCCATAACTGGCTGCGGTCAACCTGGATAAGGTGACGGCGGCCGGCGCTTGTTGGTTTAAATGTTTTGAGTGCCATTTTTTCTATCTCACCACTCAGAGGCCCGTTGTCACATCGAGCCGTTGACCTTCTTCGAGGGTCACATAGGCGCGCTTGACATCGCTCAACCGTGCAAGCTGGCCCTTGAAACGGCGCTGCTTGCCCTTGCGAACGAGGGTATTGACGGATTTCACTTTCACGCCAAAAAGACCTTCAACTGCCTTCTTGATCGCAGGTTTGGTTGCAGTCAGGGCGACATTGAACACAACCGCGTTATGCTCAGAAACCAGGGTTCCCTTTTCAGTAATCGCCGGACTGCGGATAATATTGTAATAATGCTCTTTGCTCATTTGAACCGTGCCTCCAAGGCCTCTACGGCAGCTTTGGTCAGAACCAAATTCTTGCGGCGCAGAATGTCATAAACATTGATGCCCTGTACTGGCAGAACGTCGATGTTGGGAATATTGCGCGCCGCATTGGCGAAACCTTCGTTCACGGTAGCGCCGTCAATGATCAGTGCATTCACCCAGCCGAGCTTGGTAAAGGCGGCGATCATCGACTTGGTCTTGGCTTCCTTCACATCTGCCTTGTCGATGATGACAAGTTCAGAGGCCTTGGCCTTGACCGAAAGTGCATGGCGAAGCCCGAGTGCGCGGATCTTCTTGTTCAATGACGTTTCATGGCTGCGATGGCGTGGACCGAAGGCCTTGCCGCCGCCCACGAAAATACCAGCCTTGCGTGAACCGTGACGTGCACCGCCGCCGCCCTTCTGGTTGCCCAGCTTGTGCGTTGTACGGTTGATTTCGCCTCGCGACTTGGCCTGGTGCGTACCCTGCTGGCGCTTGTTGAGCTGCCATTGGATAACGCGGTGGATAATGTCGGTGCGTGGCTCAAGACCGAAAATGTGGTCAGCAAGCTCAATCGAACCAGCTTGGCCCGCTTCAATGGTTGTTACATCAGCTTTCATGTGGGCCTACTCCTTCACAAGCTCAGGTGCGGCAACCGCAGCCTGTGGTGCCGAAAAGGCGCCGGGCTTTGGAGCTGTATCTGGAAGCTTGCGCTTTACGGCGTCACGAACAGAAACCCAACCACCCTTGCTGCCGGGAACAGATCCCTTGAGCATGATGAGGCCACGGTCCTTGTCGGTACGCACAACTACAATATTCTGCGTGGTCACGTTCTCAGAACCAAGATGCCCAGGCATCTTCTTGTTCTTGAACACCTTGCCAGGATCCTGGCGGTTACCGGTGGAACCGATCGAACGATGACTTACAGAAACACCATGCGTCGCACGAAGGCCCTTGAAATTCCAGCGCTTCATACCGCCCTGGAAGCCTTTGCCCAAGGATGTGCCGGTAACGTCAACGAACTGCCCGGCCACAAAGTGGTCAACCGTTACTTCTGAACCCACAGGCATGGTCATGTCGGGGCTCACACGGAACTCCTGCAGCTTGCGCTTTGGCTCAACCTTGGCAGCGGCAAAGTGACCGCGCTCGGCTTTCGACAACCGCTTAATCTTGGCTACGCCTACACCCAGCTGAACTGCTGTGTATCCGTGCTTTTCATTTGTCTTCTGCGCAACAACTTGACAACCATCCACCTTCAACACGGTGACGGGAACTGCTGTTCCCTCCGCCGTGTAGATACGTGTCATTCCAAGTTTTACGGCGATGAGACCAGAACGCATCGCTTTTCTCCTAGTAAGCCCGACTTAGAGCTTGATTTCAACATCAACACCGGCAGCCAGATCGAGCTTCATCAAAGCATCAACTGTCTGTGGGGTTGGATCTACGATGTCCAAAAGACGACGGTGTGTCCGCATCTCGAACTGTTCACGGCTCTTCTTGTCCACGTGTGGCGAGCGGTTCACGGTGAACTTCTCGATACGTGTGGGAAGGGGAACAGGTCCACGGATTTGCGCACCTGTGCGCTTGGCCGTGTTTACAATCTCACGCGTCGACGTATCGAGGATGCGATGGTCGTAAGCTTTGAGACGGATACGAATATTTTGTCGTTGCATCTTTGTGACCTATCACTCTGTAATCTTGGCAACCACGCCGGCACCCACGGTACGGCCACCTTCACGGATGGCAAAGCGCAGCTTTTCCTCCATGGCGATGGGCGTGATGAGTTCGACGTCGAAGGCAATGTTGTCGCCCGGCATCACCATTTCCGTG
>JANMAE010000153.1:0-4916 GCA_031359445.1 Hyphomicrobiales bacterium | reverse complement strand
CCCGTTACATTTGTTGCACGCGATGGAAGTGTTGTTGAGCCAACCAAAAATAGCTTTATGGCGTATCAAAACGAGAAAAAACAAAGATATCGAGGAACGAAATTTCCCGGGTCGTGGTTCTATGGGCTGTACCGGACCAATCGCGCTGGAGCATATTTATTGAATGGCTTCACATTGTTTCCATACCCGTGGGGTATGGATCGTCTTATCGTTTACAAGATGATAGCGGACTTGGGAGTTGTTTTAGTACCAGAAGCTATGTTCTTTTGTCAGGTCGAGTCCGGTTCGGAATTGATTTACAAGGCAAAGAGCCCGACCGATGCTGTGCGCCGTCGGTGGAGGTATTATTCAGCATGCATGGACATGGATTTACACAAAAATACCCATGGTTTTCTCGATGCTGTTAACAGTCGACGGCATGCTTGGAAGTTGGCTGGTGGTCATACCGGAACAAAAATCCGGCAAATTGCACGCCTGCTCCTAGGCAAAAAGATTGCATGACAATTGGCAACAGCCGTGACACTTCTACGCTTGGTGATTGCAATGTCATCATTCGCTCTGACCTTGCCCCAAACTTCTATCCAGTTTTGAGTTCGCTCCGGCGGTTGATTATGCCCTGTTGGGCTGGTGATGAAGTGGCCTGCCAATCCAACACCGCGCAAGCAATGTCCAGAACAACGCATATGTGTTCACGAATAGAACCCGCTGTACCGGGCGCAAAGAGCGCCTGCCTGCAGTGGTACAGCTGGGCGGGCTCGAACCGCCGACCTGTGGAGGGTGATGCGCATCTCGTCCTTGATGAGAAGCGGCTTCTCAACAACAAGCACTTCTTCCAATATGGGGACGATGGTGACGTTGCCTTCAGTGCGGACCGCTGGACATGTTCTTCCGTTGTGTCAGTGACAGTCCGGACCCGAATGCGCCCCGTGACCACGTCGCGTTTGCCAATCCGCAGTTCTTCCTCAACGGGGGGCAGGACGGTCGTCTCGTCTTGGATATTGTTTGAGGGCATATTCACGTTGCTGACGCACCCTTCCTAGAAGGTCTGCCAGTTTGGATATTCGGCGTGACTATGCCCATTGAGAAGTTCAGGGTTGACGGGTCATAGGCTGAACCTGTGACCAGACCGTGTTTTTCGGTGCCGATGTTGATCACATTCAGTATGAGCTGGATAACCAGCCCAATGATCATTCCAATCAGCACCATGCCCCAGGACACCTTAATGCTCGTGATGGTGCGCGCATCCTCAGCCGGCGTGGCTCGCCTTATACGCGGAAGGGCATAAGCGCTGTGGTTACGCGGCTTGCCGCGCTGAAATGTCTCGCCCATCAGGAACTCCGTGCGGGTTTTGCAATGTTTGATCGCATGGACTCGTCGATGCTCGCGAGCGCTCACGTTCGAGTCCGACCAAATAATCCACAAGACGGCTTTTTGGTTCCCGGTTCGGGGCCAAATGCAAGTGAATGTGGCTGCATTGCGGGAGAGTGACGCCTTGACGCGAAACGCGTTCCGAGTTCCCAAAGCAAAAACGCTCCGCGAGAAAAATCGCGAAGCGTTAGCTATTGAGGTCACTTACGTATTTGGTTGCGGGAGCCAGAAATCACTGCCAGTTGAAAATTTGATGAGAGATTTAAGTAAACAACTTCAGTGTTTTCACGCGCAGTCGCCTTCCACAGACGGCTATCTGGTTCAATTGGGTGAAGCAACATATCTTTGCAGTTCCCACCGAAACTACTGCACCGAGCGATTGAGGCAGTGTCAGCGCAGCACCATTGACAATGGCGCACCCCATGAAGATGAGCAGCAGGAGATGTCATGGGCTAAAGAATGGTTTCGCGCTGAGTTTGACACTTTGCAGTCGTCTGACTCCACATCCAAGAGCTCTGCCGTCGAATATCCAGCATCCTCTGTGGGTTCTTAAACGACGTTTTGCCAGCCGCCTCCTCAAATAAATATTCTTTTCCGCCTATGGATGGAACCAATTCGCATGTGTCGCATTTTTGCCAAGGAACCTGACTTTAATGCCAGCTCAAACGAACTTGCGTCAATCAGTGCCTCGATCCTAAGTCAGGGATGTTATGAGACTGTGGGGCAGTTCACGCACTTGTCGAACAAAGGCATCAACAGTCGAACAAAGGCATCAACAACCGTTTGATTATCTTTACAGTTCAGTCGAACCAGCATGACAAATCGTGAGGTCTGCCCGACCCGTGTCGCAATGTGAGTATTCTTGGCGCCGCTCAGCAGATCACCCTCCCAATGGCCGGAGATGGCACTTCATTCTTTGGTCACTTCTCTCCAAAGCTAGAGCCAACTTCAATCTGGATTAAGATGCATGGACAAGGTTAAGTGGAGGAAATCTTCAATGGCGGATCAAAGGAAAATGCTGAAAGCGATGTCGCCGAATAGCGTGGGAATTTTTCCTCGCCGCTGTTCAAATTCAAATATGGAACTTTGATAAATTTGAACCCCGATCCAACAATTCTGCGGGACTAATCAGAAGATTTTCATTCCTAATCAAACCTCATGCAAACCGAGAACAAAATCACAAAGTCGTGATAAAAACAAATAGCGATTGCCGCGGAATTGATTTTTGCGCTGCTGGCAGTTATGCTAGATGTGTACAAGAGAACACATATGCAAGGATACGATCAAATTCAAGAATTGTTCTCGTTCTGGTTCGGCTTAAGGGATGAACAAAATGAAAAAACTGCTTTTAGCATGCGTGGTTACACTGATCGGGCTCTCGGCAACAGTTGGTACATCATCTGCCGCCGGAATGGGTGACTCGAAATACTGCATGAGCAACGGTTATGATCCAATTTGCATGAGCCCTAAGATGTTTAAAATGCGGGCGCAAATGATGAAGATGACGAAAGAAGTGGTCATGAAAAATCGCTCGAAATACTGCATGACTAACAGTAATGATCCAATTTGCAGTCCGAAAATGATGAGCAGCACGAAGGGTTTCTAAATTTGCGTTTGTGACATGTGTTGCAGGCTCATCTACCCTCAATAGGCCTCTTGGCGTAATCGCTGAGAGGCATTTCGTTTTAACGACATTCTTTTGCCGCCATATCAATTACTGCAAGTGACTTGTTCCCCATCTTCGGATGGCCCAGCTGGAGGATTTCCGCATCTTGCTCTGGACCCAAACCTTGGATCAACTGAGACCAGAGTTTTCAGCCTTTTGCTCCGCTCCCAAATCTTGGATCATGTGAGACCAGAGTTTTCGGCCTCTGAACCCTTTGGCGGGCTGGATGCGCCATCAGGATTGTGCAGCAAAATCAGTGTCATTGGCCGATCCCACTCTGCGGTCGTTCCTCGTTATAGTATCTGCGCCAATCCTCCAACTTTGAATGCGCGTCGTCAAGTCTCATGAACCAATGTGCATTCAAGCATTCACTGCGGAGCTTGCCGTTGTAAGCTTCGATGAAGCCGTTGTCTGTGGGTTTGCCGGGCCGTGAGAAGTCCAGAACAACGTCATTTGCATACAGGCAGTCATCCGGCGGCATTTTCAGTATCGTCTGATTCCTTAGACCAAATCCCACTACAGTTAAGTTTTCCAAAACGGCGCTTTAGCGCAAAGTGCTGCGGCAATGTCCAGATTTTTGCCAAGAGGCATTTCGCATGGTTCCAGCCAACTACGTCTCCGGCTTCGGCCATTAGTCCCCAAATTTCTTGAGCGGAAAGGTTAGAACTGCGGTTGTGCCGGGATTGCCAGATTTGTATTCCATGTCGGCAGCCAGGCTGATGGCCATGGCATTCACTATCTTGCTGCCAAATCCCGTGCCTAATGCCTTTTGGCCATTGTCAAAGCCAATGCCGTCATCGGACACAATCAATTGCGCTTTGTCTTGCTCAACAACTTTTAGCTCGACCCGGATTTCTCCTTTTGCGGTGGGATAAGCGTATTTCACGGCATTGCTTACCCACTCATTCAATATCACGCCCAGGTTGACACTGAGATCGATCGGCATCTTTATTTGAGCGATATTGGATCTAATGGAAATCCCCAATTGTTGATTGTGCACCGAGGATTGGACATCGGACATCAGGCCCGCGAGGTAGTCATCGAGTAGAACGAAACGAGCGTCACCGGTTGTATAAAGTTTTCGGTGCACAAGCGCTACTGCGTTGATGCGATCGTGTGTTTCATCCAAGGCATTTTTTGCCGCTTTATCGCTCACGGACTTGGCTTGCATTTTTACTAGGCTTGCAACCATGGTCAAGCTGTTTGCCACACGGTGGTTGACTTCAACCAGGAGCGCCTCGGCGCGGTCCCGTTCATGGCGCAGCTGTTCGTTGGCATTTGCCAAATCATCTGTGCGCTGTCGCACCCGGTCTTCGAGGCCTGCATTAAGGGAGATGACCTCTTTTTGGGCAGTTTTAAGACTTCGGGTGTAATTCAAAACCAAATTGGCGACGATCCCGACGACAGCCAAAATTGCCAAGGCGCTAAGAACGGAAACAAGCTGCAATTGCGCGGCGTTTCTCCGCTGCTCCGCAACACTGTCCAGGACTCGCTTGTCTGCCGCACGCGCAATGCCACTCAGGTATACATTGGCTTCGTCCATCAGTGCTTTGCCATGATTGGTCTGGACAAGCGCAAGTGCCTCGCCTTTTTTGCCCTGTTGCTGCAGGAGAATAGTGCTATCTATTTCAGCCAACTTTTTTTCGACCACCTCGCTCAATTTGGCGCGCGCAGCCAGCAGGCCGGGATATTTAGATAGTCCGGACTGAAGCAACTCCAGCTGTTTGCGGGCCTGGGTCTTCGCAACTCCATAGGGTGCGAGGTAGATTTCGTTTTGCGTATAGAGAAAGCCACGTTGACTGGATTCAGCTGCCTGTAGCGCGCTGCGTAAACCGACGGCCTCTGAATCCAAAGCGCGAGCGGCCGCCACCTGTTCAAAAAC
>JANMAE010000058.1:0-30944 GCA_031359445.1 Hyphomicrobiales bacterium | reverse complement strand
CTGGGTCTAACCGTCAGTATCCGACGCCACCTGGATTGTCCAGAATGAGCCTCAACCAAACTACGTAGCAATATCGCGCAAATTTTTCAAAAAATTGGCGCGCCCGAAAGGATTCGAACCTCTGACCCCCAGATTCGTAGTCTTAAGAAATCAACTTTTTGACAGTTCCCCGAAATTGCCAGTATGATGGAAACAGTTGAAATAGTGCCAATTAATCCGCTAAATTGATGTCCGATAGTTTCCAAAGATTGTTTCTGGCGTGTTACCCCGGTGCTACCCCGAGCAAAATCACGGAGATGGATATGAAAAGCGCCCGCATCACCAAACGACTTGTCGATGGCCTGAAGGCAAACGGCAGGGACTATGTGGCGTGGGACTCTGATTTGCCAGGTTTCGGCGTCCGCGTGCGCCCTAGCGGGACTAAAAGCTACATCGCCGTCTATCGTGCCGGATCGGGCCGCAAGGCACCCCTGCGGAAACTAACAATTGCCTCAGCTGCGAAGTTGACGCCGGAAGAAGCCCGTGCCGAAGCGAAGCGTGCCATTGGCGCTGCGGCTACCGGGGCCGATCCAGCTGCTTCCAAAGCCGATGAGCGGAAAACGCTCACCGTATCCAATCTGATTCAGCACTTTTTGACTGATCATGTCGAAGCCAAACGCAAAGCTGGGACTGTCGGGCACTATCGGGATATTCTGGATCGCATCATCAGGCCCGAAATCGGGACGATGAAGGCGGACAAAGTGCGACGCTCGGACATCGCGCGACTGCACCTCAAATGGAAGAGAACGCCCTATCAGGCGAACCGCATCCTCGCCATCACCGCCAGCATGTATGCCTTTGCCGGTAAGCGTGGCCTGCTTCCCGAGAAGATTAACCCCGTGCGGGGCATCGAAAAATACTCCGAAAAGGGCAGGGAACGCTTCCTGTCTACCGAAGAGCTTGAGCGGTTGGGTGCAGCGGTCCGCATGGCCGAAAGAGAAGGCATCGCGTGGCTTGTCGATGAAACTAAGGCAACCGCCAAGCATGTTCCGAAGAAGGCGCGACGCACTATCATTGATCCACATGCTTCGGCGGCGCTCCGGCTCTTGCTGTTCACTGGTTGTCGCCTGCGTGAAATCCTGCACCTCAAATGGAAAGAGGTGGACATGGAGCGCGGTCTTCTGTTCCTTTCCGACAGCAAGACTGGCAGAAAAACCATCATCCTCAATGCACCCGCCCTCGCCGTCCTTGCAGGTCTGCCGCGGGTCGGCAATTATGTAGTTGCCGGGTTTAGTGCCGACAGTCCACGCGCCGACCTCAAACGGCCCTGGGTGATGGTGACACGGCAGGCCGGCCTCGAAGGGCTTCGCCTGCATGACCTTCGCCATTCCTTCGCGAGTTTCGGTGCCGGTGGTGGCCTAGGGCTGCCCATTGTCGGCAAACTTCTCGGCCATGCCAATGCAACGACGACGGCCCGCTATGCGCATCTGGATGCCGATCCACTGCGAAGGGCCTCTAATGCCATCGCCAGCACAATCGCGGCGGCCATGGGTGAAAATCCGAACTCCAACAACTCCAACGTTATAAGTCTACGCAAATAGTGTGCGTCCGTGCTAACCGACTCCAACGGGTGGGTATGAGAAACCGTGCTGGACCGGACCGCAACCTTATTTGCGGCGCTGCCGATTCGGGATATTCGTACCTAATTGAATCAATGGCGAGTGCGAATCGATGGCAACGACTGAACATACAATCAACGATGCATTAGCCGAATTCTTGAGATCGACACGGGCGGGATGGAAGTCTTCGAATTGCGTTTCCTCCGAGAATACCAAGAAACTAATGGGATCGGCGGCGCGACCAGATATTCTGATTGCCGAACCCAACGCCTCACCGGTTGTCATCGAAACGGAAGTTGTACCCGCCGTGACCGTCGAACCGGAAGCGCGAAGCCGCCTCGGCAATAGGCTCTCTTCTAACGGTCGCACCATTCTTTCAAGCGTAGCCGTGCGCTTGCCAGAAGTTCTTCGTCAGAAACAATCCGCGGCGCTGCGTGACGAAATCAAAACTAATTACAAGTTTGAATTCTGCCTTTTTACAGGCGAATCCCCGATGGATTGCCAGCGGTGGCCGTCTGCGGGATGGCTTGTCGGTGATGCTGAAGATATTTCCCTAATTGTGCAAGCGGCAGGAGTACCGCCAGCAGTAATCGACGCTGCCGCCAATAACCTGGTCGAAGGCGTTTCGTCGGCAGCTGGCATCCTTGCCGATGTAGCAGCTACACATCCTGCCGTTACATCACAAATCGCCGAGGCGCTGCATCAGGAAGATGGCGAACAAACTCGGCGCATGGCATGCACAATTCTCGCTAATGCTTTTGTTTTCCAAGAAACTCTGGCTGGCGGCCCTGGTGCGTTAGGTTCGGTCAAAACATTTGATCAACTTCGCGGCGCTGGGAATCTCACCAAGACCGGGATTCTTGCAGAATGGCGCGCAGTCCTGAAAGTCAACTATTGGCCAATCTTCGATATTGCGCGGCGGGTTATGGAAGTGATCCCGCCGTCGCACACCAAGCCCCTCATTGAAACGCTTTCGGTAACAGCGGACAAGCTCTTAGAAAATCGGCTCATGCGTTCCCATGATCTTACGGGTGCTGTATTTCAGCGATTAATTGCAGATCGTAAATTCTTGGCGGCCTACTATACAACCCCCGCCTCGGCCGCGTTTCTGGCAGGTCTTACAATACGTAAGGACAAGATTCCTGGAGGAGGCGAATGGAATAATCCTGAAACGCTAGGGTCAATCAAAGTTGCGGATTTTGCCTGTGGAACTGGACCGCTTCTTTCGGCGGCCTATTCTCGTCTCGGCCAACTTCACGAACTTTCGGGCGGCGACTCCGAAAAACTGCATTCAAAACTTATGTCAGAATGCATCTACGGTTGCGATGTACTGCCGGCTGCCGCGCATCTTACAGCGTCGATGCTTGCGGGTGCGCATCCGACCAAAACGTTTTTCGATTCTGGAGTGATGACACTGGAATATGGAAAGCAAGGTACAAAGGGGAACATTTCAATTACGTTGGGATCGCTCGATCTTCTTGAACAACAGCGCTCGATGGATATTGTTTCAGTTTCTGCTTCCGCGCTTACGGGAAAGGGCAAGGCGACGAAGGAAGTGTGGAAAGACCTTCCCGCGAAATCGTTTGACCTCATCCTGATGAATCCGCCGTTTACCCGGCCCACCGGACATGAGGCGAACAAGATCGGGGTTCCGAATCCGATGTTCGCCGCATTCAGTTCATCGGACGAGGAACAACGGCTGATGGGTAAGGCGATGAAGGATCGAACGGCAGATACATGTTATCATGGCAATGCTGGCGAAGGGTCGGCCTTTCTTGCTTTGGCAGATCGGAAGATCTCCATGGAGGGAACCGTAGGGATAATTCTGCCGCAAAGCTTGTTGACAGGAGAAGCGTGGGAAAAATCCCGCGATCTGATCGCAAAGAATTATGATGACATTACACTCGCAAGCATTGCCGGCGAAGGGGGCGGGGAAGTCTCCTTTTCTGCGGATACCGCCATCGGCGAGTGCATCTTCGTAGGGACGCGCAATGCGAAAGGGGCGAAGCGGGCGAAATTCGTCATTCTGAAGAATCGCCCCGTCTATCCGCTTGAAGGACATTACGCCGCTCGTCAGATTGCGGCGCTCATGCATGGTGGGCACATCAAACGTCTAGAAGACGGTCCGGTAGGTGGCACGGTGATCAGCTTCGGGGATGATATAATTGGTGCGATCATCGATGCGCCGCTTCAAACCGATGGGGGATGGAATCTTTCGCGCGTCAATGATTTTTCGTTAGCGCAATCGGCTTACGCACTGGAATCGGCCGGCCAAGTATGGTTGCCTTCGATGGTAAAGGCGGATTCGAATACCCTTGCCGTGTCTGTGATCGGGAAGATCGGCAAGATCGGCCCTTATCACTCTGATGTAAACGGCACGGATAGCAAGGGCGGCCCGCGCGGACCTTTCGAAATTCAGGTGTGTGCCAATCAGGCGGCTGCATCCTACCCCGTCTTGTGGGCTATGGATGCGCAAAGCAACTCAACTATTCAGTTTGCCGGTGACGCGGAAGGCATAGTGAAGACCGGTCGAAATAAACATGAGCGGGAAACGATAGCCAGGAAGGTTACAGATATTTCGGCGACAAGTTCTCATTGCCATTTTAACCGGGACTTCCGCTTCAACAGCCAAGCGCTAAGCATGCAATTTACATCTAGGCCTACGATAGGCGGGCGATCCTGGCTTTCGATCAAGTTAGCCACGGAAACGCAGGAAAAGGCCCTTGTGCTATGGGCGAATACGACACTTGGCTTGTTCCTTCATTGGTGGCATTCGAACAAAAGTCAGCCGGGCCGATCTTCAATTGGCAAGACGACACTTGAAACGCTTCCCGTTCTTGACGTGACGAAACTGGACGCGGCGCAGCTGAAGAAGGTAGATGTGGTGTTCGCCAAATTGGGAACGCTTCCACTCAAGCCGATGCATGAAATCGATAGCGACAATAACCGGCGTGAGCTAGATACTGACTTTCTCGGTGGTATCCTCGGAATGGAAGCATCGCTGTTCACCGCGCACGGCGCATTGAGTGTAATGCGGGCCAAGCTGGCCGCTGAGCCTTCCATACGTGGTCATAAATAGTCGTTTGTTCGTAGTTTAAGGGGAGTCGTTCGGCATTAGACGCTTCTTTTCCGGCAGCAGGTGGAAGGGTACGGCGTTCCTAACAATCCGCTTTGCGAGAGGCTTGCCTGTGTGGTTAAACCATTACGGACACTACACAACACGGTTGCTTTATGTCTGATTCCCAGCGTGTGCACCTTTTCGAGATGGTCCGTTACGGAGAGATGACACCCGCCGAAGCCGAAGCCGAAGCTGCTCAGCTCAATCTTGAGCCATTTGAATATCGGCCGAAGCCGGATGCCTTCGATCCAATGAAAGAGACGTTCTGGACACTGGTAATGGCATTGGCATGGATCGCCTATCGCAACGCTGACAAAGTGCGAGAATGGTGGAACCCTTACCGGACTGAGTGCTGGGACTGGCACTTTCGAAAATGGCGCATCGGGTTTGACGGACCTGTTCATGAAGGTCATATTTTGGAGCAGCGCTCAACTGCGACGGTTGTCCGTTTGGAGTTGGCGAGTATATTTGACGTAGCTACCGGTGGCGGCGCAACGCTCAAGATGAGTGTTAAGGACGCAAAACAGGCTGCCTTGTGGGTGGCACTTCGTGAAGGCTTGGTCGAAGCTACCGGAATTAACATCGTGACGGGCGCAAGGGAAGCAATACCCGCCACCGCCTGGCACGATCTTGAATGCCATGAAGAGCACGAGCGCGACATGGTCGCAACGCCTTTGACCGGTACAGGACCAGGGCTTCGCTACGAACAAGTACTTGTATGGCGAAAAGCAATCACAGGGATGTGGTCCGACATCTTGCCGCCGCCATCGGCTTTGCCGGAAACAATCCGGCCTATTGGGGCGGGCTATATGCCGCTCTATTGTGCCGCTCAGTGGATCGCTACAGAAGGCGGAAAGCAAGTAGTTGATCCGACTGATCAAAGTATTTGGAGCATGGCGTTTGGGGATTTGCTTGCTCGTCTATCTTCGGACCAAATTAAGGTGATTGGAGTCCGCAAAGGTGAACGCGAACTGGTGCCGGGCCACCACTTTGCGGAATGTCCTGTAGATTATCCGTATTCCGATGCTCCAATGGGACTACTCTTGAGCGAACAACTTTATCTCTGTTCATATCCGTTTGTGGACGAGAAACACTGGACCTCCGGATTCGATGATTCACTTCGGGATCGGAGGGGCGAGCGATGGTCTCGACTGATGGTCCTCAAGGAAGACGTGGCGAGATATTGGCCCTTCAGCGATGAATCGTCTGAGACAGGTGCGCCGGGTCGGCCATCCTCAATGTATCTAGTAGAAGCGGAGTTTAAGGCCCGATGCGTGAGAGGCGAAGTTGCGCCAAGTATGACGAAGGAATCTCAGTTCCTTGCCGCTTGGCTGCGTAAAACGCACCCAGAGAAACCGCCTCTGCAACCTAAATCCATCCGCAACAAGCTCGCCTCGACTTTTCGCGAACAGAAAAGCGCCCGAAATTAAAATATTGGGCGAATTTCATGCCACTTTTTCGGGCGTGGAAAATGGCCGATTCATCTCCAGAAAGCTCCGGACATATCCGGCAAGCGCAAGGAGATGAAATGACTAAACCTCCGAATTTTCAATCAGAAGCCGGGTGCCGATACCTCCGGCGCGGCGATGCCGCGAACTACATAAGGATGACTTATGGCTTTCCATGTTCACGCCAATGGCTCGCAAAACTTGCCGTGATCGGCGGCGGGCCGGTCTATCGCAAGGCGAGCCGATTTCCGATCTATTCAATACCCGATCTCGACCTTTGGGCGTCTGCCCGAATCGGGGCGCGGCGTCGCTCGACGTCGGCCCTTGCTTAAGTTTAGCAAGCGATGGGCAAGCGGCATCCAAACTGGCGGCTCATCAAGAGCTATCGAACATATACAGTGGAGGGAGCGGCTCAGACATTGGGTGTTCACAAAAACACCGTCAGAAGCTGGCAAAGGACTGGGCTTAAGACGGTTGACGGTAAGCGCCCTCACTTATTTCGAGGTGCAACAATTGTTGCCTTCCTTCAGGAACGCCGAACCAAAAGTAAGAGTCCATTGCTGCCGGGGCAAATTTATTGTCTCCCGTGTCACGCCCCGAAAGTCCCGGCCCTTAACATGGCTGACTATGTGCCGTTGAATACGACGACCGGCAATCTTCGCGGCTTCTGCCCGGACTGCGAGCGGCTAATACACCGGCGTGTCTCCTTGGCCAGGCTTTCATCAATTTGTGGTTCATTGGATGTGACAATAGCGGAAGCGGAATTGCGCATAGGAGAGAGGGTTTGACCCTCCGTGAATTGTCACATAAGCGATGAGGTAAATTATGAAACAGCAACATGGCCCCAATGAGCGGATCAAGTATCGCTATTTCGAATATCTGGCTGCCGCAAAAAGCAACGGCGAACAATCCATTGATGCCGCTGCCAAGGCGTTGCATCGTTTCGAGGCCCACACCGGATTCCAGGACTTCAAGGCCTTCCATACGAAGCAGGCGATAAGCTTCAAAGCCAATCTCACTAGTCAGAAAACCATGCGGACAAAAGAACCTCTGAGCGCGGCGACGGTGTATTCGACCCTCGCGGCGATCAAGGCTTTCTTTCAATGGCTATCCTGTCAGCCAGGCTACAAGTCGCGATTGACGCAAGCCGATGCTGAATACTTCAATGTTTCGGCTCGTGATGCGGCCATCGCTAAGGCCCGGAGACTGAAACCTGTGCCGTCATTGGAGCAAATCCGCCATGTCATCAAATCAATGCCTTACTTGACCGACATAGATCGCCGCAACCGGGCGCTCATCGCCTTCGCAATCCTAACGGGCGCTCGCGACAATGCCATCGCGTCGATCCGACTGGGTGACATTGATCTAAATGAAAAGGCGGTTATCCAAGATGCTCGCCATGTCCGCACTAAGTTTGCCAAGTCCCAGACAACTACCTTCTTTCCTGTCGGTGAAGAATTTCACAGCATAGTCGTTGAATGGATGAATTTCCTGCTAAATGAACGACTTTGGGGTCTACACGATCCACTCTTCCCAATGACGAAAATTGCAGTGGGTAAAGATCGGCGCTTCGCTGCTGTGGGATTGGATCGTAAGGGGTGGAACAATGCCGGTCCAATCCGAGCCATTTTCAAAGATGCTTTCATTGCCTCGGGCCTCCCCTACTACAATCCTCACAGTTTCAGGAGCACGCTGGCACGGCTGGGTCAGCAGCGCTGCGCAAACCTAGAGGACTTAAAAGCCTGGAGTCAGAACCTTGGTCACGATGATCTGCGAACAACGATGGTGAGCTATGGTCGTCTAGACGGTTATCGCCAAGCAGAACTGATCCGAGCGATGTCAGACAAATCTTCAGTTCCTTTAAAATGAGCCGATTGCCATTCGAGGCATTGAAGCCGCCCCCGCTTGCCAAGGCCTTTGTCGATGGTGATCTGGTGCCAACACTCATTGAAAACCACATCTGCCTAAATTTTTTAGGGGTTTTTTAGGCGCGACGGCGGTGAAACACGGTGTTATTCTCTCCCTCGCAAAAAGGAAACAGGACAATGGCGCAAAAGCCTCTACCCCCGACCGGCCAAAACCCAACCTTGCCCAGAGACCCTGCAATGGCATTGGCGAAAGCCTTAGAATATCAAGCGACCCAAGAGCCAAACAAGAAATTCCGCAAAAATAAGCAGGCCGCAGCGAAGAAACTAAGAGAAATGGCAAGCGAGAAGTAGGCTCGGACTCACTATAGCAAGCGTGGGATACCTTCTGAAGGACGTTCAGGCGTGGCCGGACAGTGCGGATAACAAGCGGTCAGCGATGGGTTACAGAATTCGACAGCGAAGCCTCCCAGTCTGGCAATGACATTGATCAGGCGGCAACCGCCGTAAGCGAAAGGCATAGCGGTTTGACTTTGCGTGTTACCCCGGTGTTACCCCATGGCATCAGTCAATCTTGAGATGATTTACACGTTAAAAAAACGTTGTAAAATCAATTAGATAGATGGCGCGCCCGAAGAGATTCGAACTCCTGACCCCCAGATTCGTAGTCTGGTGCTCTATCCAGCTGAGCTACGGGCGCGCAATGTCACGGAGACGGGGCTTCCTTAAACCGCCAGTCCTGGCAAAGCAAGCCCAACGAATATCCTTTGCTCCCTTACGAAATTCGCCGTTCGGCATTACGGATAGCTTTCAGTTCCGTGACCTGATCAGGGATGCTGACCTGGAAGCAGGTGCCTGTGGCGGAGGATTCCACGAGCTGAATATCGCCACCATGAGATTTCACCAGTTCTGCGGCAATAGCCAGGCCAAGGCCGGTGCCGCCCCGCCGTGCTGCGGTCTGAAAGGCTTGAAACAGGTTCTGGCGCACCTCTTGTGGTATGCCGGGCCCATTGTCCCTGATGTCAATGACTGTGAAGCTGCCCTTTCGCGTGGCAAGAATGGATATTTCACCTTTTGGCAGCTCGTGTTCCGCTCCATCGCGTGATTCCAGGGCCTGAATTGCATTGCGCGCCAGATTGGTGAGAATGCGGTTGAGATGTTCGCGGTCGGCATCAATGGAAATATGGGCGGCCACTTTGTTCTGGAGGTTGATGTGGGCAGGATTCTGGATGACAGCAGATTCAATGACGTCATCAACGATACGCTTCAAGGCCAGTTTTTCCCGCTTTGGCGGCAACTCCTGAGCGCGACCAAATTTCAGGGTCTGGCTGAGAAATTCAATGGCGCGGTCAAGTGAACCTATGAGCTTGGGCGCAAAGCGCTTGACCGTAGGGTCTTCCACCATGGACAGACGGTCCGAGATGAGTTGAGCAGAGGTGAGCATGTTGCGGAGATCGTGGCTCACCTTGCTTACCGCCAGGCCAAGAGCCGCGAGATGGTTTTTCTGCTGCAACATGGTTGTGAGCTCAGACTGCATGTCATGTAGCTGGCGCTCGGCGGTGCCAATTTCATCGCGCCTGTCTGTGGGTTTTATGATGCGTGAAAAATCTTCGGGGTCTTGGCCAAAAGCCACCATGTTGCGCGTCAATCGGCGCATGGGCTTTACCAGCACCCAATTCAGGGCTGCAAATATCATGCCTGCCACCAGAAGAGAGAGGAAGATGGAGAGCAACAAGATGTTCACGGCATAGCGGAGCATGGCGGCCCGCAGAGTTTTTTCCACCAAGGCAATTTCTATGGATTGACCAGGTATATTGGGTGGCGTGTCCACCACGTTGATAATGCGGCTGTCGCCCGCCCACATGGTGGCGAATGAATCACGGATAGCATGGTACCACATGGTTTCGCGCAGATCGAAACTCGCATCAATCATGTAATCCCCATCACTGCGCAAAACAAGTTGACGAGCACCCTGCTTCTGGAGGGAGATGGCAAGTACGCCAGCACTGTTGAGAATGGAGGCGCGCAGATCACTGGAAAGGAGATCGCCCGGAGCTGCTTCGGCAGCAAGTGCTGCGATTTCGGCTTGCGCTATCCTGCCTTTCAGCCACTGGATGCGGAAATTGGCGATGGAGGGCATAAAGATGAGCACCTCGCCCAACATCACGAATATAATGGTGAGCAGCAGCACCTTTCCGGAAAGGCCCCCAAGCATTCCGCTCTGGAGCTTTATCTTGCTGTTCTGCATGGCACTCCCATTCTAACCAAATAAATCCAAAAACCCAATTACGTAACGCAGGAACCTGTTGGATGCAAAACCTTCATAATAGCTCATCGCAGCGCGCTTGCTTGCCTCGCCGCGCGTTGGGTAGGGCATAACTGCGGTGGCCATGGACTTGATTTTCAGGCCTTGGCTTAAGGCCAGCACCCAAGGATGAATATTATCACCCGCACCTGCTCCTACAATGCTCACTCCGAGAATTTTGCCATTTTTTGCTACAATCGCTTTCACAAGACCTGCAGTTTTGGCTTCGGTGTGGGCACGGTCGTTGTCCTGAAAGGGGTGGCGGAGAATTTTCACACTTCCTCCCGAAATCTTACGCGCCTCGGCCTCGCTCAATCCCACATGCGCGAGTTCCGGATCAGTATAGGTGACCCAGGGAATGATATCGGTCCGGTTCCTGACGGGCAAACGAAACAGGGCGTGGCGCATCACAAGCCCCGCGTGGTAATTGGCCACATGGGTAAATTGCAATCCACCAGCCACATCGCCCACAGCATAGATATGACGTTGGCTGGACCTTAGACGATCATCAACAGTGATACCGTGTTTGCCGTAGGCAATGCCCGCAGCCTCCAATTTCAGTCCTTCAATATTGGGGGTGCGGCCAGCAGCCACCAGCAAATGGCTGCCGTGAAGCAAGCCATGGTTTTTTGTTGCAACCGCAAAGCCCGCTTTGGCATGGGTAATATTTTGTATTTTCTCATGTTCCAGAATGGTGACGCCTTCAGCGCGCAGGGCCTGCAGCACCGGCGCAACAAGTTCCGGATCATCCTTGGCAAGCGGATGTGAGGCATCGATCACGGTCACCTCCGCGCCTAGCCTGCGGTGGGCTTGAGCCATTTCCATGCCGACAGGACCGCCACCCACTATGATGAGATGCTGGGGCAGAACACCATTGGCAAAGATTGTTTCATTTGTGAGGTAAGGCACATCTTCCAGGCCGGGAATGGCGGGAATTCTAGCGCGCGAACCTGTGGCGATGACAATGCGGCGCGCCCGGTATTGGCTTTCCCCGCATTCCAGGGTGTGGGCGTCACGAAAAGAGGCCTTGCCGCGCACGACTTTAACGCCAAGCCCTTCAAACCGCTGGACCGAATCATTGGGCGCAATGGCGGCAATCACGCCCGCCACATATTCTTGGACTTTCTTGAAATTGATGCTCGGCTCGGCAGCGTCCACTCCAAATTTTGCCCCGCTTCGGATGGCATGGGCGTGCTTTGCCGCGGCAATCAGGGCCTTTGAAGGTACGCAGCCATAGTTGAGACAGTCGCCGCCCATCTTGCCTTTTTCAAACAAGATGACGGTCTTGCCGAATTGCGCGGCCGCAGCCGCCACAGACAGGCCTCCAGAGCCCGCGCCAATGACGGCAAAATCATAAATCACGCGACACCGCGGAATTTTTTAACAAGTACCGGAATGAGCGCCACGAGACCCAAGGCCCCCAAGGCCAGAACGATTTTAGGAGTTACAATATGACCTAGGGAAAGGTCATAGGCGCAGTGTTGTTCCACGCCTTGAGCAAGACAGGTTTCGTAGGCGATGCGCTGGGCCTCGATAAGGCTGTCCAGACTGGAGCCTACAAAACTGAAAACCAGCGTGATGGGAATGATGCCCACGAAAGTGGCTGGAATGAAGGTCTTGAGGCGGATCCTTGCCAATGCTGCGGCCAGGTTCACCAGCCAAAAGGGAAATAGTGGAACAAAGCGCAGGAACAGCAGGTAGCTGAACTCATTTGCTGCAAAACCATCCCTGATCCGGGTCAGCAATGGACCGGATTTACGAGTGAGGACTTTTTCAAACGATGTCTTGGCAGCAAGAAAGATGATGGTAGCACCCAGAGTTGCCCCGATAACAGTTGCAACCGCTCCCACCTGCCAGCCGAAGAGTACGCCCCCTATCACTGTCAGCAGGCCTGCTGCCGGGAACGAAAGGGCCACAGCCACCATGTAGACGCCTGCATACATAAGCACCGCCTGAAGCCAATGGGTGGCTATGAACTGCCGTAATATCTCCCGGTGGACGGCAATATTCTGGAGTGTGAGCTGGTGTTGCAGGCCCGTTGCATAGGCTGCAACCATCAGGGCCAGGATAATGATAATGGGCAGCCAGCGCTTTAAACTAAAAAAGGTATCCTGATCGCCCACTGGATGTTCCACATTATTCCGTTTTTGGTATGACATGAAAAGTCTTGCAGTATTATGGCTGCTGTGAAAAGCCCTTTCACTGGCTTGTGAAAACAGTTCAGTCGGCGTGGGGAAAAGGGCTTGCTCCTCGCCATCGTTGACTTTTCAGCAGCTTTCCTCTTATAACCCGCTCAATTCAATGTTGAGATGAAAATTTTTCCCTGAAGCCACTTCGCCTGCTTTTCACAATGCCAGGTTATGTAGTTGAAAATGCAAGTGTTTTGGGGTTGATCAAGAGATATACGGAGACTGCAAGTGAAGCGCACCTATCAACCGTCCAAAATCGTTCGCAAGCGTCGGCATGGCTTTCGCAGCCGCATGGCAACGGTTGGTGGCCGCAACGTGATCACCCGTCGCCGCGCCAAGGGCCGCAAGCGGCTCTCGGCCTAACCTTCCCGCGACAATGGAACACCTCAAGCGTCGGCATGACTTTGTTGCCGCCGCGAGGGCTCTTTCAGAAGCAACGCCGGGCATGGTGGTGCAGGCGCGCAACCGGCTTGATGAAAAAGTACCCCGTGTGGGTTTTACCTGCAGCAAGAAGATCGGCAATGCCGTGATCCGTAACCGCGCCAAGCGTCGCTTGCGCGAGGTTGTGCGGATGGCAGAAAACGCGCAAACTATGCATGGTTTCGATTATGTGCTGATTGGCCGGATGACTACGGCAAACCGCGGATTTGCGGCGTTACAGAATGATTTCAGCAGCGCCTTGAAGCGCCTGCATCGGGCGCCACATGAAGTGGCGGACAAGGATAAGACATGAATGACCTGAACAACAAAAATTTCATCCTCGCCATTGTGCTTTCGATGGCTATTATCACGGGATGGCAGTATTTCTTTGCAAGGCCTGCGGCTGAAAAGTCCAGGCAGGAAGCCCAGATTGCACAACCCGCAACACCTTCCGCCACGACGGCCACATCTGCAGCCGTTCCGGGTTCCGCCACGCCCGCATTGGCACGTGAGAAGGCGATGGGCACGGGACCCAGGGTCAAGATCGAGACACCTGATGTCACAGGCTCGATCAACCTCACTGGAGCGCAGATCGATGACCTGCATCTTGTGCGGTACCGCGAGACGATTGATCCCAGCAGCCCCACCATCACCCTGCTTTCGCCCAATGGTTCACCCAATGCATTTTTTGCCGAGCAGGGTCTGGTTGCAGCATCCGGTACCAATGTGAAACTCCCCGATTCCAAAACGGTTTGGTCAGTTGCTTCCGGTGCGACGCTTGGCGTGGGCCAGCCAGTTACGCTCACCTGGGACAATGGCGCAGGTCTCACCTTTACGCGCCAGATTGC
The DNA here is from genome assembly GCA_031359445.1 of Hyphomicrobiales bacterium. Lineage (GTDB taxonomy): Bacteria > Pseudomonadota > Alphaproteobacteria > Rhizobiales > Aestuariivirgaceae > Aestuariivirga. The sequence continues at coordinate 17,153 of JANMAE010000058.1, read as the reverse complement.
CCTTGATGACCAGTATGTGTTTTCAGTGACCCAAAGCGTGAAGAATGCCACACAAACACCGGTTACGCTTATGCCCTATGCCCGCATCCAGCGCCAGGACACGCCCAAGGTTGCGGGGTTCTGGGTGTTTTACGAAGGCATGCTGGGCTATCTTGGGGACAAGCTGCAGGAAGTGAAATATGCAGCCGCAGCCAAAGACTCCGAGCCCACCAAGGTTGATTCGACCGGTGGTTGGCTGGGCTTTACCGACAAATACTGGGCTGCAGCACTGATTCCAGATCAGTCACGCGCCATTAGCACCACCTTCCAGCACCAGATGATGGATGGCCGCGATATCTACCAGACGGATTATCTTTCACGTGATCCGCTGGTGGTACAGGCGGGTGCCAGTGCCAGCTACCGGGATGAATTATTTGCCGGAGCCAAGGTGGTGAAAACCATTCAGGCCATTGGTGATAAATACAAGATCAAGAAGTTTGACCTGATGATTGACTGGGGCTGGTTTGAATTCATCACCAAGCCCATGTTCCTGCTCCTGGAATTCATCAAAGGTATCGTCGGCAATTTCGGCATTGCAATTCTGGTAGCTACGGTTCTGGTCAAGCTGGCAGTTTTTCCCCTTGCCAACAAATCATTTGCCTCCATGAGCAAGATGAAGAAGCTGCAGCCCGAAATGGCAAAGCTCAAGGAGCTTTACCCTGACGACAAGGCCAAGCAGCAGCAGGGCATGATGGAACTCTACAAACGCGAGAAAGTTTCGCCCATTTCTGGCTGCCTGCCGGTTGTGGTGCAGATTCCTGTGTTCTTTTCACTTTACAAAGTCATTCTTACGTCCATTGAACTGCGCCATGCGCCGTTCTTTGGTTGGGTGCATGATCTTTCGGCTCCCGACCCCACCAATCTTTTTACCTTGTTTGGCCTTATCCCTTGGGCACCACCAACATTCCTGATGTTGGGGATTTGGCCCATTCTCATGGGAATCACCATGTGGGTGCAGATGCGGCTCAATCCTGCACCACCTGATCCGGTGCAGGCCAGCCTGTTCAACTGGATGCCCGTCATGTTCACCTTCATGCTGGGCAGCTTTCCAGTGGGGTTGGTAATTTACTGGGCATGGAGCAACACGCTGTCGATATTGCAGCAGTCCTTTATCATGAAGCGCCACGGGGTGGATCTAAATCTTCTTGGAAATATCAAAGACAGTCTGCCCTTCCCGAAAAAGAAACCCGCAGCGCAGTGACACGGGAGTTCAGTGCCGAACAGATATTGGCGGGGCGGAGACTGTTCTCCGCCCCCTCCACTTTCATGCTGGGTGTTGCTTCTCTTGATCAGTTGCCACAGGCGCATGGGGTGGAAATTGCCTTTGCCGGACGTTCCAATGTGGGCAAATCATCGCTCATTAATGCACTGACCGGCGTCAGAGACCTGGCGCGTGCTTCGAATACGCCGGGACGCACGCGTGAGCTGAATTTCTTCAATATTGCGGGCAGGCTTACTCTTATCGACATGCCGGGATATGGTTACGCCAAGGCTCCCAAAAAAGACGTGAAGAAATGGCAATCCATGCTGCGGGGCTATCTGCGCGGGCGTCCCGGCCTGACACGGGCCTTCGTTCTGGTAGATGCGCGGCACGGCGTGCTGGCAGCAGACAGCGAAATGTTTGACCTGCTGGATGAATCAGCCGTCACCTATCAGCTGGTGCTCACCAAGATCGACAAGCTGAAGCCTGCCGAGGTCGCAAAGGTTTTTGCGGAAACCGAAGCTCAGGCTGCTAAGCGGGCGGCGGCATTTCCCCTGATCCATGCCACATCAGCCGAAAAATTCACCGGGATGGATGAGCTTCGCGCCGAAATTGCAGGCCTTCTCTAAGTTCATTCTTGGCAAGGCGGGCAATTGCCCTATAAGGCGGCCCACATGATTTTTGGGACTGCCGCCATGACTGATATTCCAATTCCCGAAACTGCCCGCATCCTGTCGGAAGCGCTGCCCTTCCTGCAGCGCTATGATGACCAGATCATCGTCGTAAAATATGGTGGCCACGCCATGGTCGATCCCAAGCTTTCACATCAGTTCGCACGCGACATGGTGATGTTGAAGGTTTGCGGCCTCAACCCCATTGTAGTGCATGGCGGTGGGCCGCAAATCAACCGCATGCTGGACAAGCTGGCTGTAAAGCCCGTATTCCGCGATGGATTGCGGGTGACTGACCAGGAAACCATGGACATTGTCGAAATGGTGCTGGCGGGTTCCATCAATAAATCGATTGTCGCGTCCATCCAACAGGCAGGCGGACGTGCCGTTGGCATTTCGGGCAAGGATGGTAATCTGCTGATCGCCGAGCGTTATGTGCGTGAAAAGCTCAATGCCGAAACCGGTGTCATGGAAAAAATTGATTTCGGCTTTGTGGGAGAGCCCGCGCGCGTCAATATCGAAATCCTGCAAACGATCATGCGCAGTGACGCCATTCCCGTAATTGCGCCGGTGGGCGTGGGCTGGGAAGGTGATACCTACAATGTCAACGCCGACACAGCGGCAGGAGCCATTGCCACAGCCACGCAGGCCAAGCGTCTTCTGATGCTCACCGATGTGAGCGGCGTGCTGGACAAGAACAAGCAGTTGATCAGTGAACTGAAGATTGCGGATATCCCTGCCCTGATTGCTGATGGCACGATCACGGCTGGCATGATTCCCAAGGTCGAAAGCGCCATTGCAGTTGTGGAATCGGGCGTTGAAGGTGTGATCATCCTGGATGGACGGGTGCCGCACTCGGTACTGCTGGAACTGCTCACACCTCTGGGCGTGGGCACGCGCGTGTCGCGGGCGGGCGTATGAGGGGATTTTCGCATATCGACACCTGGGTTTTTGATCTGGACAATACGCTTTATCCTGCATCCTGTCGGCTGTTTGACCAGATCGACGTGAAGATGACAGGATTGGTGTCAGAACTTCTTGGCGTGCCGCGCGATGAGGCACGCAAGATACAGAAGGGACTGTTCCACAAGCATGGCACGACGCTGCGCGGCTTGATGGTTGAGCATGATGTGGAACCGGGGCATTTCCTGCAACATGCCCATGACATTGATTACGGACCTGTGCCTGAAGATGTTGAACTGGAACAGGCCCTTGCAGCCCTTCCAGGACGCAAGCTCATTTTTACCAATGGCACGGTCGCCCATGCAGAGGCCGTGTTGCAAAGGCTTGGCATCACGCATCATTTTATCGATATCTTTGATATCGTGCATTCCGACTATATCCCGAAGCCTGAGCGCAGGCCTTATGAAAAATTCGTGCGCCATACCGGGATTGAGCCTGCGACTTCAGCCATGTTTGAGGACATTGCGCGCAATCTTGAAGCACCCCATGAGATGGGCATGACCACGGTATTGATTACCAGCGAAGACAATGCCGACGCCAACATCCTCAACGGCGATGGCAGACCTCCCTATATTGATTATGCCACCAATGATCTCGCCGTCTTTCTCAAATCCATTCAGAAAAAAACCTAATCAGGAGGGACACCCCATGAAGAATGCACAAGACATCATTGAAGCCGCATGGGAGGCACGCGACAAGGTCAACTTGAAAACCAAAGGGCCTACCCGCAAGGCGGTGGAACACGCGCTGTCATTGCTCGATGCGGGCAAATTGCGGGTAGCCGAAAAAATTGACGGCACGTGGACAACCAACCAATGGCTGAAAAAAGCCGTTCTGCTGTCGTTTCGTCTCAACGATATGAAACTTATCGGCGGCGGCCCCGGCAAGTCCAAATGGTGGGACAAGGTTCCATCCAAATTTGAGGGCTGGGCCGCCAAGGATTTCCGCAGTGGTGGATTCCGGGCCGTGCCCAACTGCATTGTGCGGCATTCCGCCTATATTGCACCTGGCGCCATACTCATGCCGTCATTTGTCAACCTGGGAGCCTATGTGGATCAGGGGACCATGGTTGATACTTGGGTCACCGTGGGATCCTGCGCGCAAATCGGCAGAAACGTGCATTTGTCCGGAGGTGTTGGCATCGGAGGAGTTTTGGAACCCATGCAGGCGGGACCTACAATTATTGAAGACAATTGCTTCATTGGAGCACGCTCGGAAGTGGTGGAGGGGGTGATCGTGGGCGAAGGCTCGGTCATTTCCATGGGTGTGTTCATTGGCCAGTCCACCAAGATCATCGATCGTGCCACAGGCGAGGTTTTCATGGGACGCGTGCCGCCCTATTCGGTTGTCGTGTCGGGTTCCCTGCCGCAGAAGCCTTATGCCGATGGCTCGCCCAGCCCGTCACTCTATTGTGCTGTCATCGTCAAGCGCGTTGACGAGAAGACGCGGAGCAAGACCAGCATCAATGAGTTGCTGCGGGATTAGGAAAATTTCGCTAAACTGAAAGCCATGAAAAACGCGCCCTCTGATTCTGTTGCAATCCTGCAGGACCTGGTTCGTTGCGAATCTGTTACCCCACACGAAGCAGGGGCGCTTACGGTTCTGGAAAATATCCTGAGCACGCACGGCTTTGTGTGTCAGCGTCTCATCTTCAAGGACCCGAATACGCCTGACGTAGAAAACCTGTTTGCCCGCATTGGCACAACGGGCCCGCATCTGTGTTTTGCGGGACATACTGATGTAGTACCAGTGGGTAAGACGGAGGACTGGAGCCACCCGCCTTTTGCGGCCCGCATCAAGGATGGTATACTCTACGGTCGGGGGGCCACAGACATGAAGGGGTCCATTGCGGCCTTTGCTGCCGCGGCGATTGATTTTATGAGCGCCAATGGCAAGCCTGCCGGTTCGATTTCATTTCTCATCACAGGTGATGAAGAAGGACCCGCCATCAATGGCACTGCCAAGGTGCTGCAATGGATGCAGGAGAATGACCATGTGCCCGACCATTGTCTGGTGGGAGAACCAACCTGTGTAAAAGAGCTCGGCGACACGATCAAGATCGGAAGGCGGGGTTCACTCAGTTTCGAAGTCATTGTCGAAGGCACGCAGGGGCATGTGGCTTATCCCGACAAGACCGACAATCCCATCCCGAAGCTTGCGCGGTTTGTTGACTGGATTTCGCAGGCCGAGCTGGATCAGGGCAATGCGCATTTTGGGCCTTCGACCTTGGCGGTAACGACCATTGATGTTGGCAATCCTGCGGGAAATGTTGTGCCAGCGCGGGCGCAAGCTAAATTCAACATTCGGTTCAGCACTGAACATACGTTTAAAAGTTTGCGAACATGGGTGGAGGCTCAGGTTGCTGCCGTTGAGGCCGATCTGGGCGGCAAATGGAAGGTCACCGCTTTTGAAGGTGCGGAGGCCTTTATCACCGAGCCTGGCATGTTTGTGGGGATGGTACAGGATGCAGTTGAGCAGGAGACTGGACTGGTTCCCGGACTTTCGACAGCAGGCGGTACGTCAGACGCACGCTTCATCAAGAATTATTGCCCGGTCCTGGAATTTGGGCCTACCAATGCCACCATTCACCAAGTGGATGAATGCATCTCAGTGCAAGAACTGCTGGCCACCCAGAATATTTACGGCAAGATCATCGAGGCCTATTTCAATAATCAACCCGCGTAAGATACAGGCCCTCGGGGGGTGCCACCACGCCACAGGCCCTGCGGTCCTTTGCTTCCAAAGCATTCTGAAGATCCTTTGCCTGCCATTTTCCTTCGCCCACATATTTCAGGCTTCCTACCATCGAACGCACCTGATTGTGCAGGAAGGAACGTGAGGATGCACGGACTTCTATGAAATCTCCATAGCGGGCAACATCCAGCTGATCAAGTGTGCGAAGTGCTGAGGCTGCCTGACATTCGGACGCGCGGAAGGTCGAAAAGTCGTGATGGCCCACAAGGACCTGGGCCGCGCCATGCATGGCGTCCGCATCAAGTGTTACAGGCACAAACCACACCTGCCCCAGATCCATGGTAGGAGGAGAACGGCGGTTGAGGATGCGGTAGAGATAATGCCTGCGGGTGGCCGAGAAGCGCGCGTTGAAATCCTCTCCTACTGCTTCCACCGCCAGCACGCTGACCTTGTGAGGACGCACACCTGCATTGATGGCGTTGCGAAGTTCGAAACCATCCCAAGCGTTCTGCATGTCGACATGCGCGACTTGGCCCAGCGCATGCACGCCTGAATCAGTTCGGCCAGCGCCCTGCACAATCACTGGACTGCCATTGATGCGGGCTAGGGCCTGTATCAACACGCCCTGCACGGTTGCGTCCTTTGCCTGGATTTGCCAGCCCGTGAATGAGGTGCCATCATATTCAAGCGTGAGTTTGTAGCGCGCCATCAGGTAAACCGCGAATTTTTATTCAAAGGAAAGCCTCGCAGGAATGTTTTGGCGTCCATGATGGCTTTGCCTTCGCGTTGCAGCGTGAGAAGACGGAGGGATTGTGAACCACATGCAACTGTCAGTCGGTCATCAAGCACAGCGCCTGCTTCGCCCGAGTGGTCTACCACCTCACAGGTGAGAATTTTCACGCGGGCACCCTCTAGGAATCCCCATGCGCCGGGAAAAGGCGAGAGGCCATGAATATGATTGCGGACTTCTTGTGCGGGTTTGGTAAAGTCAATATGGGTTTCCGATTTTCCTATCTTTCTCGCATAAGTGACGCCATCAGTGGGTTGGGCCTTACACTGGAGAGGCAAGTTGCACAGTGTTTCCACCATCAGGCGCGACCCAAGTTCCGCCAATTCGTCGTGCAGAATTCCTGCTGTTGTCTCTGCGGAAATGGGAACACGGCCAATGCCGCAAACAGGCCCTGTATCCAGCCCTTCATCCATCTGCATGATGCAAACGCCGGACTCCCCTTCCCCTGCCATGATGGCGCGCTGGATGGGAGCAGCACCCCGCCAGCGAGGAAGCAGCGAGGCGTGGATATTGAAACAGCCCAGCCTGGGGGCCGTGAGGATTTCACGCGGCAGGATCAGTCCATAGGCTACAACCACAGCTGCTTCAGCTTTCAGGGCTGCAAATCTCTCTTGTGCATCCTCGTTGCGCAGTGAAAGAGGCGTGCGTGTTTCGATGCCGTGTGTTTCAGCAAAGCTGTGCACAGGAGATAATCGCAGGTTCTGGCCCCGACCGGCGGGACGGGGGGGCTGGGAATACGTGCAGATGATATCGTGGCCGGCAGTAATAAGCGCCTTCAGGGTGACGACGGCAAAATCGGGCGTGCCCATGAACACAAGTTTCATGGGTCTACAGTTTCCCCAGTTTCTGAGCCTTCACGAATTTTTTTACCACCCGGTCACGTTTCAGCTTCGAGATATAATCGATGAACAAAATGCCGTTGAGATGGTCTATTTCGTGCTGGATGCAGGTGGCGAGAATGCCGTTGGCCAGTAACTCCTGGGCTTCGCCCTGACGGTCGAGAAACCGGACTTTCACTTCAGCGGGGCGCGATACCATTTCGTAGAATTCCGGAATGGAGAGGCAGCCCTCTTCATAGTCGCTCAGCGTTTCGCTTTTTGACACAACTTCAGGATTGACCATGAAGAGTGGCTTTTTCTCTTCGTTTTCCTTGGATAGATCAATCACCACCAGCCGTTGCGGCACACCGATCTGCACGGCGGCCAGGCCAATGCCGGGCGCCTCATACATGGTCTCCAGCATGTCATCGAAAAGCTTGCGGGTTGCCTTGTCCACTCCAGAAACAGGTCTAGAGGTTTGGCGCAGCAAGGGGTCTGGAAGCGTTATAATGTCACGAAGGCTCATGCAATCCAGATAAGCGAGGTATGCCGCAAGGTCAATCAGGGCGCGACTGCCATCGATTCATGGCGTGGAACGTGTTACTGTTGCCCGTTTTCGCCAGTTAGGCGGATTGTCGCCTGCATGTGCGTAAAACATCAGGAGGATTTCATGGCAAAATTTATTGAGCTATTGAATTGGACCGATTTGGGCGTCAAGAACGTCAAGGATAGCGCCAAACGCCTCGATGCGGCTCGTGATCTGGGCAAAAAAATGGGCGTTGAAATTCGTGAGTTCTACTTCACCACCGGTACCTGTGACATGGTTATCATTGCTGATGCGCCTGATGATGAGACTATGGCAAAATTCAACTTGACGCTGGCCATGGGGGGAAATGTCCGAACCACGACGCTCAAGGCATTTCCGGAAGATGTCTACCGGAAGATCATAAGCTCGCTCTAGCAACTATATGGCACAAAAGGCCAAAAAACCCGCCCTTGCCTTTTGGGCTCAGAACACCGATATAGCGGTCGGGAGGTTGGCGGCGGACGTACCGCTCGCCAACCGGGTCAGGTCCGGAAGGAAGCAGCCCCAACGAGATCGGAACGGGTTGCCCGTCCAGCCTCCCACCTCTAGAATTGCGGGCCTATGATGACTGACGCACCATATAGCACAAATGCGCAGGCCTACCGCGTTCTTGCCCGCAAATACCGGCCAAAAACCTTTGCTGACCTGATCGGTCAGGACGCCATGGTGCGCACGCTCAGCAATGCCATTGCAACCAACCGGATTGCGCAGGCCTATATGCTCACCGGTGTGCGGGGGATCGGCAAAACCACCACCGCGCGGCTCATTGCCCGGGCACTCAATTATCCTGGTGGCCCTTCCATCGACATGCCGGAGCTTACAGCCCAGTGCGAGGCCATTCTCGAATCGCGTCATATGGACGTGATTGAAATGGATGCCGCATCCAATACGGGCGTGGACAACATGCGCGAGATCATTGACAGCGTGCGTTACGCGCCCGTCTCCCTGCGTTACAAAATATATATCATCGACGAAGTGCACATGCTGTCTAAGAGTGCCTTCAACGCGCTCCTGAAAACGCTGGAAGAGCCACCGCCCCATGTGAAGTTCATTTTTGCCACAACGGAAATCCGCAAGGTGCCAGTCACTATCCTGTCACGCTGCCAGCGCTTTGATCTCAAGAGGCTCGATTCAAGCCTCCTCATGATGCATTATGGCCGCATAGCCGCTTTGGAAAATGTGAGTATCGACGAAGAGTCGCTGCGGCTCATCGCGCGGGCTTCGGAAGGATCGGTGCGTGACGGCCTTTCGCTTTTGGATCAGGCCATTGCCTATGGTGAAGGCAACGTCAAGGCATCCGATGTGTCCGCCATGTTGGGCCTCATCGACCGTTCGCGCATTATCGAACTGTTTGATGCGGTAATGAGCGGCGATACTGCCCGGGCCATCCATGAGGTGGAGGCCCAGCATGAGGGCGGCGGTGACCCTGAAACCATTTTGAATGATCTGGCTGATTTTGTGCATTGGGTAACACGGCTCAAGGTGGTGAAGGACAGTGCTGAAAGGGATGCTTCACGCACCGAAGTGGAGAAAAGCCGGGGTGCGGATTATGCGGCACGGCTTGGAATGGCGCAGCTTACGCGCGCATGGCAGATGCTGCTTAAGGGGATAGAAGAGGTTGGCATGGCATCACAGCCGCTGATGGCTGCTGAAATGGTGCTGGTTCGCATGGCCCATGCCGCTGAATTCCCGCAAGGCGAGGAATTGCTGAAGTTCGTGAAGCAGACGACACCCAATAGACCTCCAGCCCCCATGCCTTCCCAAGCACCGCGTCGGGAGGCAGCACCGCCTGAAGCGGTGGGTTCGCTTGCAGTCAGATCGGAAGCACCAGAGGTGCAACAGCGCGACGAAAATCCGCTGGTTTCGACGTTTGCCGATATCGTGGCCTTGGCATTCGAGAAACGCGAGATCAAATTCAAGACCGACCTTGAGCGCTATGTGCGTCCCATTCGGGTAGCGCCTGGCCAGATTGAGCTGGCACTCGAACAAGGTGCGTCACCCGGCCTACCCAGCGAGATTTCGCGCAAACTTGAGGCTTGGACGGGCAAGCGCTGGATGGTGTTGGTGGCAAAGGAGGGCGGTGACAAGCCACTTTCACTACAGAAAAAAGATGCCAAGGAATCCGCCTTCCGCGAAGCCATGGACGATGCGGCCGTGCAGGCGATTTTAAAGAAATTTCCTGGTGCTTCAATATTTGAAGTGCGTGATCCTGAAACCTTGAAAGCAGTGGAAGAGAGCGATGAAGAATCTCGGTGACATGATGAAACAGGTGCAGGCCATGCAGTCCAAAATGGCCGACATGCAGGCCAAGCTTGAGGCTGCCACGGTCACAGGCCAATCAGGGGGTGGCTTGGTGCAGGTCACGCTTTCCGGCAAGGGCTCCATGACGGGCCTTACCGTGGATGCCTCACTTCTCAAGCCTGATGAAAAGGAAATATTGGAAGATCTGATCGTTGCCGCCCATGCCGATGCCAAAAACAAGAGTGAAGCCTTGATGGCCGAAGAGATGAAAAATGTTACCGGCGGCATGCCGCTGCCTCCGGGCATGAAACTGCCGTTCTGACATGAAGCGGACGGCAGGCGTCGAAATCGAGCGACTCATCCAACTCCTGGCCAAATTGCCGGGGCTTGGGCCGCGTTCGGCCAGGCGTGCAGCGCTTTATCTCATCAAAAACCGGGACAAGCTTTTAGGTCCGCTTTCGCTCGCCATGGCAGAGGCAGAAGACAAGGTGACGGTGTGCAGTGAATGTGGCAATGTCGATACCACCGATCCTTGCGCCATTTGCAGCGATCCCCGGCGTGACCGCTCCGTCATCTGCGTGGTGGAGGAAGTGGGGGACCTCTGGGCGCTAGAGCGCGCTGGCGCATGGTCGGGACTTTACCACGTGCTGGGCGGAACGCTTTCGGCGATGGAAGGTGTGCGGCCTGAAGACCTGGCCATCAATCATCTCATTGAGCGAGCCGCAGCCCAGGGCATGCGGGAAATTGTATTGGCCACCAATGCCACGGTTGAGGGCCAGACCACTGCGCATTATATCACGGAAAGGTTGAAGGGGCTGGGCCTCAGCACCTCGCGTCTTGCCCATGGCGTACCCGTGGGTGGCGAACTGGATTATCTCGATGAAGGCACACTTACGGCTGCGATGCGCTCCAGGCGTCCGTTCTAATCAGGGGTTCATGGAGCCCGCTATCGCTTGATGCAGACGAATCATTGTAGAATTGAAGGTTCATTTTCGGATCCTTTGCATCTTGTCAGAAACTGATCTTTATATTCCGGTAAAACGCTTTCTCGAGGCCCAGGGCTATGAGGTCAAGGCGGAAATAGGCGCTTGTGACGTGATGGCGGTGCGCGGGTTGGAAGCGCCTGTCATTGTGGAACTCAAGACCAGCTTCAATCTGCAATTGCTGCTGCAAGGCATTGACCGACAGGCGGTCACGGATCATGTCTATCTCGCCATTCCGGAGCCCAAGCAGGCCATGCGGGGTGATGTGCTGCGGCTGTGCCGGCGGCTGGGACTTGGCCTGCTGGCAGTCAATGGCAGCTGGGTGGAGGCCCATCTTGATCCTGCGCCCTATGCACCACGCAAATCCGCGCGCCGCAAAAGCCTGCTGCTCAAGGAATTCCAGCGCCGGGTGGGCGATCACAATGCGGGGGGCAGCAGCAAGCGGCCTGTGGTCACTGCCTACCGGCAGGATGCGCTGCGTTGCGTGAAATTTCTCAAGAATGCGGGTGCGACAAAGCTTTCGGAAATCGTGGTGCACAGCAAAGTAGAAAAAGCGCCTGCCATTCTGCGCAGCGATGTCTATGGGTGGTTTACAAAAGTGGAGCGCGGCATCTACGGCCTGTCACCCAAAGGGCTTGAGGCCGTCAATATTTTTGCAGATGTCTTGCGGGTGATCTGAATTAATTGCTGCTCACAAGCTTTGGCTTGGTGGGGACAGGTTCTTCGAGCTCAAGGCTTTCGATGCGCAGGCCGCGCTTGGTGATTTTCTCGGCAGAGAGACTGAGCTTTTCGAGATCGGCATTGGCGCTGCCGAAATGCTTCTGAAGATCAGAAACACGCTCCCTGAGTCTCATCACATCTTCCAGGAGACGGGTTACCTCGATTTTGATGACATGGGCCTGCTCACGCATGGCGCTGTCCTTGAAAATCGCCTGCATGGTCTGGATCAGAAGCATGAGCACATTGGGCGAAGCAATGATGACGCGTGAGCGGTGGGCCTTTTGGATAACGTCCTCGAATTTCTCATGGAGATCGGCATAAATCGATTCGGACGGCACGAACATAATTGCGGTTTCGTGGGTTTCGCCGGTGATAAGATATTTCTCGGCTATGTCTTTCACATGCTTTCCCACATCGCCGCGCAGGCGGACTTCGGCGGCACGCTGGTCACCTTCGCCTCGGGCTTCGCGAAGTGCATTGAATGCCTCCAAGGGAAATTTTGCGTCGATGACCAGTTTCAATTCCGAGTCCGGGAGATGGATCAGGCAATCCGGCCGCATGCCGTTGGTCAATGTTGGCTGGAACGAATAGGCGCGGGTGTTGAGACCATCCTTGATGATTGCCTCCATTCGCCCCTGGCCATAGGCGCCGCGTGCCTGCTTGTTGGATAAAATGTCTTTCAGCGAAATCATTTCAGTGGATAGTGAAGTCAGGTTCTTTTGGGCCGCATCAATAACGGCCAGACGTTCATAAAGTTGGGTAAGTGACTGGGTTGTCCGTTCGGCCTGATCATGCAGGCCGTGCCCTACGCGCTGTCCTACGAGATCCAGCCTTTCGTCAAGGGCACGGGCAAAATGTGCCTGTGCACCCTGCGACTGGTCGGCAAAATTGCTGAGGGCGCCTGCCATTTCCGCCAACCGGTATTCAAGGTCTGATGCTCGCCGCAGTGTTTCCTGGCTTTCTACCCGGCGCGCCCGCGCGGTGCGCCACGTCAGGATGAGTGTAAGCAGGATAAGGAGAAAGCCAGCGGCGGCCGCTGCAAGCACGGTATCCCCCAAGGTAAAGGTGGCATTTCCAATTTGGAGAATGGTTTGATCGAGCTGCATTAGAAGCAGTGTACACCGATTCGCACCAAAAGGGCGTGGCCCGTCCACACTCTACTCAGTATGGACGGGCCCTTGACCCGCACAACTCGGGACGGCGACAGGAGCCGCACAGGTCAACTCGCTCACAATCGGGGGACAGCTCAGGAGTACAGAAACTACTTCCCTCTTAGAACCAGCTTGTGTCTGGCTATTCCCCGCTGGAATGACCCAAGAGTCGCCCGAGATCGTGTCCTCAAGAGGTACGGATCAAGGCGATGTGCTGGCTAATTTGCGGCGAAAATATGATTCCATAACTTTGGATTGTCTTATTTCGACTAGAAAAAACGAAAGAAAAAATGTCCTATATCAACAGTTTAATGGACTGCATTTCGGGGCGTAGCAGGAACCGGGACATGACCCGTGTGCTCGTGGTGTTCAAAAAAATAAATTTTTACGCCACAACTCAAACCATAAAGAATTTCCCGTAGCAGCGTCATGACAAATTCCTTCCAATCCAGAATACCTACGTTTCATTTTTCTATCTCATTGATATGTTAATGAAATAAAACTTATCAACGGAAGGACGCGCGAATCAGCCGTGTCAATTTTGCATGGCAAAGGATTCTGTGGCGCGAATCAGCGCGTCGGCATTGCCTTTGTCCGTCGCTGTGTGGCCGGCGTCAGGGATAATCTCGAATTGCGCCTGCGGCCAGGCCTTATGAAGTGCCCAGGCTGTCTCCATAGGGGTTACGACATCATATCGGCCTTGTACGATCACGCCAGGTATATCTCTCAAAAGATGGGCGCTGGCCAGCAATTGGCCCTCGTTTTTGAAAAAGCCCTTGTTGATAAAATAGTGGCATTCGATGCGGGCGAAAGCCAGGGCGAATTTGTCCGCACTGAAGTTCGAAATCACCGCGGGATTTTGGATAAGGGAAATGGTACTTGCTTCCCACTGGCTCCAGGCCTTGGCACAGGCCAATTGTTCTGCGGCATTTGTGCCTGTAAGTCTGCGGTAATAAGCACTGACAAAATCCCCGCGTTCTTCTTGCGGGATGGGTGCCACATAAGTTTCCCAAACGTCCGGAAAAAGCGCACTGGCACCCTCTTGGTAAAACCATCGGATTTCCTGCTGGCGCACCGTGAAAATGCCACGCAAGATGAGTTCAGTTACTTTCGAAGGATGCGTCTGGGCATAAGCTAGCGCCAGAGTTGAACCCCAGGAGCCACCGAGCACCTGCCAGCGGTCAATGCCTAAATGAAGGCGCAACGTTTCCATGTCGGCTACGAGATGCCAAGTCGTGTTGTCGCGCAATTCGGCATGGGGCGTAGAATTGCCACAGCCTCTCTGGTCAAACAGAATGATGCGGTAGACTGAAGGATCATGCAGACGGCGCAGAAAGGGCGAGATCCCGCCACCCGGTCCGCCATGCAGCACGAGTGCAGGCTTTCCCCGGGGATTGCCGCATTCCTCGAAATATATTTCATGAATATCCGATACGCGAAGCCGTCCCCGGTTATAGGGCTGTAATTCGGGATACAAATCACGCATATCAGCCTGCCTGGTAACGCGCGATAACGGATCTTTCCAAAGCTGCCGTCACCAGCTTGTCGAGACCTAACTTGTCGCGCAGTATGGCTAGAAAGCGGAGCTCTTCACGACCAACCATCAGGTCTACTGCTGCGACTTCCACAGCCAGCGCATAGGCGGTTTCCCGCAGCTTGGGTGGGAGCTGGTCAGCGGCCAGTCCCAGCACCGTCATCATACCTTCTGGCACTTGCAGCATGTCGGCGCATTCCTGAGCCACCGTCGTCAACCGAGCTGCTTCGAAGTGTTTGAAGATCGGCAGACTCTTTACAACATGGCCTATTTCCTCAAGCTCCGGCGCGTTGATCTTGCCTTCCACCGCCGACATGATGACCATGATGTAAATGAGGGCTTTCTGCGTGCTGATGGTACCTGGCATGGGAGTCTCCGTTATGGGCCCATGGGCTAGCGGGTGACTGCAGTTTTGTCGAGTGAAACTGTGGTAAAGTTTCTGACCTGCTCCAAGGCTTCCACCAGCCCCATTCTTTCGATGGCCACAGCTTTGGGAAAGGCCGTCGCGAAGCGTGTGGCAAGGCGTGAATCCAGGATCACGAAGCAGCCGCTATCAGTTTCGCTCCTGATCAGGCGGCCAAAGGCCTGTCTCAGCCTGAGGCGCACCACCATGTCGGCATAGGCATTGCCGCCGAATGTCTCCTTGCGGGCGCGTTCCAGAATGGTAGGCGTGCCCCAAGGCACTCTGTCCAGGACAATAAGCCTGAGTGAATCGCCTGGTACATCCACCCCATCGCGCACGGCGTCGGTTCCCAGCAAACATGCATCGCGTTCGGCACGGAACATGTCCACCAGCGTGCCGGTATCCATGGGATCGACGTGCTGGGCATAAAGCGCCAGGCCTTTCTGCGCCATGGCGCCTATGATGCGCTTGTGCACCGCGCGCAATCGCGAAATCGCAGTGAAAAGGCCAAGGGCGCCGCCATGGCTTGCCAGGAACAGTTCGCGGTAGGCAGCTGCCACCTGATCCATGTCATCACGATTAACATCATTGACCACGATGAGGCGGCTTCGTTCGGCATAGTCAAAAGGCGACTCGTAACTCACCCGTTTGACGGGATAAGGCAGATGAACCGCACCCGTGCGCATTTCGGCATTGGTCCAGTCATCGGGAATATCGGGGGGACGGTCGCGCAGGGTGGCCGAGGTGATCAGGATGCCATCGGCATTCCTGAGCACGGAAAGCGCCAAAGGCTCGGTGGGGTCCACCCAATGGGAGTGCAAGCCCACATCAGCCTCGCGACCGAAGATCTGCTCCACCGCGAACCATTCGATAAACAGCGGATTTTTCACCTCAAGCAGGCGATGCAACATATCGGTCCAGGCACCAACCATGAGCACGCCGCGCTTCTTGAGCGAGCGCGCTACCGCTTCGATGCGGCCCCGGTCGTGAGTTGAGAGTTCCTGGGCTTCGTCATCGAGTTTTTTGCTCAAGGCTTCAGCGAGTTTGGCCATTGGCCGACTGAGGGCCTGCAGGGCACCTGCCAATTCTTGAGCCGCATCAGCCAAGCCGTTCAGCAGCGGCGCGCAATCGGTTTCCATCGTGTTTCCAGCACTCTGCTCGGCACGCGCCAAAACCTGCTGTCGTACAAGCGAAAGAAAGTGTTCGGTCACACCTTCAGGCACACCTGCCTGCACGCGCCGTGTCCAGCCAGGCCCAGGCAGCACATAAGCTGCCTGTAGTACGTGTTGAACCAATGCTTCGGTGGTGTCGGCGTCGGAGATAAGATCGCCTATCCGGTCGAGCAGGCCGCGGCCACGTCGGCGTTCAGTTTCGGGTCCACGCAGCCAGCGCCTCAATTCGGAGGTTTCAAATGCGGTGAGGTGGCCGGAAAAAGCCGAGTCCGCGGCATCGAACAGATGATGGCCCTCATCGAACACAATGCGACGGATGCCACCCGGCGCTGCTTCCTCCTCATCGGTCTTGGCCAAGCCCAGCGCATAATCGATGGCAGCCTGATTGAGAACCAGTGCGTGGTTGGCTATCACGATGTCTGCCTTGCGGGCAGCTCTGGCACTTCGCTCGAGAAAGCATTTCTTGAAATGCGGACAGGCGGAATAGATGCATTCCCCCCGGCGGTCGGTCAGGCCGAGTGATGCAGGTGACAGGGCGCGCGCCTCCAAGTCAAGCACTACGTCGGAAAACAAGGACATAAGCCATGATGGGAAGTCTCCTCCCACCATATCGCCGTCACGGGTGAACCTTGCCCAACGGGCAATGAGGCCCGCCAGCAGGGCACCGCGCGGATTGGTGTTGCCCAGCCTGCCGAAGGTTTCCTGCATGTTCAGGAGGCACAAATAATTTTCGCGGCCCTTGCGAATGACAATCTTGCCTGCCCGTTCTTCCGGGTTTGGCAAAAGTCGGATGGTTTCCTGATCAAGCTGGCGCTGCAGGTTTTTGGTATAGGTCGAGAGCCAAACCGGACGCTTGTTCTTTTGTGCCCATACCCATGCGGGGGAGAGATAGCCCAGCGTTTTGCCCAGACCCGTTCCCGCTTCAGCGAGCAAAATATTGTTGAAGGCCGGAGATTGCCGCGCCGCAAAACCATGTATCGCGGTGGTCACATAATCGCGCTGTTGCGGACGTGCCTCTGAGCCCGAACCCAAAGCATCACGCAACACCAACAAAGCTTCCGCCGGCAACACCTCCTGATGATCGCCTTTGGCAGGTGGCCCCACGTCTTCCCATTCATCCAAACGGTCCCAAATGTTCAGCCCTGTGGCAAACGTGCCTACGTCAAGTTTCGGATTGGCTTTCAACA
>JANMAE010000044.1:0-27710 GCA_031359445.1 Hyphomicrobiales bacterium | reverse complement strand
CACGCACTGAATTTTGCCCAAGTAAGTAAGAAGTTCTATCTTTTTGACACCTACAATGGAATCCCGATGGATGGACTAGTTGGGGCGGAGCGGGCAAAGGCGGACAGCCTCAATCAGAGCTACTTTGACTGCTTTGAGATTGCCAAACGCAATTTCAGCCCATATCCCAATGCCAGCTTGGTACGTGGCATCCTACCGGGCACGCTCGTCAATGCACCACTAAAAAAAATTGCTTACTTGTCTATCGACTTAAATTCTGTTTCTGCAGAAATATCTGTGATAGAGCAGCTTTGGGACCGAGTTACGCCATCTGCCATCATCGTGCTCGATGACTATGGTTTCAAAGGCTTCAGTGACCAACATTCAGCTTGGAATGACTTCGCCAAATCAAATGGTGCGGCCATTTATTCCAACCCAACGGGGCAGGGTATTATAGTCAAAAGCTAGGTTGCATTATTAAGTATGGCCCAATGAGGTCTGGTAGGGCAGATGGTGGGGCAGGAAATAAATTTAACTCATACAATCGTTCAATTTCAATAGTTTACGAGTAAAAACTGGCGGAGAGGGAGGGATTCGAACCCCCGGTACGCTTGCGCGTACTTCGCATTTCGAGTGCGACGCGATCGACCACTCTGCCACCTCTCCGCTACTTTGTTAGGTGTGGTCTTCTTGCTCATTAGCCAAGACTTGCGATCCTGCCAACCCCCAATAACTTCGAGACGTTGACAGCGGGCGGGGACCTGCTAGAAATCGCCTGAAATCCAGGACCAAGAGCCGTTATGAAGCATGCTATGTCAGAAATGATTGCCCCTATGCCTGGAGCCGCAGAAAAAGCGGACGGTTGCCGTTCCAGGACTTTCAAAAAACCGAATAGCAAAACACTTTAGCTTCAGTCCTCGGCTTTATTCGCTCTCGGGGATGGTGGCCGAAACCCCCGCGCCCAAGCGGAACCCTTCTTGGGTTTCAGAGCAGGCGAAACAAGACTAGGTTCTAGGAGATTTTATGGGTTACAAGGTAGCAGTCGTAGGCGCCACGGGCAACGTAGGCCGCGAAATGTTGAATATACTGGCCGAGCGCGAATTTCCGGTGGATGAATGTTTTGCCATTGCCTCGCGCAGGTCCATGGGGGTAGAAGTTTCGTTTGGCGACAGAACCTTGAAATGCAAGGATCTTGAACAGTTTGATTTCTCCCAAGTTGATTTTGTTCTGATGTCGGCAGGATCGGAAGTTTCCAAGGTTTGGTCACCTAGGATTGGCGCATTGGGACCCATCGTAATAGACAATTCCTCTTGCTGGCGTTACGATCCAGAAGTTCCCTTGATCGTGCCGGAAGTCAATGCCCACGCGTTGGTGGAATATATGGCGCGCAACAAGCGCCGTAACATAATCGCCAACCCCAATTGCTCAACGGCACAATTGGTCGTGGCATTGAAACCCTTGCATGATGTAGCCAAAATCAAGCGCGTTGTGGTTGCGACCTACCAGTCTGTGTCAGGTGCGGGGAAGGAAGGCCTGGATGAATTATGGAACCAGACCAAGGGCATCTTTGTCACGGATTCTCCAACGCCGAAAAAATTCACCAAGCAGATCGCCTTCAATGTCATTCCTCATATTGACGTGTTTCTAGACTCCGGGGAAACCAAGGAGGAATGGAAGATGGTGGTGGAGACTAAGAAAATTCTAGACCCCAAAATCAAACTGACGGCTACGTGTGTTCGGGTGCCCGTATTTGTGGGCCACTCGGAAGCAGTTAATATCGAATTTGAACAGCCTATCACCGCAGATGAAGCGCGTGATATTCTGCGCGAAGCTCCAGGCTGCATGGTCGTAGATAAGCGCGAAGACGGGGGATACGTCACGCCAGTCGAATGCGTGGGTGATTTTGCAACATACATCAGCCGGATCCGCGAAGACTCCACGATTGAAAATGGCCTGAACTTGTGGGTTGTGTCAGACAATCTGCGCAAAGGTGCCGCATTGAATACTGTTCAGATAGCCGAATGCCTGATCAATCGTGGCCTCCTCAGCAAAGCCGCCTAAACGGAATGGCTTGCTCATGAAAACACCGAGCCTTTTCTTTCTCACCACTTTGGTTTCCGCCGCAGCAGCGCAAGACTTGCAGCTTGCGCTTCCTCTTGCGTGCAAGATCGGCACAGATTGTTGGGTTCAGCAATATGCCGATCATGATGCCACGTCTGCGGTACAGGACTATAACTGCGGCCATGAAACCTATGACGGTCACGATGGGACAGATTTTCGTGTTCGCAACCTGTCCAGCCAAGTCAATGTGGTAGCAAGCGCTCCGGGCTTGGTACGCGCGGTCCGTGATAATGAAGTAGACCACCTCGTGAGAACCGCGGCAGATAAAATGGCAGTGCAGAACCGTGAATGTGGAAATGGTGTTGTGCTGGATCATGCCAACGGATGGCAAACACAATATTGCCATATGCGTAAAGGGACGATTACCGTAAAAGTTGGTGACCATGTTACCTCGCAGGCCAAACTTGGTGAGGTCGGTTATTCCGGCCTAGCTGCATTTCCTCATGTGCATCTCACGCTTCGCCATGTCGGCAAAACACGCGATCCCTTCACAGGTAGCCCAAACGATAGACGAAAGTGTGATGGAGAACAGCACAATCTGTGGAATAGTTCGGCAAAGGAAGCTTTGGCTTATCGTAAAGGTGAAATCATTGAAGCTGGTTTTCAAAATGCGCCCGTGGAACTTTCTATTTTGGAAACTATTGGTATCGATCAAAGAATGCCGGATAGTTCATGGCCCGCGATGGTTGCCTACGCTTGGGCCATCAAGCTATCTGCGGGAGACACAGTAACGGTAACCTTGCAGGGTCCACAAGGAATTGATGCGTCAAATTCCACAATCCTGAATCACGACAAGGCACAATATATGTTATTTGCCGGGAAGAAAAAGCCGCCAACCGGTTGGCCTGCCGGCACCTATCGCGGCATTGCGAAGGTGTTACATGACAGCGAATTGCGGGTTAAGCAGGAGTGGCAGTACGACATTCAGTGACGACAAGACCGGATGAACTTTCACCCGGTCCTCTCTTCTAGATGTTACTTACATTTTTGGCAGGAGGACCTTGTTGACAACATGAATGACACCATTGGACTGCCGAACGTCAGCAATGGTTACGGTCGCTGTACCACCAGACTCATCCGTCACGAGAACCTTCTTGCCCTTCATCGAAAGCGTGAGCTCGCATCCGCCGACAGTTTTTACTTTATGCTCACCTCCGTCTGCCTTGATCATCGACATCACGGTTTTGGCCATGGCTTTTGCTGGTACAACATGGCAGGTCAAAATCTTTACCAGGGTGGCTTTGGACTCCGGTTTGAGCAAATTTTCTACCGTGCCAGCAGGCAATGCTGCGAAGGCTTCATTGGTCGGCGCAAATACGGTGAATGGTCCCGGTCCTGACAAGGTGTCAACCAGTCCTGCCGCCTTGACGGCAGCCACGAGAGTGGTGTGATCTTTCGACTTGACAGCGTTCTGAATGATGTTTTTCGAAGAATACATGGCAGCGCCACCAACCATTGGGTTGGAAAGAGCTGTGGCCGCACCAAGTCCAAATACGAATGTGAGTGCGATCATCGATGTTTTAAGCATTTTCATCTCCTGGGGTTTTGTTAGCTCTGATAAGAAATTTAGAAGCAGGACCGAGACGAGGGAATTTCCCGGTCCTGCACGGCTTCTGTCGCGCCAAATTACATTTTTGGCAGAAGCACCTTGTCAATCACATGGATAACGCCATTGGATTGTTCGACATCTGAAACCGTTACATTTGCCACATTGCCTGCTTCATCAGTTACGGTAACCTTGTCACCGTCACTTTTGAGTGTGAGTTCGCAACCGCCAACCGTCTTGACCTTGTGCATGCCGCCATCGGCCTTCACCATTGCCATTACATCTGCAGCCATGGCCTTTGCGGGTACAACATGACAGGCAAGAATCTTCGTCAATTGTGTTTTGGATTCAGGCTTGAGCAAACCATCAACTGTCCCTGCGGGAAGTGCTGCAAAGGCATCATTGGTTGGTGCAAAGACTGTAAATGGACCTTTGCCCGAAAGTGTATCGACCAGACCTGCAGCTTTGACGGCAGCAACAAGCGTTGTGTGATCCTTTGAATTTACCGCATTTTCTATGATGTTCTTTTCTGGGAACATCTCAGCACCACCTACCATCTTTGCAGCGTATGCTGACGAAGCTCCAATTGCGAGAGTGAGTGAAAGTGCAATGAGTGTTTTCTTAATCATGAATATCTCCTGTTTGCCGTCCGGTTTGTTTAACACAAACAACTACGGGAGCTCTGAAGCAACGGTTTCAGTTTGGTTAAAAACGTTTCCGTGATAGTTGGAGATAAATTGTGATCAACTTACGCGCGCGTAACGCCGCCAGTAGCGACTCCAAGGACAGGACCAACCTTGCCTTCCTGTAAGAGCGCTACCCAACCCTTGCAATTATCAGGAATAACGCTGCTGCGAGGAAGCACCAACTTTGTCTCTTCGCCATGCCACATACCAGCAGGTACTATTTTGCGCACGACGTTGGTATAAACAACAATTTTTCCGGCGTTTTCACCTTTGGTGATCTCAACCGATATGGTGGGAACATATGCCAGCAGCCAAAGAGTAGCTTCTTTAATTGCAGTTGATGCTCCAATTTTGATCATCACGTCAGTTTTGTTGTCAGCCATTTCGATGTCTACCCAATTTCCTGACAACTGGGAGCGAGCTTGGGAAATGCCAGTAGACACGAGGTTTTGCTGGCTACCTACAAAGTGATTTCGACCGTTCACAACCATTTGAGGTGTATAGACATCCTTATCACCGCGTGCGGCTGCATAGTCATACTGACGCTGCGAAAAATCCGGATTGCCCAGAGTATCGCGCCATCCCAGATAATCCCAGTAATCAACATGGTAGGATAGAGCAATGATGCTAGGCTTATCATGCAATGTCTTCAAATATGCATCAGCGGGTGGACAAGACGAACAGCCTTGACTGGTGAAAAGCTCCACAATCACAGGCCGTTTACCTGCTGCAACAGCATTTCCATGAAAGACGGACGCGGCACCAAGTGCCAAAACGTTTCGACGTGTGATAATATAAGCCATCGCTACACATTACTCGTACAAAGTGTCTGGGGCCACTCACGAGCCAGTAAGGCAGCATCACAAGTGTGTTTATGAGGCACGGGCCAAATTTCTTAAGACATATGGCATTATCCCGCCATTCATATAGTAATCCAGTTCATCCACTGTATCGATGCGGCACAACACCTGAGCGGCAGTATGTGAACCATCGGCGCGCGTAATATTGACAGTGATGGCAGATCGTGGCCTGAGACCTTCCGATAGACCGCTGATGTTTATTATTTCATCGCCTTTAAGTAAAAGACTTTGCCAGCTGTCGCCTTCCACAAACTGGAGGGGAATAACGCCCATTCCAATGAGGTTTGAGCGGTGAATGCGTTCAAAGCTCTGCGCAATGACCGCGCACACGCCCAGCAGCTTGGTGCCCTTTGCAGCCCAGTCACGTGAAGAACCAGTGCCATATTCTTTACCAGCAAATATGACCAGCGGCACATCTTCTGCCTGATACTGCATCGCAGCAACATAGATTGGCATGACCTCGCCACTTGGGTAATGCTTGGTAACTCCGCCTTCCACGCCCGGAACCATCTGGTTCTTGATGCGGATGTTAGCAAAAGTGCCTCGCATCATGACTTCATGGTGTCCGCGACGCGCGCCATAAGAGTTGAAGTCTAACTTTGTAACACCATGCGCTGCCAAGTACTGGCCTGCAGGCGAAGTTGCCTTGATATCTCCGGCCGGCGAAATATGATCGGTGGTGATGGAATCCAGAAACAGACCGAGAATCCTTGCATTTTCAATATTCTTTACAGGTGCCGGAACCATGTTCATACCCGTGAAATAGGGCGGACTTGCCACATAAGTGCTGTTGCTGTCCCAGGTATACGTTAGACCTTTCGTGACGTTGATCTTGCGCCACGATGCATCGCCATTGAACACATCCTTGTACCGTTTGGCAAAGGCCTTCCGTGTCACATGCTTCCGCACAACCGCGGCAACCTCTTTGGCGCTGGGCCAGATGTCACGCAGATAAACGGGCGCTCCCTTCTTATCCAGGCCGATGGGATCAGTCGTGAGATTCACTTTAAGCGAGCCCGCCAGCGCATAAGCCACCACTAATGGAGGAGACGCCAGATAATTGGCGCGCACGTCAGGATTTACGCGGCCTTCAAAGTTGCGATTTCCAGAAAGTACGGCCGCTGCCACCACATCATTCTTCCGCACGGCCTCAGCAATATTTTCAGGCAGCGGGCCGGAATTGCCGATGCAGGTGGTACAGCCGTAGCCCACCAGTTCAAAACCCAATTTGTTCAGATCTTTCTGAAGACCTGACGATTTGAGGTATTCCGTCACCACCTGACTGCCGGGAGCCAGCGAGGTTTTCACCCAGGGCTTGGAATTCAAACCCTTTTTAACCGCATTGCGCGCAAGCAAGCCGGCGGCCATCATCACCGAAGGGTTGGAGGTATTGGTGCAAGACGTGATTGCTGCGATCACGACATCGCCATGGCCCACGTCAAAATTTGCATTCTCCACAGGATAACGTTCGTGAACCTGCTCTGCTTTCTTGAATTCTTCACTCATAACTGTGGCAAAGCCCAAAGACGAGTCTGCAAGAGTGACTTTGTCTTGCGGGCGCTTGGGTCCTGCCATCGAGGGAACGACAGTTGCAAGATCCAGGACAAGTGTGTCGGTAAAATCCGGAACAGGTGTATCTGCCGTCCAAAACATATCTTGGGCCTTGGCATATTTCTCCACCAGCGCCACCTGTGCCGCGGGTCGCGCTGTTCCTTTGAGATAGGAGATGGTTTCTGAACTGATTGGGAAAAAACCGCAGGTAGCGCCATATTCGGGCGCCATGTTGGCAATGGTTGCCTTGTCTTCCAGTGACAAATCGGCAAGACCAGGACCAAAGAATTCCACGAATTTCCCAACTACGCCCTTTTTGCGCAACATCTGCGTGACGGTAAGAACGAGGTCGGTTGCCGTGGTTCCCTCCGGCAGTCGGCCACTCATCTTGAAACCGATGACCTCCGGAATCAGCATCGAAATGGGCTGGCCCAGCATAGCCGCTTCTGCTTCGATGCCGCCGACACCCCAGCCCAGCACGGCAAGCCCGTTCACCATGGTCGTGTGGCTGTCAGTGCCCACCAAAGTGTCGGGATAGGCATAGGTGACCGACTTCCGTTTTTCCGTGTCGGTGCGCGTCCAAACTGTCTTGGCGAGATATTCCAGATTTACCTGATGGCAGATACCTGTCCCAGGCGGAACCACACGGAAATTATTAAAGGCACCCTGCCCCCATTTGAGAAACTTGTAGCGCTCGCCATTGCGACTGTATTCAAGCGCCACATTCTTCTTGAATGCCCCGCCCGAGGCGAAATAATCCACCATTACGGAATGATCGATGACCAGATCAACTGGCGCAAGCGGATTGATTTGTGTGGGGTTCTTGCCCAGTGCTTTCATGGCATCGCGCATGGCAGCAAGGTCAACCACGGCCGGAACGCCGGTAAAATCCTGCATCAGCACCCGGGCTGGGCGAAATGCAATTTCCATTTCATCGCGCCCACGATTTTTAAGCCAATTCGCAATAGCCAGAATATCCGCCTTCATGACTGTCCTGCCATCTTCGTGACGCAGAAGGTTTTCCAGCAGCACCTTCAATGAATAAGGCAACTTTGAAATGCCTTTGAGCCCGTTCTTTTCCGCCGCTTTCAAACTGAAATACGTATAGGTTTTCGAGCCAACCTTGAGTGTTTTCCGTGATTTGAAACTGTCGAGGGAAATTGCGGTCATGGAACGGCGCATCCTTTGCTGGAATTCTTGGCGAGGCTATAGCCCGTCCGGTACAGCAACACAATTCCGTCGTGATGCCAAACCCGAGATATGACCACTCGTCGGTTTAGGGGGCAAAGCCTTTCGCCAAGCTTGTTAGGCCCGCCGCTCAACCATCATTTTCTTGATTTCGGCGATGGCCTTGGCGGGTGACAGGCCCTTTGGACACGCCTTGGCGCAGTTCATGATGGTGTGGCAGCGGTAGAGCCGGAAGGGGTCTTCAAGATTATCCAAACGGATACCAGTTGCTTCATCGCGCGAGTCGATGAGCCAGCGATAGGCTTGCAAGAGTGCCGCTGGACCTAAATAGCGGTCACCATTCCACCAATAAGACGGGCACGATGTGGAACAGCAGGCGCAAAGGATGCATTCGTAAAGTCCGTCCAGCAGGGCGCGGTCATCGCGGGACTGTTTCCATTCCTTTTGTGGAAGCGGTGTCGTGGTTTTGAGCCAAGGTTCAATGGATGTGTGCTGGGCATAGAAACGGGTGAGATCAGGCACCAAGTCCTTGATTACGGCCAGATGGGGAAGCGGATAAATCTTCACGGCCCCTTTTACCTCACCGCAGGCCTTCAGGCAGGCCAGCGTATTCGTGCCGTCAATGTTCATGGAGCAGGATCCGCAGATGCCCTCGCGGCAGGACCGGCGAAAGGTGAGGGTTGGATCCTGCTCATTCTTGATTTTGATCAGCGCATCCAGAACCATTGGGCCGCAGGCATCCATATCCACATGGTAGCTGTCCACCTGCGGATTTTTGCCATCATCGGGATTCCAGCGGTAAATCCTGAATTCCCGCAGGTTCTTGGCAACAGGTTTTGGCCAGCTTTTACCCGTCTGTATCTTGGAATTCCGGGGAAGTGAAAATGCAACCATGAGGTTTTCTCTAATAGACGCGCGGCTTGGGCTTGATGTAGTCAACGTCGCCGGACATTGTGTATTCATGCACCGGGCGGTAGCCGAGTTTCACCTGCCGTTTACTGTCATCTACCCACGCCAGGGTATGCTTCATCCAGTTCACGTCATCGCGCTTGGGGTAATCTTCACGGGCGTGCGCACCGCGACTTTCCGTGCGGGCAAGCGCGCTTTCGACAGTGACTACGGACTGGACAATCAGATTGTCATATTCCAGCGTTTCGATGAGATCACTGTTCCATACAAGCGAGCGGTCGGTAACGCTGATGTCGTCAGACGCTTTCCAGATTTCAGCGATTTTGGTGGCGCCCTGCTGCAGGGTTTCACCCGTCCGGAACACCGCAGCGTCATCCTGCATGATACGCTGCATCCGCGCGCGCAGCTCTGCAGTGGGTGTTCCGCCCTTCGCGTTGCGGAAATGGTCCAGCCGCTGCAAAGCCGTGTCAGCGCCACCGGCAGGCAATTCCTTGTGCGCTGAATTGGGCTTTACAGTCTCAATGCAGCGCAGGCCCGCTGCTCTGCCAAAAACCACGAGATCAATGAGGGAGTTGGACCCCAGCCGGTTGGCGCCATGCACGGAGACGCAGGCTGCTTCGCCCACGGCCATCAGCCCCGGAACCGTCTTTTCCGGATCGCCGGGATCTCCTGCCAGCACTTCGCCGTGATAATTCGTGGGGATTCCGCCCATATTGTAGTGAACGGTGGGCAGAATTGGAATGGGCTCGCGCGTCAGGTCAACGCCTGCAAATATCTTGGCCGACTCTGAAATGCCGGGCAGCCGTTCATGCAGCACGGCGGGATCAATATGCTCGAGATGCAGGCTGATATGGTCCTTCAGCGGGCCTACGCCCCGGCCCTCACGGATTTCAATGGTCATCGAGCGTGACACCACATCGCGCGAGGCCAGGTCCTTGGCCGACGGCGCATAGCGCTCCATGAAACGCTCACCTTCGGAATTGGTGAGATAGCCGCCTTCGCCGCGCGCTCCTTCGGTAATCAGGCAGCCCGCGCCATAGATTCCGGTGGGGTGGAACTGCACAAACTCCATATCCTGCAGCGGCAGGCCTGCGCGCAGCACCATGGCATTTCCGTCGCCGGTACAGGTATGCGCGGATGTGGCCGAAAAATACGCGCGGCCATAGCCGCCGGTGGCCAGAATGGTCTTGTGGGCGCGGAACCGGTGGATGCTGCCATCTTCAATGCGCAGCGCCAATATGCCCAGGCATTCGCCATTTTCCATGATGAGATCAAGCGCGAAATATTCGATGAAAAAGTCGGTTTCATAGCGCAGCGACTGACCATAGAGCGTATGCAGCATGGCATGGCCCGTACGGTCGGCGGCAGCGCAGGTTCGCTGCACGGGAGGACCTTCGCCCATGTTCATCATGTGGCCGCCGAAAGGGCGCTGGTATATCCTGCCATCTTCGGTGCGAGAGAACGGCAGGCCGAAATGCTCCAGCTCATAAACGGCGGTGGGCGCATTGCGGCAGAGATATTCAATGGCGTCCTGGTCGCCCAGCCAATCCGCGCCCTTGACCGTATCATACATGTGCCAGCGCCAGTCATCGGCACCCATGTTGGCAAGTGATGCTGCAATGCCGCCCTGGGCTGCAACGGTGTGCGAGCGCGTAGGAAAAACCTTGGAAATACAGGCCGTTTTCAGTCCCGCCTGGGATGCGCCCAAGGTGGCGCGAAGGCCAGCGCCCCCTGCGCCCACCACGACCACATCAAAACTGTGTTCAACTATCGCAGCGAAATTGCCAATGGCCATCAAGCACCAAAACTCATTTTCACGATTGCATAAACTGCGGCAACGCCGAGCGCCGTGGTGACGAAACCATTGAGGAGAAGCGACGCCGTCTTTACCGCCGTGCCATGCACATAATCTTCAATGACTGTCTGCATGCCAAGCCGCATGTGCCAGAGGATAGACACGAAAGATAGCGCAAGGCTTATGGCGATGAAGGGATTTTGAATGCTGGTCACCACAGCAATACGAGAGGCCCCCAGATGCGAGATCACAAACCACAGCAGGAAAATGACCATGGGAATATTTGACACAGCCGTCATGCGCTGATGCCAGAAATGCTCGGTTCCGGATTTCGCCGAACCCAGGCCTTCAACCATTTTGAAGGGCGTGCGAAAATTCATGTGAGAACTCCGGAGCTTATGACCCAGACGGCAATCGTCAGCAGAATGGAACCCGCGAGATTGGCGCGCGCCAGCCATTCCACCACGGGGAGCTCATAGCCCCGCCCCGTATCCCACAACAGATGCCGCAATCCGCCCAGCATGTGATGCAGCAGCGCCCAGGTGAAGCCCAGCAGCACGATCTTCCCCAGCCAGTGTCCGAAGAGGCTTTGCATCACGCCAAACCCGGCCTCGGAGGACGACGCTGCCACCAGCCAAGCAACCAGCAGGATCATGCCGGAATAGAGAATGATGCCGGTGATCCGGTGCATGATGGACATCATCATGGTGAGCATGGGCCGATAGATTTGGAGATGCGGCGACAGGGGCCGCTCCACGGTTTTATGATTTGCCATTCAAATGCCTCTCAAGCGGGTTGCTTGTAGCTTCTGCATCCCAACATGGCAAATACGCAAAAAGTCTCGTTATGGGCCAAAAATATTTCAGCGCCATTTATGCCACTGTGTTTCACGTGAAACAATTCCTAATTTAGGAAATAATAGTGAAATCAGGGCCTTGGGAATGCAGAAATTCCATGGCGCTTGCCCACACAGATGCAAAAACAGCGCAAAAATCATAGATTTGAAGACATTTTCATCGGCAATTTTCTTGCAAAACTGCGACCTGATTATTCATACTAACATGTTAGCATGTACAGTTCCGCATTACCGTTTTTTTAGTTTCCTGTTGCCGTGCCATGCGCTATCCGGCACAACTCATCCCACATCAGGTGAGTGAAGGCGTTGCACAGTCAACAAGGCGGAATTGATATGGAAAGTGATTCCGGCGTTGAGCCCACAGCCCTGGCGCCGCAGCGGCGCGAGCTGGCCAGCTATGGCATCATGGATACAGCACCCGAGGCGCGTTATGATGACATCGCAACGCTTGCCGCCCAGATCTGCGGCACGCCCGTAGCCTATGTGAGTTTTGTGGATGAGAATCGGCAATGGTTCAAGGCCAAGGTGGGTTTCGACATGGCCGAAAACACCTTGGACAAGTCTTTCTGCCTGCACACGCTGCGCCAGGGTTCGATGCTCGTCATCCCCGATTTGAAGCTCGATGCGAGAACCCTGGGCAACGGCCTGGTGACCGACGTGCCACATCTCCGCTTTTACGCAGGCGCTCCCCTGCAAACGTCTGATGGCGTCACTGTGGGCACGCTCTGCGTGATGGATGTGGCCCCCCATGAAACAGGCTTGCGGCCCGATCAGGAGCGCGCCCTGCTTGCACTTTCACGCCAGGTCATGGAATTGCTCGAACTGCGAAAGTCCCTCCGCGAAATCCTTGTGGCCCGCGCCACGGTCAAGGCGAGTGAGGGTCGCTATCACGCCGTGTTCGAAAGTGCCGTGGACTATGCCATCATCGTCATGGACCGCGAAGGCCGCGTGACCAATTGGAATGAAGGCGCATTCCGCATCCTGGGATGGACGGCGGAAGAAATGTGCGGCAACCGGCTCGAAATATTTTTCACGCCCGAGGACTGTGCTGCAAAAATTCCACAAACGGAAATGGCGCAGGCGAGAACGCGTGGCCGGGGCTTCGACGAACGCTGGCACCTGCGCAAGACCGGACAGCGCTTCTGGGCCAATGGCGAGATGATGCCGCTGCGCGAGGAGGATGGCTCCCTGGTGGGTTACGTGAAGATTCTGCGTGACCGGACACAGCAGCGGGAAGCCGAAACACAGCAGAAGGCGCTGCTTGAATTGGCTGACAGGATGCGCGATGCCGCAACCAAGGATGATGTCATGCAGGCCGCCGTGGATGTGCTTCGCCCGCTCGTGGCCTTTGATCGTGCGGGATACGGACGCCTGGATGAAACCGGTGAGAATGTCTACATCGAGAAGAACTGGAGTGCCGAAGGCGTTACGGGAATTTCGGGCATGCACCGGATTTCTGACTTCGTGGACCCAAAAGATGGTGAGGAAAAAGGCGAAATGCTGGTGGTGGGCGACGAACGTCGCGCCATGATCAGTTCGCGGGCTATTGAGCGCGGCAAGACGGTTTCCATATTCTTTGTGCATTCCCAGCAGAAACAGGATTGGACGGACCATGAAGTCCATCTCGTGCGCACCGTGGGCGACAGGGCCCGCGCCGTCTTCGCCCGCCTTGAGGCCGAAGAGCGCCAGCAGGTGCTGAATGCAGAATTGAGCCACCGCATGAAGAACACGCTGGCCATGGTGCAGGGCATTGCCAACCAGACCCTCAAGGGCATTTCCGACCGCGAGGCCGTGCAGGCCTTCGAACAGCGCATTGCTGCCCTGAGTGCTGCCCACGACATTCTGCTCAGGCAGGATTGGGCCGCAGGCCGCATCCGCGCGCTGGTCAGTGCCGTGATGGCGCTGCATGCCGAACCTGACCGCGTGGACGTGCGCGGAGCCGATATTGAGCTCGGACCCAAAGCCGCCCTCTCGCTCTCGCTTCTCCTGCATGAGCTTGCCACCAATGCCGTGAAATATGGGGCGCTTTCCAACAAGACCGGCCGCGTTTCCATAGCCTGGACCCTGAACTCCGCGCCCGACGGAGACATCATGTCGCTCACCTGGAAAGAAACCGGCGGCCCCACCATCACCGAACCCTCACGCAAAGGCTTCGGCTCCAAACTGATCAGCCTGGGCCTTGCCGGAACCAGGGACGTAAAACTCACCTACCCACCCGCAGGCTTCCAAGCCGAATTCCACGCACCCCTGAACATGGTGCGGGAGACGTGAGGATTTAAGGTGTAGCATTCCGCACTCAAAAAATCATCGTCATCTCGATGAAAATCGGGACCCGACTATCCGTGCGTCCGACCGAAAACTGTAAGAGTCATCACGCGGAAAATTGGGTCCCGACTTTCGTCGGGATGACGAATATGGGGGAGTGTACGGAGGATTCGGAACAGAGCATCTGCAATACATATTCTCCCACACCGCACTCAAAAACTTTCGTCGGGATGACGAATATTGGGGTGTGTACGCAGGATTATGAACGGAACATCTGCAACACATATTCTCACACTCCGAACTCAAAAACTTTCGTCATCTCGATGAAAATCGGGACCAAACCATCCGTGCGTCCGACCGAAAAATGTGAGAATCATCACGCGGAAAATTGGGTCCCGGCCTTCGCCGGGATGACGGAGAAGGGGGGCGTGTACGGAGGATTGGTGGACAGAGCATCGGCACCGTATATTTTCCACCTTCTCACACTCCGCACTTAAAAATTATCGTCATCCCGTCGTAGGACGGGACCCAACCATCCGTGCGTCCGACCGAAAACTGTGAGAGTCATCACGCGGAAAATTGGGTCCCGGCCTTCGCCGGGATGACGAATATTGGGGCGGGTACGGAAGATTTGAAAATTGAAGGGCTATTCGATATATTTTCCACATATCTCAGCATATAAATCAAGCCACAAGGGATTGGTCGCCTCGATTAAATTCACTTTCCATTGCCGCCGCCATTCCTTGAGTTGCTTCTCACGTTTGATGGCGTCTTCCATTGTAGGAAAATTTTGTAGCCATACCAGAAGTTTCACGTCATGGCTCTTGGTGAAGCCAGCAACATCCCTGTTCTTGTGCCGGGCCACGCGCGCGCATAAATTTCCTGTCACACCAATATAGAGCGTGCCATTCCTGCCGCTTGCAAGAATATAAACGGCTGGAAAAATCTCCTCGCGCAATTCCCGCCCCGCCTAATCCTTCCGGTTCTGCCGGTTTGCCACCAGGTCATCCACCACGGTGGGATCAGCCAGCGTGGAGGTGTCGCCGAGCGCTCCGAAATCATCCTCGGCGATTTTGCGGAGGATGCGGCGCATGATTTTGCCGGAGCGGGTTTTGGGGAGGCCGGGGGCGAACTGGATTTTGTCGGGTGTGGCCAGGGGACCGATTTCCTTCCGCACATGGGCCACCAGTTCCTTGCGCAAATCATCGCTGCCGGTTTCGCCTACCATCAGCGTCACATAGCAATAGATGCCCTGCCCCTTGATGTCGTGCGGATAGCCCACTACGGCAGCCTCCGACACCTGCGTGTGACTGACCAAGGCGGATTCCACTTCCGCCGTGCCCAGCCTGTGGCCCGACACATTGATCACGTCATCCACGCGCCCCGTGATCCAGTAATAGCCATCGGCATCGCGGCGGCAGCCGTCGCCAGTGAAGTAGAGATCCTTGTAGGCGGAGAAATAGGTCGCAACAAAACGCTCATGGTCGCCATAGACGCTGCGCATCTGGCCTGGCCAGGAATCCTTGATCACCAGATTGCCGGAGGCTTCGCCTTCCATGAATGCGCCCTTGTCATCCACCAGTGCAGGCTGGCAGCCGAAGAAGGGGAGCGTGGCCGAACCTGGCTTGAGCTTGGTGGCCCCTGGCAACGGCGTGATCAGAATGCCGCCGGTTTCGGTTTGCCACCAGGTATCGACGATGGGGCAGCGTCCATCGCCTACCACGCGGTGATACCATTCCCAGGCCTCGGGATTGATGGGCTCGCCCACCGAGCCCAGGAGCCGCAAGGACTTGCGCGAGGTTTTCTTGACCGGCGCCTCGCCCGCACTCATCAGTGCACGGATGGCTGTGGGGGCTGTATAGAAAATATTGACCTGATGCTTGTCGATCACCTCCCAGAAGCGGGAATTCGTGGGATAATTCGGCACGCCCTCGAACATGAGCGTGGTGGCGCCATTGGCGAGCGGGCCATAGACGATATAGCTGTGCCCGGTGACCCAGCCCACATCCGCCGTGCACCAGTAGATGTCGCCATCGTGATAATCAAAGACATATTGATGCGTCATGGCGGCATAGAGCAGATAGCCCGCGGTGGTGTGCAGCACGCCCTTGGGCTTGCCGGTGGAGCCGGACGTATAGAGAATGAACAGCGGGTCTTCCGCCTTCATTTTTTCCGGCTTGCAGTCGGCGGAAACTTTGCGGGCTTCCTCGTGATACCACAGGTCACGGGAAGCATCGAAAGGAACGCTGCCGCCAGTGCGGCGCACGACCAGCACCTTTTCGCCGCCTGAGCATTTCTTCAGCGCTTCATCGGTGTTGACCTTGAGCGGTATCTTCTTGCCGGCCCGAATTCCTTCATCCGCCGTGATGATGAATTTCGACCGGCAGTCATTGATGCGGCCTGCAAGACTGTCTGGCGAGAAGCCGCCAAACACGATGGAATGCACAGCACCAATGCGCGTGCAGGCGAGCATGGCGTAAGCTGCTTCCGGGATCATCGGCATGTAAAGCGTGACACGGTCGCCCTTTTTCACGCCATGGGCCTTCATCACATTGGCCATGCGGCAGACCTGGGCGTGGAGTTCCGCGTAAGTGATCTTCTTGTCGTCATAAGGGTTGTCGCCTTCCCAGATGATCGCGGTCTGGTTGGCCCGCTTCTTCAAATGCCGGTCAATGCAATTCACCGAGACATTGAGAACGCCATCCTCGAACCATTTGATGGAGACATTGTCATGGGCGAAGGATGTGTTCTTGATCTTTTTGGGAGCTTTGAACCAATCCAGCCGCTTGGCGTGGCGTCCCCAGAATTTGTCGGGAGAGGCAACCGACTCCGCATACATTTTCTCATAGCCTGCCTTGTCGATCCACGCGCGCTTCTTCCAGGCGGCGGGAACGGGATAGATTTTCTCGGACATGGTTTGTTTCCCCTGAGTTATGCCCCAGTGTAGCGGCAGGCATTCGAGACTATCAAGGTGACAAAAGCCTTAGCAAGTGCCAAATCGCCCCGCCATGATTGTTTCGCGCCATTTCCTGTATTTCATTTTCCTCGGCCTGTTCTGGGGCCTGTCCCAGTCGCTCTACAAGGAAATGTCGCTGCTGCACGTGCCGCCCAGCCACGTCATTGCCTATACCGGATTGGGCGTGGGGCTGGGCCTCATGGTGGCGGCGTGGATTTCGAAGACGAAATTGCAGCTGAACCGGGAGATTGTGCTGTTCGGACTGGTGTGCGCGGTGCTGATGAATGTGCCCTTTGCCTCAGGTCTCTACATCATCCGCCATCTGCCGCCAGCCGAAATGGCCATCATCATTTCCACCTCGCCTTTCTTCAACTACACGATAGCCCTGCTCACCGGCAAGGAAAACGCCGTACCGCGAAGGCTTGCAGCAGTGGCGGCTGGATTTCTGTCGAGTGTCATCCTCATACTCTCCCGTGACGGCATGCTGTCTGGCCATATCTCCTGGTGGACGATACTGGCCTTCAACACGCCTATTCTCTACACCGCCTATAACTGGTTTGCGGCGCGCCACTGGCCCAAAGATGCCGACATATTTTCGGTGGGCATTTCCGAAAGCTTCTGGTCATCCCTCGTGGTCCTGCCCTTCATGCTATATTTTGAAGCGCCTTGGGCTGCTGCCACGCCATCGCTGTTTGCCTATTGGACGGTGCTGGTGGCAGGCCTCATGTGGATTGTCGAGCGCATCGCCTTCTTCACGCTGATCCGCGACAAGGGTGCGGTCTACACCATACAGGCCGTCTATATTTCAACACCGGCAGCGGTGGTGTTTGGCACCATGATCTATGGCGGCACCTCAGACCCATGGCTGTGGCTGTCGCTGGTTATTCTGATGCTGGCGCTGTGGCTGAATAATTCCGGTGCCGCCGTCAAGCCCGTAGTTGCCACACAGCCGTCCGTTTGATTTCGGCGTCTTCGAGGTCACGCGTGACTGGCACGTTATATTCGGCAAGTTTTTCCAGCTGCGCCTGTGGCAGGTAACTGCGGCCGGGATCACCGATCAGGACAAGCGTGCCATTCTGCTGCGCCAGGCGGAGCCAAGCCAGAACGCGCGTGGCCAGAGTTTTCTCATAGAACAGGTCACCCACCAGAATGACGCGGATGTCAGGCGGCGCTTGCAGCAGCAGGTCTTCACTGCGGATGTCGAGTATCACACCATTAAGGTCGGCATTCATCGAGGCAGCCGTTGTGGCAAAGCGATCGATATCTGCTGCCATCACAGTAGCGCCGGCCTGCGCGGCCGCAATGCCGACAAGGCCCGAGCCTGTGGCGAGGTCCAAGATATTTTGCGAGGCCGTGATGTGGGGATTGTCGAGCACATAGCGTGCCAGCGCCTGCCCGCCCGCCCAGGCAAAGGCCCAGAACGGCGGCGGCAGGCCCAGTTCGCCAAGCTCGTCTTCGGTTTTCTGCCAAAGCGGCACCGCCTCATGTGCGAGATGCAATTTTACTTCCGGCACCAGCGGCGGGCACAATATCGTGGTGTTCTCGCGAATGAACGCTTCCCGGTTCACGTCAGGCGCGGTGGGGTTTTGACGCCTCCCAGATCGCACAGGGTTTTCCATTCCTCGGTGGTGACGGGCTGCACCGAAAGCCGCGAATTCTTGACCAGCACCATGTCACGCAAACGGTCATCTGTCTTGATATAGTCAAGTGTTACTGGCTTTGGCACATCGATGAGCGCGCGGATATCCACGCAGTCCCAGGTATCCACATCAGCGGTGGAATCCTTGTGCGCGAGCTCACACACCTCGACGATGCCCACAATGGCGCGGTCCTCGTTGGAATGATAGAAGAAGCCCTTGTCGCCCAGCTTCATCAGCCGCATGTTGTTGCGCGCCTGGTAGTTGCGCACCCCGGTCCATTCCTCACCCTCGCGGCCCTTGGCCTTCTGCATCTCCCATGACCACACCGAAGGTTCGGACTTGAACAGCCAATAGGCCATCACGCGGCCTCCGGATTCTTGATGGCCCATTTCCACGCGCGAATCTCCACGGAGGAAAAAAGCCCGGCGATGGCATAGGGGTCACGCGCGGCAATGGCCTGCGCGGCACTGCGGTTTTCAGCGTCGATGATGACCAGGCTGCCGGTGGGCTGGCCCGCATCATCGGTGAAGGGGCCAGCAAGCTTCAGGCTGTCGCCCAGCCCATTGAGGAATGCGACATGGGCTGGCCGCGAATGCAGGCGCAGGTCAAGGCTGTCGGGCTTGTCGGTACACAGCAACGCAAATAGCATGGGCTCTCCTATCTGATTTCTTCACGCACGGGCCGGGCCAGCAACCGCGCAATTTCGGAAGCGGGATCGCTGCCCTCGTCAATGATGGCAGACACCGCCGCAACAATGGGCATATCAACATCGTAGCGCTTCGCAAGGGCCTGGGCCACGCGCGCGGTAGCCACCCCTTCCACCACGCCACGCGACGAAGCCATCGCCTCAACAACGGATTTTCCTGCGCCCACCGCAAGGCCAAAGGAATAATTGCGCGATTGCGGACTGGAACAGGTGAGCAGCAGGTCGCCAAGGCCGGCAAGGCCTGTGAGGGTTTCAGGCCTCGCACCGAGCTTTTTTCCAAAACGCATGAGCTCGGCAAAGCCGCGCGTGGTGAGTGCGGCACGCGCACTGTCGCCCAAGCGCCTTCCATCGGAAATGCCACAGGCAATGGCCAGCACATTCTTGAGCGCGCCGCCGATTTCAACGCCGAGCACATCATCGGAAGCATAGACCCTGAAATTTGCCAGCGTGAGTTCCGCAGCCCAGGCGGAGGCCACCGCAAGCGAGGCCGCAGCTAACGTCACTGCCGTGGGCAGCCCGCGCATGACATCGGCAGCAAAGCTCGGCCCCGACAGCACCAAGACCGGAGACAAGGGCGCAGACTCGCCTATAACCTCATGCAGGAATTTGGCGGAGTGCTGTTCAATCCCCTTGGCGCTGATGATAAGCGGCGTGGAAGGCGCAGGCGCCAGGGCCAAAACCACGCTGCGTATGGCCTGCGCGGGAACCGCGAGAATGATGACGTCACAGGAAGGAAGAACGGGCCGGTCACGCGACCACAGGCTGACATCATGGCCAGCAGATTCCGCCACATAAGCAAGCGCCTGCCCCCAGGCGCCAGCGCCTGCCACAACCACGCGCCGCGTCAAACCTTCACTCCGAGTTTGCCGGAACCATAGACGGGCGCAGATGCCTCATCCAGCGGCCAGCGCGCCCGCGCCGCCACAGCCAAATCATCGGTGAGCCCCAATGCCAGCCTTTCCGCACCAGCCCAGGCAATCATCGCGGCATTATCCGTACACAGATGAACGGGTGGAATGATGAGGGTAAAACCATGGTCAGACGCGGTGCGGGCAAAGACGGATTTCAAAGTGGCGTTGGCGGCAACACCTCCCGCCACAATGAGCAGGGGCGAAATGACTGCGGGATGCGATTGGCGGAATGCGGCAAACGCCATC
Organism: Hyphomicrobiales bacterium; assembly: GCA_031359445.1. Lineage (GTDB taxonomy): Bacteria > Pseudomonadota > Alphaproteobacteria > Rhizobiales > Aestuariivirgaceae > Aestuariivirga. The sequence goes on along the minus strand of JANMAE010000044.1, from coordinate 7,495 downwards.
TTGAGGCGATCCGCCAGCGTGTCTGCCACCGCCGTCTCGAAACTGGCGCAGACATCTGAGACGTCCTGTGGGCTGAGCGCGCCCAGCTTGTGCACGGCCTCGCGCACTGCGGTTTTCAGCCCGGAGAAAGAAAAATTGCAGTCATTGCGCCCTTTCAAGGGACGCGGGAACTCAAAGCGCAAACCATTGCCGGTTTTTGCCGCGCGCTCAACCAACGGCCCACCGGGATAGCCAAGCCCCAAAAGCTTTGCCACCTTGTCAAAGGCCTCGCCCAAGGCATCATCAATGGTGGTGCCGATGCGGCGGTAGTGCCCCACGCCTTCCACCAGTTGGAACTGCGTGTGCCCACCGGAAATGAGCAGCAGGAGATAGGGAAACGCGCAAGCTCCCAGGAGGCGTGGCGTCAATGCATGGCCTTCCAGATGATTGACGGCAAGCAGTGGCAAACCATGCGCCATGGCAATGGCCTTGGCTGTGGTGAGGCCGATGATCACACCGCCCAGAAGGCCGGGCCCTGCGGTTGCGGCCACGCCATCCAGCTCGGCATAGGTGAGGCCCGCCTCTGCCATGGCCTGCGCCACCAGCCGATCAAGATGCGAAATATGAACGCGTGCGGCAATTTCCGGAACAACGCCGCCATAAGGCGCGTGCGACGCCGTCTGCGACAGCACCACATTGCTCAGAATCCTGCCCACCCCGCCCATACTCCGCGAAACGACGGCGGCGGCGGTTTCATCACAGGATGTTTCAATGCCGAGGATATGCTTCATGGGTAATGGGTCAGTTTGAAATTTTCTTTTTATAGTTTCCACGTGTCCGGTCAATCTTGGCTTCTTCTGCTTTGACAAGCGAAACAATGTCGCCAATCTCCCAAAGCTTCTCAGATACACCAGCAGCCATTGCTGGCGACATGCGAAGCTTAGAATGAAGGCGCACGAAGTTGTAATACATCATTTGCATCGCAACGGCATAAGCATGGTTTTCAACCTTCTTAGAAAAGCCATTAATGAGCCGGGTAAAGCGGCGCATGGGCATTCTCATTGTGAGATTTGAGTGTTCAACATAATTTGTCGAAACATGCTCCAAGTCAGGGTCGCCTTCGATACGGTGCGTTTTGGTTCCAATGCATTCAGCAGGGCTATACTTGTTTTTCATGCTCTTAGGGGAAGAACCATAGACCTTGTGCAGGATTGCATATTCCACATCGCCGCCAAAAGCACCTTCTACAGCTTCAAGATATGCCTTGTGTCCATCACTGGTAAGTTGAACCCGATTGGCTAGGCGGCTTCTTAGATCATCAACAAACCACGTGGCGCTTTCGCCATCGCGGCCACAAAATAGGACAAGATCATTTTACTTTCGGCATCAATGGCAGTCCGAATCCAAGTGTCACCCGCGCCATCGGATGCAGCTTTGACAGCAACTACGTTCTTTTGCTTGGCATAGGTAAACGACCAGATTTCATCAACCTGAACACGCTTGGCTTTCACATTACGCACATTGGCATCGTGGAAGGTCATGCAGGCCTTACCAGCATCAACAAGCAACGTGAGCACAGTGTTTTGGCTGGTCCACTCCAACCGCGTCACAGAGCGGGTGGAATTACTCCACAGATGCAAGATTTGGGACCCTACCTTGTAATAAAGTGCTTTCATGCATGGGATCATGGATTTAATTTGCGTTTTCAGCATATTAATCTTGCGTTTATGCAAGGTTCAACCTATTAACCTTCTATGATTTACACCTTGCCATCGCCTGAAATTATTGACCAAAAGGTCCTTGAGATCATTTTGGCTCAGCAAAAAATCCTTCAAAACAATATGTTAGGGCAACCAAGGAGATGGGTTGGATCATTGCGGCGAAGTGCAATGGCGCGGGCAATTCGAGGATCAAATAGTATTGAAGGGTATCATGCGACGATGGATCAGGCCGTAGCGGCTATTCAGAATGAGCCTCCGTCAGAGTACACAGATACATGGCTTGCCACCAAGGGATACAGAGATGCGCTGACGTACATCCTACAAGCGTCCAGTGACCCTCATTTTGAGTTTAGCAAGCAGTTTTTAAAGAGCCTCCACTTCATGATCATCGGGCATGAAATGGAGAAAAACCCGGGCAAATGGAGAACTGGGTCAATATTCGTTGTTAACCAGCAAACCGCAGAGACAGTTTATGAAGGGCCACCTCCTGAGATAGTCAATGACCTCATTGAAGAATTAGTGGAGAGCCTAAAAACAACCGAAATTGTCTGGGCACCGCTTCAAGGTGCAATGGCTCATCTAAATTTGACAATGATTCATCCATTCAAAGACGGCAATGGAAGAATGGCGCGGGCTCTGCAGTCTCTTGTAATTGCTCGCGCAGGAATGACAGACCCAATCCTTTGCAGTATCGAAGAATGGTTGGGAGAAAACACACAAGATTACTACAAAATACTTGCCGAAATTGGGCAGGGGAAATGGTCACCACAAAATAACTCGCTGCCATGGATTAGGTTCTGTCTGAAAGCTCATTATCAGCAGGCGCAACGCCTAATTCGGAGACATCAAGAATATTCTGAAATCTACGACAAAGTTCATAAGTTGGTACTTGATCACAAACTCAATGACCGATGTGAAATGCCTCTTTTTGACGCTTGCATTGGGTTAACAATCACAAATACAAGGTATCGCTCTGACTCTGGTATTACCGAGTATGTTGCTTCGCGTGACTTAAAGAAAATCTCTGAACTCGGGCTGCTTGACCCGATAGGTGATGGCAGAGGACGAGCTTACAGAGCAGGGAGCGCGCTCAAAGAAATCAGACAAAAGACGCGATCAGATAGAAAGGTTGATGATCCATATGCCTTGGCTGAGGCGCAAATCAGAAAGCTGTCTATCGGCGCTTCCGCTTCGCAGCTTGTTCTTCCCTTAGAGCCGCCCCCGCCTTTTGCTCCTGAAGCTTGAGTTTTGCACGTAACGCCGCAAGTTCATTCTCATCCATGGTGGACATATCGACCATCATCTTACCAAGCTGAGAAACATCACGCGGGCGTTTAGGTTTTTTATCCATGGTGTTAATTTGGCATGATTGGAGTAAGATTTCCAGAATAGTCAACAGTGCAAGATTTCAGACTGACCCACTACCGGCCATGGGTAATGGGTGACGTCTCGTAAATTTGCGGCTATGAGGGGCCCGCTCTAGTATCCACCGGACACCACTTGCAAATGCCGCGTATCAAAATCGGAACCAGGGGTTCGCCCTTAGCCCTTGCCCAGGCCCATGAAACCCGCGACAGGCTTGTGGCTGCCCACGGCATGGATGCAGCGGACATCGAAATCATCGCAATTTCCACCACGGGTGACCAGGTGAAGGACCGTCCCCTGGCTGAAATCGGCGGCAAGGGACTTTTCACCAAGGAAATCGAAGACGCATTGATGGCAGGCCAAATTCATTTGGCCGTGCATTCCATGAAGGACATGCCTGCGGTTTTGCCGCCAGGCCTCATCATTGCCGCGATCCTGCCCAGGGAAGACGCACGGGATGCTTTCTTGAGCCTCACCGCCGCATCGCTGGATGACTTGCAACAAGGTGCCGTGCTGGGTTCCTCATCGGTGCGCCGTACGGCTCAGGTCTTGCGCCTGCGCCCCGACCTCACATCGGTGCAGTTCCGCGGCAATGTGCAGACCAGGCTGCGCAAGCTCTCAGAAGGCGTGGCCGATGCAACATTTCTCGCCTGCGCCGGACTGAACCGCCTAGGGCTGGCTGACAAGATTACCATGGCCATGCCGGTGGACCTGATGCTGCCCGCCATTGCCCAGGGCGCCATCGGCATAGAAATCCGCGAAGACGATGACGTAACGCGCGCGCTTCTGGCAAAAATCAATCACAGCGAAAGTGCGACAGCCATTGCCTGCGAACGCGCCTTCCTGCAGGCACTTGACGGTTCGTGCCGCACACCCCTGGCGGGCCATGCGACACTGACCGGCGACCGGCTGAATTTTCGTGGCCATGCGCTCACCTTGGACGGTGTGCACTGCTTTGAAACCACACGTGTGGGAAGCATAGGCGATGCCGCTGAGATGGGAAGAGACGCAGGTGCCGAAGTGAAAGCGCGTGGCGGCGCATTGATAGCATTCTGATGCGATTGCTGGTGACCAGGCCCGAAGCGGACGCGAAGTTGCTTAGCGATAAGCTGAAAGTGATGGGCCACGAGGTGGACTGCCTGCCGCTTCTTCGCATTGTTCACCTCGAAAGTGTGAACATCTCCTCTGAGGCTTACCAGCTCGTTTGCGCCACCAGTGCCAATGCCTTTACCTATCCCAGACTTCCCCACCATATCAAGCAAACCCGCGTGCTCACCGTTGGCCCGCAATCGCTGGCGGCAGCCCATGCTACGGGATTTGCAAAGGCGGAAGCCCGTGGCGGCGACGTTCATGGCATGGTGGCCTATATCAGGGGAAATTTTGATCCGGCTCACGGTCCCATACTCTATCTCGCAGGGGCTGAAGTTTCCGCCGACCTGCAGAAACTGCTGCAAGCCGCAGGGTTCACGGTGGAAAAACACGTGCTGTATGAGGCGGTTGCCGAAACGCATGCCGATCTCGCGGATGCCCTGGGCCACGCCGATGGCGTGCTGCTCTATTCGCCGCGCACCGCGCGCATCTGGCTTGAGCTCGTCACCCACGCACAACTGCTGGGAATGGCTGCACGTCCCATCTATTTCTGCCTTTCAGCCAATGTGGCACAAATACTCCCAAAGGATTGGCAAACCCATGTCGCAAAAACGCCTGATGAGGCTGCGATGCTGACCCTTCTTGATCGAACCCCGCGAAGCAGTTAGGCCATATCCCATGACAAGTGAAACCCCTGATCCTGCCGTCAAACCGCAGGTGATTGACCTGAATGCCGAGGATATAACGGTTGAAGATGATCCTGCCGCTGATGCAGCGCCGCTTCCACCTCCGCCTCCTGCGCCCAGAAAGAACCGTTTCCATGCAAGCTGGCTGGCGCTCGCCATAATAGCAGGGGCCGTGCTCGGCGGTTGGTTGTACCGGGATGTATTGTCGTCCTATTTCCCCAGCAACCAGATGGTTTCAGCAGAAAACAGCATTGCGGGCCTGCAGGCCCAGAACAAGACCTTGGGTGAACAAGTGACAGCAGTCGCGGCAGCAACCAGCCAGATGAAAACCGATATTGACACCCTGTCATCGACGGTCAACGCAACGTCACAGAAATCCGCTGACTTGGGCTTAAGTCTTGAAGCGCGCCTGGCGACTGTTGAAAGCATAGCCACAGCACTTCGCGCCGAGATCGACAAGCTCAAGACCCTGCCCCCTGCAACAAGCCCTACTTCAACTACCACAACGACAGGTGCTGATTCCAGCGCACTCGCAAGCCTTGCCCAGCGCCTGGATGCGGTGGAAAAAGATGTGGCAAGCCTCAAGGCCTCACCTTCGGCGGGAGGCCAGAGCGAAGTTTCCACAAACCTCACGCAAGCCCTTTCCGATCTCAAGGCGAAAATTGCAGCGGGTGTGAGCTATCGCGCGGAATACGACCGCATTTCCCGCATGGTGCCGGCAGCCGCAGGCCTCGACAAGCTGGCGCCTTATGCCGATGAGGGACTTCCCACGCCCCAAGGCCTTGCGAAGGAACTGAGTGAACTCATTCCCCTCTTGCCGAAAGCTGCCACCGAAACCACGAGCGACGGCGGCTATGTCGATAGCTTCTGGAACATGATGAAGGGACTTGTAACCATTCGCAATATTGGCGAGGCCGATTGGCAGGGCTTGGCTGCCCAATGCGTGGCACTTGCCGAAAGCGGCGATCTGGCCCAAGCCATCGAGAAGATCGACCGTGCCGAAGGCGTGAAGCCTGAAGCCCTCATGCGCTGGCGCGACCGCGCGGCAAGTCGCATCCAGCTGGAAGCCACGGTGGAAGACACAAGCCTCGCCGTCACCCGCCAGATCACAAGTGTGGGCGCTGCACCATGATCAAATTGCTGTGGCGTTTTTCGCTTCTCGTTCTTCTCGCACTTTTCTTCACCTGGCTGGCCGACCGCCCCGGAACCGTGACCATCCAATGGATGGGCCGCGAAATCCAGATGGCTTTCGTGGTGGCAGTAGCGCTGCTGGCGGCCATCATGGCAGCCCTGTGGTTTGCGTGGAATCTGCTGCGCAGGATTTGGCGGACCCCGGTGGCCGCGCGCCGCTATTTGCGCGGGCGCAAGAACCGCAAAGGCTATGAATCCCTGTCGCGCGGCATCATTGCGGCAGGTGCGGGCGATGCGATTTCAGCGGCCAAACATGCAAGCATTGCCGGAAATGCCCTGGCCGATGAACCCCTGGTCAATGTGCTGGCAGCCCAGGCGGCCCAGCTCAAGGGCGACAGACCAGCCGTCAAACGCATTTTTCAGGAAATGACAAAGTCTCGCGAGACCGAAGCTTTGGGCCTGCGCGGACTGTTTTCAGAAGCGCGCCAGGCCGGCGATGTTGCAACAGCCATGGGCTATGCTGAACGTGCACTCCAACTCAATCCCCGCCTTGCCTGGGCCTCGTCCGCCGTGCTGCAGTTGCAATGCCTTCGCAAGGATTGGTCCAATGCCGCCGTGACCGTGCAGCAACAGGTGAAATCAGGCCTGATGCCCGGAGATGAAGGCAACCAGAAACAGGCAGCCCTTCTGGCAGCCCATGCCCTGGCCCTGGAAGAGCGCGACCCTGCTACAGCACTCAGCTTGGCACTCCGCGCCCACAAGCTCGATGTGAGCCTCGTGCCTGCAGGCCTTGTGGCCGCGCGCATTTATGCAAGCCAGGGCAATCCGCGCAAGGCCGCAAAGATCATCCGCGCCACATGGGAGCAGGCACCGCACCCCGATCTGGCTGAGGTCATGGCGCATGTGAAGCCGGGCGATGGTCCGGAAACGCGCTTCGAACGCGTGCGCGATCTTGTACGGAGCACGGCCAATTCTCTTTCGGGCGATTATGCACTGGCACGTGCAGCCGTGGCCGCTGGCCGCTGGGACGTGGCGCGCAAGACGCTGGAGCCTTACCTCGAAGACCATCCGCAAGCCAGGATCTGCGCCCTGATGGCCGATATCGAGGAGGCCGCAGGCGACAAGGGCGCCACGCGGCAATGGCTGTCACGCGCCTTGCGCGCGCCGCGCGATCCCATGTGGGTATCCGACGGCGTGGCCTCGCACCGCTGGGTGCCGGTGTCACCCGTGTCGGGTGAAATCGTGCCCTGCCAGTGGAAAGTTCCCTTTGAGATGCTGCCCGAGCAGAAACCCCACAGCGCCATTGCGAAGCCCATGGCCATCGAAGCCCCGCCGAAAATCGAAACCCCCAAAATGGCCGAACTCCCCCGCCCGCCAGACGACCCTGGCCTGGATTTCGACCGACCCAGAAATTCTCTTGTAACAGATGGTTGAATCATTAACCAAAACCGTCTATCCCGAGACCCGCACCAACGTTGCCGCTTTAGCTCAGTTGGTAGAGCACCGCATTCGTAATTAGCGGGT
>JANMAE010000040.1:0-6510 GCA_031359445.1 Hyphomicrobiales bacterium | reverse complement strand
GGCGCTGCGTCCAGGATGGTGGAAATTTCGGCAGCGGGCATTGGTTTGTAGAATAGAAAGCCTTGCAGTTCGTGACATCCCGTCAGGCGCAGGACATTGATCTGCTCTTCATGTTCAACGCCTTCAGCCGTTACCGCTGCCGTCAGTCCGGCGGCCATCAACATGGTGCCTTGCACGATATGCTGTTCTGCGGAACCGGATATCACCTGATCCACCAGCGAGCGGTCAATCTTGATGCGGTCAAATTTGAATTGCCGCAAATATCCGATGCTGGAATAGCCGGTGCCGAAATCATCCAGGGCGATGCGCAGACCTGCCGCACGCAGCGCTGCAAAAATCTCCTGGGCTTTTGGAACATCATCCATCAGCGTCGTTTCGGTAATTTCAATTTCTATTCGGGCGGGATCAATGCCGCTGGCGGCAATGGTGCCCAATGTTCGTTGTACAAATTTCGGGTTCTTGAGCTGCACGGTCGAGACATTCACTGCAAGCCGCAATTTGGGCCAACGGCTGGCATCCGCACAGGCTTTGGCCAGGATCAAATCACCCAGATCATCAATCAACCCGCAGGTTTCGGCCACACGAATAAAGCGGTCTGGCGTGATCTTGCGTGGCGATGTCAGGGGCCAGCGCGCAAGGGCTTCGACGCTGACGATCTGGCGCGTACTAGCGTCGACAACGGGCTGATAGGCCACATCAAGCGTGCGCGTTGCAATGATCTCACGCAGTTCCTGCGCGATATCAAGATTTTCAACCCGCTCGGAATCGAAACTTGGCAAATAAACGCAGTAGCGGTTCTTGCCGGTGGTCTTGGCCTTGTACATGGCGATGTCGGCGCGACGCATAAGCTCATGCGATTCAAGGGCAGCATCGCTCCAGCCGGCGATGCCGATGCTCACGCCCACGGATGCCTGACGGCCTTCCAAGTCGAACGGCACCCTTAGAAACTCGATGAAATGCCGTGCGAATTGACAAGACTGCTTCTCAGCATCCTTTCCTGTAAAGAGCACGACAAACTCATCACCGCCCAATCGACACACCATCCCCTGGTTTTTGGTGAGATGCCTGAGGCCTTCCGCCACGACCCTGATCAGCCAATCGCCTGTTGCATGATCATAGGTATCATTGACTTCCTTGAAGCCATCAAGATCGGCAAAGGCAACAAAAGCCGTGGTGCCTGGCAATTTTGACAGACGCTCGATTTCCTCATGCAGGGCTGCCCGATTGGAAAGCCCCGTCAATGTGTCATGCAGCGCTTCATTGCGGGCCTCCTGTTCGCGTTGCGCAATGGCCCTGATCAAACGCCAGCACAAAAAGCCCACACCGAACATGACCAAGGCCATGAAACCTAGCGTCAATGCTGCTTTCCTGGTCACGGCGGCACGCGCCGCATCGCCGGGCCTGCGGTCGGCCCATTGCGCGTTGGCGAAGGCCACGCCCTGCCAATCATACATTGCTTCGCTATCGTCTTCCAATGTTCCGGGAAGGGAGAGCTTCAAGTCTTGAAGAACATATTGACTGCCAATGCTTTTCACATATTCCGGCGTCAGAAATTTCACGAAGACAAGGAATCGGGGTTTTGCCGCGTCGATAACCACATCCGCTGAGGTGGATAGGATTGGCGATGCTGCAACCACTGCCAAACCATCTTTGGTATTGATGATTGCAGATTTAGTTGCGGGGGCTGCGAAATCCTGGGGCAGACGGTCAAGAAGCAGATCAAGTTTGCCGGAAAAATAGTCCGTTGTGACGGGCTTGAAAGCCATGCCCTTGCGGTATCCCGTGACAGCTTCTGGCAAGCCACGATCAACAACCAACGCAAAATCATATATCACGCCCCCTTCACTTGAATCACGCCAGGTTTGGGAAACCCAATCTTCGTTGACCTCTCCATAGAGGTTGCGGGCAGCATCGTCCCAATAAGCATTATCGGCGACATTGTTGGCGAGTTGCTGTTGAACCGCATCCAGTGCCGAACTCACGATCTCGCGGGTGCGTTGATGATCCTCGATGTTTGAGCCGGTTGAAACCCTGCCGATCAGATCAAACGTCAAAATGGATACGGCAACCGAGGCCAGCACAAGCGGCAGGGCAATGGTTAACGCAAATTTCCAATTATAAAACGCCCGCACACATCACCTTACGCAAGTCAAGGAAGTTACCGTGCAGGGTAAGTGTTAATTTACGATTGAGAGCGGGGAATTGAGAGGCGAATGCTTAATGGTTGGGGAAGGCTGGGGGATTTTTTTGAGTGATACAGTCCAGTTATGGCTCTTCGAAGGTGCATCGATGCCCGGCACCGCAGAGACGAGTTGGATGAACACGGCAAGTTTGAAAGGGATTGGTTAACAAAATTTGGCGCGGGCTGCTTCACCCGAACCCGAGTTGCGCTCTTAGGGCGGGTATGCGACATTCCGGCCATATGGATGAATTGGACCGTCTCTCCGGCTTGATAGGTGGCATCTATGATGCAGCACTCGACCATGAGAAATGGCCGGGTGTACTGCGCCAGACGGCTGATTTCGTAGGGGGCTACTCAGCTACCATTTTTGCTAAGGAAATCACCCGGCATAAGGGCTTTGTGGCCTACGAAAGCGGTGAGATCGGCGAAGCAAACAGCAATTCCTATTTTGAATATTATGTCAAATATGATCCGTCCTTCATGGCCCAGTTTTTTGCCGAAATTGGCGAGCCAATATCCACCACCGACATGGTGCCTTACGAGGAATTCGTGCAGTCGCGGTTCTACCTGGAATGGGCCAAGCCGCAAGGCCTGGTTGATTTTGTAGCTTCCGTTCTGGACAAAAACCTGACCAGCGCTGCAATGTTTGGCGTGTTCCGTCATGAACGTGATGGAGTTGTGGATGAAGAGGCGCGCCGACGCATGCGGCTGGTTGTTCCACATATTCGCCGTTCGGTTCTCATCGGCAGGCTGATCGACCTCAAGACAGCCGAGACTGAAACTTTCGCGGGAGCCATTGATAGCCTGAGTGCGGGAATGTTTTTGGTGGATGCGTCCGGCCGGATCGTACATGCCAATGCCTCCGGGCTTGCACTGCTCGCGGCAGGCGCACCGCTGCGCGCCCTCAACGGCAGATTTGGCGCAAGTGATGCGCTTGCGGATAAGCATCTTCACGAGATATTTGCAGCTGCCGGGGAAGGCGATGGGGCGGTAGGAACCAAAGGCATTGCCATAGCGCTTACACATCCCGGTGGCGGCCACCTTGTGGCCCATATCATGCCGTTAACTGCAGGAGCGCGAAGCCAAACAGGTGCGGCCTATCGTGCAGTTGCCGCGGTGTTTGTGCGTGAGGTAGCCCTGGATATGGTATTTCCACCCGAACTTATAGCCAAGGCCTTCAGGCTTACGCCAACGGAGCTACGCATTCTCTTGGCCATTGTCGAAGTCGGGGGCGTTCCAGAAGTGGCTGTGGCCCTTGGAATCGCCGAAAGTACCGTGAAGACCCATCTTGGCAGTCTTTTCGAAAAGACCGAGAGCAAGCGTCAGGCTGATCTCGTGAAGATTTTTGCGCGTTACGCAACGCCACATTGAATGCCGTTCTCATCCCCCAATTGGGGGAAGCGGCCACCCTCCGTGACAATTATTCTTCGACGCACAAACACTGATCGGAGAAAACTATGAAAATGATTATTCAAACCATGACTGCAATGGCTTTCGCTGGCGGAATTTTCAGTGGTGCTTCCGCGGCTTTTGCAACGGACACCAGTCAGGCAATCAAACTCTGCGACGCGAATCCAAATTGTCATATGGTTTGGGGCAAGGACAACGACGGCATCACAATTACTGTTGGTGGCAAAACCATCGACTGCCCGAAAAAGAATGGGCCTTGTACAGCCATAAGGACAATTCCCTCCAGATTTAACCACATTGGCGAGGGCGGAGGACAGCATTTACCGGAAGCTCACCAGAGCAATGGTGATGGCAATGTTGGTGCCCCGAGCGGCCAAATTCAATAGGATAATGTGTGCTATATTACGAATGTGATGAGGCGATTGTCATGCGAAATGCAGCAGTACTTTTTGTCATAGCGTTGCTCAGTTTGCCCTTGCCAGCGCTTGCAATGCAACAAGGCAATGATACAAACACCTGGATCAAGTTTTGTTCGCGATCAGCAAAGTGTCATTGGCGTGTCTGGCCCAATGGAGATAGCATTGATATCATTTGGGGTGGAACAGTGATCGTTTGCCCAATGCCGCCCGGACCCTGCACACCAATGCGTGTTATACCACTCAAACCCGATCGCGGCATGTCAAAAGACAATCAACACCCAAATCGCAGGACCAAAAGTTAGCCACTTCTCAGGAGTGTTCCACCTTCTTTGTAATGAGGACCGTTCGGCTGCCGATCAAGAAGATTGAGCACCGCTTCACTGGGCCGTCAGAGCTTTATCAGCCAAAAGTCCCGGTTCTTGCACTGGAGATTTGGTTTCTCGTAAAGCGCTGCGAGGCGTGAAACCAGCCGCCGCAAATAGACCAAGGAGCTTCGGCTCAGTCCATCCCGTTTGAAGATATTCGATTACCGTTGGTTCATAACCTGCGGCCTTGATGATGCTCAACACGTTGCGCGACGTTCCGCATTCAAGGTTGTGATAAATGACAGTGTTCATCGATCTCTCATCCTTGCTCATCGTCGTCAAAAAGCCGCGAGGCCACCGATAAAGCCAACAACATTCCAACCAGTTGCGCCGCGATGAACGGCAAAACAGAAATCGGTGCTATACCTGCAAAGGTGTTCGAGAATTGACGCGCAAAAGTCACAGCAGGATTGGCAAAAGAAGTCGAAGCGGTAAACCAATAGGCTGCTATAATATAAAGGCCAACAAGTGCGGGGATGGCTTTCAGATTATAGCGGATGCCGCCAAAGATTGTGATCAGTAGCCCGAAGGTTGCCGTTGCTTCGGCGATCCATTGGCCCACCCCCCACCGTTGTTTCATTGAAACTTCGGGGATTGTAAGATCAAACATGGCGTGGGCAAGCCATACGCCAGCAATTGCGCCAAGCGCTTGGCAGACGATGAAAGGAGCCAAACGAGACCACCGCATTCTTCCCGTCAATGACATGGCCAACGAGACGGCAGGGTTGAAATGCGCACCGGATATCGGTCCAAGCACCGTGATCAACACATATAGAATTGCGCCGGTTGGAATGGTGTTCCCCAACAAGGCGATTGCGACATTGCCCCCTGCAAGTTGCTCACCCATTATCCCGGAACCGATCACCGTAGCGAGAAGAATAGCGGTTCCAATAAATTCGGCGGCTAAAGATTTCTGATAAGCATTGCCCACAAGCTTAATCTCTGTTGCATTTCGATCTTTAAATATTCTTAGCGCTGGCCGATGTCGCGGAGCTTGCCCTTGAGCGAGATTTGATCCAATTTGTCAAAGGGTAGGCTGATGAAAATAGTGATACGGTTTCTCAATTGCTTGAAAGCCGATGCAAAAGCACGCTCCTTGTCAATGTCTGTACCTTCAACGAGGGCGGGATCTTCGACACCCCAATGTGCAGTCATAGGATGGCCAGGCCAAATGGGACACGTCTCTCCTGCGGCATTGTCGCAAACAGTAAAGATGAAATCCATGACAGGCGCTTTTGGCTTGGCGAATTCATCCCAGTTTTTGGAACGGTAGTCGCCGGTTGGATAACCAAATTCGTCCAATGTCTTGATAGCGAAGGGGTTTACCTTGCCCTTTGGATGGCTACCAGCCGAATAGGCATGGAATTGCCCTGCTCCTTCGTTGCGCAAAATGCCCTCTGCTAAAATTGAGCGCGCCGTGTTTCCAGTGCAAAGGAACAAAACGTTGTAGGGATTGCGCGGCATCAACAACACTCTCTTTTTAAACGCGAAGCTGAAATCTCGGCGATCAAGGGTGTGCAGAGCTCTGGTTGACCATTGCAACAGTCATTGAGCAAATGCAGAACGAGACCGCGCACGGCCTCTAGATTTGCGTGATAGATAATGGAACGGCTGTGGCGTTCACTGTTAACCAATGAGGCGCGAGATAATATCGCAAGGTGCGAAGAAAGTGTGTTCTGGGGCACATTGACCAAGCGAGCAAGTTCTCCAGCTGCAACACCTTCAGGCTCGTGTCGCACCAGAATTTTGAAAGCTTGAAGCCGCGTCTCTTGGGCGAGAGCTGCCAATACATCAATTGCCTCAGCTGATTCCATATATCGAGATTTACAGATTTATATGACAAGTTCAAGACAGGGAGAGTGCGCACGTAAATCGGTCGTCTTATTAGAGTTTTGAATTCTCATGCATCAGACCTCGGCAACTCACTCAGCGTTCGAATGGCGCGTCAATCTCTTGTTTGCAAAGGCGCGATTACAATGGGATTTTAGATATTTCTCAAATTCGTAGGTCGCGTGCTTCAAATCAGCAGTTGCCCCAGTACAAGTTTCAGTAGGTAGCCCGGAGGGCGAAGATTGGTGCGGGCGGCCGGACTCGAACCGGCACTTCCTTACGGAAAACGGATTTTAAGTCCGTT
>JANMAE010000034.1:0-9712 GCA_031359445.1 Hyphomicrobiales bacterium | reverse complement strand
AAGACCAGTGGTGGTATCATTGCTCAGCAGTTCTCAGGCCATGAACCCAAGCCATGCGTGCGTCCAAATCTTCAGCACCAAAAGCAAGTGAGCCCATAACTATGGTTTCAGCTCCTGCTGCCCTGAGGCCTGGCACGGTGTTTTCCCGGATACCACCATCTGCAGCAACAATGATGCGGCGCTCCATGCCGCGGGCCGCAACATGGGCACGTGCCTGGCGCAACCGATCTTCAGCCAATGGATCAAGACCCTGACCTTTTACGCCAATGCGGGTGCCCAGAAGTGTAAGCATATCGATATCGCCGATGAATTTTTCAGCTGACACAACTGGTGTGTGGAGTTGCAGTACAATGCCGGCCCGAACGCCTGCCTGTTTAATGGCGGCAAGACCCTCAACAGCATTTCTATTCTCGGCGTGCAGGCTTATAATGTCGGCACCTGCTTCCACAAATTGCGCAATCTGATCCAGCAATATTGCATCAGCGACCATGAGGTGAACATGGAATGGTTTTGGCGTGATGCGCCGCAGCCTAGCTACGACATCGGGAAAAAACAGGAAGGCGGGGGAGAAATGGCCGTCGGCAACATCTATGTGAAATATATCGGTGACCAGTTCGACACGCAGTGTATCGGCCTCCAGTTTACCCAGATCGGCAGACCAAAGTGACATTTCGGCAAGCAGGCGGTCTGCGGGGAGGGCTTCAAGCCAACCGTTACGCGGTTTGGGGGGAGAAGAGTTCATTCAAAAAGTCCTTGATGTTGCAGGAAAGCTGTAACGGCATTTTGTAATTCCACCAGATGCTGTCTTTTGTCGAGAGCCTTTGGCGCGATCTCGACAAATATTGCATTCGGAATGTTTTGCGCCAGCGCAATTGCGTGTGACAGCGGGTGAACGAGATCGATAGCGTTGCCGATCACGAGTGTGGGCACTTGGATTGCATTGATTTCGGCCTTAGTGATGCGAGGACCGTCTTCAGCAATAGCTGCAAGCAATTTTGCTGTCACGGCCTGGTCGCCCCTGTCAAAAAATCTGAGTAAAGATGCATGGTTGGCAGGCGCAAGCTCGGCAAATTCTTTTGCTATTCTGGATACTTCAAAACCTGTCTTATCATCCGATGCCAGGTATTCGGATAGTAGTTTGAAGACGTACATATTAGAGGGTGCTGGTTCCCACATCCATGCGGGACGAGCAAGGATCAAGGCAGAAACACGTTCTGGTGTAATCACGGCCATGCGCATAGCGATAGCTGCTCCCATTGATATGCCACCTACTGCAAATCTTTTGAGGCTACGTGAGTCAGCAAAGGCCAAAACATCATCAGTAAATTTTGTAATTGTGAAGTTGTGGGGATTGCCGGCCTGGGAAAGCCCATGCGCCCGGCACTCAAGTGTGAGACGGTGGAAGCCTGACATGGGGAATGTTTCGGCCACCTGCGCGTCATCACCGCCCAAACCATGTTGAAAAATGATGCTTGGTCCTTGGCCTCCGTCAAAGCCGCGCAGTTTAACGCCGTTGCGGATAAGCTCATACCAACTCATGGCAATGTCAAACTCTTCAGAAAAGCGGCAACTCCTGGAGCCTCAATTTCACTCAAACCGTGCGCAACAACAGGACCCTTGAAACCGGCTGCTGCAAGGCATGAGATAAAATGCGGGAAGTCGATTACGCCTTTGCCAGCAGCAACGACATGCCCTCCGGCGTCGCGGTCCTTGGCATGTGCCACTGCAATATGGTCAGCCAGCAAGTCAATGGCATTGGCTATCAACGCATGACGCTTGGCTTCATTGGCGGTTTCAAAGAGGTTGGCTGGATCAAGTATGACTTTCAATCGTGGCGACTGCAATTCATCTATCAATTGCCGTGCATGCCGCGCTGAGCTTACCACGTTGGTGAGCTCAGGCTCAATGCCAAGGTCAATATCCAAATGTTCAGCGATCACGATTGCTTTTTGCATTTCCGCCAGCAGATCGCGCCATGCTGTTGGGCTCGTGTTATCCGGGTGGTATCGCCATTGATCTGTCGGGTCGCGGGTGCCAGTGCATAATGTGACCAGACTTATTCCCATGTTACGCGCAGACCGTGCAATTACCCCGAGCTGGCGAAGCCCGTTGGCGCGCACCTGCGGATTCGGATGTATCATATTATAGGTAGCCGAAACCGCCGCAATGCTTACTCCTGTAATCTTGGAAGCATGTTGAACTTGATGTTCCACATTTGGTGAAATTTCGCCCGGCAAGGATGGCAGACCAACACAGGCCATATTGAATTGGGTTGTTTCATAACCAGCGTCACGCACGGCCTGGAGCACTGGCAATGCTCCCGGCTTGTTAAATGTTTTAGCAAAAATACCGATTTTCATCAGACGGGACCATTGACTTCAGAAATGCGAACGGATTTGTTGGTCCGCACAGACTGGGCAACAGCCACCATGGCGCGAACTGAGGCAACGCCGTCAACAATTGAAGCACCACGCATGGGAACCTTATCAAGAATTGTATCAGCAAAGCCCTCGAGCTGGCGCCTATAGAAGTGCCCATCCGCACCCAGCGGCCGACGGTAGGTGGCATCTTTTTCGTGAAAGATTTCCACGTCTGATGATTTGTAGTACCATGGATTATATGTCTTTGCTGTGATGCTGCCGTGTTCACCATAGAGGGTCAGTCCTTCATGCCAATCCATGCGAACAGCAACGGTAAGATCAAGATGACCCATGCAACCGTTGGCAAAGGCAACATCCACAAACCAGCTATAGGCACCGAAACGTTGATTTAATCTCGCATTTACCTCAATGATATTGCCACAGAGAAAACGTGCAGTATCTAAAAGGTGGCTGCCATGAGCCAGCATGTAGTAACGTTCCAAATGAGCTTTGGGGTTTGCGGCAGGTTTTAGCATACGGCTGCTGAGAATTGGCAAGGGCTGCACCGCATCCGTCATAATGTAACGGTGTGTGGAGTCGCAATACCATGCCTTGAATGCAAGCTGGCTCCCCATTTCGTCTTGCACAAAATCACGGGCTGCCTCAAGTCCGGGATCAAAGCGTTTCATATGGCCGATTTGAAGTACAAGGCCGGATTTTCTCACTGCTTCAGCCAACGCCTCTGCGTCTTCAATGCTGGTCGCAATTGGCTTTTCGCATAGGACATGTTTACCCGCCTGCAGAGCTTTTAGAGAGGCAGGCACATGGAACGTGTCTGACGTTGCAATGATAACGGCATCCAGTGCCGGGTCAGCCAGCATCGCGTCATAATCGTGAAAGCGCTTTGTGGGCAAGTATGTGTCACCCATCCGTTGCACCAGGTCTTCCGCTATATCGCAGATTGCGTAGAGATCGGTGTTGCAGGCTTTTACAGCGGATTCAAAATGGGCAAACTGGGCAATCGGGCCACAGCCTAAAATGCCTACACGCAAACGTCTGTTTTGTTTATTGGGCATATTATGAACTCCAATTGAGTTGTCATTGCCTGTCTCCGGAACCGCTCGTCAAGCATTTTGCGCTGGCCACCAAGCCTGCAAAAATGGTAATTCTGCCGCTCTTTGCTGCAATGCGGTATCGCCAATTTAATGTTGCCCGCATTAAATGTGTATGTAATAGTGCAAGCCGCGACTAATGAGGAGAATATCATGAAGTGGAATACACCTAAGGTAACAGAAGTTTGCATCGGCATGGAAATCAACGATTATTTTCCAGCAGAACTTTAAAGACTCAGAAGTGCCGGGCAGTTTAACTGCCCGGCAGTTTCGTTTATGAGAGCCATAGTATTGGGCTCCGCAGCAGGGGGCGGTTATCCACAGTGGAATTGCAGGTGTGCCGTTTGTGCGCTCCACTGGCAGCAAGATGGGCGTGTGAAACGACGCACCCAATCATCTCTCTCAGTTTCCGTAGATGATGAGAACTGGGTGTTGTTCAATTGCTCGCCGGATATTCGTGAGCAAATTTCGGCTTCCCCATTTTTGCAGCCAAGACACGCGCCGCGCCATTCCCCCATTTCGTCAATTGTATTGACCAATGCTGACATTGATCACATCGGCGGGCTGCTGAGTTTGCGGGAAACACAAAAATATCAGGTATGGGCGAGTTCTGCTGTTATGGCGCAGATAGATGCAAATCCTATATTCGCTGTGCTGAACCGTGATTTCGTGTCTTTCAATTTGCTGGAGCCGGACGTGAAGTTTGAACCGGTGGCAGGATTGACCGTTGAAGCCTTCGACGTTCCTGGCAAGGTTCCCCTATACAAGGAAGGGGGCGGCAAGATATCCGTTGGTCGCAATGGCAACACTTTGGGACTGCATATCCGACATCGCGGGTACACGCTAAGTTATGTGCCGGGTTGCGCCGATGTGGACAAGCAGTTGCTGGCTGATTTAAGTGCGACTGATATACTGCTGTTTGATGGTACCTTGTGGACTGATGATGAAATGATTGCATCTGGAACGGGATCAAAAACCGGTCGGCGCATGGGGCATGTGCCGGTCTCCGGCCGAGATGGATCAATGGCGCTGCTTGCATCGCTGCCTGCGCAGAATCGGGTTTTTGTTCATATCAACAACACGAACCCATTGCTGATTGATGGCTCTGCGGAACGTATGGAAGCTGAGCTACAGGGGTGGCTGGTGGCCGATGATGGAATGAGTGTTACTCAATGACAGCCTTGCTTTCACCCGATGCGCTTGAAGCGGCTTTGCGGACCATCGGTGATGCCCGCTATCACGACAAGCATCCGTTTCACAAGATGATGAATGCGGGCGAACTTACGAAGGGCCAATTGCAGGCCTGGTCGCTTAACCGCTATTATTATCAATCCATGATCCCCATAAAAGACTCCGTCATCCTGTCGCGGATGGAGAATGCCGATATGCGCCGTGTGTGGCGGCAGCGGATCATTGACCATGATGGAGACAGCGATGACAAGGGTGGCATCGCGCGGTGGATTGCTCTCACGGATGGATTAGGGCTTGACAGGGAAGATGTGGTAAGGGGACGAGGCATTCTTCCCGCCACGCGTTTTGCTGTCGATGCCTATGTGAATTTTGTGAGAGTAAAGCCCATGCTTGAGGCCATTGCTTCGTCGCTGACCGAGATGTTTTCACCTGCCACGATCGGCGAGCGCGTGCATGGCATGCTGGCGCATTATGATTTCCTCAGTCCCAAGGTTCTTGCCTATTTCGAAAAGCGGCTCACGCAGGCGCCGCGTGATGCTGATTTTGCTTTGGAATATGTGAAGCGGGAAGCAAGAACGCCGGAACAACAGCGGGCGGTTATGGATGCGCTTTCGTTTAAATGCGACGTGCTGTGGGCTCAGCTTGACGCATTGAACCATGCCTATGTTTCACCAGCCATGCCGCCTCCGGGTGCGTTTGTGCCGAAGGCTGTGCCGTGAGCGCAAACTGGCATCCCAAGTTACCTAGGGGCGTGCGGTTACGGCATGACAAAATCCGCAATCGCTGGGTGTTGCTTGCGCCGGAACGCATTTTTGAAGTGGACGAGACGGGTGTTGAGATTCTCAAGCGCTGCGATGGCCGGCTTATGGGTGAATTGCTCAATGATCTTGCCCAATCCTTTAGCGTTCCTGCTGATGATATTCGTGGCGATGTGGAAGTATTTCTGAGGGGCTTTGCCGAGAAGAAAGTATTGGAACTTACATGACAATTGCTGCCCCCATAGGCCTTCTTGCAGAGCTTACCCACAGGTGCCCCCTGCAATGCGCTTATTGTTCGAACCCGGTCAATCTGGACCGCAGGTCTGTGGAATTATCGACTGATGACTGGAAACGCGTGTTCACGCAGGCCAATGACCTCGGCGTTTTGCAATTGCATCTCTCGGGCGGAGAGCCAGCCGCGCGCACGGATCTGGAAGATATTGTGGCGCATTGCGCAGGTCTGGGACTTTACACCAATCTCATCACGTCAGGCGTGTTGCTTGATACCGAACGCCTGAAAGCGCTGTCAGATGGCGGTCTTGATCATGTGCAATTGAGTTTGCAGGATGTTGATCCCCTGAATGCCGATCATATCGGTGGTTTCAAGGGAGGGCATGCAAAGAAACTGGCATTGGGCCATGCGGTTGTTGATCTCGGCCTGCCGCTTACGGTCAATGCGGTCATTCATCGCCACAACATTGGCTCCATCGAATCCATGGTCAAGCTGGCTGTGGAAATGGGCGCAAGGCGCGTGGAGATTGCCCATGTGCAATATTACGGCTGGGCGCTGAAAAACCGATCGCACCTGATGCCCACACGGCAACAGGCGGTTGAAGCCGATCAGCTTGTGAAGGACCTGCGCGCAAAGCATCGTGGCGTGATTGTCATTGATAGCGTTATCCCGGATTATTTCGCCCGCGTGCCAAAGCCTTGCATGGGTGGCTGGGGTTCACGGGTTTTGAATGTTACACCGTCGGGCAAGGTCTTGCCGTGTCATGCAGCTGAAACAATCCCGGGCCTGGAATTCTGGTCGGTCCGCGACCGCAGCCTGGAGGAGGTCTGGCTCGCGTCACCGGCTTTCAATGCTTACCGGGGTGATGGCTGGATGCAGGAACCCTGTGTTGGCTGTGAGAAGAAATCCTCCTGCAAGGGCGGTTGCAGATGCCAGGCGCTGGCATTGGCGGGGCAGGCAGAAGCTGCCGATCCCGTATGCGAATTGTCAGCATTTCATGGAAGCCTGGAAGTGATCGCTGCCCAGAGTGGCGGTGTCATGGAACCAAGGCGGATCGGCTAGGGCGCGGAATCCGGAATTTTCCGCCAAAATTTTTCACGCACCCGTGTTTCACGTGAAACAATTCCTATAAAAGGAATTTAGAGTGAAATCAGTCCTTTGGGTGAGCGCAATTTGCGCGATATGGCCGGAACCGCTGGCCCAAATACACAAAAACCACGCAAAAAAACGCGATTTGAAGACAAATCCCGCCCGAAAAAAGCGCCACATCCGCAATCCGATTATTCATACTAACATGTTAGCATGAATAATGCCCCTGAGCCCACTCCGACCCACCTTTGTGTTTCTGCCATCAGGCAGATACTTCTTGCCATGGTGGTGTTGCTCAGATCATCATTTGACCGTTAGCATCGTCCACATGCCAGCCATGTAATGGCCAGGAATATTGCAGTACAGGATATAGTTTCCCGGTTTCAACGCGAGCGTCAATGAGCCGGATTTTCCCGGTTCGAGTTCTGACACCTCTCCCAAGTCCTTGACAACCTCTTCATCAACCCGGCCTTCCTTTTCATTGAAGGGCAGCACGGTATTTTCATCGGTAACGGGTGCCACCAGCATTTCATGCACGGTTTCCTTCGATATGTTCTGGACGTCAAACGTTACCTTGCCAGCCGGAACAGTTGACCCGTCGAGCTTGATGCCCATCATGGCCATCTTCATATCGCCATGCATGCCCATGCCCATCATCATGGGTTTGCCCATGTCCATCGCTCCCTTGTCCCATAGCGATGCTGTTACAGTTGCATCTGCCATTGCGGGAGCCGCAAAGACCAGGGCGAGGGCGGAAACAAACAGAATTCTTACGAACGGGGCCAATGTAGACATGGACATCTCCTTCTTTTGCAATTCGAAAGAGATTGGGCAGAAACGGGAATTTTCTGTTTGATGTACATCAAGACAAGTCCAACTTTCAATTTTGCATTATTTCCCATGCCGTAAAAACTCGCGCAAATTGATCTGCGTCAAGAATCCACGAAGAAGGCGGTGCTTTTTTGGGCCAGCACAATGCTTGGTTGGGGTTTCGGTGGGGATTTCGGTGACAGTGCATTTAATTCACAATTCAATTGAGTGAAGTGTTGCCGTGATCCCGTAATTGAAGAAGGAGAGTTAAGTGGAGTGTCACCGTAATTCGTCACTGTAATTCTCGTCATGGTGAATGGTTCTCCCGTTGGTTCTTCAACAGACCCATCTTGGCACATTAGATGCCGTTAGCGGGCGCCGTCCACCACTTCACCGTAATTCGAGGTGCCACCACTTTGGTCTTTTGCCCTTGTAGGAATGATAGTCCGGTTTCAGCGGCAGCAGGTGTGGCTTGTCAAAAACGCCTGTCACCATGGCGATGACGGGTTTATCGTCGATTGCACCCAGTGTTGAACCGCATGTCGGGCAAAAGGCACGGGAAGATGCGGTGGAAGAACGCCACACCGCGGGTGCGCCGCCTGCACCCGTCCAGCTGACTTTGTCCCTGGCAAACTCAACCCAAATCAGGGTCGGTGCTCCGGAATGACGCTGGCACATCGTGCATGAGCAGGTGTGAGGGTTGGCAGGCGTTCCCTTGGCTTCAAACGTAATGTTGCCGCAGAGACAACCGCCTGAAAAAATTTTCTCTTTCATGATCGAATCCTATTTCGGTGACAGTGCTGGACTGCATGTCTGGACGGCGCTCTGTTGGCAAGTGAGTTTTTGTTTTGATGCTTTGAGGTTTTTGGCGTGGAGTGCGGTCATGTCTTCGGCCTATGATGCGATTTCGATTTCGATGCGATTTCGGATTTCGATTTCGGCGATTTCGGTGACAGTGCATTTAATTCACGACTCAATTAAGTGAAGTGTTACCGTGATCCCATAATTGAAGAAGGATAGTTAAGTGGAGTGTCACCGTAATCCTAAGTGGAGTGTCACCGTAATCCGCTATGTGAAGCCCGCCAATCTCAGGACAGATCGCAAAGACCGCCGTTTGTGGCAAAACAAATCTGGCAAGCGTGAAGTGGTGGTAATCGTTCGTGAACGTGATGGCGGCTCATTGCCAGCCGTGTTTAAATCAGAAGCGCAAGCCTTGAACTTTATCCGGTCGCGTGTTGCCAAGGGCACCGTGATCAATGCTGACGAGTCAAACGCTTGGAATAATCTGCATTCAAAATATGAAATGAAGCGCATCAATCACGAAGAGGCCTACAGCCTAAACGGCGCTTGCACCAATATGGCAGAAAGCTTTTTTAGCCGCATCCGCCGTGATATTTCGGTGACAGTGCATTCAATTCACGATTCAATAAAATGAAATGTTAGCATGATCCCGCAATAGAAGAAGGAGAGTTAAGTGTAGTGTCACCGTAATTGTAAGTGGAGTGTCACCGTAATTGGTAATTGAGTGGAGTGTCACCGTAATTCCGTAATTCTGGACTGCATGTCTGGACGGCGCTCTGTTGGCAAGTGAGTTTTTGTTTTGATGCTTTGAGGTTTTTGGCGTGGAGTGCGGTCATGTCTTCGGCCTATGATGCGATTTCGATTTCGGTGCGATTTCGGTGACGGTGCTGGACTGCACCCCATAACTGAGTCACGGTAATTCGTATTTCAAACGTCAGCGCGTCGGACCGAAAATTGTGCGATTCATCACGCGGAGAGTTGGGCCCCGATTTTCAACGGCGTGACGAGGGAGGGGGTGGGTGCAACACATCATCCGAGCAGCTGTAAGCTATGTCCGTGGGCTGAACACTTTGCCGGGAAGACGCGATAGGGGAAGTAATGCTCCCATTTTTTATCGGAGCCGATTGGAGAACTGACGCGGTCGTTTCCGCCCTAGGTGGGGTTGTTGTCAGTGACTAAATTCCTTGCATAATATCAGCCAAATGTCAGGTCGCCGGAGGTATTACTTCATCGTCAACACCGTTCGCTCTGCGACGATTTGTTTGCGGGGGTGGTGGTTCTACTGGTTTGTTTTGCGTGTCCGCCTGTAGTAGTGTTTCGCTGGAAACAGCATCGGCGCCTGCGCCAGACGCCGGTAAT
>JANMAE010000011.1:0-2408 GCA_031359445.1 Hyphomicrobiales bacterium | reverse complement strand
GCCAACTCGCCATAGGCGGCGGGTGTTACTTCCACGACGGAGGTTCGTTTCAGGAAGTCGTGCACGGACAAGGCGGAAAAGGTTCTGGCCCAGCCTCCGGTGGGGAGGACGTGGCTGGGGCCGAGGACGAAATTTCCCAGCGTTGATGGCGTGTGTTCTCCCAACAGGATTTCTCCGGCGTGTTTTACCATGCCTAAATATTTGCGCGGCGTCTTGGAAAGGATTTGCAGGTGCTCTGGCGCATAGTCATTGATGAAGCGCATGGCTTCCCCGGCATCACGGGCCAGCACTATGCCACCTCGGGTCGAGCCCAGAACAGATTTGGTGTAGCCCACGCGGAGCGCGCTCATCTGCTTCCAGTATTCCGGAATGGCCGCCAAGGCTGCGTCGGCCACGTGCTTGCTGGTGGTAATGAGGAAGGCTGAACTGTCGTCACCATGTTCTGCTTCGATGAGAAGATCCAGTGCGGCGAGGCGGCCGTCGGTGGTTTCATCGGCAAAGATGATGGACTCGCTGGGGCCTGCGGGCGTTCCCGTATCAATCACATCTGACAGCAAGCGCTTGGCGGCCACCACCCAGGGCGAACCGGGTCCTACAACTTTCGCATATCGTGAAATCGTTTGCGTGCCGTAAGCCACGGCGGCGATGGCCTGGGCGCCTCCAGTTTTATAAATTTTGGTGACGCCAGCCGCGCGGGCAGCGACCAGCGAGGCAGCATCAATGTTCCCATCGGGGCCGGGGGGCGTCACGATGCAGATATCTTCAACACCCGCCACGCTGGCGGGGATGCAGGTCATGAGCACAGAGGAAGGGAAGGAGCCCTTGCCGCGAGGGATGTAACAGGCAACCGAGGGGATTGGCATGGTACGGTCACCAGCACGGAGGCCTGGGCGGATTTCGGCAGACCATTCCCGTTCCGGCTTTTGCAGCTCATGAAATTTGCGGATGTTGGCGGCTGCAAAGCTGATGGCTTCGCGCACATCAGGTTCGAGCTGCGCCTCCGCGCTTTCGAAATCTTCGGGCGTGGCCGCAATGGCACTTGCTGCGACGGGAGACTTGTCGAATTGTTTTGCAAAACGTGAAAGCGCTGCATCCCCCTCGATGCGGACAGCTTCAATGATGGGCTTCACCTTTTCAAGAAAAGGCGCGAGATCGCTTTCGGTGCGCTTGAGCAGACTGGCGCGCTGTTCCGGCGACAGGTTTGAGAGCGTGAGCATGTTGATCATGGCGCTGCATTCATCCCACATTCGTGCATGTGGTGGAAGTTTTTAGTTCCCGGAATGCATGGTGGTTGAGATGTAGGTTGGATCTTCCTGGCCGTCGCGTTCGAATTTCAGGAAGTCGTAGTAGCCGCAGTGTCCTTCGCCGGGGAAAATGCGGCAGGTGGAGGGTCTGGCCTCGTAGATGGTGCAGCGGCGTTCCTTGGTGTCGAAGAACTGGCAGATCTTGCCATAGATCGCGTCCTTCTGGCGGCGCATGATGCGGGCGTAGCCGTGGGCCTTCTTGAAGTATTTCTTTTCGGCCTTCTCCAGCGGCAGATTGAAATGCCTGGCGATGCGGTCTGCGTCTTTATCCTTCACCTCGATGACAGGATAGGAGCAGCAATAGCCCGGGCATTTCATGCAGTCATATTTGGCTTTGGCCATTTCGCTTCCTTTAATTTCAACCAGCACTAGCCGATTCGGGCGCGGTTGGCTTTGAGACCAGCGAATTTCTTGTTGGTATCCACCATTTCGCTCATCATCCATTCCCGGAAGGAGCGCGCGGTGGCGCTTTCCTTGGAGCCGCCGGCGCGCACGATCCAGTAACTGCCATGATCCTTCATGTCCGTGCTGAAAGGGCGCGTGAGCCAGCCTTCTGCAAGTGCATCGGTGCACAGGATCTGGTCGCCCAAGGCAAAGCCTTGTCCGGATTCGGCTGCTTCAATGGCGAGGTGGTTCTGGAATACCGTGCCTTTCCAGTCGCTTGAACCTGCAATGCCATTGGCTTCCAGCCAGTCGGTCCACCATTCCTTGCGCTGTTCATGCAGGAGATTGTAATGGTGAAGGTCTTGGGGTTTCAGGTTCGACGCAGCGGCCACGAGCGAAGGCGCGCAAACCGGGAAGATCACCACGTCGGACAATTTTGATGCTTCGGCATTATCCCATTTTCCATCGCCATAACGGATGCCGAGTTCCACATTGTCGGAGCGGAAATCCACCAGGCGGTTGGTGGTTTCGATGTTGAGCTCAATATCGGGGTGCAGCGCGTTGAAATGGCCAAGCCGGGGCACCAGCCAGCGCGAGGCGATGGCGGGTTCGGCCGAGACATTCAATGGCCGGGCAGCGCCCACAGCTGCGGCTTCGCGCGATACTTCGGCCAGGGCATCAAACAGCGGCGTGAGCTGTTTGCCAAAGCGCTGGCCCGCT
>JANMAE010000030.1:0-6884 GCA_031359445.1 Hyphomicrobiales bacterium | reverse complement strand
CAATCAGCGCCCTGGAAGCAGCGGGCCTCACCAAATTTCGTGTAACCCTGGGCGACCTCGGCCTCTTTGCGGCCCTCCTTGATGACACGCCCATGCCCGCGCGCTGGCGCAAGCGCTTGAAGCATCACTTCTGGCGCCCGCATGCGTTCCGCGAGCTATTGGAAAGTTTTACCTCTGCCCGTCGTGCCCGCCGCACCAGCATATCAACCCTGATCGACCGCCTCGATACCATTTCCGCCCGCGATGCCGTTATGGAAGAACTGAACACGCGGGGTCTGCCCCTCGTGGGCGGACGCAGCATTGATGAAATCGCCGCGCGTCTGGCTGACAAGACCGCGGACCGTTCGGAATCGCCACTGCCTGCCGCCAAGGCCGAGGTCATCAACACCTATCTCGCGATGACTGACAGGGCTGACAATATCGAAGGCCTTCTCAATCGTTTCGATCCTTCAAAAAACTTCAATGCAGCGCGAAGAAATTTCCAGCAGCGGCTGGGGGAAATGGAAGAACTCGGTCTCAACCCGAAACGCTTTGAATTCCGTGCAACCTTCGGCCGCGAGCTGGAATATTACACAGGCTTCGTATTCCAGATCGAAGTGGAAACCACAGAGGGGCTGATCCCTGTCGCAGGTGGCGGAAGTTACGACAACCTTCTGTCCGACATGGGTTCACCCGTCCCTGTGTCCGCCGTGGGTTGCGCCATCTCTACCGAACGTCTCAAGGCGGTGCTCGCATGAAAACCCTCACCTTTGGAATCCCGTCGAAGGGCCGCCTGATGGAACAGGCCGCAGAGATACTCGCCGCTGCCGGATTTCCCATCGAAAGGAACGGCACCGAGCGCGGTTATCGCGGCAGGCTGTCAGGAATCGAGGCTGTTGATGTGGCCTTCCAGTCAGCCGGTGAAATTGCCCACAATTTGTGGAACGGCAAGCTCGACTTCGGCATCACCGGCGAAGATCTGCTGCGCGAGACGGGAAATGCAGCGGGACATGACGTAAGCGTTTTCAGCCATCTGGATTTCGGTTATGCCGATGTGGTGATAGCAGTTCCCGAATGCTGGCTGGATGTAGCCACATCAGCTGATCTCGATGAAGTTTCCGCGAGCTTTTATTCAACCCATGGGCGAAGGCTCAGAGTGGCAACCAAATATCCCAATTTGACACGGCGCTTTTTTACCGAAAAGGGAATTACCGGTTACCGCATCGTCGAAAGTCTCGGCGCCACGGAAGGTGCGCCAGCCGCGGGCACCGCAGAATTCATCGTCGACATCACAACAACCGGATCCACGCTGGCCGCCAATCATCTGAAAATCCTTGATGATGGCGTCATTTTGCAATCACGCGCCGTAATTGGAGTGCATGCAAGCGTCGTGTCGGATGTAAGATTATCTGCCTTGAATGCGGCCTTCACGAAATTGAGAAAAATTTAGTGCAAGAGGGCATGCCCCTTGCATAAGTCTGCTGAAAAGATTTAGCTGCAATTCTGAGATTGCCGCAATCTTAGGTAACGAACGGATCTAAGCTAGGGCTAGGTCATGGTTAACGTCTGCGTTTTGGAAAATCTGGTATCGCCCCCGGTTCAGGTTTTCTGCAATGAGTGCGGGCAAGCGTCATGACTTCAGATCCCGAGTGAGAGGTTGCAGTTTACTGCAACCTCTCACGATTTCAGGCGAAGCCGCGATTCGATGGCGGGCCTCACCGTGGCGATTGTAGCAATGCCTCCCTCCATGTCGGCCGAGAACTCACCAAAGCGGTTTCAGAAAGCCGCTGGTCAGCTATGGCCATAGCATTGAGGCCTGCTTGGAGGCTATTGGCAATGGCCATGAAATTGACCAAGACGCCACCTAACCACAGACGAAATCAGCAAGGAGCCTCTCGAAACATGTCATCTTTTCACTTTAGTCGCAGTCTGGGTTTAGCCGGTATTTCGTTTTTGCTCGGAACAGTTGCCGCATCCGCAGCGTCGTGTGGAAATTCAGCGCAGGGGTTTGATGGTTTTCTCCGGGCCTTCCGCCAGGAGGCCGTGGGCCAGGGGTTGGGCGACAAAGCCATGTCCGCCCTGGACCAGGTTGGTTACGATACCAGCGTGATCAAGAAAGACCGCGCCCAGAATGTTTTCTCACAAAGCTTCCTGCAGTTCTCGGGCCGCATGGTGACAGACTACCGCATCAAGCATGGCGCAGAATTGATCCAGAAGAACAAATCCATCTTTTCCGCGGTTGAAAAGAAGTTCGGTGTGCCAGCCCCGGTCATCGTGGCCTTCTGGGCTTTGGAAACCGATTTCGGCGCCAATATCGGCGACATGTCGACGCTGCAGTCACTGGCAACGCTCTCCTGGGATTGCCGGAGGCCGGAAAAATTCCGCCCGCAACTCATGGCGGCATTGCAGTTGATCGAACGGGGTGACCTGGAGCCCGGAGAAATGCGCGGCGCCTGGGCCGGAGAAATCGGTCAGACGCAATTTCTCCCCTATGATTACAATGAAAGTGCTGTCGATTTTGATGGTGATGGCAAGCGCGACCTGCGCAATTCCGTGCCCGATGTGATAGCCTCATCGGCAAACCTCCTGCGCAAGCATGGCTGGCAGCCGGGCCAGCCGTGGATTCAGGAAGTGCGTGTTCCAACCGACATGCCATGGGACCAGGCCGATATCGCAATCCAGCATCCGCGCGCCCAGTGGGTAAAATGGGGCGTGAAGGCAGCGGGTGGAAAATCCCTCAAGGCTGATAATTTTCCGGCTTCACTACTGTTGCCCATGGGCAAGGATGGGCCGGCCTTTCTCGTCTATGAGAATTTTACAACTGCCTATCTGAAATGGAATGAATCGCTGGTCTATTCCACCACGGCGGCCTATCTCGCCTCGCGCATAGCAGGTGCGCCGCGCGTGGGCACAGGCAATGCCGAAGTCATACCTTTGAGTTATAATCAAGTCGCCAAGCTGCAGAAAATTCTTGCAGCAAAAGGCTACGACGTTGGAAAGATTGACGGAAAGATCGGTGCGGGCACGCGCGCGGCGATCAAGGATATGCAGGTCAAGCTCGGCCTTCCCGCCGACAGTTATCCCACGTTGGAACTCCTGCAACAAATGGGCGGCTGATATCAGGCCGCCTGTTTTCGCGAAGGCGCTCTCAGGCTTTTGAAAGCCGCAAATGCCGCCACGGCCAGCCCTGCCAGGAGAACAATAACAGCGGGCCGCAAGCCAAATGAAAACAGCACATTAGCCTTGGCAACGCGCCAAGGGTTGACGCCGGTTGCCAACCCATACCAGGCAAATTCGACAATCGCTGTAGAAAGACTGGCAACAACCGCAGCCAATGCCAGAGCCTGTGGTGTCAGCGCCATGCGTCTGGCGACCAGCAGGCGTATGGCCATGATCAAAAAGAACAGGCCCGCCATGAGGGTTGCGGGCGTCACGTCAATCTTGGTTTGGAGGAAATAATGTAAAAGCCCGAGAACGGCAATTCCATAGATCAGCCGGTGGATGTGTTTCCACCGCTTGCCCAGGCTTCGGATGCTGGCATCGAAAGACGTGGCCGCGAGCAGGCTCAATCCCAGCAAGGCGACAAGCCCGATCGTAAGATAGATGCGGTGAATGATTTCAGAGGCCACAAATGTGAGATCGAATTTGGAGTGAATGACGTAAAGCATGAAATGCGTCAGCGCATAGGCAAATGTTGTGACACCCAGCATGCGGCGGATAAGTGCGAGCCGGGGCCAGTTCAGAAGGCGTTGCAACGGCGTAAGCGCCAGCGTGATCACCAGAAACCTTATGGTCCAGTCACCCATCAGCCGCAGTGCCGCTTTGACAGCAAGGGGGCCGAGCTGCTGGGTAAGAAACCAATAGGCAATCACCAGCGCGGGCAGCAACGCCAGCACTAGGGTTGCCGACTTGAGCGGCGAAAAGCGTCCTTGTCGGTCCGTTAAAGGTGTCATGGGGCTTCCCTATCAAATCCACCTGAAGCTGTCTCTACACGCGCAATCACACTTGCGCGAAATTCGGTGAGGTTAAGGCTTTGTAACCAAATGGCGGGGCGATGGTTGCATCAGCACGCCATAAAGATCAGGCCGCCGGTCGCGGAACACTCCCCACTGCCGTCGCGTTTCCTGCATCAGTCCCATGTCGAGGCCCGCCGTGATGATACATTCCGACATGCGGTCGGCTTCAGCCGCTTTTGCGCCCATGAAATCCGCAATGAAGGATGAGCCATAAAATGTGATGGAGCTTGCCGTGCCCTGTTCAAGGCCAACGCGGTTGGCGGCAATGACAGGCGTGAGATTTGCCGCAGCATGTCCCTGCATTACCCGCTGCCAGTGGTCACGCGAATCCCATGATGCATCGGAGGGTTCTGAGCCAATCGCAGTGGGATAGATGAGGATGTCGGCGCCTTGCAGCACCATGGCGCGGGCCGCTTCCGGAAACCACTGGTCCCAGCAGATCCCCGCACCCACACGCCCTACAGCGGTTTTGAAAACTTTAAAGCCCGTATCGCCATCAGCGAAGTAGAATTTTTCACTGTAACCCGGATTATGCGGAATGTGGCTCTTGCGGTAAAGCCCTAGAACGCTGCCATCGGCATCTATCATGGCAAGCGAATTATAGTGTAGGTCGCCATCAGCCTCATAAAACGAAACCGGAAGAACAACACCCAGTTCCTTTGCAAGTCGCGAAAGCCGTGCCACCGTTTCATGCCCTGCAAAAGGTCTGGCCCGCGCGTAATTCTTTGCGTCTTCTTCAATGCAGAAATACGGACCTTCAAAAAGCTCCTGCAACACAACGAGCTTCGCGCCCCGCCGTGCCGCCTCGCGCACATGGAACTCGATCTTGTCCACATTGGCTGCAACATCATGACTGCAGGCCATTTGTACGGCGGCCACGATGAGATGAGTCATTACGTCATGTCCTTTATGTCTTCACAGGTTTCTGGAACCTTGCACATAAAGCGGCTAGCGCGGCAAATCTCCTGATTTTTTCCTCAAACCAAATTATATCTTGACAATAATACCAACCAGTCGGTAGCATCATGACATGGCCCACCATCCCACCAAAACCAGGATCCTTGATACGGCCCTCCATGTCATTCGCAGCAAGGGTTACACAGCCACAACAATCGATGATATTTGTGTGGCCTCTGGGATGACCAAGGGTGGGTTCTTCCATCACTTCAACGGAAAGCAAGATTTGGCCATCGCGGCAGCGCAGCACTTTGGCGACATGGCCGATAATCTCGTTGCCCACGCACCTTATCAATCCATTGAAGATCCGCTGTTTCGCCTCTTGGGTTACATTGATTTCCGAATTTCCATTCTCAAGGGAAGCCTGCCGCAATTCACCTGCCTTCTTGGCACAATGCTGCAGGAGGTCTATGAAACCCACCCCGCCATTCGCGAGGCCTGCAACCAATGCATCAACGCACATGCCTCAAAGGTGGCAAGTGATGTGGCGCTTGCCAAGGAATATTACATGCCGCAGGCAAGCTGGAGCGCCGAGGGCCTGAGCTACCACATCCAGGCCGTGCTCCAGGGTTCCTTCATATTGGCCAAGGCCAACGGCGGCCCGCAGGTCGCAGCCGAATGCCTGCAGCATTTGCGCCACTACATTGAATTGCTTTTTGAAGTTCCACAACCAGAGGAGAATGAACTGCCATGACCCAACCCACCCTCAAGTACATTTGGTATGATCTGATGACGCCTGACGTGAAAGCGGCAGAGAAATTCTACGAAAGCGTTGTAGGTTGGAAAGTGGCCGACAGCGGCATGCCTGGCATGGCCTATTCCGTTGTCTCGGCGGGCGATGTCATGGTGGGCGGCATAATGCAGCGTCCGCCGGAAATGGGCGAGGCCATGCCGGGATGGCAGGGTCATGTCTATGTGCCAGATGTGGATGATTACGCAAAGCGCGTCTCGGCCGCCGCTGGCAAAATCCATCGTGCCTCGGAGGATATCCCTGGCATTGGCCGCTTCGCCGTGGTCTCTGATCCCGATGGCGCCGCCTTCATTCTGTTCAAGCCCAACTCCAGCGAAACCCCAAAGCCTGTGGCCTCCAACACAGCCGGCCATATTGGCTGGCATGAGCTGCACGCAGGTGACCTTGATGCGGCTTGGGCATTTTATGAAAAGCTTTTCGGCTGGACCAAGGTTGAAGCGCTGGATATGGGTCCCATGGGCATCTACCAGACATTCGCAATGGGCGGCAGCGAAGCTGTGGGCGGGATGATGAAACGCCAGCAACCGCTGCCGCGCCCCATGTGGCTCTACTATTTCAACGTGCACGGCATTGAAGCCGCCGTAGCAAGGATCACCCAGGGCGGTGGCAAAATTGCCATGGGTCCTCATCAAGTTCCGGGCGGACAGTGGATTGTCTCAGCCTTTGATCCGCAAGGCGTCAGCTTCCAGCTTGTCAGTGCAACGAAATAGGAGAGAGAAAATGCCATACACACTGAATTTTCACCGCGTCCTGAAAGCGCCGCCGGAGCGCGTTTACAAGGCGTTTCTCAATCCGGCAGCACTTGCCAAATGGCTGCCACCCGCAGGCTACACCTGCACCGTTCACCGCCTCGACGCAAAAGTGGGTGGCACCTTCGCCATGTCCTTCACGGAATTTGACAAAGGTAAGAGCAATGACTTTGGTGGCACCTATCTGGAGCTCATACCCAATGAAAAACTTCATTACACGGATAAATTCGACGATCCCAATTTGAAGGGCGACATCACAGTGACGGTGGTGCTGAAAAAAGTCTCCTGCGGTACCGACATGTCGATCACCCAGGCAGGTGTCCCCGACGTCATTCCGCAGGAGATGTGTCACCTGGGCTGGCAGGATTCGCTGAAACAGCTGGCGCAATTTGTCGAAACCGGCGCGCCGGTTTCGTGAGAGAAAGTGGAGAG
>JANMAE010000025.1:0-31591 GCA_031359445.1 Hyphomicrobiales bacterium | reverse complement strand
GCGGGCGCCAGAAGTGATGCTTCAAGCGCTTGCGCCAGCGCGCGGGCATGGGCGTGTCATCAAGGAGGGCCGCAAAGAGGCCGAGGTCGCCCAGGGTTACACGAAATTTGGTGAGGCCCGCTGCTTCCAGGGCGCTGATTGCAAGTTTCAGAATGCGGGCTTCGGCTGCGGCCGCATCGGGAGCCGCATACCACTCAAGGCCCGCCTGGATGAATTCTTGCGGGCTCAATCGCTCGTTGGGAAAACGGAAGGCAGGCCCCAGATAACAATATCTGGCTTCTTCATCCGGCTTTTCGGCGTGGCTCAGGTGATAGCGACAGGCAGGCACTGTGAGATCGGGGCGCAGGCACATTTCATGGCCTGCGGGGTCGGTAAAAACAAAGGTCCGCGCACGGATGTCTTCGCCGGATCGTTCCAGAAAAATATCGGCGGGTTGGATGATATCGGGAGCTATGTAGTCGAAGCCCGCGCGTTCAAATACCGCCATGATGGCGGCGTTCTGCTTTTCCAGCGCCTCGCGCTCGGCTTTGGATTTACCGGGCACGCGCCAACATGTCCTTGACAGCGCTGACCAGTTGCGCTTCCGGAACTGAAACCTGGGCGAAGCGCTGGCTGGCATATTCCTCGCGGGATTCAACGCCGCTCGCAAGCTTGGCTCCCAGCGCCAAATCCTTCAATGTTACCTCGCCCCTGGCTTTTTCATCGCCACCTTGAATGACCACTAGGGGCGAACCGCGCTTGTCGGCATATTTCATCTGCGCCTTCATGCCGGAGGTGCCCACATACATTTCCGCACGGATATTTGCGGCGCGGAGTTGTTGCACCATTTTCTGGTAATCGCCTTGGCGGTCCTTGTCCATGACGAGGACAACGACTGGAGCCTGAAGGGTGGACTCTTCCGCCTTGCCGACATGCTTCAACGCGGAATAGAGCCGCGATACGCCAATGGAGAATCCTGTGGCAGGAACTTGTTGGCCCGTGAAGCGCGCCACCAGATCATCATAGCGCCCGCCGCCGCCCACAGAGCCGAAGCGGACGGGGTTTCCCTTTTCATCCCCAATTTCCATGAGGAGTTCGCATTCGAAGATTGGGCCGGTGTAATATTCTAGGCCGCGAACGATCGACGTTTCACATGTAATTCTGTCATCCTTATAGCCGGCGTCTCTAAAAAAAGAATTCATCTGGCCAATTTCGGCCAATCCATCTTCGAAAGTTTTATTGGTTATGCCAATTTCCTGCATAACACCTATTATTTTTGTGCTGTCGCCCCGCCTGCCCAACTCTTCAAGAGCCGGTTTGTGAAATACGCCAAGCACAAATCGTATCACCCTATTAATTGCATCTGGGGGCAGGCCAGCGCCTATGGTAAAGTCGCCGGAATCGTCTTTCCTTCCAGGGCCAAGCAATTCTTCAACTCCAGCTCTTCCAAACTTGCCCCATTTGTCGATTGCACGAAGTACCGTTAGTCTTCGACCGTGATTACCTGCGCCTCCAATCCCAATGTCTTCGAGTAAACCATCAAGCAATTTCCTGTTACTGTATCTAACGACATACTGCCCACGTGCGATGCCCAAGGCCTCCATCGTGTCGGCTGCCATCATGCAGACTTCGGCGTCGGCTGCGGGGGAGGCGCTGCCTACGGTGTCGGCATCGAACTGCATGAATTGGCGATAACGGCCGGGCCCTGGCTTTTCATTGCGGAAGACCCAGCCCTGGCGATAACTGCGGAAGGGCGTTGGCAGGAACTGCTGGTTTTCGGCGACGTAGCGGGCGAGCGGCGCTGTGAGATCATAGCGCAGGCTGAGCCATTGGGCGTCGTCATCCTGAAATGAGAACACGCCCTCGTTGGGACGGTCCTGATCGGGGAGGAATTTTCCCAAGGCATCGGTGTATTCGATGAAGGGCTGCTCCACGGGCTCGAAACCATAGAGCTCATAGACCTCTTGGATCCTGGCCAGCATGGCGCGGAGCCCGCGAATTTCATTTGCGTCCACATCGCGGAACCCCTTGGCCAGACGGGCCTTGGGGCGGGAGTGTTTGGGATCAACAGCCATTTTCAACTCTGGTTCGGGTTAACGATGGCTTGTAGGCGATGGCGTGCCAAGGAGCAAGATTGGCCTCCGCAATGCCCGCGTCAAGCACCCACGCTATTTATCGCGCACCACTCGCTGGTTCTGTTCGCCCAGGCCATCGATGCCTACGCGCATTTTGTCGCCGGGTTTGAGAAATTGCGGGGGTTTCATGCCCATGCCGACGCCAGGGGGCGTGCCAGTGGTGATGATGTCGCCCGGCATCAGGGTAAAAAATTCCGAGAGATAAGCCACGACATGGGCCACGCCATAAACCATGGTGGCAGTTGTGCCATCCTGCACGCGCTTGCCGTTGAGTTCAAGCCAGAGATGCAGATTTTGTGGATCGGGCACTTCATCGGCGGTAACGAGCCAGGGGCCAATGGGGCCGAAGGTGTCGTAGGATTTGCCCTTGGTCCATTGGCCCGCGCGTTCGGTTTGGAATTCGCGCTCAGACAGGTCATTGATGGTGCAATAGCCCGCGACATGGGCCATAGCCTCACTCTTGGAAATATTCTTGGCACGGGTGCCGATGATCACGCCCAGTTCCACTTCCCAATCGGATTTCTTTGACTTCGGCGGAATGGTGATATCATCATTGGGGCCGGAGAGGCAGCTGACTTGCTTGGTGAAGACCACGGGTTCCGGCGGCACGGCCATGCCGGATTCAGCGGCATGATCGGAATAGTTCAGGCCTATGGCAATGAATTTCTGTGGGTTGGCCACGCAAGGTCCGATGCGCGGGGTGCCGCGCACCAGTGGCAGGGTGCCCAGCTTGATCTTGCGCAGCTTGGCCAGGCCCTTGGGGGAAATGATGTCGCCCGTGAGATCCGGGATTACTGCTGCCAGTGACCTGATCCTGCCGCCCTCATCCAAAATGCCGGGTTTTTCCTTGCCTGGCGCGCCATAACGCAAAAGTTTCATGCCCAGTCCCCTTGAATGGCTGACGGATGCCAGCGTGGTTGATAGCCCTTCGCCAAAATCTCCACGATCATTGGCGGCGTGAGAAGCCTTGCTGTGATAATGGAGTTTAAGGGAATTGCCAGAACATATTTCGAATGAGACCATTGCAGGAGGCGGGCGCCCTTGACGGCAAAGCTTGAGGCGCCGTGCTCGATCATGGCGCCATCGGGCAAGGTGCTGACCGTGGCTTCGTGCCGACTGAGGCGCTGGCGATGCAGTTCGGCGTCAAACTGGTGAACCTTGCGACCTCGAATAAAGGCCTTGGCTTCCTTGCGGCGACAGAAGAAGCAGGGTCTGTGGCCCGCTGCCAGAGCTGTGACCTCATCCAGAAAGAACAGCGAAGTATAGCCCCCACCCATCGGTTCATGATGGGCGCCTTTCCATGCAAGTTCGCAAGCGATCCAATGGGTGCTGGCCCAGCGCCTTTTCCCCAGCGTCTGGTCATCACGGTGGAACTTGCCGCCGCGGTTTCCCATCATGGTGCCGTAATCCAGCACCGCTGTGATGTCACCGTTTGGCTGGACGCGGTTTTGCAGGGGCATTTTGCGGGACCGGAATGGTGAAGGCGGGTTGAGGCCGCATGAGATTGTGGCGACCCACCTCGCGGATGTCTCTTTCGCCGCAGAGGCCCATGGTGACGCTCAGTTCGCCGTGAAGGATTTCCAAGGCACGGGTTACTCCCGCTTCACCGGCCGCACCCAAGCCATAAATATAAGCCCTTCCCACCATGGTGCCCTTGGCGCCCATGGCGATGGCCTTCATGATATCGATGCCGGTTCTTATGCCCGAATCGAAGAATACTTCGACCTTGTGGCCCACTGCATCCACAATCGGGCCCAACATGTCGATGGTGGCCGGTGCGCCATCAAGCTGGCGGCCGCCGTGGTTGGAAACGATGATGGCGTCAGCACCGGTTTCGGCCGCGATCAACGCGTCGTCCACGTCATTGATGCCCTTGAGAATGAGCTTGCCATCCCATTGCCTGCGGATGAATTCCACCGAAGACCAGTCGAGCGTGGGATCAAACTGGCGATTGGTCCATTCCGCCAGCGAGCCCATGTCGGTCACGCCCTTGACGTGGCCAACGATGTTTCCAAACGTGCGGTTTTTTGTGCCCAGCATGCCCATGCTCCAGGCGGGCTTGGTCATCATGTTGAGGATGTTGGGGAGGGTGAGCCTTGGCGGCGCTGACAGGCCATTGCGGATATCCTTGTGGCGCTGGCCGAGAAGCTGGAGATCCAGCGTGAGCACCAGGGCTGAGCATTTGGCAGCCTTGGCGCGGGATACAAGATCAGACGCAAAAGCACGGTCGCGCATGACATAGAGCTGGAACCAGAATGGCTTGTCATTGTGCTTTGCCACTTCCTCGATTGAACAGATGCTCATGGTGGTCAACGTATAGGGCACGCCAAATTTCTGAGCCGCACGGCAGGCCTTGATCTCACCATCGGCATGTTGCATGCCGCCCAAACCAATGGGAGCCAAAGCGACCGGCATGGACACATCCTGGCCCACCATGGTGGTGGTTACCGACCTATTGTCGATGTTGCGGGCAACGCGCTGGCGCAGCTTGTATTTCTCGAAGGCGCGCGTGTTATCGACATAGGTGCTGGTGGTGTAGGAGCCCGTGTCGCAATAATCATAAAACATGCGCGGCACACGGCGCTCGTAAATCTTGCGAAGGTCTTCAATGCTGGGAGCCAGGGCAGATGTTATCATGGATTTTTCTCTTGTAACCTCTCTTGTTAAACCTACCAAAAGCGCTGTAGCTTTGCATCATGCTTAAAATGCCTATCCCCGATGCGTCCACCATAAACCACCGCAGTGACATTGTATCTGCGCTTCAGCGCATTGTGCCGGGTGAAGGCGTCATCGAAACGCGCAATGAAATGAGCGTATATGAGTCGGATGGCCTCACCGCCTACCGCCAGATGCCACTTGTGGTCGTGCTTCCATCGACGGTGGAGCAGGTTTCCGCCGTGCTGGCCTATGCCCATGAAAACAAGATCAAGGTTGTGCCGCGCGGAGCGGGCACTTCGCTTTCGGGCGGCGCGCTGCCCTTGGCGGACGGGATTGTGCTCGGGCTTTCCAAGTTTAACCGGGTGCTGGACATTGATTATGAAAACCGTTGCGCCGTGGTGCAACCAGGTGTCACCAACCTCGCCATCACGCAGGCGGTGGCGCACAAGGGATTTTATTATGCGCCTGACCCCTCCTCGCAAATTGCCTGCACCATCGGCGGCAATGTGGCGGAAAATTCAGGGGGCGTGCATTGCCTGAAATACGGGCTCACCGCCAATAATGTGCTGGGCATCGAGATGGTGCTGATCACAGGCGAAATCATTCGCCTTGGCGGCAAGCATCTGGATAGCGACGGGCTGGATCTTCTGGGCGTGGTTACGGGCTCGGAAGGGCTTTTGGGGGTGGTGACGGAAGTGACCGTGCGCATCCTGCAGAAGCCTGAGACGGCGCGCGCGCTCCTCATCGGATTTTCCTCCAGTGAAGATGCGGGCCAATGCGTGGCCGACATTATCTCAGCCGGCATTATTCCCGGCGGCATGGAAATGATGGACCGTCCTGCCATTCACGCCGTGGAAGAATTCGTGCATGCGAATTATCCGCTTGATGT
This sequence comes from Hyphomicrobiales bacterium, assembly GCA_031359445.1. Taxonomy (GTDB): domain Bacteria; phylum Pseudomonadota; class Alphaproteobacteria; order Rhizobiales; family Aestuariivirgaceae; genus Aestuariivirga. Next base: position 25,930 of record JANMAE010000025.1, on the reverse strand, counting down.
GGAAGCGCTGCTGATCGTGGAGCTTGACGGGCCTTTGGTGGAGGTTGACCATCTCATTGAGCGCGTGTCCAAAATTGCCGAAACAAACCTCTCGACGACACTGCGGATTTCCACCAGCGAGGCGGAGCGCGTGTTGTTCTGGGCCGGGCGCAAGGCGGCGTTTCCGGCGGTGGGACGCATATCACCGGATTATCTCTGCATGGATGGGACGATTCCCCGCAAGATGCTGTCGCGGGTGCTGACCGGAATGACAGAACTTTCGCGGAAATATGGTCTCAGGGTCGCCAATGTATTTCATGCGGGCGACGGCAATCTTCATCCGCTCATTCTTTATGATGCGAACATCGCCGATGAACTGGAACGTGCCGAGGCGTTCGGGGCGGATATCCTGCGGTTGTGCGTGGAGGTGGGCGGCGTGCTGACGGGAGAACATGGCGTGGGCATTGAAAAGCGGGATCTCATGCCGGAAATGTTTTCGGCCGTGGATTTAGCCCAACAGCAGAACTTGAAATGCGCCTTTGATGTTGACGGCCTGCTCAACCCCGGAAAGGTTTTTCCCACGCTGCACCGCTGTGCCGAAATGGGGCGCATGCATGTGAAGGCCGGCAAGCTTCCCTTTGCCGACATTCCGAGATTTTGATGGTGAAGCCCGCTTCGGAAACCGAACTTGCCGAAATAGTTCGCCAAGGAGGCTCCTTCGAGATTTGCGGAAGTGCCAGCAAGCGCAGGCTAGGGCGGCATGCGCCGCAGGAGCAGGTTCTGGACATGTCGGGATTTAGCGGCGTGGCGCTTTATGAACCGGACGAACTGATGCTGGAGGCAGGCAGTGCCACGCCTTTGGCCGAGATCGAGAGGCTGCTTGCCCAAAACGCCCAGCAACTGGCCTTTGAGCCACCGGATTATGCGAGGCTTCTGGGGGTCAATGGCAGAGGCACGCTGGGAGGCATGATGTCCTGCGCATTGGCTGGGCCGCGGCGCATCAAGGCAGGAGGGCCCCGCGATCATGTCTTGGGTTTTTCCGGTGTGTCGGGACGCGGTGAAGTATTCAAGGCAGGTGGTCGCGTGGTGAAGAACGTGACCGGCTTTGACATCTCCAAACTCATGGTGGGCGCCTTTGGCACGCTGGTGGCACTCAGCCGCATCACGCTCAAGGTTCTGCCTGCGGCGGAAACTGAAGAAACCCTCGTGCTGCAAGGTCTCAGCGATACGCGTGCCGTCGAGGCCATGAGCCTTGCCATGCAATCATCCTGTGAGGTTTCGGGCGCAAGCCATTTGCCGGGAAGCCGGACACTGCTGCGGCTCGAAGGGGTGCGGCCTTCCGTTACCTACCGGCGGGACAAACTGGCAGCACTGCTCAAGGCATTCGGTGCTGTCGAAATTATCCCGGAAAAACTTTCGCGCGCGACATGGAAAGACATCGGTGATGTGGCAGCACTTGCAGACGAAGACCAGCGGCAGGTGTGGAAGCTGTCGGTCGCGCCTTCGCACAGTTCTGCCATCATTGCCAAACTGCAGAGCCAGTTGGATATCCGCTACATCATGGATTGGGCGGGGGGATTGATCTGGCTGTCGGTGCCCGCCGCTCCGGATGCTTCGGCCTCCATTATCCGCAGGAGTTTTTCAAGCGGCCATGCAACGCTGATGCGGGCGAGCGATGAAGTGCGTTCGCAGGTGGAAGTGTTTCAGCCTCAAAATGCTGCCTTGCATGCGTTGAGTGCGCGGGTGAAAACCGCGTTTGATCCCAAGGCCTTGTTCAACCCCGGCCGCATGTATCAGGATATCTAGGCAATGCAGACCCATTTTACGGCAGAGCAATTGAAAGACCCGCAAATCGCCGAGGCCAACGGTATCCTGCGCAATTGCGTGCATTGCGGGTTCTGCACCGCGACCTGCCCCACCTATGTGCTGCTGGGCGATGAACTCGATAGTCCGCGCGGGCGCATTTACCTTATCAAAAACATGCTGGAGAAAAATGAGCCTGCCACGGTGGAAACCGTGAAACACATCGACCGTTGCCTCTCGTGTCTGTCCTGCATGACGACGTGTCCATCCGGCGTGAACTACATGCATCTCATTGACCAGGCGCGCGTTCGGGTCGAGGAAACCTACCGGCGGCCGCTGTTTGAACGGCTGCTGCGCAATGTGCTCGCGCTCACCATGCCGCGACCCCGGCTCTTTTCTGCATCCTTGGCACTGGCAAAAATCGCGCGACCATTTGGTGGCATGCTGAAGTCCATGGGCATGACGCGACTGCAGGCCCTGTTGTCGCTGGTTCCCACCAGACCTATTGCCTACGAAAAGCTGGGGAAGCCCGGCACCTATCCCGCAGAAGGCCCGCGGAAAGGGCGCGTGGCGCTGCTCATGGGATGTGTGCAGAGCGTCATTGAACCATCCATCAATGCAGCCACCATCCGGCTGCTGACACGGCTTGGCTATGAGGTTGTGGTGGCAGGCGATGAGGCCTGCTGCGGCTCGCTCACCCATCACATGGGCAAGGAGGCTGACGCGCTCACACGCGCCCGGCGCTCCATTGACCAGTGGATGGCCGCAGATGTGGATGCCGTGGTCATCACGGCTTCGGGCTGTGGCACCACGATCAAGGACTATGGTTACATGCTGCGGCTGGACGCTGCCTATGCGGCGCGGGCTGCTGCCATCAGCGGCAAGGCGCAAGATATTTTGGAATTTCTGCAGGACAAGTTGCCAGAGGCCGCACCCCGGACACCGCGCGTGGCCTATCATTCGGCCTGCTCCATGCAACATGGCCAGAAAATGGGTGACAAGGCGCAAAGGCTGTTGCGCCGGACGGGCTTTGAAGTGGTTGACGTGCCGGAAGGTCATCTCTGCTGCGGCTCGGCTGGCACATACAACATCCTGCAGCCCGAAATTGCCACGGCATTGCGCGACCGCAAGATTGCCAATATCGCGTCGACGGCGCCCGACATTATTGCCACCGGCAATATCGGGTGCATTACACAGATTGCAACTGGCACGCGATTGCCTATTGTGCATACCATCGAACTTCTTGACTGGGCATGTGGCGGGCCTGCGCCCAGGAAATTAAACATCTGAAGCAGAGAGACGAGACATGGCTAAGATACCGGCGGGCATAACACTCGGCACCAAGATCATTCCGGACTATGCAGACATTCTCACCCCGGATGCTCTTGCCTTCGTGGCCGCACTGCACCGGGCCTTCGATGCCGAGCGCAAGCATTTGCTGGCGTTGCGGATGGCACGCGCCAAGCGCTTTGGCCACGGCGCGTTGCCGGATTTCCTGTCCGAGACACGGTCTGTCCGCGAAGGCACATGGACGGTCGCCCCCATTCCTTCTGACCTGCAGGACCGCCGCGTTGAAATCACCGGACCCACCGACCGCAAGATGGTGATCAACGCGCTCAATTCCGGTGCGCGGGTTTTCATGACGGATTTTGAGGATTCCAATTCGCCCACATGGGACAACATGATCCGTGGACAGATGAACCTGCGTGACCGCTGGACCGGCGCGATGGAACACCGCGACCCTGATAGCGGCAAGAAATATGCCTTGGGCAAGAAGCCTGCCGTGCTGATGGTCCGGCCCCGCGGCTGGCACCTTCCGGAAAACCACATGAAGGTGGATGGGCAAATCATTTCAGGTTCGTTGTTTGATTTTGGCATGTATTTTTTCCACAACGCCCAGGCTGCAATTGCGCAGGGCTCGGGCCCCTATTTCTATCTTCCCAAGATGGAAAGCCACCTGGAGGCACGGTTGTGGAACAGCGTTTTCACTTTCGCGCAGAGCTATCTGGGACTGCCCCTCGGCACGATCAAGGCCACAGTGCTGATCGAAACCCTGCCAGCTGCGTTTGAAATGGATGAAATCCTCTATGAGCTCCGTGAACACATGGCAGGCCTTAATTGCGGGCGCTGGGACTATATTTTCTCGTTCATCAAGACATTTTCCTCCAACAAGAAATATGTGCTGCCCGACCGTTCGCAGGTCGTCATGTCGAAAGCGTTTCTTGCGGCCTATTCGGCGCTTCTCATCAAGACCTGCCACAGGCGCGGGGCCTTTGCCATGGGCGGCATGGCAGCCCAAATTCCGAACCGCAAAGACCCTGAAGCCAACCAGATTGCGTTTGACAAGGTGAGGGCCGACAAGGAGCGCGAAGCCCGCAACGGCCATGACGGCACCTGGGTCGCGCATCCAGATCTGGTGCCGCTGGCGCTGGAGGTGTTCAACGCGTTGATGCCCACGCCCAACCAGCTCTATGTCAAGCGCGAGGATGTGAATGTTGGTCAGAAGGAACTTTTGGAAATTCACACCGGCACGAAGACAGAGGCGGGTTTCCGCGAGAATATCCGGGTGGGTGTGCAATATCTCGAGGCGTGGCTGCGCGGACGCGGTGCTGTTCCCATTTACAATCTGATGGAGGACGCCGCCACGGCCGAAATATCGCGCTCGCAGATCTGGCAATGGATCAAGTTTGGAGCCAAGCTCGACACTGGCAAGAAAGTAACGGCCAAATTTTTTGCGCATTGCCTCACCGAGGAAATGAAACGGGTGCGCGAGGAAATAGGGGTTGCAGCCTATGCGCAGGGGCGGTTCAAGGACGCGGTAAGCATTTTCAAGGCCATGTCGACGTCAAAGAATTTTGAACCGTTCCTCACGCTGCCAGCTTACCGGAAGATTGTTTAGTTGCGGGGAAGGAGCTTTCTAGTCCTCGTCGAACTTGGATTGCACCAAGGCTGACAGCGCCGCCATGGCCTGTTCGGCTTCGGGACCTGAGGCTTCCACCGTGACGCTGGTGCCCATGGCGGCGGCCAGCATCATGAGTCCCATGATGGACGTGGCCGGAACGGTTTGCCCATCGCGGGTGACCTGGATGTTGGCGTCAAAGCCTTCAGCACATTTCACGAATTTGGCCGAGGCGCGCGCATGCAGCCCCCGCTCGTTCAATATCGGCAATTCGCGCACCAGTGCTGACATCAATCCCCCAGGATCTGGCTGGCAATATTTATGTATTTGCGGCCCGCGTCCTGGGCGGCGGCGGCGCATTTGTGAAGGTTCGAGTCTTTCCTCACACGCACCAGTTTGACCAGCATGGGCAGATTGAGGCCAGCAACCACTTCGACGCGGCCTTCCTCGAGGAGCGAAATTGCAAGGTTTGACGGCGTTCCGCCAAACATGTCAGTCAGGATGATGACACCATCACCCGAATCCACCGATTTGACAGCCTCGGCAATGTCGGCGCGGCGGAGTTCCATCCTGTCTTCAGGACCAATGCAGACCGCCTTCAACATCTCTTGATGACCAACCACATGTTCCAGGGCGCGAACAAATTCATCAGCCAGCCTGCCATGTGTCACCAGAACCAAGCCAATCATCAGATTTCAGTCAACTCGCACATGTCTTGTTCTTGTCTCAACTTCTTGCGGAAACCGACGCACAATGCCCTTAACCGCCAGCGCGCGCAACTGATTCAGCTTTTGTGGTGAACCAGTTCAGGGCTGCCCTGGTGCGCGCTGTGGCCGACGCACTGGTTTCGTCGATCTCAACCACAGGCAAAGCCACGCCCATGATTTCATAGGTTTTCTGCAATGGCAGGCGGTCGATGGCCTGCGATCCACTCAATCTGACAACCAGCGCCAGTGCCACACTTGACCTGGCGGACAGGCTTACAATGTCCAGTCCGCGGATTTCAAGCTTTCCTGCGATTGTGGGAGGCGCGCTGGCCAGAAGGACCTGATTTTGCCTGGTCACAATAACCTGATCGTCAGACACCAGTTCAGCCCGCATGAGACGGCCGGACAATCCATAGCCTGATGCATCGATCAGACGGAGCGCCAAACTGGACTTGCCTGAGCCCGGCGGACCGATGATCAGGATGCCCGCATCATCCACTGCGACACAGGTGGCATGGACATTCATGGGTTTCACATCCATTCAAGATGGTTCCGGCGGGGACCAGTCGTCAGGCACGGCCGCAAGACGCACCACAAACCTGGCGCCCAAGACAGGTCTTTCGCCCCCATCTGCTGGGCGGCCCATGCGGTTTTCAGCCCAAATGCGTCCCTTATGCGCCTCAATGATCTGTTTTGAGATGGACAGGCCAAGACCGGAGTTTTTTCCAAATGAGGCTTCCGGGCGATCCGTATAGAAACGCTCAAATACGCGCTCGAGATTGTCGGGCCTTATGCCTGGGCCACTATCTTCCACACGCATGTCAATTTCATGGGCAATGCGGCGCACCCATACGGTGATCCTGGTATTTTCCCGGGTGAATGACCGGGCATTGTCGATGAGGTTGCGGAAAACCTGGCTTAAACGCGAATCGTGGCCCAGGACCACGAAGGCACGTATGGGATCCGTTTCCCGGGGCGGTGGCACAACTTGCAGCATGATTTCAGCCTGATGATCCTTGCGCGTGGCATTTGCCAGAGACGTGATGGCGCCCAGCAACCGTGCCACATCAACCGGATTTGCTTCGCTGCGCGCCAGCTCGGCATCGAGGCGAGAGGAATCGGATATATCGGTGATCAGGCGGTCCAAACGCCTGACATCATGCTTGACGATTTCCACGAGCTTGGCGCGTTGTTCATCGGTTTTCACCATGGCGAGGGTTTCAACGGCACTGCGCAGGGAAGTGAGCGGATTTTTCAGTTCATGGCTTACGTCGGCAGCAAAAGCTTCGATGGCATCGATGCGGTTGTACATGGCGCTCGTCATGTCACGGAGCGCTCCTGAAAGATGGCCGATCTCATCGCGGCGCGCGGTGAAATCCGGGATTTCCACACGCTTGTTGATGCCGCGCCGCACCCTTTCGGCCGCAGAAGCCAGGCGGCGGATGGGCTCGGCAATGGTGCCTGCCAGAAGTACGGAAAGCAATATGGTGACAAGTGCCACGAAACCAAAGGTGAGCAACACCACGCGACGTTCGGCGCGCAGAACATTGTCAATCTCGCCGCCGGAGGTGGACAGCACAAGCGCCCCAAGCACAGCCCGGAAGCGCTGGATGGGGACGGAAACCAGCACGATGATTTCCTGCTTCTCGTCAAGGCGGACGACGCTTACAGCAGCACCGTTCAACGCGCCCCTCACCTCAAGGAATTCCTTGCCGTTGTCGAGGCCATATTCCTTCTGCACGGGATAGTTATACGAAAAAAACCAGTCGAAGAATTTCAGCACCCAGGTGACGAGCGCATTGTGCCGGGTAGCGTCCGGATTTGGAAGATCGGTCTGCACGATGTCGCTTCCGCCATAGAGGAAGCGACTGTCGATCACGAGATTGCCATCGGGATCAATGATCCGTCCACGGATGGTTGTATTGGCAAGCAGGCGGCGGAGCACGGGGCCGGTGATTTCGGGGTTGATCGGAAAATCGAGTCCGCCCAACTGATCCACATCGGGCGAAACCGCATCTGACGTATCATTCAAGGAATCAGGATTGATAACGATATTTCCGGTGTCGGCGCTGGCAGAGCCTGCAATGGCCGCCGCCATGATCTGCGCCTGGGTGGTGAGGCTTTGCACGCGCGCATCAATCAGTCCCTGTCGGAACTGGTTGAAATAGAGAATTCCCGCGACCAGCACCACCAGGCCCATAAGATTGAGCAGGACAATTCGGCTGGTCAGGCGTTGCGGTGCCAAGCGATGAAAAAGGCCTGGCCGTTCGGATGGCGCGGGCGACAGAACATCATGATCCAGCGCGTCGTCGCCTTCCGGACGTTCAAGTGTTTCTGCAGCGGGTGTCTTGTTAAGCATCTAGCAGCCTGACAAAGTGGTCTGCTTTCTGACCCTATTGTTCCTTGAAACGGTAGCCCACACCATAAAGCGTTTCAATGCCGTCGAAGGCTTCGTCCACCTGGTTGAATTTCTTGCGCAGGCGCTTGATGTGGCTGTCGATGGTGCGATCATCCACATAGACCTGGTCATCATAGGCCGCATCCATCAAAGCATCGCGGCTTTTCACAATTCCGGGACGTTGCGCCAGGGATTGCAGGATGAGAAATTCGGTGACCGTAAGGGTGACGGGCTTGCCATCCCAGGTGCAGGAATGGCGGTCAGGATCCATGGCGAGCTTGCCGCGCTCGATCACCTTGGCAGCTTCAGCGGGTGGTGCTGTCCCATCCCTTGCACCGGCACGGCGAAGCACGGCTTTCACCCGCTCCACCAAAAGCCGCTGCGAGAAGGGCTTCTTGATAAAATCATCTGCACCCATCTTGAGGCCAAAGAGCTCGTCGATTTCATCGTCCTTTGACGTGAGGAAGATCACCGGCAGATCGGTTTTCTGGCGGATGCGGCGCAGTAGTTCCATGCCGTCCATGCGTGGCATCTTGATATCGAAGATTGCCATGTCCGGCGGCGTGTCCTGAAGGCCCTGCAGCGCTGCCGCACCATCATTGTATTTCTGCACGGAATAGCCTTCGGCTTCCAGCGCCATGCCCACCGAAGTGAGGATATTGCGATCATCATCGACGAGTGCAATCATTGCCATTTTGTTGTTCATCCCGTGTTATTCCTATGTCGCCTGTAGGAGCGAAACTAGAACAAATTGTGGCACCGTGGCTAGGGGGGTAGGTCCAAGGTTGCTGGAAACGAGGGTAAAATGGCCGAAAACGGATTTTCAGGGGCTGCCATGCTGGGGCTGTTGCGGCGAGCCAGAACCTGCAGCCTGTCCACATTAAGCCATGCAGACGGAACGCCTTATGTCTCGCTTGCGAATATTGCAACCGACCGGCGGGGGTGGCCTATTGTGCTCATTTCCGAGCTGGCCTGGCACACGCAAAACCTGCTTGGCGACCCCCGCGCCAGCGTTCTTGCAGCTGAACTGCCAGGGAGAGGCGATGCGCTGGCGGGACCACGCGTCACGGTTCTGGGGAGGTTTGAACGCTGTCATGACGCTGAGGTGCGAAGCCTTTATCTCCTGCACCATCCCGAGGCCAAGCTTTATGCGGATTTCACGGATTTCGGTTTTTGGCTGATGCAGCCCATGGCCGTCCACGGTGTTGCAGGATTTGGACGCATTCAAACGCTTGCGCCAGAGGATGTGTTTACGACAGGGTAAGATCGGCAGGAGCTGATTTGCTGATGACTTCCCGGATGTTGTGAATGTCGTTGGAGGCAATCCAATTCGTGGCATAGGCCATATCAAAACCGTGATCGAGCCAGCGTTTTATGAGCCTTTGCTCCAGCTCCTTCTCGGGGACGCTGAGATAGATGGTGTAGTCGAAATGCTGGCGGAGACTGTGCCACGGCTTTTCAGACAGAAGCAGATAATTGCCTTCCAGCAGAATGAATCGGGCCTTGTCGTCCACAATATCGGCGCCAGCGCGCGCGAGCTCCATGCTGCGGTCAAAGACCGGAATGGCGATATCCGGCTCGCTTGCCCTGATGCGCCTGAGCAAGACTTCGAAACCTGCGGCATCAAAGGTATAAGGAGCGCCTTTACGCGACCTGTGGCCGCGCGCGTTGAGAATGACGTCATCATAATGAAAGCCATCCATGGGTACCACGATGGCGGTTTCGCCTGCTGCTACCAACGCATCGCGCAGCTTTTCAGCCAGGGTGGATTTTCCCGATGCCGGCGGGCCGGCGATTGCAATCATGAATCGCTTCTTGCTGCCAGCTTCCTTGCGGAGTCTGGCTGCAAGTGCGGACACTTCCATGACTAACTTGCCATCAATTCAGCAGGCGGCGACTTGGCACCCGTCATGAAGGCCACAGCGTCAGACATGGTGAAATCCTTGGAGCGAATGGTGCACAGGCGCGCGCCCAAACGGTGAATATGGATGCGATCACACACCTCGAAAACGTGCGGCATGTTGTGAGAAATCAGGATGATGGGCAGACCGCGCTTCTTCACGTCGCGGATCAATTCGAGCACACGGCGCGATTCTTTGACGCCAAGAGCAGCCGTCGGCTCATCCATGATGACAACTTTAGAGCCAAAGGCGGCAGCACGTGCCACGGCGACACCCTGGCGCTGGCCGCCGGATAGTGTTTCCACGGGCTGGTCAATGTTCTGGATGGTCATGAGGCCAAGTTCAGATAGTTTTTGCCGCGCAAATTTTTGCATGGCGTTGCGGTCCATCAGACGGAACAACCCGCCTAACGGGCCGTTCATCCGGATTTCGCGTCCCAAAAACATATTGTCTGCAATCGAAAGGGCTGGTGACAGCGCAAGGTTCTGATACACGGTTTCGATGCCAGCCTTGCGGCCGTCTTGTGGACTCCGGAAGTGAACAGGTTTGCCATCAAGCTGGATCTCGCCATGATCGGGCATGACTGCACCGCAGAGTGCTTTGATCAAAGTGGACTTGCCAGCACCATTGTCCCCGATGACGCCGAGTATTTCGCCTGGATAGAGATCGAAATCGGCATTGTTCAGGGCAACGACGTGGCCATATTTCTTGGTCAAACCACGTGCTTGCAGGATGGGTTGTTGAGACATGTTGTTCATCCTTATTGCGAAGCGCGACGCAGCCATTGGTCCATGGCAACGGCACCGATAAGCAGACAGCCCATGGCGAACCATTGCCAGTAACTTTCAACACCGACGAGTGCCAAGCCAGTGAAAAACACACCAACGATCATGGCACCGAGAACCGAGCCGGCAATGGAGGCGCGGCCGCCGAAGAGCGACGTGCCACCAATCACAACGGCCGTGATCGAGTCCAGATTTACGGTTTCAAAGGCGATAGGGCTCATGGAGCCGACGCGGCCCAACGCCACCCAGGCACCGAAAGCACAAATAAAGCCAGCAAACGCGTAGACAGAAATCAGTGTGCGGTCGATATGCACACCGGACAGCATTGCAGCATCCGGATCGTCGCCAACAGCAGTGACATGCCTGCCCCAAGCCGTCCGGTTCAGCATGTACCAGACAATGATGGCAAGTGCGATCAGCGCAAAGGAACCGTAGATGAAATTGGCGCTGCCAATGTTGAATGCCTTGCCAAATACCAGCAGTTCAGGCGCTTTTTCGTTGAGCGCTGCTGGCCGCACGGATTCTGAGCCAGTGTACCAAAAGTTGAGTGCCCGGAATGCATAGTAAGTTCCAAGCGTCACGATCAAGGGTGGAATTCGCGCTTTGGTAATGAGAACACCATTGATTGCACCCATGGCCGTGCCAAAGGCAAGTGCAATGGGGATTGCGAGATAATAGGGAAAATCGTTCAGCGTGGTCAGCCTGCCCATGATCATGGCGCAGATGACGAGGATGATACCTACTGAAAGGTCAATGCCAGCCGTCAGAATGACGAGGGTTTGCGCGATGGCGATGATGCCAACCACGGTCACCTGCTTCAGGATCAGCGACAGTGTGCTCGCAGTGAGGAAATTGTTGGGGACGATGAATGTCGCAATGAAGCCAAAGACCAAAACACTTGATATCAGAATGATCGCCGGAATGGCCGTAGGGTTGGCGCGCAGAAAGCCTCGGGCCTTTTGCAGCAGGCTTTCGTGCTCATGCTCGAAGCTGACGACAGCCTTGTCGGCCTCGTCCAGCTTGGCTTCAAAATCGGAAATCGTTTTGGGCGGTGTCGCCGTATCGTTCATTGTCACCTCGCGGAGCTTCCCTTGAAATCGCACCTTGAACGGTGTCTTCCAATTGAGAAGGGCGACATTACTGTCGCCCTTCATTGTATTCAAGACAAAGCTGGGGGGTTTAGCCCCAGCACTTTGCCGTGCCTTCCTTGGTGTCAAGAGACTTAACACCTTCGGCTGGCTTGTCGGTAATCAGGTTCACGCCTGTGTTGAAGAAGGACAGACCATCGGTTGCAGCTGGTTTGGTGCCATCCTTGGCGAAGGCAGCAATGGCGTCAATGCCCTTTGAGGCCATCAACAAGGGGTACTGCTGCGAGGTTGCGCCGATCACGCCGGAAGCAACCGAGGCAACGCCTGGGCAGCCGCCGTCAACCGAAACGATGAGAGCCTGCTTTTCCTTGCCGGCAGCCTTGAGTGCAGCATAGGCACCTTCAGCAGCTGGTTCGTTGATCGTGTAAACAACGTTGATGTCTGGATCCTTGGCGAGCAAGGTTTCCATGGACTTCTGGCCGCCTTCCGGGTTTGCACCTGAAGATTCATGACCGATGACACGTGCGTCCTTTTCAGAACCCATGACCTTGCCGTCTGGGACTTCGATGCCGAAGCCCTTGAGGAAGCCCGTATCGCGCAGAACGTCAACCGAGATGTTGTCCTTGTTGATGTCGAGCATGGCGATCTTGGCGGAAGCTGCCTTGTCACCAAGCTGAGCCTTGGCCCACTGGCCAATCAGAACGCCGGCTTCAAAATTGTCGGTGGCAAAAGTCATATCCTGGCCTTCAGCATCGCCCAGTGGCGTGTCGAGGGAAATAACCAGAATGCCCTTGGCGCGAGCAGCCTTGAGAGCTGGGCCTACGTCGTCGTTTGACGGGGTGATGAGGATGCCCTTCACGCCAGCAGCAACGCAGTTTTCAATAGCGGTGATCTGTGGAGCAGCATCGCCGTCCTTTTCACCAGCGAAAGATTGCAGATCTACGCCCGCAGCCTTGGCACCTTCTTCAGCACCCTGCTTCATTTTCACGAAGAAAGGATTGGTATTGTTTTTGGTAATCAGGCAAGCGCCAACGCCAGCCTGCGCTACCGTTGCGAAAGCGAAAAGCGCTGCCGCCGCTACGGCTGTTTTCAAAAATGTCTTCAAGATGATCCTCCCATGGAACACGTCCCTCAAGGGACACGCAAGTTGTGATTACATAATGTGAGAAGCCAGGCGCTGCTGTTAACAGCACTTGACCATGAAATAATGTTGAGCGAAAAAACTTGTGCAAGTCAATAAGTAATTGTACTTGATTTATTAGTTTTTTCCGCCATGTTTAAAGTTCAGGCAATAATAGCGGAAGGCGAGGCTTGCTTATGCTCGATGCGGCTGAAGCAGCAACTTATATTCATGCAGGTGGTGCACGTGGTTCCAACCAGACCACCCTGCGCGCCTACAATGAACGCCTAGTGCTGTCACTGGTACGACGTTTTGGCGCTCTTGCCAAGGCTGATATCGCGCGCTCAACCGGACTTTCGGCACAAACTGTTTCCGTGATCATGCGCAGCCTGGAGCAGGACGGCCTGCTGCTGCGCGGGGAGCCCGTGCGCGGAAAAGTCGGCCAACCCTCGGTTCCCATGTCGCTCAATCCAAAAGGCGCGTTTTCGGTGGGCCTCAAGGTTGGAAGGCGTACCGCAGATATCATTCTCATTGATTTTCTCGGCAACATTCTTCTCCACTTCCACAAGAGCTTTGATTTCGCGCTGCCCAACATCATTCTGGATTTCGTGAGGTCGGTCACCCAGGAAATGCATGATTTTCTTTCCCTCGAAGAACTTGCCCGAATGGCGGGCATAGGGGTTGCGGCACCCTTCGAGATGTGGAACTGGTCTTATGAAACCGGCGTTCCACAAGAAGAGATGGATGCGTGGCGCGATTTTGACCTGACGGCAGAGATAGAGAAGCTGGTGCCATATCCGGTCTTCCTGCAGAATGACGCAACAAGTGCCTGCGGCGCCGAACTGGTGTTTGGGGAAGGTCCGAAATATTCCAATTTCCTATACTTTTACATAGGCTCTTTTGTGGGTGGAGGCGTTGTCATCAACTCCAGCCTGTTTGCGGGCAAAAGCGGCAATGCCGGGGCCCTGGGCTCCCTGTTGGTGCCAGGCCCTGACGGCAAACCACAACAACTCATATCTTCTGCCTCCGTGATTGTTCTGGAAAAAATGCTCAAGGCGAGAGGCATCGATCCCCGGCCCCTGTGGCAGGTGCATCTGGAATGGCTGGATTTTGGACCGCCACTGGAAGATTGGATTCAGGCTTCGGCGCGGTCGCTTGCCCATGCCATCGTGAGCGCTTCCTGTGTCATTGATTTTGAAGCGGCCATTATTGATGGCAATTTTCCCGTTTGGGTGCGAAAGCGACTGGTTGACGCCACCTTGCAGGCGCTGACCCGCATTGATAGCAGTGGCATTGCAGCTCCCGTTGTCATCGAAGGCCGGGTTGGCGCCCAGGCGCGTGCCATTGGCGGAGCGAGCCTGCCGCTTTTCTCAAGGTATCTGCTCGATCTTAACACGCTATTCCAGGAAACCTTGTGATGCTCAAAGGCATTGACCCATTGCTCGGCCCAGAACTCCTGTCCATCCTGCGCAGCATGGGCCATGGCGATGAAATTGCCATCGTGGACGGAAATTATCCCGCCGTAACCGATGCCAGACGGCTGGTGCGCATGGATGGCCATGATGCCACGACAGTGGCAGAAGCCGTGCTTTCAGTGATGCCGCTTGATGAGTTTGTCCCCGAGGCCGCGTTTCGTCCCGCTGCTCATGGAGATGTGAAAAAGATCGAGCCCATTTTCGCCGAATTCGAGGCTTTGCTGGGCAAGCACAGTTCCAATCAGAATCTTTCGGTGCTGGTGGGCGCGGATTTTTATGGTCGCGTCAAAGCCTGCTATGCAATTATTGCCACAGGCGAACGCAGGCTCTACGGCAATCTGGTTCTACGCAAAGGCGTGATCCATCCCGCTTAAGCTTGCATAGGGGACATGCATCGGATTAACAGTTGCTGCAATGTTGATCCTTGCTCTCGATACTTCCATGGCTGCCTGTTCGGCTTGCGTTTTTGATAGCGCCAGAAACCTTGTGCTGGCAGCGCGGCTGTTGCCCATGCAACGTGGACATGCCGAGGCACTTGCACCCATGGTACAGGAGGTGATTGCCGAGGCAGGCATTGCCTATGCTGATCTTGCGCGCATTGGCGTAACTACAGGACCTGGTACCTTCACAGGCGTGCGCATCGGGCTTGCTCTGGCGCGGGGCCTTGGTGTGTCACTTGGCATTCCCGTTATCGGCATTTCATCGCTTGCGGCCATCGCCTGCAATGTCGCGGCCCCTACGCAGCCCATCCTTGTGGCAAGCGATGCACGGGGAGATGAATTCCATGTCGCAGTCGTTGCGGCAGATGGCCGGTGCATAGTGGAGCCTGCGCTGGTGAGGCGTGCAGAACTCCCGCACGTGCTTCCTTCCGCGCCTTGCATTCTTCTGGGTACGGGCGCTGATGGCGTGAAAGCGGTACTACCCGAACGCGCTTATCTGCGCAGTGCTGCGGACGACTTGCCAGTGGCTGCAAATTTTGCCTGGCGTTGTGCGCAGGGCGAGGCGTTACTTCCTCCACCTGAACCTCTCTATCTCAGGCCGCCTGATGTGAAACTGCCAGTCCAGTTTACCCTGGCAGGCGGTGAAGCTGCAAAGCTTTTGGCCGCGCTGCATGGTGAATGTTTTGCCAAGCCCTGGGATGAAGCATCTTTCGTGGACATGCTGGTAGGCCATGGCAACGCAGCGCTCATCGCCTCGGTGCAATTCATCCCTGCGGGATTTGTTCTGTTTCGCCATGTGGCTGATGAGGCCGAGATCATCACGATCTGCACGCGGGCGGAATTTCGCCAGAAGCGGCTGGCGGCCTCGCTCCTGAAAGAAATGGAAAAGCGCTTGCAAGCCTCTCACGTGAAATCTGTTTTTCTGGAAGTGGGTGCGGCCAATGCAGCGGCACGTGCGCTCTATGATTCCGCAGGCTTTCGCGAAATAGGGCTTCGAAAGAATTACTACACGGGGCAGAGTCATGGTCCTGAAGATGCCATCACCATGCGAAAGGAACTTGCAGCATGAGCCATTTCCGTGCGGGACTCATTCTTGCATCCTATGTTGCTCTCAGCCTTCCGCTCATGCTGATACAGCAATTTCTCGTATGGTTCTGGCCTGAGCGTGCGCGCGTGTTTCCCATGATCTATACCCGCCAGGTCCTTTGGCTTCTCGGTGTGCGGGTGCAACTCAAGGGACACGCAATCGCGAAAGGCCCGGCAATTCTGGCACCCAATCATGTGTCGTGGCTGGATGTTGTCATCTTGAGTTCGGTTGCGCCGGTTTCCTTCATCGCCAAACGCGAGGTGGGGGCCTGGCCGTTTTTCGGAGCGCAGGCGAGGCTCATACGCACGGTTTTCGTGGACCGTGAAAGGCGTCAGGGCACTGCATCCACGCGCGAAGAAATGGTGCAAAGACTTGCGGCGGGCGATACGCTGGTGTTGTTTGCCGAAGGAACCTCGGGCGATGGCGCCAGCGTCATGCCCTTCAAGACGGCCTTGTTTGCAGCGGCCCAGGAACCCAATATCGTGGTGCAGCCCATCAGCCTGGTCTATAAGGGCCACCGCAACCTGCCGATGACCCGGCGCCTGCGTCCCCATTATGCATGGTATGGCGGCATGGATCTGGGGCCGCATTTGTGGAAAGCCGTTGCCATGGGACCCATCGAAATCGACGTGATCTGCCACAAGCCCATTTCAGGCAGCGACATTGCCAACCGCAAGCTCCTTGCCCGGCAGGTGGAGGACACCGTGCGGCAAGGACTTGTACAATCGCTTCACGGGCGCTAGCACCTTGGACATGAGCATCCAGAAATCCGTTTATATCAAGACCTATGGCTGCCAGATGAATGTGTATGACAGCGAGCGCATGCGCGATACGCTTACCACCATGGGCTACCTGGAAACGCCGGTTGCCGAGGGCGCTGACCTGGTGATCTTCAATACCTGCCATATCCGCGAACATGCGGCCGAGAAAGTGTATTCGGAACTGGGCCGCATGCGGAAGCTGAAGGCTGCCAAACCTGACATGCTGGTGGCGGTTGCAGGCTGCGTGGCACAGGCAGAAGGCACTGAAATCATAAGGCGCGCCAAGACTGTCGATCTCGTGTTCGGGCCCCAGTCCTACCACCGGCTGCCTGATCTGATTGCCCGGCGCGTGCAGGGTGGTGAAGCGATCGTGGAAACCGAATTTCCGGCAGAGGATAAATTCGAGGTGCTAGAAGAGCAGCGGGCCCATAAGGTATTCCCACGCGGCGTATCGGCTTTTCTCACGGTTCAGGAGGGATGTGACAAGTTTTGCACGTTTTGCGTGGTGCCTTACACCCGTGGCGCCGAATTTTCGCGACCGCCTTCGCAGATCCTCAGGGAAGCCCAGCAACTGGCGGAGGCGGGCGTGAGGGAAATCACGCTTCTGGGGCAAAATGTGAATGCCTATCGTGGCGAAGGCACTTCACTTGCCCAATTGATCACCGAATTGTCACAGATCGATGGTATAGAAAGGCTGCGCTACACAACCAGCCACCCACGCGACATGGATGTTAACCTGATAGAAGCCCATGCAAGCAATCCCAAGCTGATGCCCTTCCTGCATCTTCCCATCCAATGCGGCAGTGACCGCATCCTGAAAGCCATGAACCGCGGCCATGATGTTGCGGCCTATCATGCAACCATTGCAGAGGTGCGGAAGGCACGGCCCGACATGGCGTTTTCCGGAGACTTCATTGTGGGATTTCCCGGTGAAACGGAGGAGGATTTTGAGGCCACGCTCGACCTGGTGAAAGCCGTGGATTATGCCAACGCATATTCCTTCAAATATTCCCCTAGGCCTGGAACGCCGGCAGCCTTGCATGAGAATCAGGTTCCCGATGAGGTGGCCAGCGAGAGACTTTTACGCCTACAGGCGCTGATTCACTCCCAACAAACCGCCTTCAACACTGCCTGCATTGGCAAAACCCTGCAGGTTTTGCTGGAAAAACGCGGGCGGGATGATAACCAACTGGTCGGCCGATCACCCTATTTGCAAGCTGTTCACGTTAATGGCAGTATTGAACACATTGGAAGGGTAATTCGTGTTACAATAGACGCAGTTGGAACCAACAGTCTTTCGGGCCATTATGCACAACAGTAGACTTCGCCACATTTTTGATAGTTAGACAGGGAGATCGCCAGATTTGAATCCGCCAGTCAGTGCAACCCAGCTTGCCGCGCCGAAGTCCACTTCCCCAACGGATGATTCTGATACCCTCACTCTTGCATTTGATGATAATCGCCTTCTCTCGCTCGTGTTCGGAGAGCATGACGAGCATATTGCCTTGGTCGAGCACAGACTTGCCGTGGTCATCACACCACGCGGCAACCGGGTTTCCATCCGGGGTGTAGGGCCTGCACGCGATAGTGCCAAAAATGTCCTGACCCAGCTTTATCTTCGCGCCAAGCGCGGCCTTGAAATCAATCGCGGTGAAGTTGAAGGTGCAATCCGGATGAACCAGGCGAGTGCTGACAAGGAAGTCAAGGAAGGCACAGTGCGCACCCGCCGCAAACTGGTAATGCCGCGCACGCCGATGCAGAAGGAATATGTGGATGCCATCCGCAAAAACGAATTGGTGTTCGGCATTGGTCCTGCGGGCACCGGAAAAACTTACATTGCGGTTGCCTGCGCTGCCGAAGCGCTCATGAATGGCGATGTCGACCGTATCGTCCTCTCACGGCCTGCGGTGGAAGCCGGCGAACGCCTGGGCTTCTTGCCCGGTGACATGAAAGACAAGGTCGATCCCTATCTCCGGCCGCTCTATGACGCGCTGTATGACATGATGCCAGCAGCGCTTGTGGCCAAGGGGCTGGCTGAGAACCAGATTGAAATTGCACCCCTTGCCTTCATGCGCGGGCGCACGCTGTCTTCTGCCTTCATCATTCTCGATGAAGCGCAGAACACCACGCCCCAGCAGATGAAGATGTTTCTTACCAGGCTTGGCGAAGGCAGCCGCATGGTGGTAACGGGTGATCCCACGCAGGTTGACTTGCCCATCAATGCGACATCCGGGCTTGAAGATGCGCTGCGGGTGTTGAAGGGCGTGGACGGATCTGAGCAAATCCGCTTTTCAAATACCGATATCGTGCGGCATGCCTTGGTGGGCCGGATCGTTGCAGCCTATGACAAGCTTGGGGCCAAGGTGCGCAATCTCACGCCCTCCAAATGAAGCTTGATATCAGTATTGCAGACAAGAGCTGGAAAACCGTAGCTGACTTGCGAAAAATCACGGCGCGGGCAGTGCGTGCCGTCATTCAGGATCCTGATGTTTCGGTAAGCCTGCTGTTTACAGGCGATGCTGCCATTGCAGAGATGAATGCCCAGTGGCGGGCCAAGCCATATGCCACAAATGTCCTGTCCTTTCCGGTTCCTGCTGATATGCCTGTCCAGCAAGGCGAACCCCGTGCCCTGGGAGATATTGTTCTGGCTTATGGAGTCATTTCCCAAGAAGCTGTCTTGCAGCAAAAAACCATGAACTCACATGTTTCGCATTTAATCGTACACGGCATTTTGCATCTGCTAGGATATGACCATGAGAACGATGCACAGGCGGAGCTTATGGAAGTCCGCGAAATTGAGATATTGGCCGGCCTTGGAATTGCTAATCCTTACCAATCATGAGTAACGATCCTCTCTCTTCACCGGAACCACGCCGCAAAGGGTTTGTTCAACGCCTGAAAAACCGGCTGCGGAAATCGCGTGACAAGGGCCTTGTCCAAGGGCTCCAAAGCATCATTGAAACGCATGACGCGCAAAATCCCGGCGAGGAGCTCGGGGTTGAAACAAAGTCGATGATGCGCAACCTCATCGAATTTTCCGATCTTCGGGTGGATGACGTGATGGTGCCGCGCGCCGATATCGTAGCCATCGAAGACAGCGCCACGATGCGTGAGCTTCTGGTCAAATTCAACGAAGCCAATCATTCGCGGCTGCCGGTCTACCGCGAAACGCTGGATGACGTGGTGGGCATGATCCATGTGAAAGATTTCATGCGCTGGATGACAGTGAAAAGCGGCAAGGGGAAAGCACGCACCAAATTTACCAGCATCACAGTTTCCGCGGCCAATCTTTCGCAAACGGTCAAGCAGGCTGACCTCTACCGTGACGTGCTGTTTGTTCCGCCTTCGATGCCGGCTGCCGACCTCTTGCTCAAGATGCAGGCAGACCACGTGCATATGGCGATCGTCGTGGATGAATATGGCGGCAGCGACGGACTGATTTCGATTGAAGACCTCGTCGAAGAAATTGTCGGCGACATCAGCGATGAGCATGACATCGACGAAGAGAAGCTGATCAAGAAGCTGGATGACAACACCTATGTCGCAGACGCGCGGGTGCAGATTTCCGATGTGGATACGCTACTGGGCGTCGACCTCCTGTCGGATGAAGAAGAGGACCAGGCCGATACGCTGGGCGGTCTGATTTTCGAGATGGCAGGACGTTTGCCCACGCGCGGCGAAATCATCAAGCATGCCAGCGGGCTGGAATTCGAAATTCTCCAGTCAGATCCCCGGCGCGTGAAACGCATCCGCATCCATGTCAAGCGGCCACCGCCGAGTGCTGACGAGATTGCGGGTGATACTGGGGCCTAGAGCAGCCCCGCGGCTTTTGCGTGCTGGAGCAAGTTGACCTCAGGTCTAGCACCCACGTGCGAGATGATTTCGGCGGCGGCGAGGCTGCCGAGCTGGGCTGATTTTGCATCAGAGAAGCCTTGGGTAAATCCAAAGAGAAAACCCGAGGCATAAAGATCGCCTGCGCCTGTCACGTCGACCACCTTCGAAACCGAAAAGGCTGGAGAGGTGAACACATTCTCGCCCCGCGCCACCACGCTGCCTTGGGCACCGCGGGTTACCACCGCCACTTCACAATCCTTGCGCAGGGCCTGCAGCGCTCCGTCAAAATTCTGCGTGAGATAAAGCGACTTGATTTCGCTTTCATTTCCGAAGACGATGTCGATGTCGTTGCGGATGAGTTCCAGAAAGCTTTCGCGATGGCGTTCCACGCAAAATGAATCAGACAGGGTGATGGAAGAAAGTCGACCGGCCTTGCGCGCCAATTTGGCTGCGAGCTTGAAAGCTTCCTTGGCCTCGGGCTTGTCCCAGAGGTAGCCTTCCATGTAAGTAACCTTGGCGGCAGTGACGGTTTTTTCATCCACATCGCTGGCATTGAGATGCACGCAGGCTCCCAGATAGGTGTTCATGGTACGCTCACCCTCGGGCGTTACCAGGATAAAGGAGCGCGCCGTGGCAGGGCCCGTAGTGGCTGCAACCGATTTGAACTGGACGCCTTGGCCCCGCATGTCATGGGCGTAGATGGAACCCAACTGGTCTGCCTTCACCTTGCCGAAATAGGCCGCTTTCCCGCCAAAGGATGCAACGCCTGCGGCCGTGTTGCCGGCAGAGCCTCCCGAAATTTCGCTGGCGGGGCCCATGCTGGCGTAGAGTTCCTCGGCGCGCGCCTCGTCGATCAGATTCATCGAGCCTTTGACCAAGCCGTTTTTTTGCACAAAACCGTCATCGACCTTGGCAATCACATCAACAATGGCATTGCCAATTGTGAGCACATCAATATCGGACTGCATGAATTCCCCTAGCCATTGTTTGAGGCTGCCTAGCCCATGGCCCTTGCAGAGGCAAGCCTGAAGCTTTACCTAGCACCCCATGATTTCCGCTGCCTTCAAAGCCCTGGGCGACCTTCAGTCGTTTGAATTCCGGTCCGTGCTGCTCAAGTCCATCGGCTTGACGCTGGGCCTCTTCATAGGCCTCATGGTGGCGGTAGAGGTGTTGCTGTCGCATGCGGCGCTGATCCCGTGGCAGTGGGCAGAAACGCTTGCAGCCATTGGCGCAGCGCTGGGGCTGATCGTTGCGTTCTTTTTCATGATGGCACCCGTTGTTGCCGTATTTGCCGGGCTTTACCTTGATGAGATCGCAGGCCTTGTGGAACGGCGCCACTATCCGACTGATGCACCGGGCAGGCCGCTTGTTGGCATGCGGGCGGTTGTCATATCGCTGCAGTTTGCGTTTCTCGTGCTGCTCGTCAATCTCGCAGCGCTGCCTCTCATATTCACGGGCGTTGGCGCTTTGGCACTCATTGTGATCAATGCCTATCTCATCAGCCGTGAATATTTTGAGATGGTGGCCATGCGGCACATGAGCCCTGAGGATGCCAAGCTTCTGCGCCGGGAGAATTCGCCTGTCGTTCTGGCAGCGGGATTCATTCCAGCACTACTCTCCCTTGTGCCTTTGATAAATCTTGCAACGCCCCTGTTTGCCACGTCCTATTTCGTGCATATTTTCAAACA
Source organism: Hyphomicrobiales bacterium (assembly GCA_031359445.1). Lineage (GTDB taxonomy): Bacteria > Pseudomonadota > Alphaproteobacteria > Rhizobiales > Aestuariivirgaceae > Aestuariivirga. The sequence continues at coordinate 3,965 of JANMAE010000025.1, read as the reverse complement.
GGTGCGGCGGTCTTCTCCTTGAACTGGCAGAGATCGGCAATGGGACAGCGCCAGCATTCAGGCCTTCTCGCCTTGCAGATATAACGCCCGTGCAGGATGAGCCAATGATGGGCATGGCGCAGATATTGCTTGGGGATGACTTTCAGGAGCTTCATTTCCACTTCCAAGGGCGTCTTGCCGGGGGCCAGGCCAATGCGGTTGCCCAGCCGGAACAGGTGCGTATCCACGGCTATCGTGTGTTCACCAAAAATCGAGTTCAACACCACATTAGCTGTCTTGCGTCCAACACCGGGGAGTGCTTCGAGAGTTTCGCGGGTGCGCGGGACCTCGCTTTTATGGTTTTCAACAAGAGCGCGTGACAGAGCAGCCACGTTCTTGGCCTTGGCGCGGTAAAGGCCGATGGTTTTTATATATTCCCTGATCCCCTCCTCGCCCAAGGCTGCCATTTTTTCAGGCGTGGGGGCCACCTTGAACAGCGCCGGGGTGGCGCGGTTCACGCCTGCGTCGGTTGCCTGGGCAGATAGCACCACAGCCACCAGGAAGGTGAAGGGGTTCACGGATTTAAGTTCGCCCTTGGGTTCGGGCTCGATGTCCCGCAAGCGGCGGAAGATTTCCTCGATCTCCTGCGGCTTCAACTGCCTTGTCTTTGCCATGAAAGCCCTGCTCAATGTGCCTGTTGCTCAGAGGCATAACATGGATCACGACACAGCCAAATCCTGGCGCGCCACGCTCACCCCGCACCGTTCACTGTCGCGCCGGGGATTTTTTGTCCTCATGAGCGCTATCATATTCCTGAACTTCAGCGTTGGCGGGTTTTTCCTTGCCATTGGTGCCTGGCCGGTGCTGGGCTTCATGGGACTGGATGTGGTGCTGATATGGTGGGCCTTTCGCCGAAATTATGCCTCAGGCCGCATTGCCGAAAACATCGAAGTCACTGCCCGTGAAGTGGTGCTGGAGCGCGTGTCGGAAAAACACGGACCGCGCGTGCAGCGTTTCATCAGGCGGTGGGTCAAGGTTGAGCTCGTCGAAGACAGGGCGCGCGAGCTCATTGGTCCACTGTTTCTGCGGAGTCACGGCAGGCGCACGGAAATTGCCAGTTTTCTGGCAGCTGACGAGAAAAAGGCGTTTGCACAGGCGCTCAAAACAGCACTTATCAATCCGCTGCTGTGAGCAAGAATCGGGTGGCTCTTTTAAATCCTTGGCATTAGATTTGGGCCATGGAAAAGCAAACCAATGACTATGAACTTGTGAAGCGCACGCTGGCCTTCATTTCCGAGAACTGGCGGGAACAGCCTTCACTTGAAACACTTGCCGCACAGGCGGGCCTCAGCACCACCCATCTGCAGCGCCTGTTCACGCAGTGGGCGGGCTTGAGCCCCAAGGCCTTTCTGCAGGCCGTAACGCTTGATCACGCGCGTGAACTCTTGCGCGATTCAGCCTCAATCCTGGATGCCTCTTATGAGCTTGGCCTTTCAGGCCCCGGCCGCCTGCATGATCTTTTCGTCACGCATGAGGGCATGTCGCCGGGTGTTTACAAAGCCCGTGGGCGCGGCCTTACAATCACATACGGGTTCCATGACTGTCCATTTGGGCGGGCTCTCATTCTTCTCACTCCCGAGGGGCTTGCGGGCCTGGCTTTTGCCGACGCCGGGCAGGAAGCATCCGCCCTTGCAGACATGACATCACGCTGGCCGGAAGCCACCTATATCGAAAATCCCGTGATGACCGCAGCCTATGCCAAACGAATCTTCGAGGCAGCACAATGGAAATCCGACCAGCCCTTGCGCGTGGTGTTCATCGGCTCGGACTTCGAAATTCGCGTGTGGGAAACGCTGCTGCGCATTCCGCTGGGAAAAGCCACCACCTATTCCGATATTGCCGCCCATGTGGGCAAGCCAAGTGCGGCACGCGCGGTAGGAACTGCTGTAGGCAAGAACCCGATTTCCTTCGTGGTGCCGTGTCACCGCGTGCTGGGAAAATCCGGCGGGCTGTGCGGTTATCATTGGGGGCTCACCCGCAAGCGCGCCATTCTGGGATGGGAAGCTGGCGTTATGGCTGCCTGAGCAGCTTGTAGAACAGGGCAGTGTCATCCAGCTTGCCCTTGGCAAAGGCATATTCCGGAATATAGCCAGCACAGGTGAAGCCCAAGGCCCGGTAAAATTCTTCAGTATTGCCATGGGCTACGGAATCGAAGGTGATCAAGGTGAGGCCCAGTGCGCGGGCCTTGGCTTCAAGTGCTTGCATCAGGAGCGTGCCAAGCCCCTGTCGGCGGAAATCGCGGTGCACGAGAAGTTTTGCCACCTTGCAGCGGTGCGGTTGGTTTGGGGCTTGCGCCCTTTGCAGCAGAACAGTTCCGGCAATTGCGCCATCAACTTCGGCTATGAACTGGACCACCTGGCCATTCCGCATGCTGCTGCCAATTCCGCGCCAGAAATTTTCCGCGACGGTTTTCTCGAGAGGCCACATGAATGTGACGCCGGCACCTCCATCCACCGCATCCACCAGAATGTCGGCAAGCCGCGAAACGCGCAAATCATATTCCGCATTCGTCAGCTCGCGGATGATCATGCGGCAAGGGTTTCCACGGAAAGGGGCCGGGAATCCGCGCCAAGCCGGTAGCAGACGGGAACGCCGGTTTCCAGTTCGCGCTTCAATATCTGCTGAGGTGTCAGGCCCTCGATTGCCATGATAAGGGCGCGCAGCGAATTGCCATGGGCTGCAACCAGCACGGTTTTTCCCGACAGCACATGCGGCTGGATTTCATGCATGTAATAGGGAAGTGCGCGGGCCAATGTATCCTTGAGGCTCTCGCCGCCGGGTGGTGGCACGTCATAAGATCTCCGCCACACCAGCACCTGCTCCTCACCCCATTTCTTGCGGGCATCATCCTTGTTGAGGCCAGTCAACTCTCCATAGTCGCGCTCGTTCAGGGCTTGGTCGCGGGTTTCGGGAAGGCCTGTTTGCCCAAGCTCTTCAAGCATGAGTTGCAAGGTATGCTGGGCCCGAATGAGGGCTGAGGTAAAGCAGATATCAAACATCAGGCCTTTTGCCTTCTGGCGCTGGCCTGCGGCTTTTGCTTCCTTAACGCCTTGCTCGGAGAGGTCGGGGTCCTTCCAGCCGGTAAAAAGGTTCTTCAAGTTCCATTCGCTTTGGCCATGCCGCACCAATACAAGAGTTCCGCTCATGTCATTCCAGTCCCAAAACATCTGTCATTGAATAAAACCCGGGCTTCTGCTCATGGGCCCAGAGTGCTGCCCGCACCGCGCCATAGGCGAAGAGATCGCGGCTTTCGGCTTTATGCGTGAGCTCGATACGTTCGGCAGGACCAGCAAACATGACGGTATGGTCACCCACCACAGAACCGCCGCGCAGCGTGGCAAAGCCTATGTCGCCTGCCGGGCGGGGGCCGGTGTGGCCATCGCGGGCCCTCACGGAGCGGGCGTGCAAATCAATGCCCCGTCCTTCTGCAGCTGCCTTCCCCAAAAGCAAGGCTGTGCCCGACGGCGCATCAATCTTGTGCTTGTGATGCATTTCGAGAACTTCAATATCAAATTCTTCGCCCAAGGCGGCCGCGGCCTTGCGCACCAGGGAAGCAAGAATATTCACGCCCAAGCTCATGTTGCCGGATTTCACGATGCGTGCCGTTTTGGCGGCGTTGCGAATTTTCTCTTCGCCAGCCGCGTCAATGCCGGTTGTCCCGATGACATGCACAAGGCCTGCGCGGGCTGAATGCTCGACCAGCGACAGGGTTGCTAGCGGCACGGTGAAGTCGATGATGCCTTCGATCCTTTCAAAGAGAGCTGCCGGATCATCTGTTATGAAAGCCCCTGTCTTGCCCATGGGTGTTCCCACGAGAAGTGACCCCTTGGGTTCGAGGCCTCCCATGATGAGGCAGCCAGGGGTGACCTGCACCACCTCCGTCAAAACCCGCCCCATGCGCCCGCCCGCGCCCGCAATTGCCAATC
>JANMAE010000114.1:0-23242 GCA_031359445.1 Hyphomicrobiales bacterium | reverse complement strand
TCCTCTTTCTGGCGGGTGAGTGTGTTGTAAAGGCGTAGCGTCATCCTGGGGTCCCAATAGGTTTTGCCTGTCAGGGATTACGCTTGAATGTGAATTTTTTGGTTAAGCGGCGCCCTGCCAGCAGTTTTTGCAACTAGCTGATAATCATTCCGCAGATACAGGCGGCTATGGTGCGCATCGTGATCATGGTCCGCACCATGCTGGAATCACCTGTTTTCGTCAAGCCCAGTGTGGGAAACAGGGTTGCCATGCCGTTTACCTTATAGCGCCCGGTCCAGCATTTGCTAAACACGGCCATCATGACGTGCCAAGAGCACAAACAACACCGGCTCGGCCTCATGCTGGTGGCCATGGCGGCACTCGCATGGTCGTCGGCGGGGTTTTTCACGCGGGTGATCACTGTTGACCTGATGCCCATGCTGTTCTGGCGCGGTCTGTTTTCGGGGTCTGCCGTGTTTCTGGTGTTCTTTTTCATTGAGGGGCGCGGGGGCTGGGCCATCCTGAAAGGTTTGCGCTGGCCGGCACTCGCGGTGGCCGTGTTGAGTGCTGCCGGCATGATCACGGGCATTGGATCGCTGCGTTACGGCGCGGTGGCGGATGCCATGGTGATTTATGCCACAGTGCCCTTTGTCACGGCGGGCATTGCCTTTCTATTCATTGGCGAAAAACCCGGCACATCGACGCTTATTGCCAGTGCGGTGGCGCTTTTAGGCGTGATGGTGATGCTGGCTGGCGCTTCGTGGGATGGCAGCATGCTGGGCAAGGGACTCGCCATCTTGATGACGTTCTGCATGGCAGGTTTCACGGTGATCATGCGGCGCAACCGGGAGGTAGCCATGTTGCCCGCCATGGGCGCTTCGGCATGGCTTGCGTCCTTCTTTTGTTTCTGGTTTGCCCCCACCCTTGCCGTGCCATTGGCGGGTTTAGGATTGATTGCCATGTTCGGCATTTTGCAGAACGCCCTGGGGCTGGTGTTCTACACGTTTGGCTCGCGAAAGGTTCCAGCCGCAGAAGCCACGTTGATTGCCGCGCTGGAGGTGCCGCTCACGCCGTTTTGGGTGCTGCTCATATTCCACGAAGTGCCAGGCCGCCCCACGCTGATTGGCGGTGCCATCGTTCTTGCAGCGCTGTTTGGCTATATCCTCAGCGAGTTCCGGCGAAGTGCGCCGGAAAACCCGCAGCCGTTTCAGATTGCTCCTTAGGGCAAGGCCATCCCTCAAGCGCGCGCGGTTTGTCCAAACAGGATCTTGCGTTCTTCGTCGGTCATTTCCCGGGGCGCCGTGTCGCCCGCCTGCGCATAGGCCTTGATGGTTGCAGGACGAGCCGCAATCGCCTCAAACCAGCGCTTGAGATGGGGAAAATCATTCAGGTTTTGCTTGTGGCGTTCCCACGGCACAACCCATGGGTAAGATGCCATGTCGGCAATCGAATAGTCTCCGGCCAGAAACGGGCGGTCGCCCAAGCGCTTGTTCATCACGCCGTAGAGCCGTGATGTTTCCTTGGTATAGCGCTCCATGGCGTAAGGGATTTTTTCCACCGCATAGGTGTTGAAATGACCGTTCTGGCCAGCCATCGGCCCCAAGCCTCCCATTTGCCAGAACAGCCATTGCAGCACCTCCACCCGGCCCCGCAAATGGGCTGGGATGAATTTCCCTGTCTTTTCGGAGAGGTAAAGCAGGATGGCGCCCGATTCAAACACCGAGATGGGCGCACCGCCCCCTGTGGGCTTGTGATCGACAATGGCTGGCATGCGGTTGTTTGGCGAAATCGCCAGGAATTCCGGCTTGAACTGGTCACCCTTGCCGATATCCACCCAGTGTATGCTGTAAGGCAATCCGGTCTCTTCCAGAAACATCGTGATCTTGTGCCCATTGGGCGTGGGCCAGTAATACAGATCGATCATGTGCGCTCCATTTCTTTACCTGCGTATAGAGCATGGCAAGGCAGTGAAAAACAAAAAACGGTGCCGCTTCTCAGCGGCACCGCGGTGTTTGGAAACTGCCCGATATTACTGTGCAGGGCAATCTTCTTTTGCTGGATCGCACTCGGCTTTTTTGTCCTTGGCAACATTTTCATCTGCTGCGGCAGGTGGCTGTTCAGCCTGATCCTTCTTGGCAGACTTCTTCTTGGCAGGCTGTTCTGCTGCCTGGTTGGCAGGAGCAGCCTCGCCGGTCGTATCTTTTTTAGCATCAGGCAGACTGCCGGTCTGATCTTCAGGTGCTGCAGCCTCGCCATCTACTGGCGCTTTCTTGTCCTTTTTCGCAGCCGTCTTGGCAGGCTGTTCTTCAACAGGTGCTACTGCCTCTTTCTTGGCTGGTTCTTCAACTTTAGGCTTGGCAGCCTGTTCCTTTGCTGGCTCTTCAACCTTCGGTTTGGCAGCCTGTTCCTTGGCGGGCTCTTCTACCTTCGGCTTGGCAGCCTGTTCGTTTACAGGCTGTTCATTCTTGGGCTTGGCGGCCTGTTCGTTTACAGGCTGTTCAGTCTTGGGCTGGGCTGCCTGATCCGTTGCAGGCTGTTCTGCAGGCTTGGCGGCTTGACCTTCGGCTGGAGCAGTTGCAGGAGGCTGTGCTGCCTGATCGGTGGCAGGTTTTTCACCAGGCTTTGCGGCCTGTGTTGCTGGCACGCAATCAGGTGGATTTTTCGCGCCTGCCGCCGGATCACATGGCACTTGCTGGCCTTGGGCCGCCTGGCCTGCAGCGGGCTGTTCGCCGGTTGCAGGTTGTGTCGCTTGATCCTGTGCAGGCTCAGCGCCAGGTGCAGCGCTATCAGCTTTCTGCTGGCCACGTGTAGGCGCTTTTTGCTGCACTTCTTCTATTGCCAAAACCTTAGGCGGCTTGGCGGCGGGATCAGCCTGCAGGGTGCCTTCAACAGCCACGACCTGGCCTTTCACCTGTGCAGCATCCTGCGGATTCTGAACCGTCTTTATTTCGACGTTCTGAACCGCCTTGCCAGTATTTTCCTCGATGTACTGAACATTGATCACGTTGTTGATAACGGTGTTGTTCTCAATGTTCACAGTGCCGGCAAATTCAGACTGGTCAATGATGCGACGGCGTTCGCGGTCATCCTTGATAATGACAACGTCGAGGTTGACTTGCAAGAAGTTGCGCGTGGGAACAGCTACCCAGTAGTAATCCGGAATGTCGCGTTCGCCGATGGAAATGGAAATATCGACATCGGCATTGCGCGCGCCACGGCGCGGAGGCAGCGGTGCCCAAGCCACGTGCTTGCCGCCGCGGCGCCAGCTTACCCAAGCCGGAGCCCATTTATTGCCGGGAACCCAATACCAGCCAATGTCGCGGGCATAACCCCAGCGACCATAGTGGTAGGTTGCCCAGCCAAATGACTCATCAGACGCCCAAGTCCAGCCATATTGCCGGTTGTGGACCCAATGGCCCTCGGTATAGGGACGCCACTCACGATCCACATTAATTGGAATAAATACGTTTGTTCCGCCATAGGAAACCCAATCGCCTTGGTCGCGCAAACCGTCATAAAATACCGAGAAGCCGATGTTTACATCCACGGCCGCCTGCGCAGTTGATACAGGATTCCAATTGTTTGGTAGAGTTGCTGTGGTCACGGCGGTCAACGCCATTGCCGCAACAGAGCCAATAATCAAGGTCTTGAATTTCATGGAACAACTCCTTTTTGAGAAATAGGTTCCCAATAAACAGAGTTGCAGCCGAATAGTTCCGCTGACAATTATGGCAATATTTAGCTGTTGCTCAGGATAAGCCTTTTTTACTCGGCTGCCTCCATGGATTCGTCGTCATCAACCTTAGGGCGTGACGCCATTTCCTTTTTCAATTCTTCCGCTACGAGGAAGGATAGCTCCAGGGCCTGGGCCGCATTCAGCCTGGGATCGCAGAACGTGTGATACCGGTCATTCAAGTCCTCATCGCGAAGCGCGCGCAAACCTCCAGTGCATTCGGTCACATCCTTGCCGGTCATTTCCACGTGCACGCCACCGGCATGGGTTCCTTCTGCTTGATGGATGGCCATGAAGCGGCGCACTTCGGTCATGATGGCATCAAAGGGGCGGGTCTTGTAGCCGGAAGTTGCCTTGATGGTATTGCCATGCATGGGATCGCAGGACCACACAACAACCCTGCCCTCGCGTTTCACCGCGCGGATGAGTTCCGGCAAATGCTTGTCTACGGCATTGGCACCGAAGCGCGCAATGAGCGTGAGGCGGCCCGGCTCATTCTCGGGGTTCAGGATATCGATGAGGCGGATGAGATCATCTGACTTGAGAGACGGCCCGCATTTCAGGCCGATGGGGTTTTTCACGCCGCGGCAGAATTCTACATGGGCATGATCTGCCTGTCGCGTGCGGTCACCGATCCACAGCATATGGCCCGATGTGGCATACCAATCACCGCTGGTGGAATCCACCCGGGTCATGGCCTGCTCATAGCCCAGAAGCAAAGCTTCATGGCTGGTGAAAAAATCGGTCTGGCGCAATTGCGGTGCTGTATCGGCATTAATGCCGCAGGCTTTCATGAAGCCCAGCGCTTCGGTAATGCGGTCTGAAAGTTCTTGATAGCGTTCGAAGGCCGGCGAATCCTTAAGGTAACCCAGCGTCCATTTATGCACGTGTTCCAGATTGGCGTAGCCTCCTTGCGCAAAAGCCCGCAGCAGGTTCAGCGTCGCAGCGGATTGGCGATAGGCCATGATCTGGCGTTCGGGGTCAGGCTTGCGGCCTTCCACCGTTGCCTCGGAGTCATTTATGATGTCGCCACGGTAAATCGGGTATTCCACGCCGTCGATCACTTCGGTGGGCGAAGAGCGTGGCTTGGCGAACTGTCCGGCAATGCGCCCTACTTTCACCACGGGCTGTCCGCCCGCAAAGGTCATGACAACGGACATTTGCAAGAACACGCGGAAGAAATCGCGAATGTTATCAGCCGAATGCTCGGCAAAGCTTTCGGCGCAATCGCCACCCTGCAGCAGGAACGCCTTTCCTTCGGCCACACGGGCGAGCCTGCGCTTCAGCTTGCGCGCTTCACCTGCAAAAACCAGCGGCGGAAAGCCCGAAAGGCGCTTTTCCACCGTTTTGAGCTTTTCGGCATCGGCAAATTCTGGCACCTGCAGAACAGGAAATTTTCTCCAGCTATCAGGTGTCCAATTGGTTAACATCTTAAAACTCCAGTCAAAAACTTGGCGCTTATACATATACGCCTAAAGTATTTCCAGTGATAGTAATTGCAGCAATTGAAAGTTAACCTGTTAAGCAGAAGATGCGTCAGGGGCCTGGGGAAAGTGACTTAGAGTAACGAATTATGCTCGATTTGTTCAAACGCACGCATTGGGATCAGCTATACAACACCTTCACGCATGGTGATCCGCCGCTCATTTTTCAGCTTTTGGTGCTGAATACAGCCGTTCTTACCCTGTTTGCAGTGCGCAAAATGCGGGGCGCGAACAAACTCCGCTCAAACACAGCTTCCACAGTGCAATCGCTGCTTCTGGCTGCGAATATTTTTATCATCATGCGCGAAGACATCACACATTCGGTAAGCTGGCTGTTTTGATCCGAATAAGATAATCCTCAAAGGATTGCGTTGCTGATCTATAAGGGATTTGCTCGGCTACGTTCCAATAACGCAGATTTTCCAGCTTTATCGGGTCACCCGTCACGCCACAGCGCACGAACTCACCTTCGCGCAACACCTGGAAATCTGCGTCGAGATAACGGAGTTTTGCCTCGCGTTGCAGCGGCAGGTTCTTGTCGAGAAAATTCATTGCTTGGTCCACATCAAAAAAGCTCACCCTGCGTTGTTTTCCGTCGGGCGGTGACATCCAATGTGTCATCAGCGAAACGGATTTTCAAGCTCTGTCCGGCGGAGACTTCAGCGGCGAGTTTTACGAGTTCGCCTTTTGCGTCAAGCACCACGGCAAAGCCCCGCGCCAGAACCGAGGTATAATTCAATGCTGCGAACAGCTTGGCTTCGGCCAAAAGCCTGTCCTTGAGGTTTTGCTGCTTGAGCTTTATTGCGCGCGTATGCCGCAGGGCTATTTCCATCAGACGGCGGGCCTGTTCGCGTTGGCGCTGGCGCAGTGGCTGAAGCGTAAGGCCCGCCGCAGTCCGGACAAGTGCCAGCCTGTGGCGCTGCACATTGGCAGTAAGCGATGGTGGCAGGCGTGTGGCAAGGCTGTCAAAGCGCTGGCGCACCAGTGCCAATATTTCATCGGGATTGGGAAGAGCCCGCGTGGCCGAGCGCAGCCGGGTTCGGCGTTCCTCAAAATAGCGGTCAAGGCTTCTTTGCTGGCGGGCGTTGAGCGAGGCAAGTTCGGCCAGCAGATCGACGCGCACCGGAACAGCGCGTTCGGCAGCCGCAGTAGGCGTGGGGGCGCGGTGATCTGCCACGAGATCAATGAGGGTGGTGTCGGTTTCATGGCCCACCGCCGAAATGATGGGAATACGGCTTTCAGCAACGGCGCGCACCACACTCTCGTCATTGAAGCCCCAGAGGTCTTCCAGAGATCCGCCACCTCGCGCCACGATGAGCAAATCCGGCCCATTCGGCATGGCGTTGAAACCGCGGATGGCGGCTGCCACTTCCGCTGCTGACGTTTCACCCTGCACCCGCACCGGCCATACTAGCACATGGCGCGGAAAACGGTCACTCAGGCGGTGCAGGATATCGCGGATCACAGCACCCGTGGGCGAGGTCACAACGCCGATAAGGTGCGGGAGATACGGCAGCGGTTTCTTGCGCTCGGCATCAAACAAGCCCTCTGCCGCGAGTTTGCGCTTGCGTTCCTCGAGCAGCGCCATCAGGGCGCCCACGCCTGCAGGCTCGATGTTTTCGATCACGATCTGGTAGTTGGATTTGCCGGGATAGGAGGTGATCTTGCCGGTGGCGATAACTTCCAGGCCCTCCTGCATCCGCGACTTCAGTTTTGAGAAGCTGCCACGCCAGATCACGGCATCAAGTTTGGCGCCTTCATCCTTGATGGAAAAATAGCAGTGGCCGGAGGAATGTGCGCCCCTGAAACCCGAGATTTCACCCCGCACGCGGACGTGGCCGAACGTCTCCTCAAGGGTCCGCTTCAGCTGGTGCGAAATCTCCGTAACCGAATATTCGCCGATATTCGGTTTGGGCTTTTCAACAATTTCACCCGTTTCCGGGTCATAGGGCCAATTGGTGGACATGTGTGCGGTTTCTCTTTGATTCCGGCTTACCAAATGCGAGAAGGCGGGTAAAGGCAAGGAAGACTTGAGATGAATGTTCTGTTGATTGGTTCAGGTGGCCGCGAGCACGCATTGGCCTGGAAGCTTGCGGCAAGCCCCCTCCTCACCCAGCTCTATTGCGCACCCGGAAATCCCGGCATGGCTGAATTGGCGACCTGCGTGGCGGTTGACGTTAATGACCATGCTGCCGTCATTGCCTTCTGCCGGGTCCAGAACATCGGTTTTGTGGTTGTGGGTCCCGAAGCTCCCCTTGTTGCAGGCCTGGTCGATGCGCTGAAAGCTGCCGGTATCAAGGTTTTCGGTCCTTCCAGGTTTGCCGCCCAGCTTGAAGGTTCAAAGGGCTTTACCAAGGATATCTGCGCCAAATATAATATTCCCACCGCCGCCTATGGCCGTTTCACCGATGCAGCCCAAGCACGCGCCTATCTGGCGGAACACGGCGCACCCATCGTCATCAAGGCTGATGGCCTTGCCGCCGGCAAGGGTGTCACCGTCGCCATGACTTTGGAAGACGGGCAGGCCGCCCTCGATGACATTTTTTCCGGCCGTTTCGGTGGCGCTGAATGCGTGATCGAGGAATTTCTGGAAGGCGAAGAGGCCAGTTTTTTTGTATTGTCGGATGGCGTTCACACGCTTCCCCTGGCAACAGCGCAGGACCACAAGCGCGTGGGCGAAGGCGATACAGGCCCCAACACCGGCGGCATGGGGGCCTATTCACCGGCGCCCTGCATGACCGCTGCCCTGTGTGCGGAGGCGCTTGAAAAGATTGTGCGACCCACGGTTCGCGCCCTGTCCGAAATGGGCCACCCTTACGTCGGCGTGCTTTACGCTGGTCTCATCCTCACCAGGGACGGGCCCAAACTCATTGAATACAATGCGCGCTTTGGCGATCCTGAAACGCAGGTGCTGGTCATGCGTCTGCGCGATGATCTGCTCATCCTGCTCATGGCTACCGTCGATGGAACGCTGGACCGGATTTCCGTGCGCTGGCGCGATGACTTCGCTTTGACTGTCGTGATGGCCGCCAAGGGCTATCCAGGAGATTATGTGAAGGGAAGCGAAATCGCCGGGCTGGACCAGGACTTCGGGCCGGACTTGCAAATCTTCCATGCAGGCACCAGTCTGCGCGGAGAGAAACTGGTGTCCGCCGGAGGACGGGTTTTGAACGTCACAGCACTGGGCAAAACCGCCGCAGAGGCGCAGCAGCGGGCCTATGCGGCCGTGGACAGGATCGTCTGGCCAGATGGCTTTTGCCGCCGTGATATTGGCTGGAGGGCCATAACATCATGAAGATCGGGCTTGCATTGGGGGGTGGCGGTGCCAGAGGTCTTGCGCATATTTCCATGCTGGAAGCCTTTGACGAACTGGGCATCAAGCCTGCTGTCATTGCGGGTTGCAGCATGGGTGCATTGATAGGGGCTGCCTATGCCTGTGGGATGACCGCCAGGGATATGCGCGAGCGGGCCGAGACGATCTTGAACAACCGCATGGGTGCAGCGCGCTATGTGTTCGGCACGCGAAAGTCCCGGATCGGAGACATTCTTTCCTGGCAGGGCCTGCTTTCCATGCATTTGCAGGGCGAGAAACTGGTCGACTTGGCGCTACCTGATTCCCTGGTGCAGAACATTGAAGACACCGAAATTCCCCTGCGTATCGTGGCCACAGATTTTGAGCGCATGGAGGAACATGTGATTTCGCATGGCAATATCGTTCAGGCTGTCGCGGCATCGATTGCCATTCCCGGCGTGATCGTGGCGCCCAAGATCAACGACCGGCTGCATGTGGATGGGGGCGTCACAAATCCCGTGCCCTTCAACCATGTGCGCGAAGGCATGGATCTTGTGGTGGCCATTGATGTCACCGGCACGCCGAAGCGATCCGAGCGCCTGCATCCTTCCAACATGGAACTGGCTATTGGTTCGATGTTGATCATGTTCAACCAGTTGGCAGAACTCCGCCGCGCCGCCGCGCCGCCCGACATCTATATCAGGCCAGCCGTCAACCAGTTTGGTTCCGGAGACTTTTTCAAGATAAGGGACGTCCTTGAAGCAGCTGAAGGCAGCAAGGATGAACTCAAGCGGGCACTGGAAATGCAAATCAATAAAGCCGCTGGTGGTAGGTCAGTTTGAATTTCCGCTCTTTGTCTGAAAGAGGAATGTGAAAAATAGGAGGGACGCGGGCTGGCTGCGGAAAGTCAAGCGCCGGAAACCTATTGGCCCCTCATATCTCCTCAGTCTGCAACCTACATCACAGACGCTGTTGCAAAATTCTTTAGGAAAGATGGACATTGAATGCCATCAAACAGTTATCCAAACAGATAAGTGTTATTGACAGGATGCATGCCTGCCGTTATAGTAATCCGTATGGCTAACAATAAACACACTCTGGATAATGTTTTCAGTGCGCTGTCTGACCCGACACGCCGGGCTGTCGTGATGCGACTATGTGAGGGCGAAGCTTCGGTCGGTGAACTGGCAAAGCCTTTCGACATGGCGCTGCCGAGCCTGATGAAACACATTCGCATTCTGGAAAACAGCGGCCTTCTTGTGTCCCAGAAGACCGGGCGCGTCAGGACATGCTCATTGCAGACAGAGGCTCTCGAAACCATTGAAGTTTGGTTGACGGCGCAAAGGAAGGTCTGGGAACAGCGACTGGATCGACTGGAAATATATGTAGAGAAACTGAAGAAAAAGGAGACGTCCAATGTCCGCAAACGCGAGTCAAAATGAATTGCTCCTGTCCACTTGGGCGCTTGATCGCGAGATTGTTCTCTCGCGCGTGATCAATGCGCCGCGAGAGTTGGTTTTCTCCGCATGGGCAGATCCGCGCCACCTTCCCCAATGGTTTGGTCCGGCAGGGTTCAAGATCGAGACGACGTCAATCGATATTCGCGTTGGCGGCGAATGGCGGTTCGATATGATTGCTCCCGACGGCAAGCGATATACAAATCGAATGCAATTCCGGCGCATCGAGAGGCCGCACTTGATCGCGTTCAATCATGGCGCCGACAAAGACAATGATGCTGGCATGTTCCGCACCACCATTACCTTCGATGAGCAAAGCGATGGCAAGACCGTCATCACTTTGAGGCAATTGCATCCAACGAAGGCGCAGCGCGACGCGGGGATCGGCTTCGGGGCAGTCGAATTTGGTTATCAGACCCTCGACAAGCTGGCGCGCCATGTCGAAAAGGTTGTGGTGAAATGATGTCCGCAGGAAATTCAAATTGATCCCCTGCCGAAACACTCAACGCCTGCTCTTGAAGAAATCCGTGAGCAGGGTTTTGGCGCGGGTTTCGCCGATGCCGCCGTAAATTTCGGGGCGGTGGTGGCAGGTGGGTTGGCTGAAGAAGGCGGGGCCGTTTTCCACGGCTCCCATTTTTTCGTCATAGGCTGCAAAATACAAGCGTCTGATGCGGGCATGCGATATGGCGCCGGCACACATGGCGCAGGGCTCAAGGGTAACGTAGAGATCACAGTCCACCAGCCGTTCTGAGCCGATTTTGGCTGCGGCTTGCCGGATGACCAGCATTTCCGCATGCGCTGTGGGGTCACGGTTTGTGAGTATGCGGTTGGCCGCAGTTGCCAGCACTTCACCGGTTTTATCCACGAGAACGGCGCCCACGGGAACTTCACCGGCAACACCGGCCTGTTCAGCTAATGCGAAGGCCTTTAACATCGGGTCTGGTAGTTTTGGCGTCATCGTGCGACATGAGCCTTATTATGAGGACAAGGTCAAGATGAGTGAGTTTGCAGGCGAGCGGGTAGCCAAGGTGATAGCGCGGGCGGGCGTGTGTTCCAGGCGGGAAGCGGAGCAGCTCATTCTCGATGGCCATGTCACCCTCAATCACAAAATTCTGAAGACTGCGGCCATGAATGTGACGGCAGCCGACCAGATCCGCATCAATGGCAAGCTGCTGCCGCAAAAGGAAGCAGCGCGGTTGTGGCGCTATCACAAACCGGATGGCCTGGTGGTGAGCCACAAGGACCCCGAGGGCCGCGCTTCCGTGTTCGACAAGCTGCGCGAGCAATTGCCCCGCGTGGTTTCCATCGGCAGGCTTGACATCAATACCGAGGGACTGCTGCTCCTTACCAATGACGGTGAGATTGCGCGGTCGCTGGAACTCCCCTCCTCCGGCTGGATCAGGCGTTACAAGGTGCGGGCCTATGGCAAGGTTGACGATGCGGGACTGGCGCGGCTTGCCAAGGGTGCTGAGATTGAAGGCGTGCGCTACGGGCCGGTGGAAGCCCAAATTGAAAAAAGCCAGGGCGACAATTTGTGGATGAATGTAGCGATCCGCGAGGGCAAGAACCGCGAGGTCAAGAAATTGTGCGAATATCTCGGGCTACAGGTGAACCGCCTCATCCGGGTGAGTTTTGGTCCGTTTCAACTCGGAGAATTGAAGCGTGGCGGCATCGAAGAAATTCCGCCGAAGTTCTGGAAGGAACAAATTGGCGGCAAGGCCAAAGTAGAAGGCGACAAACCCAAGGCAGAGAATGCGCATCGTCGGCGGAAAGTTTAAGGGCCTGCATCTTCTCACGCCGGAAGGTGATGCCACACGGCCCACCTCCGACCGGGTGCGCGAGGCGATTTTCAACATTTTGGCGCATGGCATTGCGGGGCTGGAGCTTGAGGGCGCGCGCGTGCTTGATCTGTTTGCCGGAACGGGTGCGCTGGGATTGGAAGCATTGTCGCGGGGCGCGCGCTATGCCCATTTCATTGATGAAAGCGCTGAAGCCCGGGGGCTTGTCCGAAACAATGCGGACAAATTGGGCGTCATCGGACAGTGCAAGATCTGGCGGCGTGACGCCCGTGATCTGGGACCATGCGCGCCGCTGCCCAAATTCGATCTGGCATTTTGCGATCCGCCCTATGGCAAGGGACTGGGCGTTTCGGCGTTGCGTTCACTGGTTGCCGGAGAATGGCTGAACGCCGGTGCCATTGTTGTCCTGGAAGAAACCGACAAGGCGGAAGTGCCGGACATTTCCGGTCTCGCCCTTATCGATGAGCGGGCCTATGGCGAGACAAAAGTGCGGTTCCTCCGCTTTGGGTCAACGCCTGCCGAATAGGCGTTCAATATCCATGAGTTTCAGTTCCACAAAGGTGGGCCTGCCATGGTTGCACTGGCCGGAATTTGGCGTGGCTTCCATTTCACGTAAGATGGCGTTCATTTCGTCTGCCTTGAGCTTGCGGCCCGCACGCACGGAGTTATGGCAGGCCATGGTTGCCAGCACATGGTTGATGCGGTCTTCCACCACCGTGGTACTGCCCAGTTCGGTGAGCTCATCGGCCACATCCCGGATGAGGCCTGCCACATCAGCGGAGCCCAAAGCTGCAGGCACTTCGCGCAGCAGCACTGCGCCGTTCCCGAAGGCTTCCAGCACAAGGCCCGCCTTGGAAAGCAAATCTTGCGCTTCACACAGCCGTTCTACCGCAGCGGCATCAAGCTCCACGACTTGCGGCACCAACAGGGCTTGTGTCGCCACACCCTTATCGGCTCTTTCGCGTTTCAGGCGCTCATAGACCAGGCGCTCATGGGCTGCATGCTGGTCCACCAGAACAATGCCGGAGCTGGTCTGGGCCACGATATAAGTGTCATGGATCTGGGCGCGGGCGGCACCGAGAGGATACTCTCCCGTATTTACACTATCGTCCAAAGGTGCCGACAGCGGAATGTCCATATCGAACACCGCTTGCGGTTCCGCAAAGCCGCGGAAGTCTGATGGGGAGGGCTGCACGGGGCGAAAACTGGAGACAGTGGCGCGGGCCATCTCGGCGTTGGAGGTGACGCCTGTGCGCGCCAGCGCTGCCCGCACTGCAGATACCACAAAACTTCGCACTTCGCCTGAATCGCGAAAGCGCACTTCGGATTTGGCGGGATGGACGTTGACATCCACGCGCTCAGGCGGACAGGTGAGATAAAGTACGATTGCCGGAAAACGCGCGCGCGGCATGAGATCGGCATAGGCGCCACGGATCGCTCCCATCAACAGCTTGTCGCGCACGGGCCTGCCGTTCACAAAAGCAAACTGCATGCTGGCCTGGGCCCGACTGTAAGTCGGAAGGCCTGCATAACCCGCAATGTGGAGGCCTTCCCTTTCGCCTGAGAATGCAACAGCGTTTTGCATGAAGTCGGGCCCCATGACGCGCAACACCCGCTGTTCCTGGCTATCGCCTGCGGCCACGTCAATCATGCGCCGCTCTTCCGTCACAAAACTGAAACCCACGCCGTGGTGGGCCAGCGCCACGCGCTTGACCACATCGGCTGCCTCAGCGGTTTCGGTGCGATCGGTTTTCAGAAATTTCAGCCGGGCAGGTGTTGCATAAAACAGGTCGCGCACTTCTATTTCTGTGCCAAAGGCCAGTGCTGCCGGTTTCAATTCCTGCCGGGTTCCGCCTTCCACGCGCAAGGAGAAGGCATCGCTTCCCCCTTGCGGGCGCGATGACACAGTCATGCGGGCCACCGAGCCTATGGAGGGCAGCGCCTCGCCGCGAAACCCCAAGGTACTGATCCGGATGAGGCTGTCGTCATTCAATTTTGATGTGGCATGCCGTTCGATGCACAGTGCAAGGTCACCCCTGTCCATCCCCATGCCGTTGTCGGTTACTCGCATGAAAACCTTGCCGCCGCCCCGGAATGCGACATCCACCTGGGTGGCGCCTGCGTCAATGGCATTTTCCACCAGTTCCTTGACCACGCTGGCCGGGCGCTCAATGACTTCTCCCGCCGCAATACGGTTTATGGTGCCTTCGGACAGCCGGTGGATTCGCATCTCAGGAGGTTAGCGCAATCGCAGCCGAATATCACTCATCCACCGGTGGCTGTGGATTGTATGCCTTCGGGCTTGCCTACAATGGTTACAATCAGGGTCTTGGGGTCGATCAGGCGCTTGGCCTGTGCCTTTACCTGATCGAGCGTCACGGCTTCGATGCGGCTATTGCGGGTGTTGATGTAATCAATGCCAAGATTCTGCTGTTGCAGGCCCACGAGCTGGTTTGCAATCTTTTCATTTGAGTCAAAACGCAAGGCATATGAGCCAGTGAGAAAGGTCTTGGCATCGTCAAGTTCCTGCTGGCTTGGGCCGTTCATGGCCATCTTTTCCAACACGTCCTTCACAACGCTCAGGGTTTCAGACGCCTTTTCATTGCGCGTGCTCACGCTGCCCAAATAAAGCCCCGCAGCTTTCAGCGGATTGAGGCTATAGTCCACGCCATAGGTGAGACCGCGCTTTTCGCGCACTTCATTGGTGAGTTGCGAGCCTAAGCCGCCGCCGCCCAGAATGTGGCTCATGATATAGGCGGGAATGAAATCCGGGTCCCGGCGCAGGATGCCTTCCTGGCCAAACACGATCACGCTTTGGGGAATGTCGCGGTCAATGATCTTGATGGCGGGACCTTTGGCGACGGTTGCCTTTTCCGTTGCCTTGGGTGGCTCGGTATCCGGCAGAGCGCCGAATACCTCGTCCAGGGCCTTGCCCAGGGTCACCACATCGATGTCGCCTACCACCGATACTTTCAATCCGCGACGGCTGAACAGCAGCTTGTGCATGGCCTTGAGATCATCGGGGGTGATATTGGGAATGGATTTTGTCGTGCCATTGGTTGCGCGCGCATAGGGCTGGTCGCCAAAGGCCAGACCAATCCAGGCTTGGGATGCGATGCGATCGGGATCTTGCTCGCTGTCACGGGCGGATGCCAGGAACTGCTGGCGCACGCGTTCCATGGCTTCGGCCTCAAAATGCGGCGCGGTAATCGCGGTTTTCAGAAGTGCAAAGGCAGCATCGCGGTTCTTGGAAAGGGTCTGGAGACTTCCCTCAAAATTATCCTTGCCCACGTCAAAACTCATTTTCACGGCGAGTTCGTCGCGCTTGGCCTGGAACTCGGAGCCTGACATGTCGCCTGCCCCTTCATCCATCATGCCGGTAATGAAGTTGGCGGTGCCTTCCTTGCCAGGTGCATCCGAGGTGGAGCCTCCCTCAAATGAATAGCTCATGGCAATCAAAGGAATGGTCTTGCTTTCCACCAGCCAGGCCTTGATGCCGCCCGGACTGGTGACTTCCTTGATGTCGATGGCATGGGCAGGCGAGAAAAATGCCAGGAATGCAAACACGATAAAGACGGGCTTCAAAACGGAAATACGCATGGATTTGCTCACAATCAATTTTGTACAGGGGAGTCAGGAACCAGAATGCCCGTTACGGAGCGGTTGCTCTGTACGACTTTGGCAGCGGCCTGCTTGATCTCGTCTGGCGTGACGAGCGCTGTCTGGGTATCGCGATCCAAGATGTCCTTGACGGTGGAACCGGTCATGAGGGCCACGCCTGTAATGCGCGCCAGGCTTGCCTGATCGTCGAGGAGATAGATTTCCTCGGCAAGCGCCTTGTTGCGCACGCGGTCAAGTTCCTGCTGGGTGACACCATTTTTGAGGATATCGGCCAGTATCACATCGGTTGCAGCTTCCACCTTGGAAACGTCAACGCCACTGTTTGGCATGGCGTAAACGCCGAAGGTTCCGTAATCCAGGCCATCTCCGGAAAACCAGGCGCCGACACCAGAGGCGAGCTTCTGCTCCACCACAAGCTTCTGATACATGCGGCTCTGGGTTCCACTGCCCACGATATCACCCAAAAGGTCGAGCGCGTGGGTCTCGCGTCCCACACCTGTAGAATAAGAGGGAGCGAGATAACTGCGCTGGAATATCGGCGAGGAGGCGCGGGGGTCTGACATCAGCACACGGCGCGCGGCAATGGGATCAGGCTCCTTGGTGCGGATGCGCTTGGTGGGCGTGAAGGTGTTCTTGAGGGTGCCGTAATATTTTTCCGCGAGGGTTTTCACGGCGTCAGGCGTCACGTCTCCCGCCACCACAAGGATGGCGTTGGCAGGCGTATAATGTGCCTTGTAAAACTCCATGGCATCAGCGCGGGTCAGTGCCGCCACTTCCGACATCCAGCCGATGACGGGCTTGCCATAGGGGTGGGCTATATACATGGCGGCATCGATCTGCTCACCCAGCAAGGCCTGCGGGTCATTCTCAGTCCGGGTGCGGCGCTCTTCGCGCACCACCTGCAACTCGGGCAAAACATTCTCATCCGTCAGCACCAGGTTCTGCATGCGGTCGGCTTCAAGCTCCATGACCAGCGGCAGGCGGTCGGCTGCAATGCGCTGGAAGTAGCCGGTATAGTCACGGGTGGTAAAGGCATTGCCCTCGCCGCCGTTCACATCCACCAGATGGTCGAATTCGCCGAAGGGGTGCTTGGTCGTACCCTTGAACATCAGGTGCTCGAGAAAATGCGCGAGGCCCGATTTGCCGGAAACTTCATCGGCCGACCCCACCCTGTACCACACCATATGGGTCACCACGGGGGCGCGGTGATCAGGGATTACGACCACTTCCATGCCATTGGCCAAGGTGAAATTTGTCACATCGAGGTTGAGCGCATGGGCGGGCAGAATGAAGGAAATGAAGACAAAGATTTGCAGGAGGGAATATTTCAGGAAGCGCATGGGCAAACTTTCTCGAAGGGAATTCGCAAACCATAGAAATGCACGGAAAGCTCGCTCCCGTCTAATGAGTTTTTTGTAATGAAGGGAAATCAGCCGTCGCTGAAAATGTTCCCCATGTTGAATATGGTGCCATAGCCCGGCTGGGTTTCACGCTTTTTCTTCAACATTGCGGCCTTCAGCTCGGCCTGCAACTGATCCTTGGTCTTTTGCGTGCCATCGGGCTTGGTTTTGGAAATGCCGTATTGCGCGTAAACATCCTCAGCGGGCGGGCGCACCACGGGAACAACTGTCTTGGGCTGGACAAGTGCGGTCTGCGGCTCCGGGGTGGACGCCACATTGGGCTGATAGGTGTCGGTCGCAGCATCGGCTGGTGCGCGCAGTTGAAGGTCGGGCGGCATGGCCAAGGTGTTTCCAACCTGAATGTTGTTGGATGCAGGCGTTGGAGTCGTTCCGCCACCCGTCAGGGAGCCCAGCACGCCGGCTGAGGAGCAAGCGCTCAACAGCAGCCCAACTGCCAATAAAGAAACGATGTTTTTCATGTGGCAAATTCCCTTATGCAGCAGATTTCTGGCGGTTTGAGACCCAAATCGGGCATTTCAAAGACCTAGCTCGTGCTGCGTTCTCTAAATGATTCATAGAGCAAAAGGCCTACGCCTGCAACAATGGCCACATCGGCCAGATTGAACACATACCAGCTCAGGCTGCCCCAATGCAGGTGGAAAAAATCGGCTACCGCTCCGTAGAAAATGCGGTCGAGGGCGTTGCCCAATGCGCCGCCGATGACCAGTCCGATTGCCGCCACTGCCACCGGGCTGTGCAAGCTGCATGACCACATCCACAGGATTGCCGTCACGATGACGCTCACCGCAATCAGCGGGGCCTGAAGATGAGAGGCCAGGAAGCCATAGGAAACGCCGCGGTTCCACACCAGAACCAGATTGAGGAAGGGCGTGACATGCACCGGCTGCCAGGTCTCGATGTCAAAGACCTGCAGCATCCACCACTTGTGGAGCTGGTCAACGCCCAGCACCAGAACAGCCAGCGACAATGCAAGCAGGGACAAAGGCCCCCACAGTTTTATTTTCATCACGTCGCGGGTCCAGTGGGAAGCAGCATTTTTCCAAAGCGTTTCTGCCATTCGCGCACGGCTTCTGCGTCCCTTGGCGTGATGTCAGGAAATTCCGTGTCCTTGCCGATATCTCTCGAGATTTTCCAGGAGCGGGCGCATTTCTGGCCCTCTGCCTTGGCGGACACGACGGCAACATTTTTTACGTCATCAAGCCGGAAGGCGTCTTCGGGCCCTGCCCCTTCGACAATTGTTATGTCTGAGGTGATGCACACTTCGGCAAAATCACACGCCCGCAGCGTTGCGATATCCTGTGCATCCAACTCCACATAAACCGTTGGCGCTGCTTCCAGTGACGAGCCGATGCGTTTCTGCGCGCGTTCGAGTTCGAGCGCTCCCGTCACTACGCCCCGCGCCTTGCGGATCATGTCCCATTTCGCCGCGATCTCGGGTTGATTCCATTCATCGGGTGTCGTGGCAAATTGCATGAGATGCACCGAGCTGCCGGCACCTGAAAAGCGCGCGAGCCACACCTCTTCCATCGTAAAAGTCAGGATGGGCGCCCACCAAGTGGTAAGGCAATGGAAGAGCTGGTCCATCACCGTGCGGCAGGATTTCCGTTTGTTGCTGGACCATGGATCGCAATAGAGCGCGTCTTTCCGGATATCAAAATAGAAGGCGCTCAAGTCCTGCGTCATGAAATTGGTGAGCAACGCAAAAATCAGCTTGTAGTCAAATACCTTGTAAGCGGCCTGCACCTGTCCATCGATTTCATGCAGGCGGTGCAGAATATATTGTTCAAGCTCGGGCATGTCGGTGGGGTAAACATTTTCCCAATCCTTCAAGCCATCAAGGGCGCCCAGGATATAGCGCATGGTGTTGCGCAGCTTGCGGTAAGCATCCACGTTGGTCTTGAGGATTTCCTTGCCGAGCCGCAGGTCTTCCGCATAGTCGGCGGAGGCCACCCAGAGGCGCAGGATATCGGCACCCGACTGCTTGATCACGTCTTGCGGCGTTACGATATTGCCCAGCGACTTCGACATCTTGCGGCCGTCTTCACCCACCACAAAACCGTGGGTGAGAACCGCATCATAAGGGGCGCGGCCACGTGTGCCGCAGGACTCGAGCAGGGAGGAATGGAACCAGCCACGGTGCTGGTCAGAGCCTTCGAGATAGAGGTCGGCTGGCCATTTCAAATCGGGGCGTTGCTCCAGGCAGAAGGCATGGGTGCAACCTGAGTCGAACCACACATCCAAGATGTCACGCACCTGTTCCCATTCCTGGGAATTATGCGCCTCGCCCAGAAACCGCTGCGTTGCAAGATTGGCAAACCAGGCATCGGCACCTTCCTGCGAAAATGCTTCCGCGATACGCTGGTTCACTTTGGAATCCTTGAGAATTTCACCGGTTACCTTGTTCACAAAAACCGCAATCGGCACACCCCAGGCGCGCTGGCGCGAGATCACCCAATCTGGCCTGTCAACAATCATGCCGCGCAGGCGGTTCTGTCCGGCGGGTGGGAAAAACTTTGTGTCCTCAATGGCCTTCAACGCCTTGTCACGCAGGCCGTGGCTCGACATGGAGATGAACCACTGGGGCGTATTGCGGAAAATGGTCGGCTTCTTCGAACGCCAGGAATGCGGATAGCTGATCGTCTTGCGCTTGGGCGAAAGCAGCATGCCCGCTTCCTTCAAAGCTTCCATCACCAGCTTATTGGCATTGCCCCATTTGCCATATTGATCAATGACGCGGCCACCATCGAAACCCGGTGCGTCCTTGGTGTAGAAGCCATCGGCGTTTACGGGTGTTGGAACTACCGTAGAAATACCAAGATCACTCAGCTTCTTCTCGCTAGCAATCCAGATATTGTAGTCATCAGCACCATGGCTAGGTGCGGTGTGGACAAAACCCGTACCTGCGTCGGCAGTGACGTGATCGCCGTCAAGGAAAGGAACCAGAAAATCATAACCAGAACCAGTCAGCGGATGCGCGCAAAAAAACTTGCTTAAATCGAAAAATGCTGCGTTCTGAACAGGTTTCCAACTAGTTACCTTGGCTTGACTCATCATCATCGAAACTAGCGATGTGTCATCACCCTCGGCACCAGCAGCTACCAGCAATTTTTCTCCAACGGTTGCCAAACTTCCTTCGGCAACTTCTTTTACTTCCACTGCTCCATAAACGATATTTCCGGAAAAACTTATCGCGCGATTGCCCGGAATAGTCCAAGGCGTTGTGGTCCAAGCAACAACTTTTGTATTCTTCAGCGCGTGTTCAGCAGGCAGGTGAACGATAATCCCATCTTGAAGTTCGGCAACAATTGGAAACTTCACAAAAATCGTATCAACTTCCACATCCGCATATTCAACTTCCGCCTCGGCCAGCGCGGTCTTTTCCACCACGCTCCACATCACGGGCTTTGACCCGCGATAGAGCTGTCCAGACTCGGCGAATTTCAGTAGTTCCTGCGCGATGATGGATTCGGCTTCGAAGTTCATGGTGAGGTAGGGATTGTTCCAATCTCCGGTTACGCCCAGGCGCTGGAATTCATCGCGCTGGATGCCCACCCACTTTGCGGCAAAGTTCCGGCATTCGGCGCGGAATTCATTGATGGGAATGGCGTCCTTGTTCTTGCCGGCCGCCCGATATACCTCTTCGATTTTCCATTCGATGGGCAGGCCGTGGCAATCCCATCCTGGAACGTAATTCGAGTCAAAGCCATCCATTTGGTGTGAACGGGTGACGATGTCTTTCAGGATCTTGTTCAGCGCGTGGCCAATGTGAAGGTTGCCGTTGGCATAGGGCGGGCCATCATGCAGCACATATTTGGGCTTGCCCCTACTTTGTTCGCGCAGCTTTTCATAGAGCCCCATCTCCTCCCAGCGCTTGAGCAATTCAGGTTCCAGTTGCGGCAACCCGGCTTTCATGGAAAAGTCAGTCTTTGGCAGGAATACAGTCTCGCGATAGTCAAGTGTCGCGGGCTTATCAGTCATGATGGTTACAGGCTTCCAAATCAAGGGGATACAGAGTTGGCCACCGTTTACACGATACCTGCGCGCCGGGGCAAGGCAGCACGTTTAAATAAGGGCCAGGCGATCAAGATCATGAACCCGCATGGCAAGCAGGTGGTGGATACCTGGGCGTTCTGGGCCGGCTCGCCCCTTGAATACATGGGCATGGAACAATGCCGCGCATTCTGGGAAAGGCTCTACCCGATCGTGGGTGACAAGATGCTCACCAATCGCCGCCGCGCCATTCTCACGCTGGAAGCCGATACGTCCCCCGGCCGCCATGACACGCTGATTGCGCCTTGCGACAATGAACGCTACGGGCTTCTCGGCTGCACGCAGTATCACGAGAACTGCAAGGACAATTTGCATGCGGGCCTCGCCGAACTCGGCATCTTTATGCCTTACACGCCTGCTTCCCTCAACACCTTCATGAACATCCCCTGGCGGCAAGATGGCGGGCTGGACTGGGGCGTTTCCCAAGCCAAGCCCAATGACTACGTCATCTTCCGCGCCGAACTCGATTGCATCGTCGCCATGTCCTGCTGCCCGCAGGACATATTGCAGATCAATGACGGGAAGACGGTGGAGGCGACGTTCGAGATACTGGATTGATCGTTCACGCTGGGTGTCTACAATTTCCTAGCTCTTCGGCACCCATTTGTCGCGCATTGTTACCAGTTCCTCAGACGCTGTAGGGTGCACAGCCATCGTCGCATCGAAATCGGATTTCTTGGCGCCGAGCCTCACGGAAATTCCGAGGAGCTGGGCCATTTCACCGGCACCCTCGCCGCAGATGTGGCAGCCCAGCACGCGGTCGGTATCGGCGTCCACCACGAGTTTCATCAACATGCGTTCGTCGCGGCCCGAGAGCGTGTGCTTCATGGGCCGGAAGGATGTCTTATAGATATCAATCTTGGCGTGGGCTTCGCGGGCCTGCGCTTCGGTGAGGCCCACTGTGCCGATTTCCGGCTGGGAAAACACGGCAGTTGGAATGAGGCTGTGATCGGCCTTCACGTCCTTGCCGCCGAACACATGGTCAGCAAAGGCATGGCCCTCGCGGATGGCCACGGGTGTGAGGTTCACGCGGTTGGTCACATCGCCCACGGCATAGATATTGTCCACGCTGCTGCGGGAATAGCTGTCGACCTTGACGGCATAATGCGGCGTGATCTCAACTCCGGCATTTTCCAGCCCGAGGTCTGCCACGTGAGGAATGCGGCCGGTTGCGAACATGATCTGGCCTGCGCCAAATGCCGCGCCGTCCTCCAGCGTGATGCGCACGCCCTCGCCGCTCTTTTCAATTTTGGACACATCGGCAAGACAGCGGATTTCGATGCCCTTCTTCTGCATTTCGGCGGTCAGGTGATCGCGCAGGTCCTCGTCAAATCCGCGAAGGATTTTCTCGCCACGATAGATGAGAATGGTTTCCACGCCCAGGCCCTGCATGATTCCGGCAAATTCCACAGCGATATAGCCTCCGCCCACGATGCAGATGCGGCGCGGCAGGCTTTCCAGCTCAAACATCTCGTTGGACGTGATCGCCAGTTCATGCCCCGGCAGATGGCGCGGCACAAAGGGAGTGGCGCCCGTGGCCACCAAAAGATATTTCGCGGTCACCTTGCGGCCAGTGGCCAGCACGACGGTATTGCGATCCACGACAACCGCGCGCTCCGACATCAGCTCCGCCCCTGCCGCTTCGAGATTGCGGATATAGGCTTTGTTCAGCCGGTCGATTTCCTTGTTCTTGTTCTCAATCAGGGTGGCCCAGTCGAATGACACCTTGGATGTGGTCCAGCCAAAGCCCACCGCATCTTCAAACTCCTCGGCAAATTTCGAGGCATAAACCAGGAGCTTTTTGGGAACGCAACCGCGGATCACGCACGTGCCGCCTACGCGATGTTCCTCGGCAATGGCCACTTTCGCTCCATATTTGGAAGTGATCCGGGCGGCGCGCGCACCGCCCGAACCCGCGCCAATCACAAACAGGTCGTAGTCAAAGGCGGTCATACGCGCTTGAACTCTTTCACGCCTTTCGGTGTTCCCATCAGCACCACGCCGCAGATGCCGCAGAATAGCCCCGTGTCAACAACGCCCGGAACAGAGTTCAGCAATGTATCGAGCCGTTCGGGTTCAGGAATTGAACCAATTGCACAATCGATAATGAAGTTGTGGCCATCGGTCAGAAAGGGTTCCGCGCCGTTCACCCGCAGCGTCATTTTCGCTTCGAGCTTGAGGAACTTGAAGACGCGTTCCATTTTCCAGGCAGTGGCGCGCGCGCCAAAGGGCACGATTTCCACTGGCAGCGGAAATTTGCCCAGCTTCTTCACCTTCTTGGATTCATCGGCAATCACCACCATGTATTTTGAGGATGAGGCGACGATTTTTTCCACGAGAAGTGCGCCGCCGCCGCCCTTGATGAGCCGGAACTCGGGATCAAATTCATCGGTGCCATCCACCGTA
>JANMAE010000091.1:0-17167 GCA_031359445.1 Hyphomicrobiales bacterium | reverse complement strand
TACTCCGCTGCATGGCGAACTGCGCCATCGCTATCTGCGTTGCGGGAATATTGATCGATACGGTCTTCTATCACGTGGCGGAAATGGCGAATAAGGCCTTGCACCGGCCATGCTGCGGCGTCACCCAGCGCGCAGATGGTGTGACCTTCGATCTGATAAGACACTTCCAGCAGCATGTCGATCTCGCGTTTTTCAGCGCGGCCATCTGCCATGCGGGTGAGAACCCGCCACATCCAGCCGGTGCCCTCGCGGCAAGGCGTACACTGCCCGCAGGATTCATGTTTGTAAAAGGCGGCAAGCCTTGCAATGGCGCGGATCATATCAGTGGATTTATCCATAACAATTACCGCCGCAGTACCCAGCCCTGACTTCAAATTCTTGAGGGAATCAAAATCCATTGGGCAGTCAATAATTTGCGCTGCGGGCACGCAAGGGACTGATGACCCGCCGGGGATGACCGCAAGTAGATTATCCCAGCCACCACGAATGCCACCGCAGTGCTTGTCGATGAGTTCACGGAAAGTGATACCCATTTCCTCTTCAACATTGCAGGGGTTATTTACGTGGCCGGAAATACAAAAAAGTTTGGTGCCTACATTGTTGGGACGACCCAATGAACTGAACCATGTGGCGCCGCGGCGGAGAATGGTTCCGCAAACCGCAATGGATTCTACGTTGTTGATGGTTGACGGCGCGCCATAGAGTCCCACGTTTGCAGGAAACGGCGGCTTCATGCGCGGCTGACCTTTTTTGCCTTCCAGGCTTTCCAGCAAGGCGGTTTCTTCGCCACATATGTAAGCTCCAGCGCCATGGGCCACATAGAGATCAAAATCCCAACCATGGATATTGTTTTTCCCGATGAGGCGGGCTTCATAAGCCTGATCAATCGCGGCCTGCAAATGCTCGCGCTCACGAATGAATTCTCCACGCACATAGACGTAGCCCACGTTGCAGGCCATCGCAGCGCCTGCGATCAAGCAGCCCTCCACGAGAAGATGCGGATCATGGCGCATGATTTCCCGGTCCTTGCAGGTGCCTGGCTCGGATTCGTCTGCGTTCACAATAAGATAGTGCGGACGTTCGCCCACGACTTTCGGCATGAAGGACCATTTAAGCCCGGTCGGAAAACCTGCACCGCCGCGTCCACGCAAATTGCTGGACTTGATTTCATTCACCAACCAGTCACGGCCCTTATCGATGAAGGACTTGGTATCCAGCCAGCAACCACGCTTCTTGGCACCATCAAGGCCCCAATCGTGAAGGCCGTATAGATTGGTAAAAATGCGATCTTTGTCAGCTAACATGATTTATCCCCTGCCCTTGGGCTTTTCGCCCTGGACATTGTCCGGCCGCCAACCCTTGGCCAGCTTTTTAGACTGCTTGATCCATTCGTCGCGTTTGGCACGTCCCTTGAAGCCTTCCAAGCGTGTGTCGACCCAGCGCAGATCCGCCGGCGTCCAGGTTGCGATCTGATCAAAATGCCAGATGCCCATTTGCTGAAGCATTTTTTCGAGTGCAGGACCCACCCCCCAAATGAGTTTCAAATCATCGCCTTTGCCGCCGCGCGGCTTCTTCAAGAGCTCTGGTGAACCGTCTGGATTTCTGGCTTTGACTGGGGTTGCGTTCGGCCTTTCCACAACCGGTGCCGGTGGTTTGGGAATGAGCGTTACCACAAGTTTGCTGGCAACGGGTGCCTGAACGGGTGCTACGGCAACAGGAACTGCCGACGCGGGCTTTGGTGATTGCGGTGGGGATACCGTGAAGACCGGTGGAGACGTTCCCATAACTGGCGACGCAGGTGTGGCGGGTGCAACAGAAGGCGGTGGAGCTGCCTCCCGGCGAGTAAATACGCGTTCTCCTGAATAGAGAGATGCATCGGTTAGTGATGTCAAAGCACCCATAGGCGCAGATAACTGACGACCATTTTGCGGGCCTGGAGTTACAGATTTGCCAGAGGTGATGTTGTGCAAAATTGTTGCAAGATTATCTGGCGTCAAATCCTCGTACGTGTCTTTCCATATCTGGACCATGGGAGCGTTTACACAGGCGCCCAAGCATTCCACTTCTTCCCACGAAAAATTGCCATCGGCAGAAAGTTGATGTGGCTCCGGATGGATCTTGTTTCGGCAAACCTCTTTCAGGTCCTCTGCGCCGCGCAGCATGCAGGGCGTGGTGCCACAAACCTGCACGTGAGCCTTCTTGCCCACAGGCGAAAGCTGGAACATCGTATAGAAGGTGGCAACCTCATAAACCCGGATGAAAGCCATATCGAGCATGTTGCCCACATATTCCATGGCGGGTTTCGACAGCCAGCCAGCATTTTGTTCCTGCGCGCGCCACAACAGCGCAATGATTGCGGAGGCCTGTTTGCCTGGAGGATAGTTGCTGATGGTCTTTCTCGCCCAGCTCAAGTTTTCTGGGGTTAATACGAAAGAGGCAGGCTGTATGGGATCAAGACGGCGGAAGCTCATCGATCAACCTCACCAAATACAATATCGAGAGAACCGAGGACAGCTGATACGTCGGCTAGCATGTGCCCACGGCACATGAAATCCATTGCCTGCAAATGGGCAAAACCTGGAGCGCGGAGCTTGCAGCGGTAAGGTTTGTTGGTGCCATCGCTGACGAGGTAGACTCCAAATTCTCCCTTGGGAGCCTCCACAGCAGCATAGACCTCACCTGCGGGTACTTTATAGCCTTCGGTATAGAGTTTGAAGTGGTGTATCAACGCTTCCATCGAGCGTTTCATTTCATCGCGCTTGGGCGGAACGATTTTTCCATCCGCAGATGAAATGGGCGTGCGGCCTTCGGCACTGTTCAGGAGCGCAATGCACTGCTTCATGATTTTCACACTCTCGCGCATCTCCTGCACGCGAATGAGATAGCGATCATAATTGTCACCGTTCTTACCAATAGGAATGTCGAAATCCATTTCATCGTAACATTCATAGGGCTGCGCCTTCCGCAAATCCCAGGCAGCCCCGGAGCCGCGCACCATGACCCCGGAAAATCCCCATTTAAAACAGTCTTCCAAAGATACAATTCCGATATCAACATTGCGCTGCTTGAAGATGCGGTTGCCTGTAAGCAGGGTTTCAATATCATCAAGTACTTTGGGATGCGTATCGCAGAAATGGCTAATGTCATCTATGAGCTTTTGCGGTAGATCTTGGTGAACTCCGCCTGGACGGATGTAAGCTGCATGCATGCGTGAACCCGAGGCGCGCTCATAGAAAACCATCAGCTTTTCGCGTTCTTCGAATCCCCATAACGGTGGCGTTAGAGCGCCCACGTCCATGGCCTGCGTGGTGACGTTCAGGAGGTGCGATAGCAAGCGGCCAATTTCGGAATAAAGCACCCGGATTAGCTGGGCGCGCTTAGGCACAGTGATGCCCATCAGTTTTTCAATAGCCAGTGCGTAAGCATGCTCCTGGTTCATTGGCGCCACGTAGTCGAGGCGGTCAAAATACGGGATAGCTTGCATATAGGTTTTGTATTCAATCAGTTTTTCCGTGCCGCGATGCAGGAGACCAATATGGGGATCGACGCGCGTAACAACTTCCCCATCCAATTCAAGCACGAGGCGTAACACACCGTGAGCTGCAGGATGCTGCGGACCGAAGTTGATCGAGAAGTTTCTTACCGTGGCTTCAGTCATGGCTTCGCCTTCTCATCACCGGGCAGAACATAGTTTGTTCCTTCCCAAGGCGACAAATAATCAAAATTGCGGAACTCCTGCACGAGCTTTACCGGCTCATAAACAACACGCTTGGATTCGTCGTCATAACGCACTTCCACATGTCCCGTCAGCGGGAAGTCCTTGCGCAGGGGATGCCCTGAGAAACCGTAATCGGTGAGAATGCGGCGAAGGTCAGGATGACCGGAAAACAGAACACCGTACAAGTCAAAGGTTTCCCGTTCGTACCAATTGGCTGCCGGAAATACGGGAATGGCTGAAGGCACCTGCGTGTGTTCGTCCGCCTGGACTTTCACGCGAACGCGTTGGTTTTTGTAGGGTGACAACAGATGATAAACAACTTCGAAGCGTTTTGCTTGAGCAGGATAGTCAGCGCCGCATATGTCAATAAAACAAATGAACCGGCACTCAGGGTCGTCATGTAAAAACTTAAGAGCTTTTACAATTTCTGCCGCTTCCACGTGCAGTGTAAGCTCACCAAATGCCATAGCGTGGCTGGTCATGGCATTTCCCAGCTTGGAGGCGATATAATCGCCCAGTTCGGTTAAAGTCTCAGCCATGATCAGCGCTCAATCGTGCCAGTGCGGCGGATTTTTTTCTGCAATTGCAAAATGCCGTAAAGAAGTGCTTCGGCGGTGGGTGGGCAGCCAGGAACGTAGATGTCCACTGGAACGATCCGGTCGCAGCCCCGCACCACAGAATAGGAATAATGATAGTAGCCGCCCCCATTTGCACATGACCCCATAGAGATCACATAGCGCGGCTCAGGCATCTGGTCATAGACCTTGCGGAGTGCAGGTGCCATTTTATTGGTAAGCGTTCCGGCGACAATCATAACATCAGACTGACGGGGCGAGGCGCGCGGTGCAAAGCCAAAACGCTCGACGTCATAGCGCGGCATGGATGTATGCATCATTTCAACAGCGCAACACGCCAGCCCAAAGGTCATCCACATCAATGATCCGGTACGAGCCCAATTGATAAGATCATCAGTGGAGGTGACCAGAAAACCCTTGTCAGCCAGTTCTGCGTTGATACCGGTGAAAAATTCGCGTTGATCGGGCGTTGCTGTCTCGATCAATCCCATTCGAGTGCTCCTTTGCGCCATTCGTAAATGAAGCCAATTGTCAGCACGCCAAGGAAGACCATCATGGACCAGAAACCCAAGACGCCGATATGCTTAAGGCTTATGGCCCAAGGAAACAGAAAGGCGACCTCAAGATCGAAAATAATGAACAGAATCGATACAAGGTAAAATCGGATGTCGAACTTCATGCGAGCGTCATCGAAAGCATCGAAACCGCATTCGTAAGCCGACAGCTTTTCTGGGTCCGGATTCCGAATGGCTATCAGAATTGGAGCAATCATCAAGGCAAGGCCAATTCCAGCGGCCACTGCCATGAATATGACAATCGGCAAGTAGGCACTCAATAGATCGGTCATGTCCATCCGTTCTCGGCTGCTTCGCAATAGGCAAAGATTCGCCCTCGTGGTAGCGCAGCCCGGCCATTATCGCAAGCTTTTCGGACATTTCTGGTGGTGTTGCGGCATTGTTTCACGTGTATTTCTTAGCCTGACTAAATTCCGCATAACACTTGGCAAATCGATAAATCATGCAGTCGCCCAAATTGGCCGAATGGAAAAAATAAAGAAAAATGACAATATTTAGGATATTATTCTTTATGGCTGTTCAGCGAGATAGATTCAAAGCGGAAGTTATTGATCCCGTTACGGTAAATTTCCCGCGCCTGCCTAATGGGAGAATAACGCAAAAGGGCCGCCTTGCAGGCGACCCTTTTTATTGCATTGAATGGCGCGAGAGACGGGGCTCGAACCCGCGACCTTCGCCGTGACAGGGCGACGCTCTAACCAACTGAGCTACTCCCGCAATTCAATGACGCGGTGGATAAAGGACCCCCTCCCCCATGTCAAGGCAGGATCGTTAGGTCACCCTCGGCTTCTTGGGCCGCGAGCTTCCTCTCAGCTAGGTCCACTGCGTTTGCCTGTTACTTCGATCTCAATTTTCATGCGTGGATCAGCTAGTCCTGCCACGAACATGGTGGCTGCGGGGCGTACGTTTCCCAAATATTTCTTAAGTACGGGCCAACAATCAGGAAAATCATCTGGATCGGGCAAGAGATAATGAACCCGGACGATGTGCTTGAGACCGAAGCCCGACTTTTCCATCGCTGACTTGATATTCAGGAATGTTTGTTCTGCCTGCTCCACGACGTCGTTGGATATCTCCATAGTTTCGTAATTGAAACCTGTGGTTCCTGACATGAAAATCCAATCGCCATCAACAACTGCGCGAGAATAAGCCATATCCATCTCAAACTTGGAGCCCGAGGAGATGAGTTTTCGTGTCATGGCGACTTCTCCTTTAACTTTCTTACGAAGCTATCTTCTGCAATTTGGGCCTCAGGCCTGGAAGGAGGCATGGAGATATTGGCAGATTTTAACGCATCCCAAATTAGGAAATGAACATCCGACGAAAATTTGTTCTTTCCATCATCAATACCGGACACCCAGAATTCCACTGCGAAGTTCACGCCCTTTTCGCCAAAGCCACGAAGTTCACAGTCTGGCGGGACAGGTTGTTTCAAGACTGCGGGATGTCTGGCAACTGCTTCTTCAATGAGGGCTGGCACACGATGAATGTCGGTTTCATAAGAGACAGAAAATGGCACTTCGTAACGCTGGTGGGGATCGGACTTGGTCCAATTGATGAAACGTGTGGTGATAAATTTTTCATTTGGCACCATGATGTCCTTGCCATCGTATGTGGCCAATGCTGAAGAACGCATGTTTATTTCGGTGAGCACCCCTGCCCTCCCATCCTCCAGTTCAATGTAGTCTCCGATCTTCAGGGATCGTTCGAGGAGGATGATAATACCCGAGATGAAATTTGAGGCTATCTGCTGGAGACCAAATCCCAACCCCACGCCCAATGCACCTCCGAACACTGCCAGCGCGGTGAGATCGAGGCCCAGAATATTCAAAAGGAGAATGGCGACGATAAAGAAGATTGCGATTTCCAGAAACTTGGCCACAAGTTCACGTGTCTGGATATCAATGGCTTGTTGGCCTCGAATAGCTTTCTGGCCAGCGCTGGTAGAGGTACGTCCCAGCCAAAAAAGGATTCCACCGAATACCGCAGCCTTAATGAGGGCCAGAACGGAAATCCTGATGTTTCCTACAGAGAATGCCACTGTATCAAGCCAGGCCGTGGTGTCATCAAGGAAGCCAAATGTCTGAAGCGCGGCGACCGGTAGGCCTACCCACCGGCACAGAGTGTTGATAATGGGGTGCCGGATAAACCGGTTGATGATCGCGTAAAGCACCAGAACGACGGCCAGTCCTTGCGCCATACGTACCAGCCAGGATGCATTCAGCGCGGCATCACACGTCATGACCGTGATCGAAAGCGCAGCCACCACGAGGATAGGAAATAGCAAATCGCGGCATGAATATAGAAACCGCCGAAGCTTCACGGCAGTTCCATCCTGTGGTTCGACCTGCAAAAGTGTAACTTTGCTGACCAGCAACTTTGCCAGAATTTTAGCCACGAGTACCGCTATAACTATGCCTCCTACCTGGGCATAGAACTGCGGTGAGGCGAGCCAGCCTAGAACTGTTTCAAGCCACGATGATGCCTGCTGTTGCAGTTTATCGATATCCACCGGCACTCCTGCTGCTTATGCGCTAGAAAGTGTCCCCCCATTCCAGCTTGCGTACGCGTTTGTATTCTGCCTTGTCGCGCGTGGCAACGCTTTGCCGCAACAGCCCCGTGGCAGTGCAAAGTTTAAATTCGATGGCGGGCTTGGATTTTATGGGTGGCCTAAGAATACGGGCAGAGTGAGGCGGAGTCAGATACCGAGATGCAATGAGATAGCTGAATTTCTCGTCCTCGAAGGGAACTCTGGCACTTTTCGCGTGCAAGTGCTCCCGGCTCCGCATAAGCCTGACTTTGAAATGACACCAGTCCGGTTCTATGATTGGGCACTGATGCGCATGAGGACACGGTGCAAGAATATGCGCGCCACTGTTTATCAGCAACGTTCTTGCCGCGCGTATCCTTTCAAAACCAGATGGTGTGCCCGGTTCTATAATTACCAGAGTATTGGTACAGGCATTCCACATCGCCTTGGCAGCTGAGGATACCTTAGCCATTGGAAGTTCGGCAAGCGTATAAGCGGCGATCGCAAGTTCTCCAGCAACAGCATCCCCCAACTCCAGGACATCTGAGAGAACCGCGTTGGCGCTTCTTAGGGAAGAATTTGCACTTTCCTTCGTCAAGGACTTGGCCATTGCCAGGAATGCGCTGTTTTTGTCGAGGAACGTGATGTCTGTAAGGGAAGGAAAGAATGCGGCGGCGGCCCAACTGGCGGTGCCAGGGCCGGATCCCACATCCAGCAATGTTCGGGGTTCAAAATCCTTTGGCAGTTCGCATAGTGCGCGACGGATGGTTGCAAAAGTGGCTGGCATCCGGGTGACAACGTATGCGTGGAGGTCCACGGATGAATCCGACCTGCCTCCCTTTCGATAGTGATTTGACATATTCTGGGTATGGCAGGCCAAACTGCCCCTTCCAACTACAAGCTGACGAACTGCAGCGGTTAATTCCTCTGGTAAATCACCTGTTATCACTTCGTTGGAAGCATCCTACTCGTTTAGCCCTGCTATTAAGGTTAAAGCTTTACTAAGACAAAGACTACAACTGGATTTATTCTCTTTGCTGCATGATATCACGGTTTGAAGACTGCCACTTTCATTGATCAGAACAGATATGAATGCGCAGAATTTGACTAATAAGGGCCAACTCTATTTGGACAGCCTGGGAGCGCAACATGATACCTCATACTCACGAAAACAAACAAAAATCCAACAGGGTATTGCGCTTTGCGCCATCTTCGGAAAAAATTCGGAAAGGCAAGACAAAGGACGTCAGCAATTCAGCCGAAATTCCATCTGTTGAAGAGGAAGCCAAGGTCAGCGGGCTTAGCAACCGCACTCTTGACGCTTTCCAGGGTGACGCCGACCCCGCTAACTCTCTTGCGGAAATCCGCAAACTGCTCATAGGCCCGGTCAGCCGATTGCATGAGGCGCAGACGGAAGAAATTATTGCCATTTTGGATGAGGCAGAAAAATCCAACCGGAGTTCTTTCCAGCAAGTACATGATCTCTATCAAACAATGAAGACCACCTGTGAGAACCTTGACGCTGCAAATGTTGAAACAAACACGCATCTGCAACGACATGCTGAACTCAACCTTGAAAACATGCAGCGCGTCGTCAAAAGCCAGAATGAGGCAATGACGGAAATGGCGTCTTTCTTCGAAAGCCAACTACAAAAATTGGCGGATGACCTCAGCCAGCGACTGGATGTGCTGGCGACCAAAACCAGCCGGGATTATCAGGCCCTTGTTAGCGATCTATCGTCGCGGGTAGACAACCTTGAAGCAGCGGCAAAAGCCAATGACGACAGGATAGTGGCCACGTTTGAAAAGCAATTGGCGCAGCACGAAGTGAACGCCGAACATCAGAGAGAAAAGAGCCTAGCCGTGCTACGGGAAGGGTTTCATGATTTCGCCGAACGCATCACAATCGCCCGCACGCCTGACAAAGTCTAACAATGGAAATGGATGGTGGGAGATGAGAGACTCGAACTCCCGACATCTTCGGTGTAAACGAAGCGCTCTACCAACTGAGCTAATCTCCCGACGAGGCGCTTATTAGCCACCGGCGTGACGCTTGGCAAGGCAAAAAACCCTAGTGGTCTGTATATTGGCAGTTAGCCGTTGACAGCTTCCTTCAACAATTTTCCGGCCTTGAATTTGGCTCTTTTGGAGGCGGGCAGCTTCACGGCTTTTCCGGTTTGAGGATTGCGCCCTTCGCCGGCTTTTCGACGTGTCACTGTGAACGTGCCAAAGCCAATCAGACGCACGTCATCGCCTTGGCGCAGGGCCTTCATGATGTTCTCTATGGTGGCTTCCACTGCCTCGCCCGCTTCGCCGCGGGTCAAACGGGTATCTTTCGCCACCTTGGCGATCAATTCATTCTTGTTCATGTCCAACGCTCCCAATCGCGAAATGGAGGAAGAAACACCATTCACTGTAGTTGCTGCTGAGGAGAAAATGGCAAATTTGGGCGGGTTGGCAAGAGTCTTGATCGACTATTTTTAATCGAGAGTCAGATCAAGGGTTTAAGGTTGGTTCAAAATGCAGACAGGCAGAGAAAGTTTTCTCCGCCTGTCCAATATTGCCAATCCTTGATTCGCTTCAGTGTGCCCTGGCACCCTCACCCGCTTTTTCGGCAGCGATCCGGGCGGCTGCGGCGGCCTCTTCGGCAACCTCATCCCACTCGATGGCTACTGGCTGACGGACCAGAGCATGTTTCATCACGTCGTCCATCATGGCTACAGGAATGATTTCCATGCCGGAGGTTACGGATTTGGGAATATCGGCCAAATCCTTCACATTTTCCTCAGGAATCATCACTTTCTTGATGCCACCACGGAGAGCTGCCAGAAGCTTTTCCTTCAGGCCACCGATTGGAAGCACCCTGCCCCGCAAAGTGATTTCGCCGGTCATGGCGACATCCTTGCGAACCGGAATTCCAGTCATGACTGACACAATCGCTGTCACCATGGCGATACCGGCTGACGGGCCATCCTTGGGCGTTGCGCCTTCCGGCACGTGGACGTGGATGTCTTTCTTGTCGAACACAGGAGGTTTCACGCCAATTAGGGGCGCGCGTGAGCGAACGTAAGATGAGGCGGCCGAGATCGACTCCTTCATCACATCCTTCAAGTTGCCCGTTACCGTCATCTTGCCCTTGCCGGGCATCATGAGGGCTTCGATGGTAAGCAACTCGCCACCTACTTCTGTCCAAGCCAAGCCGGTTACGACACCCACCTGGTCTTCGCGCTCGGCTTCGCCGTGCTTGTATTTCTGTACACCCAGATACTGGTTCACGACTTCGGGCGTTACCTTAATTTTCTTCTTCTTGGACAACATGAGATCCTTCACGGCCTTGCGGGCAATGGTGTTGATCTCACGCTCAAGATTACGCACGCCGGCTTCGCGCGTGTAGCGACGAACGGCCTCGTATATGGCTTCTTCCGAAATCTCGAACTCCTTCTTGTCCAAGGCATGGTTTTCCATGACCTTTGGCACGAGATGGCGCTTGGCGATTTCCATCTTCTCCTCTTCGGTGTAACCGGCGATGCGGATGATTTCCATCCGATCCAGCAGGGCTGGCGGAATGTTCAACGTGTTAGAAGTGGTCACGAACATCACGTTGGACAGGTCATATTCCACTTCGAGATAGTGGTCCATGAATGTCGAGTTTTGTTCGGGATCCAAGACCTCCAGCAACGCCGATGATGGATCGCCGCGGAAGTCCATGCCCATCTTGTCGATTTCGTCGAGCAAGAATAGCGGGTTGGACTTTTTGGCCTTCTTCATTGACTGGATGATCTTGCCAGGCATGGAGCCGATATAGGTGCGGCGGTGGCCACGGATTTCGGCTTCATCGCGAACGCCGCCGAGCGACATGCGGATGAATTCACGACCCGTTGCCTTCGCAATGGATTTTCCGAGCGAGGTTTTACCAACGCCTGGAGGACCAACAAGACACAGGATCGGGCCTTTCATCTTGTTTGTGCGGCTTTGCACTGCAAGATATTCGACGATGCGTTCCTTGACCTTGTCGAGACCAAAATGATCCTGATCAAGGACATTCTGGGCATAGGACAGGTCGCGCTTTACCTTGCTTTTCTGGCCCCATGGGATGCTCAACAGCCAATCCAGGTAGTTGCGCACCACGGTGGCTTCCGCCGACATGGGGCTCATTTGCCGAAGTTTCTTAATTTCGGCGTCGGCGCGTTCGCGGGCTTCCTTGCTGAACTTGGTGTCCTTGATCTTCTGCTCAAGTTCGCCAACTTCATCGCGTTCTTCGCCGTCACCCAATTCCTTCTGAATGGCCTTCATTTGCTCATTCAGATAGTATTCGCGCTGGGTTTTCTCCATTTGCCGCTTAACCCGGCTGCGGATGCGCTTTTCCACCTGAAGAACGGAAATTTCACCCTCCATCAGCGCAAAGGCCTTCTCAAGCCGTTCTTGAACGGACTGCATTTCGAGGATTTCCTGCTTTTCGGAAATCTTGATCGCAAGATGCGCTGCAATTGTATCAGACAGCTTGGCGTAATCGGTGATCTGACCCAAGGTGGCCAAGATTTCCTGCGGCACTTTCTTGTTCAGCTTCACATAGCTTTCGAACTGCGAAACAGCGGTTCGCGCCAAGGCTTCGGTTTCGGCCTCGTTGGTGTTCAGACTTGGAAGCGGTGACACTTCTGCTTCAAAATAGGTGGCATGATCGGTAAAGCGGTGGACTTTCGCACGCTCGGTGCCCTCGACCAGCACCTTTACGGTGCCATCCGGCAATTTCAGGAGCTGAAGCACCTGAGCCAATGTACCGACGTCGTATATTGCATTGATTGATGGATCATCATCGCCGGGATTCTTTTGGGCCACAAGCAGAATACGCTTGTCATCACGCATGACTTCTTCGAGTGCCTTGATGGATTTTTCACGTCCAACAAAAAGCGGCACAATCATGTGTGGAAATACCACGATATCGCGCAGTGGAAGTACCGGCAGCGTTTCGGTTGCCACTTCGGCAGGGGTGGTTTTTGAAACTTTACTCGTCATTTTTGTTCCTTTCGCGGGTTTGGCCGCTTGTCGTCGTTGCCCCCGAAAATACTGGGCTGCAACCACTCGCGCCTTTGGGACCTACTCGCCTTGTGGCTGGACAGCCCCAACCTCGCATCCTGAAATGGAGGTTCGGGCTTGGTTTTTCAATGGTTACGCAGACGCTGGAACCAACTTTGCGTTGCCTTGCTTATCTCGGTCGGCATAGATCAGCAGCGGCTTGGCGACGCCATCCACCACTTCCTTGGAAATGACCACTTCTTCCACTCCATCCATCGTTGGGAGGTCAAACATGGTATCAAGCAGAATGAGTTCCATGATGGAACGGAGGCCGCGGGCACCGGTTTTGCGCTCGATGGCGCGCTTGGCGATGGAGCGGAGAGCTTCTTCCGGGAATGTGAGCTTGACGCCTTCCATTTCGAAGAGACGCTGATATTGCTTGATCAGCGCGTTCTTTGGTGCGGTGAGAATTTGAATGAGCGCGGCTTCATCCAAGTCCTCAAGCGTTGCGATGACCGGCAGACGACCCACAAATTCGGGAATAAGTCCAAACCGGAGCAGATCTTCGGGTTCCAGTTCACGGAGCAATTCGCCCGTGCGGCGATCGTCGGCAGATTTGACCTCTGCTCCAAAACCGATGCCTGAACCCTTGCCACGCTGGTTTATGATGCGCTCAAGGCCCGCAAATGCGCCACCACAGATAAACAGGATGTTGGTGGTGTCCACCTGCAGGAACTCCTGCTGGGGATGCTTGCGGCCTCCCTGAGGCGGCACGGAGGCAACGGTGCCTTCCATGATTTTCAGGAGCGCCTGTTGCACGCCTTCACCCGATACGTCACGGGTAATGGAGGGATTGTCTGACTTGCGGGAGATTTTATCGACTTCGTCGATATAAACGATGCCGCGCTGGGCCCGCTCGACGTTGTAGTCGGCGGATTGAAGCAATTTGAGAATGATGTTTTCGACATCCTCACCCACATAACCGGCTTCGGTCAGCGTTGTGGCATCAGCCATGGTAAAGGGAACGTCGAGGATACGCGCCAGGGTTTGGGCCAGCAGGGTTTTGCCGGATCCTGTGGGACCTACCAGCAGAATGTTGGATTTTGCCAATTCCACGTCGTTGTTCTTCTGGGCGTGATTGAGGCGTTTGTAGTGGTTGTGGACGGCTACAGCCAAAACCTTTTTGGCATAGACCTGGTCGATAACGTAATCATCCAGCACCTTGCGGATTTCCTGGGGTGATGGAACTCCATCCTTGGACTTGACCAGGGACGATTTGTTCTCTTCGCGAATGATGTCCATGCAAAGCTCAACGCATTCATCACAAATGAAAACGGTGGGCCCGGCAATGAGCTTGCGGACTTCATGCTGGCTCTTTCCACAGAAAGAGCAATACAGCGTGTTCTTGTTGTCTCCCGCGCTTGCCTTACTCATGGTATCTCCTTGAATTGATCACCTGAAGCACTTGGCTTCAAGCTTACTGTGATTATACTCAAATGTCACAAACAAGGCAGATATAGCCTAAATCGACCGACTCTATCTACATTGCTCCCAGAGTATTAATCAAAAATTGATTTCCGGTTCAAAATGGCCGTGCAACTACTTGGAATCACTGATATCGGCTCGTTTATCCAGAACCTTGTCAATCAGGCCGAAATCCTTGGCCTGTTCCGCAGTCATAAAGTTATCACGTTCCAGCGCATCCTCGATAGATTTAATGTCGCGGCCCGTGTGCTTCATATAGATCTCGTTCAACCGTCTTTTAAGGCTTTCCACCTCCTTGGCGTGGATCAGAATATCCGTTACCTGGCCCTGATAACCACCGGATGGCTGGTGGACCATGACCCGGGCATTTGGCAGGGCAAACCGCAGGTCCTTGTCGCCAGCGGTGAGCAAGAGCGAGCCCATGGAGGCTGCCTGCCCCATAACGGTGGTGGCAATCTTGGGCCGGACGAACTGCATGGTATCGTAAATGGCCAAGCCGGAGGACACCACGCCACCCGGCGAGTTGATATACATGGAGATTTCCTTCTTGGGATTGTCGGCTTCCAAGAACAGGAGCTGCATGCAGATGGATACGGACGTATTGTCGTCGATGGGTCCGTTCACGAAAATGATGCGTTCGCGGAGCAGCCTTGAGGGCAAGTCATAGACGCGTTCGCCGCGGGCTTCCTGCTGGATGACCGAAGGCCAGAAGGAGCTTGTTGTCAGATAATCGACTGGATCGCGCATGAGGTTCCTTAAAGGTAACGTGAATCAAATCAGCTTTGTAGACTATAAATAGGTGACGCAAGCTGCTTCGGGAAGCCCCCAAACATTAAAATGCAAAAAGGGGTGGATATTAACCACCCCTGTCGCAAAAAAGTTCCACTCAAATTGGATTAAACGGTGGCGCCCTCTTCCACGTCCTCATCCTGGACCATGGCCTGGAGTTCCTCGCGGGTGACTTTCTTTTCCGTAACCTTGGCCTGGCTCACCAGAAAGTCCACGACCTTCTGCTCGAATACGGGACCGCGCAATTCCATGAGGGCGTTGGGGTTCTTGCGATAATGGTCAAATACCTGCTTTTCCTGGCCGGGGAACTGGCGGGCGCGGGCCATGAGGGACTGCTGGAGCTCCTGCTCATTGACCTGGATGCCTTCCTTCTCGCCCAAGGTTCCGAGAACCAGGCCCAGACGGACGCGGCGTTCGGCGATGCCGCGATATTCCTTGCGGGCTTCTTCTTCCGTGGTTTTCTCATCCTCGAAGGTTTTGCCGGCTTTCTTCATCTCGGCTTCCAGGGCCGACCAGATGCCATTGAATTCGGCTTCGACGAGGCGCTGAGGCAGTTCGAAGCTGTAGAGGCCATCCAGGGCATCCAGCACGTCGCGCTTGAGCTTCATGGCTGTCATGGCGCTGAAGTCATTGGCAATGCGGCCGCTGATCATTTCCTTGAGCTTGGCCAGATCTTCAAAGCCAATCTTCTTGGCGAATTCATCATCGACAGTGCCTTCCTTGGGCATTTCGACGCCTGCCACCTTGACGGCGAATTCTGCTGGTTTTCCAGCCAGTTCCTTCACGCCATAGCTTTCGGGGAAGGAGACCTTCACGGTCAGCTCGTCGCCAGCCTTGGCGCCAATCAACTGGTCTTCGAAGCCTGGAATGAACTGGCCGGAGCCAATTTCCAAAGGCACGTCTTCTGCCGTGCCGCCATCAAAGGGCTTGCCGTCGATGGAGCCTACAAAGCCTATCGTGACCTTGTCGCCCTTCTCGGCCTTGCCATCCCGGGTTTCCCAGGACTTGTATTGTGCAGTGAGCCGCGACAGCGCTTCATTGACCTGATCATCAGACACTTCAACGACATGGCGGGTGAGTTCAACGTTTGAGACATCCTTCAATTCGAAGGTGGGAATGACTTCGAAGGCCATGGAGAAGGCCAAATCGCCCTTGCCATCCATGATGGCGTTCACTTCGGCTTCGGCTTCGGGGAGTGTCACTTCAGGCTGATAGGCGGGCTT
The DNA here is from genome assembly GCA_031359445.1 of Hyphomicrobiales bacterium. GTDB lineage: Bacteria > Pseudomonadota > Alphaproteobacteria > Rhizobiales > Aestuariivirgaceae > Aestuariivirga. Next base: position 1,259 of record JANMAE010000091.1, on the reverse strand, counting down.
GAGGTTGTTCTCGGTGAGAACCTTCTTGCTCTGGTCATCAATGGTTTTCTGGACCACTTCGGCCATCAGCGACTTGCCATAGAGGCGTTTGAGATGGGGTACAGGCACCTTTCCGGGGCGGAAGCCCTTGATGTTGGCGCGGGCGGCCATTTCCACAAGCTTGGAATCGAGCTCCTTTGTGAGTTCGGCCGCGTTCACGACAACCTTGAATTCGCGCTTGAGCCCGGAGCTCAGTGTTTCTGTAACCTGCATTGTCTCGACTTTCCGTAAGAGCCATTTCCAAGCGGCGCATCTGGTGCGGGCGGAGGGACTTGAACCCCCACGGGTTACCCCACAGGAACCTAAATCCTGCGTGTCTGCCAATTTCACCACGCCCGCAAATGCGTCGCCCGTTATCTTTCAGTGACTTAGCTTGTCCAAGATACTCTACGATTGTCTACGTCATCCCCTGAAGTGGTAGTTGCGGGGGACGTAGGGAACTGTAGCACATCACCTAAATCCTGATGTGACCTAGCCTTGCTTAAAGCCTCTGTCAACATCTCGTCGTTCACATGGCTGTATCGCAGCGTGGTCTCTATGCGCTTGTGGCCTAACCAGCGCTGAATGATACGAATGTTGACGTTGGCTCGAACCAGACGGGTCGCGCAGGTGTGTCTACAGGCATGAAAGACAAAGAGATCGTCATCCTCAAGTCCCATGGCCAGCCTGGCTCTATCCCATGAGTACCTAAGCTGTGCCTGGGTGGGCATATGGCCCATGAGTCCCTGGAGCCTCTTATAGGTCACAGGTTCAATAGGGACGCTGCGTGGCTGGTCGTTCTTGGTCTTCCATAGGCGGACCCAGGTTGGCTCAAGGTTGTCCCTGGTGAGACCTAGTATCTCGTTACGCCTCATGCCAGTGGCGAGGGCTACCTTAACTACGTCTGCTACAGGTCCCTTGAGGTGCTTGAAGAGTTGCTTCTCCTCAGCCTCTGTAATCCACCTGATACGGCCCTCATCCTCAGCTTGCCAGGTGAACGAAGGAATAGCCTTTAGGTAATTTCGGGTCATGCCCCACTTAAGCAAGGTATGGAGAGCCGACAAATATCGGTTCACAGTGGCATCAGATTTGCTGGCTGTTATAGTAGAGATGAGCCTGTCGATGTCCAGGGTACTCAAGGCATGGAGGTTCACCCCTGGTCCTATTGTCCCTATGGTAGCCATACATCTTTGCAACGATTGGACTTCTGTGGTCTTGCCACGCCATAAGGTGTCCTTGGC
>JANMAE010000066.1:0-18497 GCA_031359445.1 Hyphomicrobiales bacterium | reverse complement strand
AGACCGGAATGGTGCCTCGCGCATCTGAAATGGCTTTCACCTCCGGGGCTTCCGGGGTTACTCCTTCGACATGCAATAGTTCAACACCGCCTGATGCGGCAGCCGCCGTGCACAGTGCCTTGAGATTATCCTGTGAAACGTGTGACAGACCGCTGATCAAGGGAATCTGGCGGCCTGATTTTTTGCCGATGACGTGTCCCAGCAAATGGAAAAAAATATCTTCCTGCTTCCATGCTTCTGCCAGTGCTTCGCAGTCAAAATGCAGCATGGCTCGGCGCGCTGCATCGGTGTGAAGGCCAGCAAAGGGGACAAGGCCCGTCATTGCGCAGGCTACATCGAGGTAGGAGCCATATTTGTTGGTGCGGCAGCCCAGCGCGGAATTGTAATAGGCCACGGCATTGGATTCCCCCACGGCGATATGATCGCCAAACGCAGGGCCGCCCGGCAATTGGTAGGGAGCGCAGGTCCATGTGGGCTTGCAGCCGAGTTGTGCATAAAGCCGCATGAGTTCATGCGCGCCCTGCACCATGGAGGGATCGGTGCCTATTGGCCGAAAAGTTGCATCATCCCGGCTGGCAACACTGTTGTTGGTCCAGGTGGGCACGGCGAGCCGCGCGTCATTGTCGAGCAAGAACTTCGCGAAATCGATGTGGCTTTGTCCTGTGTAAAAGCAGGCATCGATATGGGCAAAACTGATGGGGATGAGGCGGGGCGCCTGCATGATGCGCGCTGCCTGTTCCACCAGCTTGAGAGCAAAGTGATGCGCCTTGCCGCCGCCGGTCATTCCTTTACCGCGTCACTGGCCAAGCGGTTGAGCGTCACGTAATCCGTCTTGCCGGATCCCAGCAGCGGGATTTCCTCCATGCTGATGACAGTTTTGGGGAACATCAGCTCGGTGGCACCGCGGGACTTCAGTGCCTCGGCAATAGTGCGGCGGTCGGGCTTCACCAGCGTGGTGAACAGCACGAGCTGCTCGCCCTTTTTCTTGTCGGCAATGGCAACCACGGCAAATTGCTCGGATGCAAATGCTTCCTGCAGCTTGCTCTCCACCGCCACGAGCGAGACCATCTCGCCACCGATTTTCGAGAAACGTTTGGCGCGGCCCAGGATTGTCACCCAGCGGTTGTCGTCAACGTCCACAATATCACCGGTGTCATACCAGCCTTCGGGGGGCGGTTCGATGACACCGGGGGTATCGGCGCGCAAATATCCCATCATGACGTTGGGACCTTTCACAATCAGCCTGCCACCATGTTCGAGGCCTTCTACGGGTGCCAAGCGGTAATCGATGCGGTCCAGCATGCGGCCTACGCTGCCGTTCCTGTTGTGCATCGGCGTATTCACGGAAATCACCGGAGAACATTCGGTGGCGCCATAGCCCTCCAGAATGCGGTGCCCGAATTTTTCAATCCAGATATCGCGGGTTTCCTGCTTCACTTTCTCGGCACCGGCAACTATCAGCCGCAGATTGTAGAAATCATAAGGGTTGGCATTACGTGCATAGCCCATCAGGAAAGTATCGGTGCCAAACAACACTGTGGCGTCCGTGTCATAACAAAGTTCGGGCACGATCTTGTAATGCAGTGGCGAGGGATAATAGAAACTGTAGACGCCAGACAGAATGGGAAGCAGAGTTCCACCGAGAAGCCCGAAGGAATGAAACATCGGAAGGGCGTTGAACACGATATCCTGCGCGCTGAAACCGATGCGGGCGGCGGCCTGCAGGCGGTTGGCATTAAGGTTGCGGTGCGACAGCACCACGCCCTTGGGCACACCTTCGGAACCCGATGTGAAAAGCACCACTGCCGGGCTGTCAGGATCCTTTGCGGCACCTCCGGCTCTGAGGGCTGTGCCTGAGAACAGCATGGCCAAGATTCCATAGAGCTTGTCGACGACACCAAGAGATTCCCGGACGTCTTCGAGATAGAGAATGCTGCAGTTGCGCGAAAGGATCTCGATATCCTTCTGCATTTCTCCTGCCTCGATGAAGCGGCGAGAGGTTACGATAGTGCGCGCCTGTGCGGCGGTGCAGGCGGCTGCCATGTTAATAGCGCCAGTTGAAAAATTCAGCATGGCGGGGACGCGACCAAAAGCCTGCAGGCCAAACAGCGTGAGCAGGGCGCCCACAGCATTGGGAAGCAATACAGCCACATGTTTCTGTCCGGGGGTCGCCTTGGAAATCTTGCGGCCGAGAAGGAAGCTTCCCATTACGACTCTATTGTATGTTACAGGCTTACGCTGGATATCTTCGACGATCGGGTGTCCACCGCCGTGAATATGGCGGGCATCGAGCAGCGCTTCGAACAGGGTCAAATCGGTGTTAGAGGTTGAAAAAACCATGTCGCTCATGATGTCGTAAAGCTTATTGGCCTGATGTTCGCGCAACACTGATCCCTTGAGGTGGGAGGGCGCATCAAATTTCACCGGTGGCAGGAATGTTACGATTATCTTGGGAAACCAGCGCAGGCGAAGCTTGCCCTGCATGCGGGAAAATTTCGTATATTGCGCGCCATCGATACGCACAGGCAGCACCCTCGCATTGGCCATCTGGGCAATCGCTCCAGGGCCTTCGTATATTTTCATGAGGGCACCCGTTACCGTGAGCCGCCCTTCTGGAAATATCACGACGCGGTTGCCGGCTTTCAGCACATCTACCAGCGTCCGGATTGCCATGGGGTTGATGGGATCAATGGGCGCGAGATCAAAGAGTGCGAAGGCGGGCTTTACCCACCAGCGCTGCGCCATCTGAGTATTGATGGCAAAGGTGGAGCGATCCGGCAGAAAGGCTGACAGCAAGGGGCCATCCAGAAGCGAAGTGTGGTTGGCAATGATCACGGCCCGGCGTCCGGCGGCCCGGTAATGCTCCATGCCTTTCACTTCCACACGAAACAGCAGCCGGAAGAGCTGACGCGCGAGGCTTGCCATGAGTTCCTGCGGCAGCAGACGGATGCTCCAGACGGCGGCCACCGCATTGGCTATTCCCAGTGACAGGAACAGCCCGCGTGCCGACATGACCTGCAGGAGGCCAGCAGAAAGAACGGTGGCAGCAATCATGAAAATGGCGTTGATCACATTGTTGGCGGCAATCACGCGTGAGCGCCGGGGTGGAGCAGAGCGCGTCTGCATGATGGCATTGAGAGGAACAGCATAGATGCCGCCCCAGAAGGCGATCATGAAGAGGTCAAAAGCCACCCTCCAGCTTACCAGTTGGGAAAAGAAAACGCTGGCCTCATTAAGCGTTGTTCCCAAAAATGTGGCATTCACCTGACCGGACGAAAAATAAAGATCAATCATGAAGACTGTCATCAGAATCGCGGCCAGTGGCACGTATTTTGCCGAAACTTCGCCTTTCAGCAAAAGATTGGTGACCATCGAACCCAGGCCAATGCCGATCGTGAAGGTGGCAATGAAACTGTTGGCCACGGCTTCATTGCCAAGCAGGATGTCGCGGGTGAAAACCGGAAATTGGGTAAGCAGTGCTGTGCCCAGAAACCAGAACCATGAGGCGCCGATAATCGCCCAATAGACATCATGGCGTTCGCGGGCATATCCCATTAATTTGCCGGTCTGGCGAAACAGGTTCCAGTCCATGCGGTGCTCGGGTGAAGCCGCAGGAACACTCGGCATGCGGCTTGCGGCATAGAATGCCACAAGGCTCAGCGCCACGAGGGTTGCACACAAAATGGTGCGGCCTACGGGGTCTAGGACAAGAAATCCACCAAACATTGTACCCAGAAGAATAGTTACGAAGGTGCCCATTTCGATCATGGCATTGCCGCCAATGACTTCATTGGCTTTGAGATATTGCGGGAGAATGCCGTATTTGATGGGCGCAAAGAAGGTGGAAAGAGTTCCAGCAAAAAACAGCACGGCGAGGTCAAAATAGGGATTGTCCGTCCACAGGGCGAGCGAGCCAAACAGCATGGCGCCGATTTCAACCAGCTTGATGCGGCGCGCCATAACAGCTTTGTCTGTCATGTCCGCGAGCTGGCCTGCAATGGCCGAAAACAGGAAATAGGGAAGGATGAAAAGAGCCGTTCCCGCCTGCACGAACAGTGTGGCATTCCAGCCTTGGTGGATGGCCAGATCATAGGTGATGAGAATGATGACGGCGTTGCGCAGACCGTTGTCGTTGAAGGCGCCGATTGCCTGGGCCACAAAGAGCGGGAGGAACCTTTCGGTCTTTAAAAGGGAAAATTGATTTTCGCCGCTCATGCTTATAATCCTAGAATGGTAATATGTTCAAATTATGGTGCAGTAGCGGGTCTCGAACACTTCGAACAAAACATCCTCTTCCATCCCATCGAAATTGACAGCATCCTCAGCCATTGACCATGGCAGGCGTCATTTCAATGAGGGTTGGTCCCTCCGCTTTCAAGGCAGCGGCAATGGCTAGAGCCAGCGCCTTGAGGGATGCAGGGCGTTCCGCCTGAATTCCGTATGATTTGGCCAGCATCTGGAAATCGGGGTTGCGCAGCGTGACGGCATTGGGCTGGATGCCTTTCTGCACCATGTCGTCCCTGATCTGTCCCAGTGCGTTGTTGTTCCACATGAGAATGACGATGGGCAGTTTGTGTTCAGCCGCTGTTCCCAGTTCATTGATGGTGAATTGTATGCCGTAGTCACCGATCAATACCGCGACCGGTTTTTTCCCTACGCCGAACTTGGCACCGATGCCCGCAGGCAGGCCAAATCCCAAGGTGCCAAAGCCTACGGGATGCAACCAGGTGCGCGGCTGCTGGATGGGAAACACGATATTGGCGGCATAGGCAATTTGCGTCATGTCAGAGGCGATCACGGTCTCTTCGGGCAAAGCGTCCCGGATCGTGGAAAGAACTTTCTTCAACATTTTGCGCAAGTCATCCTCGGCACCTTCGGCGAGCGCAGGGACTGGTGAATTTTCCCGCTTCACGATGAAAGGCAAAAGTTCTGTGAGGGTGACATGCGCATCGCCCAGGATTGAGATTTCGGCAGTTTGGGGTCGCGCGAGGACTGCCGGGTTGATATCAATGCGGATCAGATGTTTCTCAATAACGATATCAGAAAACCAGAAATCCGTTTCCGAAAGTTCAGTACCGACAGCCAGAATGCAATCCGATGATTTCAAAAGCCCCTGTCCCTGCTTGCCTCCCAAAATGTAGCCCAGGCACAGGGAGTGATCAGCGCGCACCGTTCCCTTGCCCGCCGTTGTTGTGAGTATGGGACAGCCAAGTTTTTCGGCGATGTTCCTTGCCGATGCGCCAGCATCCAAAGCGCCGCCACCCAACAGCATCATAGGTTTCTTTGCAGCATTGATTTTTGTTGCCGCTTCAGCGATCTGCAAAGACGATGGGCGCGGCCGTCCTGGCAGTGCGCGTGCTGTCCATCCCTCACCAGCTGGTACCTTCAAGAGGTCCAGTGGAATTTCGAGATAGGCCGGGCGTGGCCGCGTCGAGGCGAAATTGGCAAATGCCCTGGCAATACAATCCCTCACATCCTTGGGCGTATAGGCGCGCATATGGAGGCTGGTGACGGTTGCCGCGGCACCCCGCTGGTCCAGCATTTCATGCAAGCGGCCACGGCCCTGCGCTGCATCGCCTATGTCGAGCGCGGATGAGATCACCAGAACATTGCTGGAGTCCGACCAGGCCTGGCCCAGGGGTGTCAAGATATTCAACAGGCCGGGACCGGTAATGGTGAAGCAGACGCCGGGCTTTCCTGTGGCCCTGGCATAGCCATCCGCCATGAAGCCCGCACCCTGTTCATGACGCACCAGCACGTGCTTGATCTTGGAGCGCGGCAGGGCGCGGTACATTTCCACATTATGCACGCCGGGTATGCCGAAGATGGTATCGACGCCATAGGCCTCCAAGAGGCCAACAAGGGCTTCACCAGTTGAGAGTTCGGCGCGCGTGGACATGATTCAGGCTGCTTTCGTTGTGGAAACGGGACTGTTCACCGCGTGACAGGCCACGAGGCTGCGGTCATGGGCAATGAGTTGGGGACTGATGTGGGTGCAAATGTCAAAGGCCAGGGGACAGCGCGGATGGAAGGTGCAGCCCTCTGGTGGATTGAGCGGAGATGGCAGTTCGCCCTTGAGGATGATGCGATCGTGCTTGCGGGCAGGATTGGGCGTGGGAGTCGCCGACAGCAAGGCCTGGGTGTAGGGATGTTGCGGATTGCCGAAAATATCGTCGCGCGTGCCTTGTTCCACAACGCGGCCCAGATACATCACCATCACATCATCAGCGATATGCTTCACCACCGAGAGATCATGACTGATGAAGAGATAGGCGAGATCATGTTTCTCCTGAATGTCGGCCAGGAGATTGAGCACCTGGGCCTGAATGGAAATGTCAAGGGCAGACACGGGTTCATCGAGCACCAGCACTTCGGGATCAAGCATCAAAGCCCGGGCAATGGCAATGCGCTGGCGCTGGCCACCTGAAAACATGTGGGGGTAGCGGTCGTAGTGCTCTGGCCGCAAGCCGACGCTTTGCATCATGGCGCGGGCTTTTTCCTGCCGCTCGGATTTGGCGAGCCGCGTGTTCACCAGCAAGGGCTCTTCGAGAATTGCGCCAATCGTCTGGCGGGGATTGAGCGAACCATAGGGGTTCTGGAAAACGATCTGCACCTTGGGGCGAAGGCCGCGCAAGGTTGCCCGCGAGGCGCCGACAATGTCTTTTCCCCCAATGTTCAAGGTGCCTGACGTCGGCTCCTCGATCATGGTGACCATGCGCGCAAGGGTGGATTTGCCGCAACCGGATTCTCCCACCACGGCGAGCGTCTTGCCACGATCAAGGGTGAAGCTTGCGCCATCCACAGCTTTGAGAAGGGCTGCTTCCTTGAAAGCACCGCGCGAAACCCTGTAATAGCGCGTCAAGTTTTGGGCATCAAGAATCTGGTTCATGCCGCGGGCTTTCCGAGAGGATAGTGACACAAGGCACCATAATGCATGGAAGGCGGCACCGTGCGGCACAGTTCCGTTGCATAAGAACAGCGCGGTGAAAACAGGCAGGCCTTCGGGCGGTCAAACTGGCCGGGCACCACGCCTGGGATCGATGGCAGCCTGCGGCCCTGGCTTCGTTCCGGGAGCGCTGCAAGAAGGGCCGCGGTATAGGGGTGGCGCGGCGTGGTAAAGAGTTCCGCCACCGGCTGCTCTTCCACCTTCTGTCCCGCATATTGCACGCTGACGCGTTCTGCGGTCTCAGCCACCACACCCATGGAATGAGTAATCAACACCAGGGCCATGCCGGTTTCCTTTTGCAGGCGCACCAGAAGCTCAAGGATTTGCGCCTGAATGGTTACATCCAAGGCGGTTGTGGGTTCATCCGCAATGAGCAGCTTGGGATGGCAGGAAAGGGCCATGGCAATCATCACACGCTGGCTCATGCCGCCGGAGAGCTGATGCGGATAGGACGAGAGACGTGTCTCGGGAGCTGGAATTCCCACCTGTTCCAGAAGCTCAAGGGCGCGGGCGCGGCGTTTGGCTTTGTCCAGATCGAGATGGGTCTTCATGGCTTCCATGAGCTGAAAGCCCACGGTGAAGCAGGGGTTAAGGCTCGACATGGGTTCCTGGAAAATCATCGCAATGTCGCGGCCGGTGATGGTGCGGCGCTCGGCTGGGGTGATTTTCAACAGGTCGCGGCCATCGAATTCTATTTTGTTTGCGGTTACCCGGGCCGTCCATGGCAGCAGACCCATGACCGCCAGCATGGATACGGATTTGCCTGATCCGCTTTCTCCCACGATTGCCAATACCTCATGGGCCGCCACCTGCATTGACACATTGTCAACGGCACGGAAATATCCGCTGGAGGTTTTGAAATCGACGCTGAGATTCTGGATATCTAGAAGAGGCATGGTTCAGCTCTTTCTCAACCGCGGGTCGAGCGCATCGCGCAGGCCGTCGCCCATGAGGTTGATGGCCAGAACCGTGACGAGGATGGCAAGGCCGGGAAGCGCCATGACCCATGGGTTGCTGGAAATGAGGTCGCGTGAATCCGCCAGCATGGAACCCCATTCAGGCGTGGGCGGCTGTGCACCTAACCCTAAGAAGCCAAGGCCTGCGGCCTCGAGAATGGCGTCTGATATTCCAAGCGCCGCTTGCACGATGAGAGGAGCCAGGCAATTGGGCAACACGCTGGTGAGCATGAGGCGCAAGGGGCCAACGCCTGCGACCTTTGCTGCCGTCACATAATCCTTGCTGAGCTCGCTCAAGGCAGAGGCCCGCACCAGCCGCACGAAGCGCGGGAGGTAGACAATGGTGACGGCGATGATGGTGTTGGTGAGGTTGGGGCCAATGACGGCAATAATGAGAATGGCCAGCACAAGACTGGGAATGGCCATGATCAGGTCCATGACGCGGATCACTACTACGTCAACAATGCCACCCCAGAAGGCTGCCAAAAGTCCCAGCGAAATTCCGATTGCCGCAGATACCAGCATCACCGAAAGGCCGATGAACAGCGAAATACGCGAGCCATAGAGAATGCGCGACAGCATGTCCCGGCCCACGGGGTCGGTGCCCAGAGGAAACCGCCAGTTGCCACCTTCAGCCCATACAGGCGGCAGTTTGGAAAACCCGCGGAATTGCTCAAGCGGACTGTAGGGCGCCAACAGGTTTGCAAAAACCGCCATGAAGACCACAAAGCAGACGACGGCGAGGCCAATCACAGCGCCGCGATTTTCACGGAAGGCGCGCCAGAAGGCGTCAAGCGTTCCGGGGGGTGCCAGCTTGAGGGCTTCAGTGACCATGGCGGATCCGCGGATTGATCAGGCCGTAGAGCAGGTCCACCAGAAGATTGACGACAATCACCATGCCGGCAATCAGCATGATGCCGCCTTGGAGTGCAGGGTAATCCCTACGGCCAATCGATTCAATCAGCCATTTGCCAACGCCCGGCCAGGAGAAGATGGTTTCGGTGAGAACAGCACCAGCCAAAAGCGAGCCAATGGAAAGACCGATCACGGTCACCACCGGAATCAGCGCATTGCGCAAGGCATGCAGGCCTATCACGCGGAAGGCGGAAAGGCCCTTGGCGCGTGCGGTGCGCACATAGTCTTCTTCAAGCACTTCCAGCATGGATGAACGCGTCATACGGGCAACGATGGCGAGTGGCACCGTTCCAAGGACGATGGTTGGCAAGATGAGGTGACGCACGGCATCAAGGAAGGCACCCTTCTGGCTGGAGAGCAAGCTGTCAATCAGCATGAAACCCGTGACCGAGGGGAAATAATATTTGATGAGATCAATGCGGCCTGACACTGGTGTGAGATGCAAGGTGTTGGACATCACCAGAATGAGGATGAGGCCCCACCAGAAAATCGGCATGGAATAGCCGGTAAGCGCCACGCCCATCAACGCCTGGTCATAGAAGCTACCGCGCTTGGCCGCTGCCATCACACCTGCAGGAACGCCCAAGGCCACGGCAAAGATCATGGCGCATAGTGTGAGCTCCAGGGTGGCGGGAAAGAGCGTGAGGAATTCATGGGCCACGGGAGATTTTGAAACGAGTGATGTTCCAAAATCGCCATGGAGGAGGGCCCAGACATAGTCGCCGAACTGTTTCCACACCGGCTGGTCAAGTCCCATCTCGTGGCGCAGCTGGGCCAGGCGTTCGGGCGCTATGCCGCGCTCGCCACGACGGACCTCGATGGGATCACCGGGCACAAGCCTGATCATCGTGAAGGTCACGAACATCAGGGCAATAAATGTGGGCAGCGTCAGCGCCAGGCGCCTCAGCAGAAAACGGATCATTCAGTCACCGCGCAAAAAGGCGGAGCAGGTCTGTTACATCCCGCTCCGCCCATTCAGTTCTCGTTATTCCGACACATCCACATTGTGGAATTCATGGGCTCCCAGGGGACTTACCTTGTAACCGGAAACTTCCTTGCGGATGGGTTCAAACACGGTGGAGTGGGCAATGGTGAGCTGCGGAATGTCCTTGCGGGCGATTTCCTGCATTTTCTTGTAGAGTTCGGTGCGCGCTGCCTGATCGGTCAGGGTGCGGGCTTTTTTCAGGTCGGCATCGAATTCCTTGTTGCACCACTTGGAAAGATTCTGGCCGCCTTCGCGTGCCGCATCACAACCCAAGAGGAAGAAGAAATTGTCCGGATCGCCATTGTCACCGGTCCAGCCGAGCAAGCCCATCTGGTGTTCGCCAGCTTGCAGGCGCTTCCTGTATTCACCCCATTCATAGGTGACGAGCTTGGCATTCACGCCAACCTTGGCGAGATCAGCCTGCATCATTTCGGCCATGCGCTTGCCATTAGGATTGTAGGGGCGCTGCACCGGCATGTACCAGAGGTCGGTTTCGAGGCTGGTGACGCCTGCTTCCTTGAGCAGCGCCTTGGCCTTTTCAACGTCATAGGCATAGTCCGGTGTTGCATCATCATAGGACCAGATGGTTGGAGGAATGAGGTTCTTGGCCTTCTGGCCAGCGCCTTGATAGACCTCCTTCAGAATTGAATCGCGGTCGATGGCAAGCGTCATGGCTTCGCGCACCTTGACATTGTCGAAAGGAGCCTTCGTCGTGTTGAAGGCGAGGTAGCCGATATTGAGTCCGGCCTGCTGCAGGAGCTGCACATCGGCGTTCTTGCCCATTTCAGCAAGATCGGCCGGATTGGGATAGCCCATGACTTGGCATTCATTGGCCTTGAGCTTGGCGTAGCGTGCCGTGGCATCGGGCGTGATGGCATAGATCAGGTCATCAATCTTGGGCTTGCCGCCCCAGTAATCCGGATTGGCCTTGAAGCGGATCACAGCGTCCTTCTGGTAATCCACAAAAATAAAGGGGCCAGTGCCCACGGGCACCTGGTCGAACTGCTCGGGCGTTCCCTTCTTCATGAGATAATCCGCATATTCAGCAGATTCGATCGTGGCAAAATCCATCGCGAGGTTGGCAAGGATCGGCGCATTGGCTTCTTTCAGCGTCATCACCACGGTGAGATCATCGGGGCCCTTGGCAATGGAGGCCAGAAGGTCTGGCATGCCCATGTCGTTGAAATAATCAAAGGCACCGCCGGAGACCTTGGCATAGGGATGGTCAGGCTTGGACTGTCGCTCGAAGGACCAGATCACGTCATCGGCGTTGAAGTCACGGGTTGGCGTGAAACCATTAACGCCGGAATGAAACTTGACGCCCTTGCGGAGATGGAAGGTAATGACCTTGCCTTCAGCGGAAATCTCATATTTTTCAGCAAGACCTGGTTCTACCGTCGTGCTGCCGGGAGTGAACTGCACGAGCTTGTTGAAAACGGGGCGCGCGGCATCAAGACTGGTGCCAGTGGTGTTCATGGCCGGCGTAAAATTTTCCGGCGAACCTTCGGCGCAATAGACCAGCGATTTGGCATTGGCGGCACCCACTGCAAGCATTGTGCTTAGCAGAAGTGCAGCGCCAAAGAGTTTTTTGGATTTCATGTTGTAACTCCCTGTTAGACTGGACGCCCGGAGAGGGCGATTTCCCACTTAAGCATGTTTTTTCCGAATGATCAAAATCCTGTTTCATGTTATCTCTGGCAGAAAACCATGGAGATTGCATATGAAGCTGGACACCCAAACAATTGCCGATTTCCATCGCGACGGGGCGGTGGCGCTGCGCGGTGTTTTCAAGGAATGGGTGGATGTGCTGCGCCTAGGCATTGCGCGCAACATGGCGGAGCCCAGCGCTGACGTCAAAATCTATCAGGGCAGCAATGGCGGCGGGCGGTTTTTTGGGGATTACTGCAACTGGGAGCGCATTCCGGAATACAGGGATTTCATTTTCAATTCACCTGCTGCAGCCATGGGTCGGCAATTGATGGGGTGCAAAACCGTGCGGCTGTTCCATGAGCATGTGCTGGTGAAAGAGGCGAGTGCGGGGGTTGCCACGCCATGGCACCAGGACCAGCCCTATTACTGCGTGGATGGAAGTGACACCGTTTCGTTGTGGATTCCGCTTGATGATGTTCCGCGCGACAGGACGCTGGAATTTGCCGCGGGGTCACATAAATGGGGGAAATATTTCAGGCCGGAGCGTTTCGACAAGACACCACTCAATGAGAATGACGGGCTGGAGTCGGTTCCCGACATCAACGGCAACCGCGAAGCATTTCAGGTGATGGGCTGGGCTTTGGCGGCGGGTGATGCCGTGGCATTCAACTACAAGACGCTGCATGGAGCGCCTGCCAATAATTCTGTCAGCGAACAGCGGCGGGCGTTTTCCCTGCGGCTCTTGGGCGATGACGCGCGCTTTGCCAGGCGGGAAGGGGTCAAAACTTCTCCGCCCTTCCGAGGCGTGAGCCTTGCCCATGGCGCTGTGATGGATGCGCCGGAGTTTCCGGTTTTGATTTCTGGCTAGGCGGGTGCCGATCTCCCAGCTGCGATATCTTTTAACACCAGTCCTGCATCCAGAACATCCTGCGGTAGTGTTTCAACCAGCACCATGGCAGCAGCCGTGCGCGACAGGGCAGGTGCTGACTGGATGCCATAGCCGCCCTGGCCCACCAGCCAGAAGAAACCTTCCGTAAGCGGATCATATCCGATCACGGGTGAACCATCGGCGGCGAAAGTCCTGAGGCCGGCCCAGCTATGATCAAGATGGGTTACCTCGATAGTCGTGGCGGTCATCAGGCGTTCGATGCCTTCCGCTATCGCCATGTCGTCGGCATAGGCATCGTGGGGATCGACGTGGGTTGCGTCAGCCGAGGAGATGATCATCTTGCCACTCTGGGGCTTGGCGTACCAGGTTTCGGCCATATCTGTGACCATGGGGAACTGGGCCGCACCGGCAATGCCTTCTACCGGGATTAAGCCTATAGAGCGGCGTTTGGGTTGCAGGCCCACAGGTTTGACACCTGCCTTAGTCGCTACCACATCGCCCCAGGCACCTGCCGCGTTCACCAGAATTCCGCTTTCGAATGTTCCCTGCGGCGTGGTGATGCGCCAGGAATTGTCGGCGCGTTCAATGTTTTCCGCCTCTGCACTGGTGAAAATCTTGCCGCCGCGGGATTTGAAGAGTTTGAGATAATCGCGGTGCAGAAGATCCACATCCAGGTCGCCGGTCGTTGCATCGAGGAAGATGCGCTGGGCATAGCCTTGGCGCAGAACGGGAAAATACTCGAGTGCACGGTTTTCCGTGATTTCTTCCAGCCCTGCGCCGATGGACAGAAGTTTTTCAGTGTAGGATTTCTGGCCTTCGGCTTCGAGGAACAGCGAGACGCGCGGGATCAGCAAGGGGCCATCGGTAAAGCCTTGCGGCGGGTTTTGAAAGAAGCCGAGGCTGGCGCGGGTGAAGGCCAGCATGGGGGGTGGGCCGTAGTTGGGTTCATAGGTTGCGGCTGAGCGTCCGGTTGTGTGAAAACCCGCGCGATCTTCCATTTCCAGAATGGCAACACGCTTGGTTTCGGCGAGATGGGCTGCAATGCTGGCACCCGCGATGCCCGCACCTATTACTATGATGTCAAATTTTGTGTCCATCGCATTTGGATAGCCGCTGCTATGGCCTTGCGTCAAATCTCCAGCCGCGCCAAAGTGCGGTTTGTACCACGGAGATTTATGTTGAGCGATTTTAACCAGCCCGTATCCGGCCTTGTGACCCCGCGCTTTGGCGGCATTGCCACCTTCATGCGGCTTCCACATGTGAACCTTGATGACGCAAAGGATCTTGATATCGGCATCGTGGGTGTTCCGTGGGACGGTGGCACGTCAAACCGGCCAGGCCCCCGCCATGCGCCCCGGCAAATGCGCGACATGTCCTCGATGGTGCGGCGCATGCACCAAACCATGCATCTTGTGCCCTATGATCTTGCCAATATCGCTGACCTTGGCGATTGTTCGGTGAACCCTGCCAATGTTGATGATGGGCTGCTGCGGGTTGAAACCTATTTCAAGAAACTGGTGGGAAAAGGCATCCGCCCTTTGTCCGCAGGCGGTGATCATTTGTGCTCGCTCCCCATCCTGCGGGCGGTTGGCGAAAAGAAGCCGGTGGGCATGGTGCATTTCGATGCCCACACCGATCTCTATGACAGTTATTTCGGCGGCTTCAAATACACCCATGGGACGCCGTTCAAGCGCGCCATCGAGGAAGGCGTGCTCGACCCCAAGCGCACCATCCAGATTGGATTGCGTGGCTCCATGTATGATCTCGAGGATTTCGAGTATGGCGAAAAAATGGGCGTGCGGCTCATGCGCATCGAAGAGGCCATGGAACTTGGCCCCCAGAAGGTCATGGAAATTGCACGTGGCGTGGTGGGCGATGCCGAGACCTATGTGAGCTTTGACATCGATATGCTCGATCCCGTCTATGCGCCGGGCACCGGCACTCCGGAAATTGGTGGTTTCACCACGTTCCAGGCGCAGCAGATGGTGCGCGGGCTTCGCGGGCTGAACATTGTGGGGGCTGATGTGGTTGAGGTCTCGCCACCATTTGATCCGTCCGGAATGACGGCCTATGCGGGTGTCGTGATGATGTTCGAAATCATGTGTTCGATGGCTGAGGCCATTGCAAAGCGGCGGAAATGACCTGGCTGAGCTGGGCGCTGATGTCAGCGGGTTTTGCTGCGCTTACTGCGATATTCGGCAAGATCGGTGTTGCTGAAATCAATGCCGACATGGCCACTTTCATCCGTACACTGATTATTATTGTCGTGCTGGGAGCGATTGTGCTGGCCACCGGGCAGTGGCAGGCGCCTTCATCCATCCCTTCGCGCAGCTGGATATTCCTGGCGCTCTCCGGCATTGCCACGGGCGCATCATGGTTGTGCTATTATCGCGCGCTGAAAATTGGCGATGCGGCGCGCGTGGCGCCGGTTGACAAGCTCAGCATTGTTCTGGTTGCGGTGTTCGGTGTTTTACTTCTTGGAGAGAAGCTGTCAGCCAGCAATTGGCTGGGCATTTTGCTGTGCACTTCGGGCATTGTATTGGTTGCGATGAAATAGATGGGCGTTTTAACGGGCGCAGTGGCCAGCCTTGCTGGTGTTTTGGGCTGGCGGCGGGCACTGCTTGCCTTTGCAGCAGGGCTTGTGGCGTCCCTGGCGCTACCCTCCTTCAATATCTGGCCCCTCATGTTTGTGGCAGTTCCGGTCATGCTGGCACTCATGGGAGGCATTGCACGACGTGATTTCCGCACGGCCTTCCTGCTGGGCTGGCTGTTTGGCCTGGGGTATTTCATTTCGGCTTTCCACTGGATTGGTTACGCCTTCCTCGTCGACAAGCAAAACTACCTCTGGATGATGCCTTTTGCCGTGGGAGGGCTGGCTGCAGCCATGGCAGTTTACTGGGGACTGGCTGCGGCATGCGCCAACGCCACGGGTTTCAGGGGGCTGCCACTGGCCATCATGTTTGCGGTGAGCATAGGTATTGCAGAAATCTTGCGCGGCACACTTTTTACGGGCTTTCCGTGGGCCGTACCGGGGCTTGCCGTTGATGGCATGGGTGCGCTGGCGCAAACAGCGTCCGTCTGGGGCATGACAGGGCTTACATTCCTGATACTGACCTGGAGCGGCGCATGGCCATTTCTATTCAGCACAACGTCCCCCCGGCTTCACCGTAGCGTTGCCCTTGTTCTTCTCCTCACGCTGCCCCTGAGCTGGGCTTGGGGCCACTGGCGGTTGCAGCAGGGTATTGTGGAGAATGTGGCAGGAGTCAGCATTCGGATTGTGCAGCCCGCCATTTCGCAAAATGACAAATGGCGGGGTGAAAATGCGCGCGGGATTTTTGACCAATTGCTGGCGCTGTCAGCGCAGGCTCCACGGCAGGCCCGAGTTTTTACCCATGTCGTGTGGCCTGAATCAGCGGTTCCCTTTCTGATTGATGAAAGTGCTGCGGCAAGGTCCGAAGTGTCCCAAATGCTGGGGGCGGGGCGCGTCTTGGTAACGGGTAGCCTGCGTCGCGAAAAAAGTGTCGATGGCAAGAGCGATGCCGACAAGATCTTCAACAGCATTCTGGCCTTTGATGGTTCTGGAGAGGTGATCGCAAGGTATGACAAGTGGCGGCTGGTTCCGGGAGGAGAATTCCTGCCGTTTGAATGGCTGCTTGAACCCTTGGGTTTTCGCAAGGTGGTAACTGTTCCAGGAAGCTTTGCGGCAGGTGCCGGGCCAGAAACATTGACCTTGGCCGGCGCTCCACCTGTTGGATTTTCCATCTGTTATGAAGCCATTTTTCCGGATGCCTTGGTTGATCCTGCAAATCGCCCGGCATGGCTCATAAATGTCACCAATGATGGCTGGTTTGGTACTTCTACAGGACCCTATCAGCATCTGGCGCAGCTCAGATTGCGGGCGATTGAACAAGGTCTTCCGGTCGTTCGTGCAGCCAATACGGGTATTTCGGCGGTTATTGATCCGTTTGGACGCTATATTGCCCTGCTCCCTTTGGGGCAGGTTGGCGTCATTGATTCGGCCTTGCCGCGAAGTCTGCCACGCACCGTTTTTGGTCAATGGGGGTTGATTATTGAATTTATATTGATGCTATTGTTAGCAATTTTAGCGGTTTATACGTTCTTTAAGCCCGTAAAAACCAGCTAACGACGATCAGGTGAAATTTTGGCTTCTATCAAATGAACTGTAGGAATTAATTTGCGAACTGCTTATAATTGAAGTACTGTTCACGGAAAGTTGATCGCTGCAGTTCGTACTTGGAGCCGGGCTCGCTGGGATCAACCAAATAGAAGCCAGACTGGGGGCAAACAGTCTGAGGAAAAATGACAAGACGAGATCCAAACTACATCGATGTGCATGTGGGTTCGCGACTGCGCATGCGTCGTCAAATCGTGAGCATGAGCCAGGAAAAGCTCGGTGAACTGCTGGGCATTACCTTTCAGCAAGTGCAGAAGTATGAGAAGGGCACAAACCGCATCAGCGCCAGCCGTCTGTTCTATGCCGCGAAGATATTAGGCATTCCAGTTCAGGCTTTCTTCGAGGATCTTCCCGAAGTGGAAGGCGCCAGCGGTTTTGGCGAGAACAACGCTGACAATACCGTCATGGCTTCACTCATGAATGCCGAGGGCATCCAGCTGGCCAAAGCTTTCCGGGATGCCGACAGTCCAACAAAACGAAAACTGATCGCGACCATGGCGCGCGCCATCGTTGACATGAAGGACTGACCGCAGCATTTTTAAGGCACTCCCTTGACCTCTTTTGGTAAGACTGCCATTAGACCGTTTTGAAGGCATAAAGATTTCTTTATGCGCCTTAGGAATGTCGGGGGCTCTCCAGATGTCACGCAAGAATTTCATGTTCACCAGCGAATCCGTGTCGGAGGGTCATCCTGACAAGGTGTGCGACCGCATTTCTGATGAAATCGTTGACCTGTTTTTCCGCGAGGCACTGGAGCAGGGCATGGACCCATCACTGGTGCGCGTGGCGTGTGAAACCTTTGCCACCACCAACCGCGTGGTAATAGGCGGAGAAACACGGGGACCGGCTTCCGTCACCCATGAAAAAATCGAAGCGGTAACCCGCCAGGCCATCAAAAGCATCGGCTATGAGCAAAGCGGTTTCCACTGGCAGACCGCCAAAATCGAAATCCTGCTGCACGGCCAGTCCGCCGACATTGCCCAAGGTGTAGATTCGGGCGAGCAGAAAGAAGAAGGTGCTGGCGACCAGGGTATCATGTTCGGCTATGCCTGCGATGAAACGCCAGACCTGATGCCGGCGCCCCTTTATTATGCGCAGCGCATTCTGCAATTATTGGCAGATGCCCGCCATTCTGGCGCCGAAAAGGCGCTTGGCCCTGATTCCAAGAGCCAGGTTACGTTGCAATACAAAAACGGCAAGCCGGTTGCGGCAACCCAGATCGTCGTTTCGCACCAACATATCGATGAGAGCCTTACATCTGAGGACATGCTCAAGCTGGTGAAGCCTTATGTGAAGAAGGCGCTCCCCAAGGGCTGGATCACCAAGGACACAGCGTGGCACGTGAACCCTACTGGTAAATTCTTTATCGGCGGACCCGATGGCGACGCTGGCCTCACGGGCCGCAAAATCATCGTGGATACTTATGGTGGCGCTGCCCCCCATGGCGGCGGGGCATTTTCCGGCAAGGATCCCACCAAGGTGGACCGTTCGGCTGCTTATGCCGCCCGCTATCTCGCCAAGAATGTTGTGGCTGCAGGCCTCGCCAAGAAATGCACCATCCAGCTTTCCTATGCGATTGGCGTTTCTGAACCCTTGTCGATCTATGTCGATACGCATGGCACGGGCAAGGTTGCCGAAGCCAAGCTTGAGAAAGCCATTGCCAAGGTCATGCCACTCAATCCGCGCGGCATCCGTACACATTTGAATCTCAACCGACCGATCTATGCGCGCACCTCTTCCTATGGCCATTTTGGCCGTGCAGCCACCAAGGACGGCGGCTTCTCCTGGGAGAAGACCGATCTGGTCAAGGCACTCAAAGCGGCGGTGAAGTGAGCCAAGACGAGGCCAAGCGCTTTCAGTTTTTTGGACGGCGCAGGGGCAAAACCCTGCGCCGTCATCATTTGCAATTGACCGAAGACTTGCTGCCACGGCTGCGCGTTGATCTCGATCATCCGCTTACA
>JANMAE010000050.1:0-1659 GCA_031359445.1 Hyphomicrobiales bacterium | reverse complement strand
CCGTGCGGCTCTTGAATTCCCATTCGCGCCACGGCGCGATGATCTTGATATCCGGGTTCAGCGCATAGGCGGTGAGTTCAAAACGCACCTGGTCATTGCCTTTGCCGGTTGCACCATGGGCAATCGCGTCAGCCCCGGTTTCCCTGGCAATTTCAATCAGCCGCTTGGAGATCAAAGGCCGTGCAATAGAAGTGCCGAGCAGATAGACTCCTTCGTAAAGCGCATTGGCCCGGAACATCGGGAAGACGAAATCCCGGATGAATTCTTCCCGCACATCTTCCACATAAATCTGCTTGATGCCCAGCATCTCGGCCTTCTTGCGCGCCGGCTCCAGCTCGCCGCCCTGTCCAAGATCGGCCGTAAAGGTCACCACCTCCGCGCCATACTCCGTCTGCAGCCATTTCAGGATGATCGACGTATCGAGCCCGCCCGAATAGGCGAGAACAACTTTTTTAATCTGGCTGCGCTTCGACATGGAATTCTTCTTTCACTCTTTTCCCCCATTCGTCATTCCAGCTTTCACCGGAATGATGAATGTAAGGTCGTTTTATTGCACAGCACCTATCACACTGCTGGAGTTTGCCACAACCCCGCGTGACAACCAGCGATGATAACCAACCACAGTACTTAGGGTACCTTGATTGTCATGCCTCCATTTTCCACGTTAATGCCACATTTCGTGAGGTCATTAGCGTCACATACTTGAATGCGATAGACAAAAAACAAAGATACAAGAAGCATTACTCCCAAACCAAATGCGATTAACGGATATCCAAAAGTCATTCGCGAAGAGTTTGACCACCGATTTTCTTCAGTTGGGAGCAAATCTTCCCCTTTATGAATGTGCATTGCCGCAGGATTGTCGACCGAGTAATCCCAACCATGACTTCGGTAAAACTTGTACTCTGAGCACCAGTTTTTCAAAATATAGAACAGTATTGCAGCAAGAATCGGGATGGCGATAATCAACCAAATTGGTATATCAGCGCGCACTCGCACGCACCTTCATACTCTCGCTCTTCAACTGCCCGCAGGCCGCCATGATATCGCGGCCTCGCGGCGTTCGAACCGGCGAGGCATAGCCGGCCTTGTTGAGAATCTCGGCGAACACTTCAATCACATCCCAGTCCGAGCACTCATACTTCGTGCCAGGCCACGGATTGAACGGAATGAGATTGACCTTGGCTGGCATGCCTTCCAGCAATTTCACCAGGCGCTTGGCGTCCGCCACGCTATCATTCACGCCCTTGAGCATCACATATTCAAAAGTGACGCGCTTTGCGTTGGAAGCACCCGGGTAGGCGCGGCAGGCCGCAAGCAATTCGGCGATGGGATATTTCTTGTTGAGCGGCACCAGCTTGTTGCGGATTTCATCGGTGGTGCCGTGCAGCGAAATGGCAAGGCCCGTGCCAATCTCCTCGCCCGCCCGGATGATTTCCGGAACCACGCCTGAAGTGGACAACGTGATCCGCCGCTTCGACAGTGAAATGCCTTCGCCATCGCTGACGATATCCATGGCCGTCTTTACGTTGTCAAAATTATACAAGGGCTCGCCCATGCCCATCAGCACCACATTGGTGAGATAGCGCCCGCTTTCGGGTGCATCGGGATTGCCCTCCATCTGGTGCGGCCATTCCTCCAGCTTGTCGCGCGCCAGCA
>JANMAE010000024.1:0-5430 GCA_031359445.1 Hyphomicrobiales bacterium | reverse complement strand
TTGTGCGCATGGTCTTTGGTGCGTGATTTTCGGGAGATCGTTGTCATGATGCGGAATCTTTTCGGTGGCGTGGCGTTCGCTGCATTGGTTTTTGGCTTTATGGCCAGTCCAATACTGTCGCTGCCCTTGCAGGCCCAGGTTCAGCAGCAGCTGCCGTCCGTTGCCGATCTGGCCGAACGTTTGCTGCCATCAGTTGTCGAAATTTCGGTGCAATCCAAGTCGGATGCTGGCGAGGGCGGACCTATTACCCAGTTGCCGGAAATTCCGGACAATTCACCTTTCAAGGATTTCTTCGACGACTTCTTGAAGAAACATCGGGATCAGGGGCAGGGGCAGGGTCAACCCGACCGTACGGTAACGTCCATGGGCTCTGGATTTGTGGTTGACGCTACCGGATTGATTGTGACCAACAATCACGTGGTAGAGGGAGCCTCGGCGATTGAAGTGCATTTCCAGGATTCCACCGTCCTGAAGGCGGAACTGGTTGGCCGCGATCCGAAAACCGATATCGCTGTGTTGCGCGTGAAGTCTGAAAAACCGCTGCCAATTGTCAGCTTTGGTGATAGTGATCACTTGCGCATTGGCGAATGGGTCATGGCCATCGGTAATCCGTTCGGGCTTGGCGGGTCAGTTTCGCTTGGCATTGTTTCGGCACGCAACCGCGATATCAACGCCGGACCCTTTGATGATTTCATCCAAACCGATGCGGCCATCAACAAGGGCAATTCTGGTGGTCCGCTGTTCAACATGAATGGCGATGTGGTTGGCATCAACACGGCAATTTTTTCCCCCACTGGCGGTTCGGTTGGCATTGGCTTTTCGGTTCCTGCCAACACCGCCAAGAATGTGGTGGCGCAGCTTGAAAAATATGGCGAAACGCGGCGCGGATGGTTTGGCGTAAAAATCCAATCCGTGACAGATGACATCGCTGACAGCATGAATATGGGCAAGGCGCGTGGCGCGCTGATTGCCGATGTCACCAAGGCTGGACCTGCAGAAAAAGCGGGCATTCTGGCTGGTGATGTCGTGGTGGAGTTTAACGGCAAGCCCATTCGCGAAATGAAGGATCTCCCGAAAATTGTCGCGGAGACTGAAATTGGACAGCGGGTGCAGGTGAAGGTATTCCGCAAGGGTAAGGAAGTCAGCCTCACTGCAGAAGTGGGCAGGCTGGAGGACGGTGAAAAAACGGTGGCTCAGAAACTAACTGATCCGAAGGCTCCTCCCGCACCAGCGGTTGCCACAATGCTGGGCATGACGGTGACCTCCATGACGGATGAGCTGCGCCAGAAATATGCCATTGATGATGAAGTCAAAGGTGCCGTTATCACGGAAGTGGCAGCTAATGGTGCAGCAGCTGACAAACGGCTTGAGCCTGGCGATGTCATCACGGAGGCGGGTGAAAAACCCGTGACCACTGCATCCGATATTTCAGCGGCAATTGATCAGGCCACGAAAGATTCCAAGAATTCGGTACTGCTGCTGGTTTCCAAGGGTGGCAAGCAGGCTGAGATGCGGTTCATTGCACTCAAGCTGAAGAAGTAATCACGCAGCGAATTCATCCTGGCTGTAGCCTTGCAGGTAGAGGAGTGCTGTCAAGTCTCCATGGTTGATGCAGAAGGGGGCGGCTTCGCGGACCTTTGGTTTGGCATGGAGCGCCACGCCGGTTCCTGCGGCCAGCAGCATGGGAATGTCATTGGCACCATCGCCCACTGCTATGGCATCCGCAGCAGCTAGCCCACGCTCAGCCGTCAAGCGCAGCAGCGCTTCGACCTTTGCTTCCTTGCCCATAATAGGTTCGCGCACACGTCCTGCGAGCCTGCCATTTTCAATGACGAGATCATTGGCTTCATTGGTGTCAAATCCCACAAGGCTTGCCACACGTGAGGTGAATTGCCTGAAGCCACCGGACACAAGTGCGGTATAGGCGCCGTTTTTTTTCATGGTGGCAACCAGCGTCTTTCCTCCCGGCATCAGGGTGATGCGGTTTGTCACGATGTCGTCAATGGCGCTCGCGTCCAATCCTTTCATCAGACCAATGCGTTCGCGCAATGCGCCAGCAAAATCAATTTCGCCGCGCATGGCGCGGGCCGTGATGGATTTGATCTGGTCGCCAACGCCTGCCACCACGCCCAGTTCATCAATGCATTCCTGCTGGATCATGGTTGAATCCATATCGGCGATGAGTAACCGCTTGCGCCGATTGGATAGCTGGACAACATTCATATCAATCTGCCGGGCGCTGAGAGTTTGGCGGAGGCCTGTCAAGTTTTCAGGTACCGCAAATTCCGCTGCCTCGCCAGATGCCAGCCATTTCTGCGGCATCCCTACCAATGACAAGACATCGGCATTGATTGCGTTGGAGCGTGGGGCTGCTATGAGAATGAGAACAGATGTTGCCATGAACCAGAAAAATCCTAAATCAGTTGTGCTTATTGCAGGACCCACCGCCAGCGGCAAGTCCGCGCTTGCGCTTGGGGTCGCGCGTGAACGGGGTGGCGTCATCATCAATGCGGATGCATTGCAGGTCTATGGCGAATTGCGCGTGCTGTCGGCGAGGCCCACTGACCATGAGTTGGACGCAGTACCGCATCGGCTCTATGGGCATGTCTCGGGGCGGGAGAGTTATTCGGTTGCGGCGTGGCTTGCCGAGGCAAAGCGGGAGATTGCGGATGCATGGGGAAGGGGCCTCGTTCCCATCATTACCGGCGGAACCGGTTTGTATTTCATGGCGCTGGAGAAAGGCCTGGCGCAAGTGCCGACCTTTGATATCAGCATCCGCGAGAAATGGCGCAATTTTGAAGGTGATATTCATGCCGAGCTGCAGCGTCTCGATCCCGTTGCCGCAGCCAGATTGAAAGCCAATGACCGCCAGCGCATTGCCCGCGCGCTGGAGGTTGTCGAAGGTACGGGCCAGCCCCTGTCGCATTGGCAGGCAAAGGCACAGAGCGAAGCATATCTTGCAGATGTGGAAATTGAACGTATCATGGTGGCTGTTCCCCGCAATGAGCTTTATGCCCGCGCCGAGCGCCGGTTTGATCAGATGATGGACGCGGGCGCCCTGGACGAAGTCAAGGCCATAGCAGATCTCGACAGTTCCCTGCCCATGATGCGCGCGATTGGCGTGCCAGAGCTCATCCGGCACCTGCAAGGCGAACTTGGCCTCGAACAAGCCATTGCCCTGGCCAAGATCGCCACGCGCCAGTTCATCAAGCGCCAGCTTACCTGGGGGCGGGGACAGGCAAAGGGATGGGGCATTGCCACTCCACACATTGATGATTTCAAGGAATAATACGCATTTCGATCCTGCTAACCCTTATTTAACCCGCCCCTTGACCTTTTTTCCTTCTGCCCTTACAAAAACGCCATGAACAAGTTTCTTATCGTCGTCGTGGGATCGCGTAGCACCGCGGAGGGTTAACCTTCCGGGAAACACGGTGTTGCGCGAAACAGGCTCCTTCGGGGGCCTTTTTTATTGTCTGACGGTTGAGTTTGTGTGAAACGAAAGATGGATACGAGAGGATTTGCAATGGCTACGGGCGATATGATGACGGGCGCGGAAATTGTGCTGAAAGCGCTGGCAGACCACGGTGTTGAGCATGTGTTCGGCTATCCCGGCGGCGCTGTGCTTCCGATTTATGACGAAATCTTCCAGCAGGACAAGGTGAAGCACATTCTGGTGCGCCACGAGCAGGGTGCCACCCATGCCGCAGAGGGTTATGCCCGTTCGACCGGCAAATGCGGCGTTGTTCTGGTCACATCGGGGCCGGGCGCCACCAATGCGGTGACCGGCCTCACGGATGCCCTCCTGGACTCAATACCCATGGTTTGCCTGACGGGCCAGGTGCCCACGCATCTTATCGGCAATGACGCGTTTCAGGAATGCGACACCGTGGGCATTACCAGACCCTGCACCAAGCATAATTGGCTGGTGAAGGACGTGAATGACCTCGCGCGCATCCTGCATGAGGCGTTTTATGTGGCAACCCATGGGCGGCCCGGCCCGGTTGTGGTTGATATTCCGAAGGACGTTCAGTTCGCGACCGGCAAATACGTGGGGCCCAAGAACATTGAACACAAGACCTATCGGCCGCGCGTCAAGCCGGAGCAGGAAGCCATTCGCGCGGCGGTCGAGCTGATCGCCAAGGCCAAGCGGCCTTTGCTCTATACAGGCGGTGGCGTGATCAATTCCGGCGTGGCGGCCTCCCAGCTCCTGCGCGAATTCGTGAAGATGACGAATATCCCGATCACCTCCACCCTCATGGGGCTTGGGGCTTACCCTGCTTCAGGCAAAAACTGGCTTGGCATGCTCGGCATGCACGGAACCTATGAAGCCAACATGGCGATGCATGACTGCGACGTGATGATCAATGTGGGCGCGCGCTTTGATGACCGCATAACCGGACGGCTAGATGCCTTCGCGCCCAACTCGAAAAAGATCCACATCGACATTGATCCCTCGTCGATCAACAAGACTGTGCAGGTTCATATACCGGTGGTGGCTGACGTGGCGCATGCGTTGGAAGACATGATCCGCGTGTGGAAAGCCAAGTCTTACGTGCTGGACAAGAAGGCAATGGTGGATTGGTGGAAAGAGATTGATGGCTGGCGCATGCGTGACAGCCTGAAATACAAACCCAACAAAGATGTGATCATGCCGCAATATGCCATCCAGCGGCTTTATGAACTGACGAAGGGAAAGGATGTTTACATCACAACGGAGGTTGGCCAGCACCAGATGTGGGCGGCGCAATTCTTCAAGTTTGAAGAGCCGCACCGCTGGATGACATCCGGCGGTCTCGGCACCATGGGCTATGGACTGCCTGCTGCTGTAGGCGTGCAAGTGGCGCATCCCAAGTCGCTGGTCATTGATATCGCTGGCGATGCTTCCGTGCAGATGACCATGCAGGAAATGTCCACGGCCATCCAGTACCGGTTGCCGATCAAGATTTTCATCCTGAACAATCAGTATATGGGCATGGTGCGGCAATGGCAGCAATTGCTGCATGGCAACCGCCTGAGCGAGAGCTACTCGGAAGCGCTGCCGGATTTCGTGAAGCTGGCGGAAGCCTATGGCGGCGTTGGCATCCGCTGTGAAAAGCCTGCTGAACTGGATGGCAAGATCAAGGAAATGATCGCGTCGCCTTACCCCGTGCTGTTTGATTGCCGGGTGGCTGCACTCACCAATTGCTTCCCGATGATTCCATCAGGCAAAGCGCATAATGAAATGCTGCTCGGAGAGGAAGTGACCGATGACGAAATCGGCACCACCATCGACGCGCGCGGCAAGCAACTGGTTTAAGGGAGAGAGACCATGAACGCACATTTGGCGCCCACGGGCTCTGCCTATTTTCTCGATACTTCAAAGAAGGCTGTTGAAACGCACACACTTGCCGTGGTCGCGGACAACGAGCCGGGCGTACTTGCCCGCAT
>JANMAE010000111.1:0-4382 GCA_031359445.1 Hyphomicrobiales bacterium | reverse complement strand
TCCTTGGTGGGCGCAGTAGGACTCGAACCTACGACCCGCTGATTAAGAGTCAGCTGCTCTACCACCTGAGCTATGCGCCCGCCTTTTCAAGGCGAATTGGCCCCGCGCGTGCAGGGCCAATTCCGTTGCTATAAGACGGTTGGAAAGGCTTGTCCAGCGCTCATTCACATGAAAACATCAAGCTGCGGGCGGCCGGTTTCGTGGCGCATTTCTTCCTGCCAGCGCTTGAGCAGAACCTTGCGGCGATCGGGGTATTTTTCTGGCAGCAATTGCATCGCCAGCATGCGGTCAGTGCGGAACGAGCGGAAGGCCTGGCGCAGTTCGCACCAGGCGATGATGATGCGCTGGGCATCAAAATAGGAAACGGCGATGGGCCATATCACGCGCTGCGTCTCTCTCCCCTCCTCGGCCTGGTAATGCAGCGCGACCTTGCAGCCATCGCGGATGGCGGCGCGGAACTGGGCCACGTCGATCCTGTCGGGCGCGTGATTGTGGCGGGGCGGCACCAGCAGCGCTGCATCATAGAGAAACGGCTTCAGCTTTTCGGGCAGCACGGTTCCGATCTTGGCCACGGTATCCTGGGCTGCACGCGCCAGATCGGCATCGCCGCGGCGCGCCACCCAGCGTAAGCCCAGCATCACGGCTTCCAGCTCATCGGTGGTGAACATCAGGGGCGGCAAGTCATAGCCCACGCCCAGCACATAGCCCACGCCCGCTTCGCCGCGAATGGGCACGCCGTCGGTGATCAGCGTTGCGATATCGCGGTAAACCGTGCGCAGCGAAACTTCAAGTTCCCGCGCCATCACATCGCCGGTCACAGGCCTGCGGTGGCGACGGAGAATCTGGATCAACTGCAAAAGGCGGTCAGCGCGGCGCATGGCTCACTCTAGCACAATTCATCTGACAGGAATTGTCAGCAGTATGGCAGCAGGGTTTCCGGCACTCTCGAGGTGAAATGAATTTACCAGTGGATAGAGGCATTGTGTTTGAGGGGAACCATAGGCTACCAGTTGCTCCACTGCGCCAATGCATTGCACTGGCTCTCACCCACGTTACGCAAGCGAGCCAGAACATGACCAAGCCTCTTCCCATCATTATTGACACAGACCCCGGCCAGGATGATGCCGTGGCCATTCTTCTGGCGCTGGCTTCGCCAGAACTGGAGGTTCTGGGGATTACGGCGGTGGCGGGGAATGTTCCGCTGGCCCTCACGCAGGTAAATGCCCGCAAGATCTGTGAACTGGCGGGACGGCCGGATATCAAGGTTTATGCAGGTGCCATCCGCCCACTGCTTCGCCCGCTGGTGACAGCCGAGCATGTGCATGGCCGTACCGGGCTGGATGGGCCGGTGCTGCCTGAGCCTACAATGCCCTTGCAACAGACGCATGCGGTGGATTTTCTGGTGGAAACTTTGATGAGCCGCGAGGCAGGAACAGTCACTCTCTGCGTGCTCGGCCCCATGACCAATATAGCCCTTGCCATTATCCGCGAGCCTCGCATTGCGTCTCGCATCGGGCGGATCGTGGCCATGGGCGGTGGTTTCTTTGAAGGCGGCAACGTCACGCCCACCGCCGAGTTCAACATCTATGTGGATCCGCATGCGGCGCGCGCCGTGTTTGACGCCGATATTCCCATCACGCTCATTCCACTGGATTGCACGCACCAGGCGCTCACAACACACCTGCGTGTCGAAAAATTCCGCAGGATGAAAAATAACTCCGGGCCTGCCATTGCGGCAATGGTGGATTTCTTTGAGCGGTTCGATGAGAATAAATATGGCACTGATGGCGGGCCATTGCATGACCCTTGCGTTATTGCCTGGCTTCTGGCGCCGGAACTTTTCCGTTCCGCGGATGTCAATGTGGCGATAGAATGCGAATCTGAGCTTACCATGGGAATGACCGTGATCGACTGGTGGAAAGTCACAAACCGCAAACCCAATGCCATCGTCTGCCGTTCGCTTGATGCCGATGGTTTCTTTGGGATGCTGACGGAGCGCATTGCGAGGTTGAAGTGAAAAAAGACGAGGGCATCGATAGACAAATGACGACGGGACGCCTGGAGGCGTTCAGCGACGGCGTGCTTGCCATCATCATCACCATCATGGTTCTCGAACTGAAGATCCCCCATGATGACGCGTCCCTGGAGGCGTTGCTCGCGCTCTTTCCCGTGTTTCTCAGTTACCTTCTCAGCTTTATCTATATCGGCATATATTGGAACAACCACCATCACCTGTTCAAGGCTGTACACCATGTCAGTGCCGGCATTCTCTGGGCCAACCTCCACCTGCTGTTCTGGCTTTCGCTGGTTCCCTTTGCCACGGGGTGGATGGGAGAAAATCATTTCGCGAGCTGGCCTGTGGCGATTTATGGAAGCAACCTTTTGATGTGCGCGATGGCCTATACCATCCTTCTCCGTGTCATCATCAAAGCCCATGGCGAGAAATCGCTGATAGCGCGCGCCGTCGGCACAGACATCAAGGGCATCGCTTCTCTGGTTCTCTATGTCTCGGCCATTCCCCTTGCGTTTTATTTCCCGTGGATTTCAGGCGCGCTGTTCCTGGCGGTTGCTGTCATATGGTTCATTCCCGATCCCCGGATCGAGCGGGAAATCCGGGGTTAGTTAATCGGGCTCGGCGCATCTACGTTGCGGGTGAGGCCGATCTTCCGTTCCCGATAGGAAATATACACCGCGCAGAGAAGCAAGATGGCCACGCCCACAAAGGTCCAGCCATCTGGAAAATCGCCAAAAAAATACCAGCCTGCGGCCACGGCCATGATCATCTCGGTATATCCCAGAGGCGCCAGCAGCGAGGCTTCCGCGTGTTCAAATGCGCGAATTCCCAGATAGTTTCCAAGCGTTGCAAAAAAGGCGAGCAGAATAAACAGGCCCCATTGCGCCAGGGTTGGTGCCTGCCAGAAGAACACCACGATCACTGTGGCAAACACGGCTCCAAACAGGCTGGTATGGAAGGTGGATGCCAGGGCGCGGGAATGCGCGGCCAGAATGCGGCTGAGCAGCATGTAGAATGCAGAACACGTGCCCGCCCCCAAAGCCAGCAACATTCCTGGATTGAGGGTTTGGAAGCCGGGGCGGATAATGATCAGTGTGCCAATGAATCCCACAGCCACCGCCAGCAATCGCCTGATGCCCACGGTTTCTTTCAACACGAGCGGTGACAATATCGTGATCACCAATGGCTGCACGAAAAAAATGGCCAGGGTTTCCGCAATCCCCTGATATTTGAGAGCCCAGAAGAACATTCCGGTTGCCACCATGACAAGGGCTGCGCGCGCGGCATGCAACCATGATTCCTGGGGAATCAGGCCGCGTGGGCCCTCGGTTTGAAGCACCAGCGGCGCGGTCAACACCATGCCGAAAAAGAGACGTGCCCAAACGATTTCGATGATGGGAACATTTTGCTGGCCCAAAAGTTTAGCCACCACATCGAGAAATGGCATGACCAGCATTGCTGAAATCATGAGGGTTATGCCGAGGAATGGATTGCGGCGAGTGGCAGTCATGAGGCTAGCTAACGTATCTTCAGACCATTCGCAATGATACGGAGTAGGACCATGAAGACGCGAATGCTGTTTACGATTGCTGCTGCCACACTGTTCACAAGCCCTGCAATGGCGGGTCTTGTGTGCGGTCCCGCCAAGGCAATTCCTGCATCATCGCAGCGGGAAATTCATGGGAAGATGTGCCTGACACCAAGAATCTTTCCTCTCTATAAAGCATAGATCGTCAAGCGCCTGTTTGTTGGCAATTCGTTTACGAATCAGGCGCATCATGATCGGGTAAGCGTTTTTTGGAGCTGTTAATGATCGATAACATCGGCATAACCGTTCCGAGGCCTGCCTGATCTTCAGGAGGTAGACAAAACCTCCGGCACCGCCTCGGACGGATGCACTGGAGGATTTATGTTGAGGCTACATTGTATTTCCATATTGAGTGCCGTCCTGGTTTTCACAATTCCAGCGCAAGCTGCATCGGTGTGTGGAAAGCGCGATGATTTCATCAAGGCGCTGACTGACAAATTTCAGGAACAGAGCAAGGCCATGGGCATCGCCGGCCAGAAGAACCTGCTGGAAGTTTTCACATCCAACAAGGGAACCTGGACGGTGCTGATGACAACGCCATCCGGCACCTCCTGCATCATTGCGGCGGGAAATTCCTGGGAAGATACACCCCCCACCAAGAACCTGACGTCACTTTAGAACAGGGACGAGTCAGGAGGGCCCTCATCCCCCCTTCGGGGACCTGATGGAGTCACATTTGAAGTGCAACAGAAGTTTTGAGAAGACCTCGGCAGGGGTCTTGAAGTCAAGGCATTTACGTGGCGTGTGATTGTAGATTTGTGCACGTGCAAGAAAGTCACT
>JANMAE010000098.1:0-55262 GCA_031359445.1 Hyphomicrobiales bacterium | reverse complement strand
CTTTCGATTCCGCATCGCCGAGATCGCCAAAATGCCGGGCGCCCGTGGGGCAAGCCTTCACGCAGGCCGGCTGGCGGTCTTCCACTTCGAGGTTTTCGTTGTAGATCCGGTCGACGCAGAGCGTGCATTTCTTCATCACGCCGTGGCTCTGGTCATATTCGCGCGCGCCATACGGACATGCCCAGGAGCACAGCTTGCAGCCGATGCAGGTTTCGGGTTTGACCAGCACGATGCCGTCCTCGGCACGCTTGTAGGAGGCGCCCGTCGGGCACACCGTCACGCAGGCCGGTTCTTCGCAATGCAGGCACGAGCGCGGAAAATGCACGATGCGCGACTGGTCGTGCCCGTCTTCTTTCACTTCGTAGCCATGAACGCGATTGAGCCAAACACCCGATGGATTGGCTCCATAAGGATCAATGTCACTTAACGGTGCGGAATAGCCTTGCGTGTTCCATTCCTTGCAGGAGGTGACGCAGGCCTGGCAGCCAACGCAGGTATCGAGATCAATGACGAGCCCGAGTTTTTTGCCGGTGGTGGTTTGTGGGAGTGAGGTCATAGCGTTAGCCTGGTTCCAGTCCAAGAATTTCGGAGCATTGCATGGCAAAGGCTGTCCTTTTGACATGGTCAAGTTCAACTTGAATATTATCATTAGGGAATTCAATCCGTGCTTTATTGCTTTTAACTAACGCACGAAGGAATTCTTTTTTTGCAGCAACAACCGCTGAATAGATAAATGGTTTGCTATTCATTTTAGAAGTGACTTGAAGCGGAAATAATGAAGTGCCAATTTTGATCGCCCCTGATTTGAACGAATCCTGCTTCTGAGAGTCAATCGAGATTGATCGGACCAACCATAATTTCTGCTGAATGCCATTGCACTCAAATGTTAGCTTGTCACCTTCAGAATCATTTCCAGAAAGTGCCAAAACATCATCGGGTCCTAATTTTTCCAATGTCCATTGTGTTTCTTTGGCATTTGCACAGAGGTTAAATGAAAAAGAGATGAGACCAAAAGTTACCGACCATATCAGCCACCTCCGCATCTGACGCTTCTCGTCATTTTCTTCCTCACAGGAGGAAGGAAAACTTAAAGTATTAACTCCCTTCTTCGCTTGCGGATGAAGGTATCCGACGTGGGGATGATGGGTTATTAAATTCATTTCGCCTGCTTCAAAGATTGAAATTTTTTAAACTGTGGCACGCTTTCTGGATTCTGATCCGCAGCCTTCTCAACTCGCACCTTGAGGTCATACCAGGCGGCCTGCCCCGTAATCGGGTCGCTGTTGGAGAAGCGGTATCCACCTTCGCGCTCGGGGAGAAGGTCGGAGATCAAGTGGTTGAGAAGGAAACCTTTTTTCGCTTCAAGGGCATTGGGCGAAAGGCCCCATGTGCCGGAGCGTTTGCCGATGGCATTCCATGTCCATATGGTGTCGGCATTCACGCCGCTCATCAGTTTCACTTGCCCCTTGATCTTACCGTGGTGGGAGGTGACGGCGACCCAATCGCCATCGGCAATGCCCAAGGCTGCCGCTCGGGTCGTGTTAATGTAGAGCCAGTTGCGGCCAAGGATCTGCCGCAGCCAGGAATTCTGCGATCCCCAGGAATGATACATGGCCATAGGGCGCTGCGTTATGGCGTGCATGGGGAATTCGGTTTCTGAAACCATGTTGCCTTCAAAGGGTGGATACCAGAACGGAATGGGATCGAAATATTTTTGTATGCGCGCGCGGTGGTCCTGCGGCGGCAGGATCTTGCCGTGGCCTTGCGCTGCGAGACGGAACTTCTGCAGGGGTTCGCTGTAGAGCTGGTGAATGATGGGTTCAGGCTTTCCCATGAAGCCGAAGAAGGTAGCCCAGTCCAGGTAATCCCAATTCACATTGCGAAAGTATTTCATATGGTCGGGCAATTCGTGAAACCAGTGGCAGCCATTGTCGATGTAGGCCTTGAGTTGATCAGGGTTGGGGGTGCCCCTGCCCTGATGCCGGCCATTCGGACCACGAAAACCTGCGAGAGGCCCCAAGCCTGGCGCGCGCTCATGATTGACGATGTAATCGGGATAGCCACCGGGATAGCGTGGGTGGCCATCAGGCCTTGTCATTCCGGGAAGGCCAAGCCTTGCGCCGAGATCGAGCAGAACGGTTTGGAAGGCGCGAACATCGCGTTCAGGTTCCACCACGGGTTGGCGGATCGCATCCGCCGGGCCATCAGCTTCTGAAATCGGACGATCCAGCATCGAAATGCAATCCCAGCGCTCGAGATAGGTGGTATCCGGCAGAATGAGATCGGCGTATTGCACCATCTCGGAATTATAGGCGTCACTGTAGATGATGCTTGGGATCACGTATTCGCCGTCACTGCGTTTGGCAGTGAGCCCCTTTAACGTGTCGGCCACGTTCATGGCGGAGTTCCAGCTCATGTTGGCCATGTACATGAACAGAACGTCGATCGCGTAGGGGTCGCCCTTGGCGGCGTTGTTGATGACCATGTGCATCATGCCGTGCGCTGCAAGGGGCGCGTCCCAGGAATAGGCCTTGTCAATGCGCTGGGGCGTTCCTGCCGCATCCACCAGAAGATCTTCAGGACTGGTGACAAAGCCCAGAGGCGGTCCAGGCAATGGCGTGTTGGGTTTCACCTGTCCCACTTTTCCCGCAGGTTTCACACCGGGAGGAATAGGCTTGGGGAATGGCGGTTTATAACGGAACCCCCCCGGCACATCGATGGTGCCAAGGATGATTTGCAAGATGTGGATGGTGCGGCAGGTCTGGAAACCATTGGCATGGGCGGAGATGCCGCGCATGGCATGCATTGAAACAGGACGGCCCACCATCCTGTCATGCCGACGGCCGGTATAATCCGTCCACGGAACATTCAATTCGATTTGCTGTTCGAATGCGACTTCGGCGATTTCAGCGGCAATGCGCTTGATGGTGCTGGCGGGAATGCTGCATTTGTCGGCTACCGCATCAGGTGCATATTCAGGAGACAGGAAACGCTCCGCTATCAGGGTAAAGCTCGTTACCACCTTTCTCCCATCCGGCAACGTGAAGCGGCCCATCAGCACTGGCGCGGCATCACTTGAGGTGGCGGGCATTGGCGTATTGGTATGGGCGTCCCAAACCTGCGCACCATCTGCTGCGTTGCGAACAAAAAGGCCGTCATCGGCACCACCTGGGTTTTCGATGATGAGCCAGGGGGCATTGGTGTAGCGCTGAAGATATTCGCCATCAATTTTTTGTGCAGCCAGCAGTTCATGGATAAGAGCCCCCACAAACAGGCCATCCGTGCCGGGCTTCAGTCCTACCCACTCGTCGGCGATCGCGGAATAACCGGTCTTCACCGGGTTGATGGAAATGAACTTGGCACCCCTGCCTTTCAGTTTTCCCAAGCCCATTTTGATGGGATTAGAGGCATGATCTTCAGCCACACCGAAAAGCAGGAAATATTTTGTGTGTTTCCAGTCGGGCTCGCCGAATTCCCAGAAGGAGCCGCCAAAGGTGTAAAGTCCGGCGGCTGCCATGTTCACCGAACAGAAACCGCCGTGGGCTGCGTAGTTCGGTGTACCGAATTGCGAGGCCCACCAGCCGGTGAGGCCCTGGCTTTGATCGCGCCCGGTGAAGAAGGCAAGCTTCTTGGGATCCGTGTTGCGAACCTCTGACAGCCAAAGCGTGGCGGTGCGGAGCGCTTCTTCCCATTCGATTTCGCGGAATTCTCCAGCACCCCGTTCGCCTACGCGGATCAAGGGTTTTGACAATCTGGCAGGCGAATAATGCTGCTTGATGCCAGAGGCACCCTTGCCGCAAATCACGCCCTTGTTCACGGGATGATCGCTGTTACCCTCGATGTATTTTACCGTGCCGTCCTTCAAATAAACTTTGATACCGCAACGGCAGGCGCACATGTAGCAGGTTGTGGTTTTGATCTCGTCCCAGGTTTTGGGGGAGGTTTCTACAAATGGCTCGGTCATTGTGCCCTTGCTAGCGTCGGATTTTGCATACCTTAGGCATTGAATTGGCACTATGATAGGTCCAGACGGCAATTTATCGGGGACCATATCATTTTGCGTGACTGGCTGGTGCATATCAAGCGCTCGGAAAATGCGAGCCTGCAGATGCAGATTCGCGAGGCATTGGTATCAGCCATTCTCGACCAGCAACTGGCGCGTGAAGAACCTATCCCCTCCACGCGGAAAATGGCAAAATCCCTCAGTGTTTCACGCAATACTGTGGTGCTGGCCTATCAGGGACTACTCGACGATGGTTTCCTCGTGGCGCGCGAGCGCTCGGGGTATTATGTTTCAGAAAAGGCGGGCCTCGATACTGTTTTGCCCAAAGGCAAGTCGCAGCCCAAGCCCGAAACTTCTGCAGGGGTGGTGGATTGGAGCCAGCGATTCAAGCAACACCCCAGCCGCCAGGAGAATATCTCCAAGCCGTTGAACTGGCAGAGTTTCACCTATCCCTTCATCTATGGGCAGGTTGATCACACGCTGTTTCCGGTTGCCGATTGGCGCGATTGCACGCGGCAGGCCTTGGGCAAGAAATGGCTTGGCACCTGGACCAATGACACATGGGCGCATGATGATCCATTATTGGTGGAGCACATCCGCCGCCGGATTTTGCCGCGGCGCGGCATCATGGCAAGTGACGATGAAATATTGATCACGCTCGGCGCGCAGAATGCGCTTTATCTTCTTTCCAGTTTGCTGGTGGATGAAAACACCCGCGTGGCGATGGAAGAACCGGGCTATCCCGATGTGCGCAATATCTTTCAGCTGAGAACCAGTCATGTGGCGCTGGTGCCGGTGGACGAGCATGGCCTTACCCTCAATGCCGATGTGGGCAACGCGCAGATCGTGTTCACCACGCCCAGCCACCAGTTTCCAACCACAGCCACCATGCCCATCGCGCGGCGCATGGCATTGCTCAAGCTCGCAGCGCAGCGCGACTTCATCATCATTGAAGATGATTACGAGTTTGAAACCAATTATGTGAA
The DNA here is from genome assembly GCA_031359445.1 of Hyphomicrobiales bacterium. Classification (GTDB taxonomy): domain Bacteria; phylum Pseudomonadota; class Alphaproteobacteria; order Rhizobiales; family Aestuariivirgaceae; genus Aestuariivirga. The sequence continues at coordinate 50,273 of JANMAE010000098.1, read as the reverse complement.
CGAGCCCTGCCCCGCGTTGAAATCGCTGGATGACAAGGGGCATGTGATTTACGTGGGATCGCTCTCCAAATCGTTATTCCCGGGCTTGCGCCTCGGGTTCATGGTGGGACCTAAAAAGCTGATCAATGAGGCGCGCGCATTGCGGCGATTGATGGTGCGTCATGCGCCCAACAACAATCAGCGAACCGCTGCGCTGTTTCTTTCGCTGGGCCACCATGACACTCTGATCAGGCGCCTGCATCGCGCCTATCGCACGCGCTGGGAGATCATGGGAGACGCGCTCAATGATCATTTTCCGCAATCCTCAAAAATTCCAAGCTTTGGCGGAACGAGCTTTTGGGTGAAGGGCGAAGACTCGCTGGACAGTGAAAAACTGGCGGCTGCGGCGACCGCAAAGGGCATTCTCATCGAGCCCGGTCGCATCAATTTTGGGGTCAAGAATCCGCCGCGCAATTATTTCAGGCTCGCCTTCTCTTCGATAGAGGAATCAAAAATCGCCGCGGGCGTGAAACTCCTGGCTGAAACCATTCATGACATCCAATCTTAGTGTCGCCGACAACAAGGCCAAGGCGATGTTGTGCATTACGGGTGCCGTGGCCACAGCTTCAACGCAGGACGCGGTGGTGAAATGGCTGAGCGGAGGTTATCCGGTGCATGAGGCCTTGTTCATCCGCAGCGTCATAGCCCTGGTGATCGTGGGTTCGCTTGTTGCCTATTATGGCGGCTGGCGTTCTGCTTTCTCGCGACACTGGCCACAAACGTTTTTGCGCGGGATCGTTCTTTGCTCGGCTTTCCTTGCCTATATTCTTTCGCTTGCGGCCATGCCCATTGCGGAATCCATTTCCATCTATTTCACCATGCCCTTCTTTGTTGCCGCCCTGGCGGGACCGCTGCTGGGCGAAAAGGTCAAGGCCTACAGATGGCTGGCCATTGCTTCAGGGTTTACCGGAGTCATGATCATGATCAGGCCGGGTTCGAGCGTGTTTGAACCGGCTGCGCTTCTCGCGCTGTATTCAGCATTCGCCTATGGCTTCGGGCAAATGCTGGGGCGCAGAATCCCCCGCGATGTCTCGCCCGTGGTGCAGGCTTTACATCAGAACCTGATTTACCTCGGCGTGGCCGTCATCCTCGCACTGGTCTTCACATTTCTTCCAGCTGAACATTTCCAGCACAAGAGTCTCGCCTTTCTTGCGCGTGACTGGGCGTGGCCAAACGGCACCGACTTTGCCCTGATGGCGTGCATCGGAATTCTCGCATCGTTTGGAACTGTGCTGTTTTCATCCGCTTACCGGCTGGCTGAATCAAACTTTGTGGCGCCCTTTGAATACAGCGGCATGTTCTGGGCCGTCACCTATGGTTTTTTCATTTTTGGAAACGTGCCAAATTTCTATACGATCCTGGGTGGCGCGATTGTCATTTCAGCAGGGTTGTTCATGCTGGCCATGGACGGCATGGCAAAATTTCAAACGCCATAGAGCCTCCAGAGTTTTCCGGCGAGGGAGTTATCGGGGAAGGCGGCTTCGGCGTCCACTTCGCGCTTGGCCCATATGGAGGCGTACATGTGCATGAAGGGGGATTTGGGCGGCTCCCGGTCATCGAAAAAATAATTTGGCACATCCCACCATGACGCAGGGTTTACGGTTTCAGGCGGCAGCACCGCAACGCCGTGACCCAAATCTTCCAACATCAAACGTGTAAGCAAATGCGGTCCCATGTTTTCCCAGGTGCGGTCCGCTTCGGCAAGAGATGCCACGCGGTCAGCCGCGCGATGCCAGAGATCACCAGGAGCTGGTTCGGGGTTGACCATCAGGCAGTTGGTTACCTGTGTGAGGATTTCGCCAGTTGCACTCGGTTCCACATAGCGGAACGGGCGGCGCTTTTCTGACGCCACCAACGGGGCTGCCTCAATATCCGGGCTATCCACCAGGGCCACTATGTCCATATCCGCCCACATGCCACCCATGTCGGCCAGCACACGGTAGCGGAAAAGGCTCGACAGGTAATCCATCGAACAATTGCCGTCCCTGCCCTCCGGCACGAGTTCAGCAGCGTCGCGCACGCCAGCGCCCGACATTGAGTGGGCCTCTGGCTCATAGCTCCACAGCGTCACACGGTAACCATGACGCAGGAAACTTGCGAGACTGAGACGCGCCAGACGTGAGAGGTCTTCGGACGCCCAAAACATATTCACAGGAAGTGATTTCAACATGGATTGAGCCCCCCTTGCATTGGCGTTAGCTGAGCTTTTTCTTTGACCTTGATTGTGATCGCCACCGCTCGAAATGTCTATACGGGATATCCCACCCACGCCTTGACGGTTCGGAGTGCTAGCGAGGATTGGATGCGCTGAATGCCGGGAAGCCTTGATATCCGCGAACGGTGGATTCGCTCATAATCGGCGGCATCCATGGCCACCACACGAAGAAGATAATCGAACTGGCCGCTCATGAGATGGCATTCAAGAATCTCAGGCACGCGCTGGATGGCTTTTTCAAATTTCTCAAATGCCTCCTCGGTTTGTGCCGAGAGGGAAACTTCCACAAAGAACTCGTTTGTAAGGCCAAGCGTAGCGCGATCCAGCATTGCGGCATAACCGGTGATAACGCCAGCCTCTTCAAGAAGTTTGATCCGCCTATGACAAGAGGAGGCTGAAAGCCCTGCCCGGTTTGCCACATCGAGAATGGACTGCCGGGAGTTCTTCTGCAATTCGTTCAGAATGATCTTATCTATCTTGTCAAGATTTTGCGTTTTCATTTCAATAATGTAGCATATCTTAGAATGTCATATCAATACTGCACTGCTCTAGAGCTGTCTTTGGAAATTCATCCGAAGCAAAATGAGGTAAATTGACGTCACAACACAGGAGAAACTGAAATGCTCATCGGCGTGCCCAAAGAAATCAAGAATCACGAATATCGCGTGGGCATGACGCCTGTTTCTGTTCGCGAAGCGGTGCGCCATGGGCACAAGGTTTGGGTGCAGGCAAGTGCTGGCGCAGGCATTGGTGCCTCTGATGCGGATTATACAGCGGCAGGCGGCGAAATTGTTCAGGCTGCTGAAGATATTTTTGCCAAGGCTGACATGATCGTGAAGGTCAAGGAACCCCAGGCGGGTGAGCGCGCCATGCTGCGTGAAGGCCAAATCCTTTATACCTATCTGCATCTGGCTCCCGATCCGGAGCAGACCAAGGACCTGGTGAAATCCGGCGCCATTTGCATTGCCTATGAAACCGTTACTTCGCCGCGCGGTGGCCTCCCCCTGCTCGCTCCCATGAGCCAGGTTGCGGGCCGCATGTCGGTTCAATCCGGCGCGCATTGCCTGGAAAAGGCCCAAGGCGGACGCGGCATGTTGCTGGGCGGTGTTCCCGGCGTATCACCTGCCAAGGTTGTCATCCTCGGCGGTGGCGTGGTAGGCACGAACGCTGCTGTGATTGCGCTTGGCATGGGCGCCGATGTCACCGTCATTGAACGCAGCACAGATCGCATGGAAGAACTTGTGGCGCGCTTCGGCATTGGCCTCAAGACGCTGTATTCCACGCAAGGCGCCATTGAAGATGAATGCGCGGGTGCTGATCTCGTCATCGGTGGCGTGCTCATTCCTGGTGCAGCCGCACCGAAGCTTGTGACGCGCAAGATGTTGAAGGACTGGAAGCCGGGTTCCGTGTTTGTGGATGTAGCCATCGATCAAGGTGGCTGCGCTGAAACCTCCAAAGCCACCACCCATGCCGAACCTACTTATGTGGTCGATAACGTGGTGCATTATTGTGTGGCCAACATGCCGGGTGGTGTTGCACGCACGTCCACCTTTGCCTTGAATAATGTCACGCTGCCATTTGCCATGGCGATTGCCGACAAGGGCTGGAAAAAAGCGCTGGCCGATGACCCCCATCTCAAAAATGGTCTCAATGTCGCCCACGGGAAAGTCACCTACAAGGCTGTGGCGGAAGACTTGGGCTATGCCTATGTGAGCGCTGACAAGGTGATTGCAGGGTAGAGATTTACATCCCTGCTTTTTTTGCCTGCCCCTCCAGGAAATAGTTTGCCTTTTTTCCGTAGATCAGCCCACGCAGCACGCGGCGGATGTTTTCGGACTTGCGCAGGGGGTCGAGGACAGCCCGCATGACATCATGCCCAACGACTTTGGCAGCATCGCGGACCAGTGAAACACCCGGTGGTTTCTGGGGATAACCGAAGCGGCGCAGCGTCCCGTTCATCAGGCGGATCTTGTTGAGACGCAATACTTCGGGGGTTTTCCATGTCATGGCCATGGAAATGGAATAGGAACTTCCCGTGTTCACCCAATGCGGGATCATGTAGGGCATGTGCACGGCATCGCCGGCTTTCAGGGCGTGCAATGTGGCGCGCTGTTCGTACCATTCCTCGTATTTCTGGTTGCGGTGCTTGTCGGGCGAAATTTCCATTGCTTCTTCGGAAATCAGTTTGCGATCATCATTGTCAAACGTGCGGACAAACTTGTCGCCCTTGATCTGGATGAGAATGTTCTCTTCAGCATCCATATGGAACGGCGTTGTGGAATTGGCTGACGAGATAAAAATGAAGCCCTGCAGATCGGAGTAATCGCCGGGCTTCTTGCCAGCTGCCGCGTTGGCGTCTTCAACAAACTTTTTCAGAAGCTCATTATAGGCCGCGTCTTCATTCACGAATTTGATCACCATCCAGGCATTGGCGGTCTCGATGGTGGAGATCACGTCTTCAGCCGGCATATCGATCTTCGGCACATCCTCGGGCTTCACGCCAACTGCCACTTTTCCGGAATTATACTCGATGCGATCGCGCGGCATCGACTTGGCGAGTTCCACCAGGCGCGGCAAGGTGAAAAGCGGATGATCGCTCAATCCGTGTTTCAGCGTGAAGGCGCGTTTCAAAAATTTTTCTCGCGCGATGCCGGAATGGATGCTTACAATACTCATGATCGCTTCTTTCCTTTCAGATGATAGTAGATGTCGCGCAGCGTGCCACGCAGCATGCGGCGCAGTTTTTCAAGCCTCACTGTTGCAGCAAAACGAAACGCTGATATGGTTTGTGGGGCCAACATCACGTCTGCCATCGGCAGCCTGTCGCGCCAGATATTTTCGATCATGGGGTGGCCGGGAATGGCGCAGCTGTCGACCACCTTTATGGCGCTTTCCGCAAAGAGCATTTCCGTGGCGTAAAGGATGAGAAGAACGCCGGGCGAATATCTGGCCAGATTTTCGTCATAGGCAATCTTGCCCAGCCAAGCCTGATCGGCTTCAACAATTGCATACATGCTGGCGATGGTTTTTCCGTCAAGCACAAGTTTCCAGAAGCGCAGCTTGCCGCTGGCTGCCAGTTGCTGGCAGCTTTCCGCAAACGCCTGTTGCAGCGGTTTCATTGCAGCGATGGCGGTTCCGCGTTTGCCTTTCCAACCGGCTTGTTCCAGTGCAAGAAGATCAGAAGCCCAGGGAATACTGTCGTCACCTGGCGCAAAACTTACCGTTTCAAAAGTGCCCTGCTCCGCTAGGCGGTTGGAAAGGCGGCGAAACTCTTTGCGGCGCTTGCGGTCAAAGTTATTTTCCAGCCAGGATTCAAATGTGCCTGCGGGCTTCAAGGCGGCGCGTTCCCAGGTTTCCAATATCGCAAAGTGCCTCTCAGGTGTGGCCAGGTGGTCCCAGAGGCTGTCCTTCCGGTTGACGGAATTCAGCAGCAGTGGGCGCTTCAGGCTTTGTGTAAAGCAGGTTAACGCCGCCGCCGGGAAGTCCCGGTCCACATGTGGAGTTCCCATGATTGTGAGGGATGTGATCCAACTGGAGAGCAGTCCCCTTTTGCGGCGCTCCTCTATGGGGAGTGCAAACATCACGTCGCTGCCCTGAAATACCACCGCAAGTTCAGCGGTGCCCAGGTTTTTGAGAAGCGGCAGAATCATTTCGGGGGAATTCAAGCCTGCCGGAATAAGGCTCTGGGTGACCAAGCGTTTCCAGGGTACCATGACGGCATCCAGATCCGCGCTATCGCGGATTCGTGCCGTTACCATCCTGATTTGCCAATTTCCAGCCAACATAGTTCCAACGTTGCAAGTGCCGGGCCAGATTAGACGGAAGCTGCTAAAGCAATATTCAGGATTTGGTTAAAATTTTCAAAGCCCCGTAAACAAAAGAAAAAGGCCGGAAAATGACCGGCCTTCTCAAAATCTTTCGGATGGATTATACGTCTGCCTTGACGTCCAGGACCTGGCGGCCACGGTACATGCCGGTTTTGAGATCAATGTGGTGCGGACGACGGAGTTCGCCGGACTTCTTGTCTTCAATCCAGGTGACGATTTGCATTTTCTGGCCGGAACGGCGCATGCCAATGCGGCTTTTGGTCATTTTTTTGCGTGGAACAGCCATTTCAAAACTCCATAAAAGGCAGGTTGCCCCACCACAGTTGGGCGGCTTATAAACAAGGTCAGAGATCAATACAAGTGAGATAGCCGTCCATTCCGCTCATTCGTCCCATGATGCGATTTGCGATGAAATTTACCCGCCTTGAGGGCTTTCCCGCCTTGCGCTTGATGGGATTTGGCAGAACTGCCGCCAAAAGCGCTGCTTCCCGCCTGGAAAGCTTGGCGGCGGATTTGTGAAAATGAAATTGGGAGGCGGCTTCCGCACCGTAGACGCCAGGCGCCCATTCCACGATATTGAGGTAGATTTCCATCATCCGGCGTTTGGTCCATACAAAATCCATCCAGTAAGCCATTGGAACTTCAAGGCCTTTTCGAATGAAGTTGCGTCCGTCCCAGAGAAACATGTTTTTGGCGGTTTGCATGGAAATCGTGCTGGCGCCGCGAATTGGGCCCTCGTCGTCATCGAACACGTCATCAATCACGCCCTGAAATTCCACCCAATCCACGCCATTATGCTCGCAAAAACGGGCATCTTCCGAGGTGATGACGGCACGTGGCAAATAGGGCGACATATTATCCAGGCTTACCCAGTTCTTGGTGATACCTTGGCCAGTTATCGCCCGAAGCAGCATGAGATTGGAAAAAGGCGGCGGCAGAACAGAGTATACGAACGTCATCACGATCGGCCAGGCCACGACGGCCGCCAAAACATAGAGCGCCCACCGCTGCCACGGCTTTAGCCGATCCAGAAAGCGCGTAGGCTGCGCTGTGAAGTCTGATTGAGTTTCCAATGTCATGACAGTATAGCCACTCGTGTTAACACACAGGTGAGGCCTTGGCGTCAATACCAGAAAACCATTTTGAAACAGCTTTACGCCAAGCCGCCGCCGGCACGGATGCCATTTTGGATGCATTGCTGACGTCGAGTGCATCGCCCCGGCTGCTGGACGCCATGCGATATGCAGCTTTGGGCGGTGGAAAACGCCTGCGGCCATTTCTGGTGATCGAGTCAGCCAAGCTGTTTAATGCGCCTGGTGCGCTGCGGGTGGGTGCAGCACTTGAGTGCGTGCATTGTTATTCCCTGGTGCATGATGACCTGCCTGCCATGGATAATGACGACACGCGCCGGGGCAAACCCACAGTTCACAGAACGTTTGATGAGGCCACGGCCATTCTTGCAGGAGATTCTCTCCTCACTCTCGCGTTTGAAATTCTGGCCGCTCCTGAAACCCATCCCGATGCGGGTATCCGCAATACGCTGGTTCTTGAACTCGCCAGGGCGTCCGGCATGAATGGCATGGCTGGCGGACAGATGCTCGATATCGAGGCAGAAACTGCCAGGCATTCTGCCATCGAACCCATCATGCGCATTCAAAACCTCAAGACAGGCACCCTCTTCCGCTTTGCTTGCGAAGCTGGCGCCATTCTGGGTGGTGGCGACCGTGAGCCCCTGCGCCGCTACGCCGATGATATCGGGCTGGCGTTCCAAATTGCCGATGATCTGCTTGATCTTGAATCAACACCTGAGAATCTCGGCAAGGCCACGCAAAAGGATGCCGTACAAGGCAAGGCTACCATTGCCTCACTGATGGGCCGAGACGCGGCTCGGAAAAAAGCCGGTGATCTTGTTGCATCCGCAATTGCAGCTCTTGAACCCTATGGAGATGCAGCGGAAACATTGCGGGCCGCGGCGCGCTTCATAGTGGCGCGGAAGAAATGACGCGTTTGGCCTGATCGACGCCTGTTGTGTATGACTCCAGAAGAAATGTGTTATTCGAAGCGTATCAACCAGCTGGTAAATGTGGAACTGCGTGAAAGAACAACATCGCCGCGCTGCAGCAGAATTTCTGAATGCGACAAGAATTGTTTTTTGGTCATCGGAAATTTGAATTCCGAGGGCATCATCCCCAGCGCACTTTCACGTAGTTCTCCACGATATCCTTGAACTGCTGGGAAATGTTTTCGCCACGGAGCGTAGTGGTTTTCTTGCCGTCGATATAGACGGGCGCGGTGGGAAGTTCACCGGTTCCGGGGAGCGAGATTCCAATGTCGGCATGTTTGGATTCACCAGGGCCATTGACGATGCAGCCCATGACGGCAAGCGTCAGGTTTTCAAAGCCGGGGTAGTGCGCGCGCCACTCCGGCAACCGGTCGCGGACATAGAACTGGATATCTTGCGCCAGCTCCTGGAACACGGTTGATGTGGTTCGGCCACAGCCTGGGCAGGCAATCACCATGGGTGCAAAGGCGCGAAGGCCCATGGTCTGTAATATTTCCTGCGCCACAATAACCTCGCGCGTGCGGTCGCCGCCGGGTTCCGGTGTCAGGGAAATGCGGATCGTGTCGCCGATCCCCTCCTGTAGAAGCACGCCCAAGGCGGCTGTGGAAGCAACAATTCCCTTGGATCCCATGCCCGCTTCGGTGAGGCCGAGATGCAGCGCATAGTGGCAACGCCTGGCCAGTTTCCGGTAAACCGCGATCAGGTCCTGCACTTCGGAACATTTGGCCGAAATGATAATGCGATGAGCTGACATTCCCAGTTCTTCGGCGCGGGCTGCCGAAAGAATGCCGGATTGCACTACCGCTTCATGCATCACGGCGCGCGCGGTTACGGGATTTGGCGAGACATGATTTTCATCCATCAGTTCGGTAAGCAGCGATTGATCGAGAGACCCCCAATTCACGCCAATGCGCACGGGCCGGTCGAATTTCAGTGCGGTTTCGATCATGCTGGAAAAATTGCGGTCCTTCTTTTCCTTGAAACCTACGTTACCAGGGTTGATGCGGTATTTGGCGAGCGCTTCAGCGCAGGCTGGATTGTCATTGAGCAATGTGTGACCATTGTAGTGAAAGTCTCCCACCAACGGCACGGAAACACCCATTTGATCGAGCCTGTCGCGAATGTGGGGAACAGCCTTGGCAGCTTCGTCGCGGTCCACCGTGATGCGCACGAGTTCGGAACCGGCTTTTGCCAGTTCTGCGGACTGGCGGGCAGTTGCCTCCACGTCCGCAGTGTCGGTGTTGGTCATGGATTGGACGACGACGGGTGCGCTACCCCCCACCTGCACCTTGCCCACCATCACGGCGTGGGACATGCGGCGTGTTTCAATTGCGGAATAGCTCATTTCTGCTCCTTGGCCCCTTAACTGGCCTGTGGAACGAACAAGGTCAAGGCGAAGAGCGAACTTGCCGCGAGAACGACGCAGGGTCCGGACGTTCCACCAAAAACATTGGAAGCCAAAAGACCCATAGACACGGATATGCCGGCAAAGGTGGCTGCCAGAACTGCCATGCTTTCTGGCGTCTTCGACATGCGCCGCGCTGCCGCTGCCGGGATCACCATGAGGGCGGTTATCAATAAAAGCCCCACAATCTTCATGGCAATCGCCGTCATGACAGCAATCAGAAGGACAAACCCCAGTTCAACCCGCTCCACCTTCACGCCCTCGGCACGGGCCAAATCTTCATGCACGGACACAGCGATCAGGTCGCGCCACATCAGGCTCAGCGTTGCGAGGACAAGGGCAGCACCTATCCACACCCCCAAAACGTCGCCGGCGGATACCGTGAGGATGTCACCGAAGAGAATGTCCATGTGATCGGAAGCAGTGCCTGTGGCAATGCCCACCACAATGAGACCGAGCGCCAAAGCCGTGTGAGAAAGGATGCCCAGCAGCGTATCGGTGGCAATTCCGCGCTGGCGGCGGAGTGCCAGGAGAGCCACGGCCAAAACCACCGCCGTCACAACTGCACCAATCGTGATGTTGAAATTCAGCAGCAGTCCAAGCCCTACGCCCAAGAGGCCGGAATGGGCGAGTGATTCACCGAAATAGGCCATGCGCCGCCAGACGATGAAACAGCCTACAGGGCCAGAGACAAGCGCCACCGCCAACCCTGCGAGGAGCGCGCGCTGGAGAATAGGATCGGAGAAAACAAGGCTCATGTGGGATTGATTTCAGTGTCTATGGTGATGATCATGCGATTCATGGTCGTGGTCATGGTGGTGGGCATAAGCTGCTATCATGCGGGCGGCCGATGGACCAAAGAGCTTGGCAAATTCGGGATCTGCCTGCACTTTTTCTGGCCCGCCTTCACAGCAGACGTGACTATTCAGGCACACCACGTGATCGCTTTCAGCCATCACCATATGCAAGTCGTGGCTCACCATGAAAATGCCGCAGCCATGGGACTTGCGGATGTTGGAGATCAACTCATAGAGTTTTAATTCGCCGATGAAATCCACGGCTTGCACCGGTTCATCCAGCACGAGCAGATCCGGCTTGCGCAGCAGTGCCCGTGCCAGAAGTGCGCGCTGCATTTCGCCGCCCGAGAGCGAGGTGACGCGCGCATGCTTCAAATGCGCGATGCCCACTTCTTCCAATGTGTGGTCCACGTCACGCTGGGTTGGCTCCAGGGTCAGGCTGAGCAGCCTTTCCACATCCATGGGAACATTTGCAGGATAGGGAAAGCTTTGTGGCACATAGCCCACCCTCAGATTGGCGCGCCGTTCAATACGGCCCGAGGTCAAGGGGCGCAGGCCCAGCATGACTTGGATAAGCGTGGATTTTCCGGCGCCATTGGGACCTATCACGGTAACAATTTCACCGCGCCGTACATCCAGATTCACCTTGTTCAAAATTGTGCGGCCCCCGAGCTCAAGCGTTACATCGCGCGCGCTGAGAATGGGATCATTGGCTTTCAACATGTCAGGCCTTTCCTGCGCAGGCGTTGCATGTGCCGGCCATTTCGATTTGCGTGTGAGACGGCGTGAAGTTCTGAAGCAAGGCTTTCTCGTCCAGACGTTTAAAAATTTCCGGTGTATCCAGTTCTGCCACGGTGCAGCAGATTTCGCAGATGAGAAGCGCTGCTGGCCGGTCCTCATGGGAATGCGAGCAGGCTACAAAGGCATTGCGGCTTTCAATCTTGTGCACGAGCCCGTGCGCCTGCAGAAATTCCAAGGCGCGATAGACTGTAATGGGCGCGGGCTTCGGCCCCTGCTCGGCCATGCGTTCGATGATGTCATAAGCGCCCACAGCAGCATGACCCCTTGCCACACAGTTCAGGATTTCGCGGCGCTGGCCCGTAAGTCTGGTGCCGCGCCTCTCACACGTGCGCTCGGCCCGCGCGATCAACTCGGCGGTGCAGTGTTTGTGATTGTGATGCGGAGCTGGAAAATTCATAATGTTATACTATAACATACTTGCGCAGATCGCTGGTTCCTTGTCAAGCTTGCGCCCATTGCAGGAGAAATTCATGACTGGAAGTGCTGAGGCCACCGTCCACATCGAAAATGAAAAGGTGATCGTCACGGAGTACCGGTTTGCACCGGGCGCAAATACGGGCTGGCATCGCCACGGTCACGACTACGTTGTCGTGCCCCTCATGGATGGGATAGTGAAGCTGGAAACCAAGGACGGCACCAGTTTCGCCGAAATGAAAAAGGGTGTGCCCTATTTCCGCAGTGAAGGCGTTGAGCACGATGTGATCAATGCCAACGAAACGGAGTATGCATTTATTGAGATCGAGTTGAAGTAGGCACCTCCGCTGGTGGCACCAGTCGCTTGATTCTGGACCTGTTATGGTGCCAGATGGTGGACTACAGGAATGGCAACACACCACTTTTCCATGCGAAGGAACGCCCCATGAGAATGACCACTGAGGAAGCATTTGTGAAAGTCCTGCAAATGCATGGGATTGAACACGCATTCGGGATCATCGGTTCGGCGATGATGCCCGTTTCGGATTTGTTTCCGAAGGCTGGCATCACGTTTTGGGATTGCGCGCATGAAACCAATGCCGGGCTGATCTGTGACGGCTATGCCCGCGTCACCGGCAAAATGGGACTGGCGATTGCCCAGAACGGTCCGGGCGTGACCGGCTTTGTGACGGCTGTGAAGACGGCATACTGGAACCACACGCCCATGCTGTTGGTCACGCCGCAAGCGGCCAACAGGACGATGGGTCAGGGCGGATTCCAGGAAGTACCACAGATGTCGCTGTTTGCCGACATGGTTTGCTATCAGGAAGAAGTGCGTGATCCCTCGCGTATGGCGGAAGTTCTGAATCGCGTAATCGCCAAGGCATGGCGTGGAAGGGCGCCCGCACAAATCAACATTCCCCGCGATTACTGGACCCAGGTCATTGATATTGACCTGCCGCAGATCGTGAATTTCGAACTGCCTTCCGGCGGCAGGCAAGCCATCGCACAAGCGGCGGCACTTCTTTCGGAGGCCACGTTCCCGGTTATCCTGAATGGTGCGGGTGTCGTGACCGGCAATGCGATCAAGGATTCCATCGCATTGGCTGAACGACTGGATGCGGCGGTGTGCTGTGGCTACCAGCATAATGACGCCTTCCCCGGCAGCCACTATTTGTCGGCGGGACCGCTCGGTTACAATGGTTCAAAGGCCGCTATGGAGCTGATTGCCAAGGCTGACGTTGTGCTGGCACTCGGCACGCGCCTCAATCCATTTTCGACGCTCCCAGGCTATGGTATTGATTACTGGCCGAAGACTGCCAAGATCATCCAGGTTGAAATCAATGCAGACCGGATTGGCCTCACCAAGAAAGTAACTGTGGGTATATGTGGTGACGCCAAGCAGGTTGCCCAGCAGATATTGGCGGCGCTTTCTCCGAATGCCGGTGATGCTGGCCGCGCTGAGCGCAAGGCCACCATTCACCACACCAAGTCGGCCTGGCTGCAACAGCTGTCTTCCATGGACCATGAAGATGATGATCCGGGCACGGTGTGGAATGAGGAAGCTCGCAAGCGCGACAAGGATCGCATGTCGCCGCGTCAGGCGTGGCGCGCCATTCAGGCAGGACTTCCAGCCAACGCCACGATCTCTTCGGACATCGGCAATAATTGCGCCATCGGCAATGCCTATCCAACGTTCGAAGAAGGGCGCAAATATCTGGCGCCGGGCCTGTTTGGTCCCTGCGGCTATGGTTTTCCCTCCATCATCGGCGCCAAGATCGGCAAGCCTGATGTGCCGGTTTTCGGTTTTGCCGGCGATGGCGCATTCGGCATTTCGATGAATGAAATGACATCGATCTGCCGCGACGAATGGCCAGCGATTACCATGGTGATTTTCCGCAACTATCAATGGGGTGCGGAAAAGCGCAACTCCATCCTGTGGTACGACAATAATTTCGTGGGCACTGAGCTTGACCCGAAGCTGAGCTACGCCAAGATTGCTGAAGCTTGTGGGTTCAAGGGTGTGAGGGTTCGCACTCCAAGTGAAACGACAGCGGCTTTGAAGCAAGCCGCCAAGGATCAGGCGGCGGGCATCACAACTTTCATTGAAGTCATTCTCAATCAGGAACTCGGCGAGCCTTTCCGTCGGGATGCCATGAAGAAACCTGTGCCCGTGGCCCACATCAAGAAGGCCGACATGCGTCCGCAAAAGGGTTTGGCCTGAGGCTTGCTCAAGGGCTGGCGTGATGAAACCCATCCTCACCATCAATGCCGGTTCTTCATCGCTCAAATATGCGGTGTTTGATGGCGAACTGGCCATGGTGTTTAGCGGCCAGGTCACAGGCTTTGGTCCAGATGCGCTGCAGGAGGCGCTGGCTGTCATAGCCGCAAAGGGAATTTTTCTGAAAGACTGTACCGGCATTGGTCACCGCATCGTGCATGGCGGAACGCATTACGTCAGGCCGGTTCGTGTTGATGCGCAAATCCAGAGCGACCTTGAAGCCTTACGCCGACTTGCGCCCCTGCACTTGCCATTTGGGCTGGGCGCGCTGGCAGAGCTTCGCAGGCTTGCGCCAAATGTGCCAAACATCGCCTGTTTCGATACGGCATTCCATGCAGGCCATGACGAGCTCAACACGCGATTGCCCCTGCCGCGCGATTATCATGAGCGCGGTTATCGGCGATATGGCTTTCATGGCTTGAATTATGAGCATGTGGTGCGGGAACTCCCGCGGCAGACCAATATGCCCCTGCCCCGCCGCCTGCTGGTGGCGCATCTCGGAAATGGCGCCAGCATGTGCGCGGTTCGGGAGGGCAAAAGCGTTGCCACCACCATGGGATATTCGACCGCGGATGGCCTGGTGATGGGCACCCGCACCGGCGCCATTGATCCCGGCGTGTTGGTGGCCATGCTGCGCGCGGAAAATCTGAACGCCGATGGTTTAGAGGATCTGGTTTATCACAAGAGCGGGCTGTTGGGCGTTTCCGGCCTCTCATCTGATATGCGCGCGCTCCTCGACAGCAATGACAGGGAAGCGGCAGAAGCCATTGATTTCTATTGCTATCATGCAGCACGGCATGCGGGTTCACTGTTTGTCGCAATGGGTGGCGTTGATGCTGTGGCTTTTACCGGCGGCATCGGAGAGAATGCTGACGTGGTGCGGCAAAAAATATTGGTGCATCTCGCCTGGCTCAACATTGCAGAAGACGATGTGCATGTGGTCAGGGCCAACGAGGAACTTACCATCGCGCGGCATGTGAGCGGGCTAGTGTTGGCGTGACATTGCCAGCAACAACGCCGCTGTATCGACAATATCGCTTGCCGTTGCGCCGCGTGAAAGATCGGAAATGGGTTTCGCAAATCCCTGCAGGATGGGGCCTATGGCCTGGCAGCCGCCCAAATATTGACTGAGCTTATAGGCAATATTTCCGGCATCGAGGTCAGGAAATATCAGCACATTGGCGCGACCAGCAACTTCACCTATGTCTTTCATCTTTTTTGCTGCCACCACTACCGACAACGCAGCATCGGCCTGCAATTCGCCATCTACCAGAAGAGATGGGTTGCGGGCCTTCACAATTTCTAACGCCTTTACCACCTTGTCTGCGTCTGCATGGTTGGCACTTCCTTTGGTGGAAAAGGAAAGCATGGCAATGCGGGGCGTTTCCTGCAGGATCTTTGCTGCGCTCATGGCTGACGCCAGGGTGATATCCGCAAGTTGTTCAGCGGAGGGTTGCACATTCACCGCGCAATCCGCAAAAATCAGGCTCCGCTCCGGCCATTGCATGAGAAAAAAGCTGGAGGGTATTTCCATGCCCTGCTGCAAACCAATGGCCATAAGGCCGGCTTCGATGACATGAGCGGTGGAGTTTGCAACTCCAGCGATCATCGCGTCGGCATCGCCAACAGCTACCATGGCGGCTGCCATATAGAGTGGTTTTCGCAATAGACGCACCGCCATAGCCTGTGACATTTTCGGACGGTTGCGGGTAATGCATGAAATATGGCGGCCATCAGGCTCAGGTATTTTTTCACAAAAAGTAATCGCTTCCGCCAATTTTTCCTGATTCATCAGGTCTGCGGCCTGTTGGATGCGGTGATCACTGCCTTCCGGCATTACAACACGAAGCTTTTGACCTCGAATCTCTTGTTTTGCATGAATAATCGCATTCATGTAAGCTCTTCCCGTTATGGTTAGCAAAAAGCAAAAATCACATTATCGACCGTTCTTTGCCACATTGTCGTACCAATGTCCGGACCAAATTGGAATCAAGCGTGTTGATTAAAATACATGCAGCCTGGTGGGGATGGCGTGGTAAATTTTGGAGGGGCCAGGTATTGAAGAATGCCTTCTACGTTTTCTTGGCGATCATGGTTGCGGTATTTGGCAGCGTTCATTCATACGCTGTAGACGCACGTTCGGCTAAGCTCAATCAACGTACCGTAGGGCTTTTGGTGAGCCAGCCACAATTTATCGGCGAGGCCATGAAGATTGCCAATTCCGTGGATCATACCGATGGTTTGCGGGTCCTGCCAATTTTGGGCCGGGGCGGATTGCAATCCTTGAATGACCTGCTGTTTCTGCGCGGCGTGGATGTCACCCTGCTGTCGTCCGATAGCCTGGCATTTGCCAGGAAGAATAATCTTTATACAGATGAAGTGGGCAGGATTTCGTATCTCGCCAAGATCGGCAACAAGAATATTGTGGTGTTGGCCAAGCAGGAATTTGCAACTCTGGAAAGCCTTGCTGGAAAGCGCGTGGCGGTTGGGCCCACGGAAAGCGACGAATTTGTTGTTGCTGACCTGGTGTTCGGCAGTATGGGACTGAACATCGAGAAAATTTCCCTGATGGGCAGTTCGGCTGTTGAGGCATTGCAGGCCGGGCATGCGGATGCTGCGATTTTTAGCGGGATTCCCCCCGATTTTGCCAGCCTTCAGGCAAGCGATGGTGTTCATGTCTTGCCGATTCAATTGAATGCTTCACTCAGTGAAATTTATACACCCGCCATATTGACGGACCAGGACATGCCAACGCTTCTTGCTGCCGGCAAAACTTTGGAGACCATTGCGGCTGCGGAAGTTTTGGCAGTTTTCAACTGGCCCGCAAAATCCGAGCGTTATTTTAAATTGGAAAAATTCAACCGGGCGCTCTTTTCCACTTATTTTTCATCCGTGAAGAAGGAAGGCAATACCAATTACCTGGCTGCCGTGCCAGGTTGGAAGCCTTATGTCACCGTAAAACAAACCAGCGGGGAACGCCGTGTCCCTACCAACACATTGGCTGTAAATTAGTAAAATAGGAGTAGCGACAGATGAACCATCCCCTGCGCAACGAAAAAACCGACAAACCAACCGAGACCCCGCAGGATGAAGGGGACAAGGGATCAACCCCTTCATGGTTTACCCAAACCTATCGCAATGAGGAATCCGAGTTTCTGGTGGATCATTACAAGCGCAAGAATGAACAGCCCGCCCCTCCAGGTCCGGCTGACAGCGAGGCCTATGATGTCTACAGGAAACGCATGATGGAACGGTTGCGTGAGCAGAATGAAGCTCTGAACATTCGAACAACCATGCCTCCCCTGCCACCGCGCCCTGTGATGCCCCCAGAGACTATTCGCGCGCAGGATCAGTATATTGCAGCCACCCGACAAAATCAGCGTTCAAGCTCTTTCAGCCGGTTTGCTGTTTCGGCAGGAATCGCCGCGATTGTAGCGGGCGGTTCTCTCGGATTTGCCATGACGCATCTCAACGATATCAAGAAATCCGCAGGCAACATGTTCACGGCCACGATGGGTGATACGGCACCTACCGCTGTTCCTGCCCCTGCCGTTGTGAAGATAGTTTCCAAGGAAACCAGCATTAGCAAGAAACCCATCAGCATTGCATCGCTCAAAGTGGAAGATGCAGCGGGAAGCTTGAACAGCATGATACCGCTCATGCTGCAGGCAGATCCTGCAACAGCTGGCCAGGAGCTGACATTGCAGATCACTGGGGTGCCAAAGTCTGCCTACCTGAACAAGGGCACGCGCACATCTGACACCACATGGCAATTGAAGGATGGCGAAGAAGCCGGGCTGAACCTTGTCGTGCCGAGTTCAGACACGCCCAAGATTGACATGTCGGTTGCTGCCATTGAAGTGAAAACCGGCGAGCTTGCAGCCCCGGTTCAGGAAATGACAGTGGCGCTTGACGACCAGAGCTTGCAGATAACGCCAGCAAACGCGGTGCCGGAGTCCTCCACCGTCAAGACTGACGCGCCAGCTCTTGCGGCTGCAAACCCGGTTTCGCAACCTCTTGCGGTGGTCAAGCCTGAGCTTTCGGCAGAAGTAACGGGCTTGCTGCAAAAGGGTGACATGCTGTTCAAGGCAGGAGATGTGGCCATTGCCCGCCAATTCTATTCACGCGCCTTTGAAATGGGAGCGGCGGATGGGGCGCTCGGTGTGGCGCGCAGTTATGATCCTGCCATCTTCAAGCAAATGAATATTCAGGGCATCAAGCCGGATCAGGCCATGGCAGCGCAGTGGTATGACAAGGCCAAGGCGGCAGGCGCCACCATTGCCACGCCGCCTGTAGCGGCCCTTCCCTGAGGATACAAACAGGCTCGACTTCCAGTTCCGTTCAAGGCATCAGTAATGGGGTTTGAACGGGCTGGAGTCTCTACATGCGCGCTGCCGATGTTATCGTAAAATGTCTTGAAGCCCATGGCATCAGGCGCGTGTACTGCGTTCCTGGCGAGAGCTATCTGGCGCTGCTCGACGCACTTTACGGAAGTAGCATCGCGATCATTATTTGCCGTCATGAATCGGGTGCGGGCTTCATGGCCATTGCGGAAGCGCGGCTTACGGGCCAGCCCGCCGTTTGCCTCGTTAGTCGCGGGCCGGGTGCCACCAATGCTTCCATCGCTGTTCATGTCGCCGAGCAGGATGCAACTCCGCTGTTGCTGATCATTGGACAGGTTTCGCGGGAAGAAAGAAGCCGCGGGGCGTTTCAGGAGGTTGACTACGGACAGTTTTTTGGCGGCATGGCCAAGGCTGTCTATGAAGTGTCCGAAGCCAAGAAGATGAGCGAAATGGTCACACGATCATTGCGGCTTGCGGCAGAAGGAACTCCCGGACCGGTGATCATTTCACTTCCAGAAGATGTTCTGGAAGAAGATGCAGGCGAAAGCATTCCACACCCCTTTCCGGTGGCCGTGGGCCATCACAATGCTAACGACATTGGCCTGATTGAAGACATGCTTTTGCATGCCGAACGCCCTCTCGTCGTGGCGGGTGCGATATTTCGCGGGCTCAAGGGGTCTGATGCCTTGCAAAAATTTGCTGAGGCACGCCGCATTCCCGTGGCGGTTACGTGGAAGAACCAGGACATTTTCGACAATGGTTCACCCCTGTATGCGGGTCATCTTGGTTTTGGCAATCCACCCCGGCACCGGCAAATTCTAGCCAATGCTGATCTCATCATAGCGGTTGGAACCAGGCTGGGCGATGTGGGCAGCTTGAATTATACATTTCCAACTGCCCCAGAACCCGAACAGCCGCTTGTGCATATTTATCCAGATGGGCAGCCGATCGGCCGGGTTTTCCGGACTGAGCTCGGCATCATTGCGGATCCTATTGCCGTTGTATCCGAGCTTGCGCAATATCCCCGCGTGGTGTCTTCCGTGCGTGAATCGTGGCGTGCCTCGATCAATGATTATGTACGAGAGCAACAGGTTTTTCATTCAGCTGTCCCAGATGACGGTGTCGATTTCGGCGAGGTGGTTGTGTCCCTGGCACGGCATGCACCGGCTGACGCTATCATCACGACCGATGCCGGAAACATGTCGACATGGGTGCATCGCCATTGGGTCATGACACCGAAGAACATATTGCTGGGCGCGATCGCTGGTGCCATGGGGTTTGGCGTTCCTACGGCAGTTGCCGCCAGCATCATTGAACCCACCCGCACTGTCATTGCTTTTGTGGGTGATGGCGGCGTGTTGATGACGGGACAAGAACTGGCGACAGCCATGCATTATGCAGCAAAGCCAAAAATCGTGATTTCCGACAATGGCATCTATGGCACGATCAGACTGCATCAGGAACGACACTACCCGCAGCGCGTATCAGGTACCAATCTGGTCAATCCGGATTTCACTGCATGGGCCAAATCATTTGGCGCCTATGCCGAAACCATTGTCAAAGGCGATGATGTCGAAGCCAAAGTCCAGGCATTTCTTGCCCATGATGGTGCTGCCGTCTTGCATGTAAAATCCAGCAAGGAAGCGCTTTCGGCTTTCTCCACGCTCAGCTCAATGCATTAAGACGCGGGCTTTCCGAAAAGCGCGCTATAGAGCTTCCGGTCGCGGCCATACACATCAGGACGGAACTCGATGCCGTTTTCGCCTTTGAAAGCCGTCGCATAGATAAGATGCACTGGAATTTTTTGCGGAAGGACAATCTTGGTGTTCACACCGCTGGCCAGGGCCTGATTAAGCTGTACTGCCGACCAGCCGGGAATGGTATCGATCAGAGCATGTGCCAGTTCGAGCGGCTTCGACAGCCTGATGCAACCATGGCTGAAAGCGCGTGACGTGGAAGCAAACTTGTCCTTGGCGGGTGTATCATGCAGATAAATATTGTGTGAATTCGGAAACATGAATTTGGCTTTGCCCAAGGCGTTTTTGGGGCCGGGGTTTTGGCGAAATGTAAACGGAAAGGTTCCAGGTCCATAGCCGTTCCAGTCAATGGAATTCCACGACGTCAGCTTTCCATTCATGAAAACGTCAAAATCACTGGCGTAGGCACCAGGGTTGGCGCGCAGTTTCGGCAGCATTTCCGTTGTCGCAATATTATAGGGAACGGTCCATGTTGGATTGAGTTCAACATATTCCATCTCATCGGAAAATTCCGGGGTCTGCGTGGCAACTGCACCTGCCACGACATTCATGCGCTCAACAATCACCGATGATTGCACGCGTTGCAGTTCGAAGGCTGCGATATTGACGAGGAAATGATCGGGCCCAAGATTATCCGGCATCCAGCGCCAGCGTTCCATGTTCAGCATGATTTGCTTGATGCGCTCGGCGGGCGGAATATTCATGGCCAAAATGGTTTTCTTGCCGAGCAGGCCTTTGGCTTCCAGCCCATTGCGCTGCTGGAAGCGCTGCACGGCAATGGCCAATTTCTGGTCATACACGGGTGAGGCACTGACGTCCCATTCGAAATCACCTGTCAGGGACAATAGCGCCCGCACTTTCATAACGCGGGGATCACTCGTTCCTGGCTTCAAGGTTAGCCCCTGGTCTATGACCGGCCATGAACCTTCTTCCGCCACTTGGGAATAGGCGCGCATCATTTTTTTCAGGGCCTGGTAATGTTCATTGCGGGGCTCAAAAGCTGAGAGAAATCTTCCAGGTTCGCGCTGTTTCTTCAATTCCGTCAGCACACGGAGAACATCAATCGTCTTGCGGCTGCGAAACAGGTTGGGGTCAACCTTTTGAGGTGTCACACGGCCAATCTTGAGATCAGCCGCATAGGCTACAAAGAATGCGGTATAATATAGCTCCGCCCGCGCGGCCCCTTGCGGGTCATCTGGCTGTATGGCGTCGCGGAGGTTGATAAGCGTATCTATGGGATAGTCATCTGGGTTGAGGCCATCGAACTCCGCATCTTCCAGGCGCTGGATGAAGGGTGTCATCCGACCTGTGCCTACCCAATAGATGGTTCCGGAATTTCCGATGTAATGCGCTATCAAAGCCTGTCGCACGCGCTCTATGGGGAGCGGCATGCGTTCGGGTGCATTCAGCTGTGCTGCAACGGCTGCGGCCACATCGGCATAATTCGGACCATTGTTGCTGCCTGTTGCCCAAGCGGGATTCATGGACAAAACGCCTATTGCAACAAGTATGGCCCGAAGCAGTATACGCATGATTTCTCCCTTACCACCTCATAGCATGCTTACACATTCAGCAGCAAAAATTCTCGTTCCCAAGAACTGATGACGCGGCGATAGTGCTGCATTTCTTCATATTTTACATCCTGATAGGCCTCGACGAATTTCTCACCCATCACCTGTTTCAGCGACTTGGTATAGTTGAGCTTGTCCAGCGCTTCATCGAGATTGATGGGCAAGGTGTGGGCATACCGGTATGCAGAACCTGTAACCGGATCTGATGGCTTTATACGCTCGGTCATCCCGAGATAGCCGCACGCGAGCGAGGCTGCAAATGCGAGGTAGGGATTGGAGTCGGCTCCCGGCACGCGATTTTCCACACGCATGTTAGCGGCATTGGAAGCAGGAACGCGCAGGCTTACCGTGCGATTGTCGAGGGCCCAATGCACATTGGTTGGGGCATCTGATTCCGGCACCAACCTGCGATAGGAGTTTACGTTGGGCGCCCAAAATGGAAGAGCCGCCGCCATATAGCGCTGCAAACCGCCGATGTGATTGAGGAAGAGTTTGGTATGCTTGCCGTCACGGCCCGCAAAAATATTCTTGCCGGTTTTCAAATCCAGCACTGACTGATGGATATGCATGGAAGAACCGGGTTCGTTTTCATGCGGCTTGGCCATGAAGGTTGCATACATGTCATGCTTGAGGGCCGCCTGGCGAACGGTGCGCTTGAACAGGAAAACCTGGTCTGCAAGTTCCAGCGGGTCGCCGTGATTGAAGTTTATTTCAAGCTGGGCGGGACCTGCTTCATGCGACAGGGTATCCACGTCAAGTTCCTGGGCTTCACAATAATCAAAGATATCTTCCACCACGGGATCAAAATCATTGGCGGCATCAATGCCATAGGCTTGGCCGCCGGATTCCTTGCGGCCGGAACGGCCAATGGCCGCCTCAAGCGGATAATCAGGATCGAGGTTTTTCTTGCAGAGATAAAATTCCAGTTCGGGGGCCACAACCGGGCGCCAACCCTTGGCCTTATAGAGCGCCAGCACGCGCTTCAACACATGGCGGGGTGCTATTTCCACAGGATCATCATTGAGATGGAAGGCATCACAAATGACCTGCGCCGTGGGCTCGGCATACCATGGCACAAAGCGCGTCGTTTCGGCATCAGGTTCCATGTAGATATCGATGGCGCTGTCACTCACTGCTGCCGTGTCGGAGACAAAGCGGCCATTGATGGTAAGGGTGAAGACTTCTTCGGGTACCCTGAGCCCCCGCGACTTCTGACCTGACAGGAATTTCTTGGGAGGCAGAATTTTGCCCCGCGCCGTTCCGGACATATCGGCCACCAGGCACTCAACCTCGCTGATCTTGTTGGTGGAGATGAATTCCTCAAAAGATGAGCGCGACATGAAACCCCGGGTATTGTTGAATCGTCGCCAGTGTAGCGCGTCTTCTTGACCAAACAAAAGGGGGTCCGCTAAAGTCTTGTTATGCCCAAATCCATCGATGCTCCCTCCTATTATCTGGCGACCCGGAACAGTGAAATCACCTGTGAGCCCTTACGCGGGAACATAACCGCTGATGTCTGCGTGGTGGGCGCGGGCTATACCGGGCTCTCTGCCGCCCTCGAACTGGCCGAGGCAGGGTATAAGGTGGTGGTGCTGGAGGCTGAAAAAATCGGCTATGGCGCATCGGGGCGCAATGGCGGGCAGATCTGCACAGGCTTCTCATCGGGCCAGCAAAAAATTGTCAAGCAGGTGGGCGAGGAGGATGCGCGAAAGTGTTTTGCGCTGGCGGAAGAATCCAAAACCCTGCTGAAGAGCCGCATCGAGCGTCATGCGATCAATTGTGACCCCACATGGGGATATCTCCATGTCGTGCCCAAGTCGCATCTTGTCAATGAATTGAAGGAATGGCGCGATGAGTATGAGGCGCTTGGCGTGAAAGGCCTCAGCCTGCTCGACAAGGCCGAACTCTCTCAAAAGCTGGGAAGCACAATTTACCATGGCGCTCTTCGGGAGAGTGATGCCGGCCATTTGCATCCGTTGAATTACTGTCTGGGTCTGGCACGTGCGGCCATCAAGGCGGGTGCGGTCATACATGAGAATTCGCGCGTCACTGCGGTGGATACCGGCACCCGTCCTTCCGCCACGACAATGCATGGCAAGGTTTCGGCCAAGTTCATGGTGATCGCGGGGAACGCCTATTTGGGACACGCTGTGCCAAAGCTTTACGAGCGCGTGATGCCGGTTGCGAGTTATATTATTGCGACAGAACCCTTGGGGGAAAATCGCGCCAAAGCGCTGATCGCTGACAATGAAGCGGTGGCCAATACCAATTTCATTGTGGATTACTACAGGCGCTCCAAAGACCACCGCATGCTGTTTGGCGGGCGTGCGAGCTACTCGACCTTCGAGCCGCCCAGCCTTGCTGCCTATATGCGGCCACGCATGACCCAGGTTTTTCCGCAGTTGAAGGACGTGAAAATTGACTATGCCTGGGGCGGGTACATCGCCATCACGTCAAACCGCATTCCCGATTGCGGGCGGCTGTCGCCCACAGTCTACTATGCACATGGTTATTCCGGCCAAGGCGTGGCGTTATCCGGGCTCTATGGGAAACTCATGGCCGAAGCCATCCGTGGCACGGCGGAACGCTTTGATTTGCTGGCAAAGGTCAAACACCTCCCCTTCCCTGGTGGCCCCATCCGCACACCCATGCTGGTGGCCGCAATGGTGTATTACCGGATCCGAGACGCGCTTTCCTGATTATTCCTTCATCTTCTCCGCACGCGCGCCTTTTTGCCAGGCTTTCAGGCAGATGTATTCCATGATGAGGGCGCAGGCAGCACCTGAGGTGAGCTCGGCGTGATCATATGGGGGCGACACCTCGACCATGTCCATGCCCACAAAATTCACGTCTGTCAGCTTGCGGATGATGGATGCGGCCTGGTGGTATGTCAGGCCACCGGGAATGGGGGTTCCGGTTCCAGGCGCTGCCGAGGGATCCAGGCAATCAATATCGAACGTGAGGTAGGCTTTGGACTTTCCGACTTTCTGGGTGATGATTTTGGCCAGGTCGGCGGACGAGGTTTCATGGACTTCATCGACATAAACAATGCGGAAGCCCATGGTGGTTTCACCGGCGAAGGTCGTGCGGATGCCGAGTTGCACGGATTTATGCGGATCAATCAGGCCCTCGCGCACAGCATAGCCAAACATGGTGCCATGGTCGATGCGGCCGCCATCATCGAGCTCCACGTCGCGGTGCGCATCAAAATGCACCAGAGCCAAAGGCCCGTGCTTTTTGTGATGCGCCTTGAGAAGCGGATAGCTGATGTAATGGTCTCCGCCCAAGGAAATCATTTCCGCACCCGAATTGATGATTTCGGACGCGTGATTTTCCAGCGTCTCGGGGAAGTTTTCCTTGCGGCCCCAGTCGAAGAAGCAATCCCCGTAGTCGATGACGCCCAAGGTTTCGAAGGGGTCAAAATTCCACGGCCAGAACGGACCCCAGGCATTTTCTGCGGACGCCCGGCGGATGCCTTCGGGGCCCATGCGGGTGCCTGAGCGATGTGACACGGCCTGGTCGAAAGGTATGCCTGTTACAGCAATATCCACGCCCGTCAGGTCGCGCGTGTATTTGCGCCGCATGAAGGACAGTGCTCCGGCGTAGGTCGCCTCCCATTGCGTTCCCTTAATGCTGTCGCGGCGAAAAGCTTCATCGCCCGGCTTGCGGGACATTTTATCCATGTTGATAGCCATGACTTACTCCGTGAGAACGATTGAATCATCGGGGGTCCATGACACCCAGATTTTCTGGCCGCGTTCGACGCCAGCGCCGCCGGTGCGGCTGTCATTTTGCACATTGACCTGGAGGTCGAGGTCATCTGCGGCAGAGACCACCACATGACTGGTGTCGCCATAATAGGCCACATCACGCACCACTCCGGAAAGTGATACAAGACCTGCGGCCTTGGGTTTTTCCTTCGTAAGTTTCAGTTTTTCAGGGCGCACGGCAATGCCTATGGAATCGCCCAGAGTCTTGTCGGTTGACAGGCTCATCTTGCCCAAGCCCCGCGCTTCGCAGGTTACGGCCTTGCCTTTGTGCGTGAGAACCTTTGCATCAATAAGGTTCACCTTGCCGATGAAATCCGCCACAAAACGGGTGGCTGGCTGTTCATAAAGCTCGGACGGCGTTGCGATCTGCTGGACAGCACCCTTATCCATTACAGCAATGCGGCTTGCCATGGACAGCGCTTCATCCTGGTCGTGGGTCACGATGATGAAGGTGATGCCGACTGTTTCCTGCAGGCGGGTCAGTTCCATTCGCATGTCATCGCGGAGCTTTGCATCAAGCGCTGACAGCGGCTCATCCAGCAGCAGAACCTTCGGGCGTTTCACAAGTGCGCGGGCGAGTGCCACGCGCTGGCGCTGGCCGCCGGACATCTGGTCGGGCTTGCGCTGAGCAAGATGTGTGAGCTTCACCATTTCCAGCGCGTCTGCGGTGCGGCGCCTGGTTTCATCTGGCGAAACGCCAGTGACACGCAGGCCATAGGAAACGTTATCTTCCACCGTCATGTGGGGGAATACCGCATAGGATTGGAACACCATATTGGTAGGGCGCTTGTTGGGAGGGGTGAGCGCCATATCCTCGCCGCCTATCATGATTTGGCCTTGTGTTGGCGTCTCGAGGCCCGAAATCATCCGCAGCAATGTCGTCTTGCCGCAACCCGAAGGTCCCAGCAAAGCAAAGAACTCATTTTGGGCAATGTCGATATTGACATTGTCCACGGCTATGACGCCGCCGGGAAATATCTTGCTGACGCCACGGATGGATACGATAGGTTCAGTCATTTTCACCCTTTACCCGATTTTGCCGGGGTTTGCAGTCTCATGGCAATAACGGTTGCCACTACGGTTATTACGATCAGGACGGTGGACGCTGCGTTGATCTCCGGCGAAACCCCGCGCCGCACCAAAGAGTAGACCTTGACCGGGAAGGTCACGGTTTCCGGACCTGACGTGAAGAAGGTAATCACGAAATCATCGAGCGACAGCGTGAATGCCAGGAGTGCCCCCGCCACCAGCCCCGGCATCATATAGGGCACGATAACCTTCCAGAAGGTTTGCCATTCGCTGGCGCCCAAATCCTTAGAGGCTTCTTCGAATTGGCGGTTGAAACCCACAAGGCGCGAGCGCACCACGATGGCCACGAAGGGAAAGCAAAAGGCCACATGCGCAATGACTATATTGGCGAGATTGATAGGCCATGGCATGGAGATGATGGCGCCCATCATGCCCGTCACATTGAAGAACAGCAGCAAGGCCACGCCCATGCAGATTTCAGGAATCACGATGGGGAGGCCCATGAATGCCTCATACGAACCCTTGAAGGGAAAGCGGAAGCGCCACAGCATGAGCGCTATCATGGCGCCCAGGATGGTTGATATGATTGTGGCAATGAAAGCAATCATCAGCGAGTTGGTCATCGCCTCGATCAAGGCTGAATTGTTCCAGGCCTTGGCGTAGTTATCCAAGGTGAAACCACGCCACACCACGCCGCGTCTATCGGTATTGAACGAGAAGGCAATCAGCGTGAGAATGGGGATGTAAAGCAAGGCATAAATGACAACGAACAGGGTTTTCAACCACCAGCGGCTGCCGTAATCGAGAGGGCCTTGACCCGGTTTCAATTGAGCGGCCATCAAATATCCACTCCCTTGCTTCTGCTGGCAACAAAAGCGCGGATCATGAGGGCCGTAAAAGTTGCAAACATCAGCATGAAGGAAATAGCTGCGCCAAAGGGCCAGTCATTTGCGGCCTTGAACTGGCGCTCGATGACGTTGCCAATCATGATCGCATTGGCGCCGCCCAACAGGGCCGGCGTCAGGAAAGATCCTAGGCATGGGATGAACACAAGAATAATACCAGTTACAATGCCGGGCATCGTGAGCGGCACGGTTACTCTGAGGAATGTGGTAAACTGCGATGCACCCAGATCCAGGCTGGCTTCGAGGAATGATTTATCGAGGCGTTCGATGGTGGCGTAGAGCGGCAATACCATGAAGGGCATGTAGACATAGACCAAACCGAAGATGACGGCAAAATTGTTGTAAAGCAATTCATAGGGGCCAAGCCCCACGACGCCCAATACCAAATTCACGTAACCTTGCGTCCTGAACACGGCGATAAGCGCATAGGTACGGATCAGCAGGTTGATCCAGAAGGGCAGCACCACGAGCAGGAGAAGAATTGGCTTCCAGCGGTCTGGCGCAAAGCAGATGCCGAAGGCTATGGGGTAGGCTGTAAACAAACACAACACGGTGGCAACAGCGCTTATCCAGATCGTCTGCCACATGATCGAAAGATAAAGCGGCTCGATTGACCTCAGGTAATTTCCAATGCCAGTAAAATAATCGTATTCCGTAATCGATATTTCGCCATTGATAATGGCTTTGCTGCCAAAGGACATGACGAATAAGATGAGAAGGGGAAGAATGAAAAACGCGACGAGCCAAAATGTACCTGGAAATGCGAGTGTCCAGAAAACGCTTTTGTTGTCTTTCCAGTTATCCAATTCTGCCGCGCTCCCCGCTCATACGCTTAACAGCGCAACATGCTAGCCAATCAGCACGGTAACGGCAAGTTGCCATCACCGTGCCGTGTTTCTTATCAGGCGGCCTGAATCCGGGTCCAGATTTCGTCACGCATTTTCTGGATTTCTTCGCCAAGGTAAATCGTATTCTCGCATTTCTCCAGAACATCAACCGGCGGAAAAATTGCCGGGTTGCTGGTATAATCGGCAGGCATCAGCTTTTTGGCCGCGGCATTTGGCGTGGCATACTGCACCGTCGTTGCTATGTTCTTGCCGTTCTCCGCATCCAGAACGAAATTGAGGAATGCATGGGCATTTTCAGGATGGGGCGCGTTGGTGGGAATGGCCCAAGTATCTTCCCATTTGCTGCCGCCTTCCTTGGGCACGGCATAGGCCAGGTCTTTGTCTTCGGCCATTACTTGCGCGATATCGCCGTTCCATTCCTGGCAGGCCACCACCTCGCCGGAGGCCAAAAGATCCTGGCCATTGTCCGGGGCAAATACCTTGATGTTTTTTTTCTGCTTGATGAGCATCTCCTCCACCTGCTTCAATTCAGCTGGATTGGTGGAATTGAATGAGAAGCCCAGATATTTAAGACAGCCTCCGAGGACATTCTGCGCATCGCCCAGCAACGAAATCTTGCCTGCGTATTGATCGGAGTCAAAGAGCACTTTCCAACTGTCAATCACGCCGCCTTCAATGGCTGACTTGCGGTAGCCGATGCCGATGGTGCCCCACATATAGGGGATGGAAAACTTGCGGCCGGGATCGAACTCCGGATTGAGGAAGGCAGGGTCAATGTTGGACATATTGGCAATCTTGGAATGATCCAAGGGCACGACCATGTTGGCCTTGATCATGCGCTCGAGATAATCATTGGCGACCACAATGGCGTCATAGCCGGGATTGCCAGCCTTCATCTTTGAAAACAGTTCATCCATGTCGGCGAAGAGGTCCATCTTGGGTTCAATGGCAGTGGCGCCCTTGAAGTCCGCCAGGGTGGTTTCGCCGATATAGGTGTCGTAGTTGTAGAGATTGAGCTTCTTTTCCTCTTCAGCCATTGAAAAGCGCGGCAGGAATGTGATGCCGGCAATCATGGTGCCCGTGCCCTTCAGCAGGGAACGGCGCGACGGGGCAAAACGGGGTTTGTAGGTACTCATGACACTCTCCAATATGGTTTTTCTTTAATTGCTTGTTCTACAGTTTGACAAAATTTGCGTTTTTCTCAACTTAAATCGGCGTTATTCCTCATGGCATCTCGTGGCTGACGTCAGCGTGCGTTGCATCCAACGCCAAGCGGGCGAGCCTGACGATTTCGTCGATTTCCTTCTTGGTGATGATGAAGGGCGGCGCCAGCACCATGGTGTCCCAGCAGGCTCGCATGACGAGGTTGTTCTTGAAACAATGATCGCGGCAAATGGTGCCGACACGGCCGGAATCGTGAAATCTGGCGCGGCTGGCCTTGTTGCTGGAAAGCTCAATGGCGCCGATCAGGCCCATGGAGCGGGTTTCACCCACAATGGGATGGTCCCGCAGGCTTGCCAATGCTTGCGCAAAATAGGGTCCCAGTTCAGCCACGCGCTCCACCAGTTTTTCATCTTGGATGATCTCGATATTCTTGAGTGCCACGGCTGCGGCAACGGGGTGGCCTGCATAGGTCATGCCATGGTTGAAGTCACCGCCCAGTTCAAAAAAGTCGTCGGTCAAAGTATCCGCGATGGCAACGGCTCCGATGGGGAGATAGCCTGAGGAAAGTCCCTTGGCCATGCACACGATATCCGGTTCATAGCCGAAGGATTCAAAGCCCCACATTTTGCCCGTACGTCCAAAACCGCAAATAACCTCGTCGGATACGATAAGAACGCCATATTTGCGGCAAATGCGCTGGATTTCTGGCCAGTAGGTGGAAGGCGGAATGAGCACGCCACCCGCACCCTGGATGGGTTCCCCCACAAAGGCTGCTACGTTTTCGGGTCCCACTTCGAGGATTTTCTTCTCCAAAGCGGCAGCGGCATCCAAACCAAATTCTTCTGGCGATTTATCGCCTCCGAAATCATACCAATAGGGTTGCTGTATGTGATGGAAGCCATCGAACTTCGTGACCTGCTCATGCATGCCTACCATGCCGCCCAGGTTTGCCGCCACCATGGTGGAACCATGGTAAGCGCGATTGCGCCCGATGAAATGCTGCCGGTAAGGCTTGCCCTTCAGTTTCCAATAGTGGCGCACGAAACGCACCATGGTGTCGTTGCATTCCGAGCCGGAGCCGGTGAAGAATATCTGCTGGAAGCGCTTGGGGAGCAGCGAGGAAATCTTGGTTGCAAGTTCGGTGGCGGGAACGGTCGTCGTCTTGAAAAACGTGTTGTAATACGGCAGATCGAGCATCTGCTGGTAGGCAACTTCGGCAAGTTCCTTGCGCCCGTAACCCACATTCACGCACCACAGGCCTGACATGCCATCGAGAATCTTGTTGCCCTTGCCATCCCAAATGTAAATGCCGCTGGCCTGGGTGATGACGCGGGGACCGCCTGCGGCATGAAATGCCTTGTGGTCGGTGAAGGGATGGAAATGGTGTTCGATGTCGTGTTGTACGACTTCAGCGATATTGATGTTCTTGGCGTGCACAGTCATTGGATAATCTCCCCAGATTCTTAATTGGCGCTTGGCGCATGAAGAATTGCAAGCTGAAGGAGACGCTAAGGCTTGAATCCAATGCGGGCGCAGCTCACCATCACATCATCATGAAGGGTGCGGGACCAGATCGGCAGGATGAGACCTGCAAGTGTCATATGACAGCACATTGCAAATACATAGCACGCCAGCGGAGTTTTAGCAAATTCAACCAAAGGCTGCCGACATGAGACGGCGGGTGTAGTCCTCGCGCGGGTTTTCCAGAACCTCTTCGGGCGTGCCCTGCTCCACCACGCGGCCATTTTTCATCACCATGATGTGGTCAGCCATGGCGCGCACCACCGCAAGGTCATGACTGATGAAAAGGTAGGAGAGATTGTTTGCTGCCTGAAGATCGCGCAGCAGGTCAATGATCTGCTTTTGAACCTGGCGATCGAGTGCCGAGGTGGGCTCATCCAGCACAATCAATTTGGGTTTCAGGATAATGGCCCGGGCAATGGCTATGCGCTGGCGCTGGCCCCCGGAAAATTCATGCGGATAGCGGTTGCGCAGGGCGGGGTCGAGCTGCACCTCTTGAAGCGCCTGGATGGCGCGGAGATCACGCTGGCGCGATGACATGGAAGGTTCATGCACCAATAGGCCTTCGGTCACAATCTGGCCTGCGGTCATGCGGGGCGAGAGCGAACCAAACGGATCCTGCAACACAACCTGGATTTCCTTGCGCAAGGGCCGCATCTGCTCCTTGTTCAGTTTTGCGATATCCCTGCCTTCAAAATTTATGGCACCCGTGCTTGGCAGCAGGCGCAGCAGCGCGCGCGCGAGTGTGGACTTGCCAGAGCCCGATTCACCCACGATGCCAATTGTCTGGCCTTGGCGCAGTGTCACCGAAACGCGGTCCACTGCCTTCAGCTCCAGGGCGGGGCCTGCAAGGAAACCACCGCCCACCTTGAAGGTGACGGAAATGCTTGTGCCATCCAGGATTTTGGGTGCAGTGGCGGGGGGTGGCGACTTGCGGCCTGTGGGCTCCGCTTCCAGCAGCGCCTTGGTATAGGGATGTTTGGGATTGGCAAAAATGGCTTTTGTGGCACCCTCCTCCACCACTTCGCCTTGGCGCATGACAACCACCCGGCTGGCAATGCGCTTTACGATGTTGAGATCATGGGTAATGAAAATCATGCCCATGCCCAGGCGCTTCTGGAGGCTTGCCATGAGCTCAAGAATTTCAGCCTGAATGGTGACGTCGAGCGCCGTGGTGGGCTCGTCGGCAATGAGCAGGTCGGGATCATTGGCAAGGGCCATGGCAATCATCACGCGCTGGCGCTGGCCACCGGACATTTCATGGGGATAAGACCCCATGCGCCTTTCGGAATCGGTAATTTTCACCAGCTTCAGCATGTCCACGGCACGGTCTCGCGCCGGCTTCCAGCCAATGTTTTGGTGATGCATAATAGGTTCAATGAGCTGGTTGCCAATTGTATAGAGGGGGTCCAGCGACGTCATGGGTTCCTGGAAGATCATGGTGATCTTGCGGCCACGGATATTGTTCAACGCGCGCTTGGGCAGCCCGATGAGATTGGTGCCGCGATAATCGGCTACTCCTTCAATGGTGCCATTGGATGCCAGCAATCCCATGGTGCCCATCATCAGCTGGCTTTTGCCCGATCCGGATTCACCTACAATAGCCACCGTTTCACCTGCCCGCACATCAAGGCTTACGCCCTTTACGGCTTCCACCACGCCATCAACCGTGTGGAACTTCACCTTGGCATCGCGAATGGAAAGAATGGGAGCTTCCATGTCAGCGATCCTTCGGATCAAGCGCGTCGCGCAGGCCATCGCCAATGAAGTTCAGTGCGAAAAGCGTTGATGTCAGGAAAAACGATGGAAAGAACAGGAGCCAATTCGCACCAGGGATATTTCTGGCACCTTGCGAGATCAGAACGCCCCAGCTCGACATGGGTTCCTGAACGCCGAGGCCCAGATAGGAGAGGAAGCTTTCCAGAATGATGACCTGGGGCACCAGCAGCGTCATGTAAATGACAACGGGTCCCAAGAGGTTTGGCACAACATGGTGCATGAGAATGCCGAAGCGGGTGACGCCGAGTGCTTCTGCTGCCTGCACATATTCCTGGCGCTTGAGGGAGAGTGCCTGCCCGCGCACAATCCGTGCCATATCCAGCCAGAGAACACAGCCTACGGCCAGAAACATGAACACAAAATTCCTTCCAAAGAACACCACGAGCATGATGACGAAGAACGTAAATGGCAGCGCATAGAGGATATCGACAATGCGCATCATGACTTCATCTGTCTTGCCGCCGATGAAGCCCGCCGTTGCCCCGTATAAAACGCCGATAAAGACTGCCACCAGTCCGGCCAGCAGGCCAATGGCAAGGGATACACGCCCCGCAATCAGGGTGCGCGTGAGCAGATCACGGCCTGAAATATCAGTGCCAAAATAAAAATATTCATGTTCAACATTGGTGCTGAGAACGATCTTTCTGCCTTCATCGGATTTATCAACAACCGCCGATCCTTCAAAGGCATCAGAACGGTCGATATAGCGGGTGATGCGTTCATCTATGGGCTTGGCTGAGATCAGCGTGATGAAGAGTTTGCCATCCTTTTCCTCAAAGCCCGCGAGATCGACGCGGGCGCGCTTCACCACGTCCTGCAGGGCTGCCTCTATGGTGTCGGATTTGGGATAGGGCGAAAGACTTGGCGGCACGCGGTTATAGTTTTGAAAAATCGTCGTGAAGTCGTGCGGCGCCAGCCAAGGCCCCACAATGCATAAGAAGGTCATGAAGGCGAGATAGATGATGCTGATAGCTGCAGCGCGATTGGATTTCAGGCGCACCCATGCATCTGCCCACAGCGATCTGCCTTTCATGGGCACTGCATCAGTCATAGCGCACCCGCGGATCAATGGCGGCATAGAGCACGTCGACGATGAGATTGAAAATGATGGTGAACAACGCAATGACAACGACTGTGCCCATCACCAGCGTGTAATCGCGGTTAAGGGCCGCATCCACAAAATAGCGCCCGATGCCTGGTATGGAGAAGATGGTTTCAACGATGATTGACCCGGTCACCAGGGCAGCTGCGGCGGGACCGGCATATGATACAATCGGCAAAAGTGCTCCGCGAAGGGCATGGCGGATGATTATGGAATAATCCGAAAGACCAAGGGCGCGAGCGGTTCGAATATGATGGGACCGCAGCGATTCAATCATGGAACCCCGCATGAGGCGCGCCACGATTGCGAGTTGCGGCAGCATAAGGGTGATGACAGGGCCTACCATGTTCCAAAATGAGCCGTTGTTCCATCCGCCCACCGGAAACCATTTAAGGCCCAGCGCGAAATAAAGCTGGAACAATGGGGCGATCACGAAGGTGGGAATGGTGCTCCCGGCGGTGGCTGTGGCAATGACGGCATAATCGCCTGCCCGGTTCTGATAAAGTGCGGCGATGATGCCCATGATGCCGCCGAGCACCAGCGCCAGGGAAAGTGCTACAGCACCCAGCAGAACTGAAACCTGAAGACCGTTCCACAGGATTTCCGCCACGGTAAAATCCGGCAAATTATAGCTTGGCCCGAAGTCGCCATGCAGCAGGCTCCAAAGATAATCAACATACTGGCGCCAGAGTGGCTGGTCGAGATGGTAAAGCCGTTCGAGATTGGCTTTGACGATGGGGTTCAAGCCCCTTTCCTGATTGAACGGGCCGCCAGGAGCCACCCGCATCAGAAAAAATGAAATCGTCACTATCAAAAGCAGTGTGGGGATAGCAGTCAAAAAACGCTGCAGAACATATCGCAGCATGGGTACACCTCAGATTCTTCAAGAGGAATGGCCGCTTCCGTCTTAGGCGGAAGCGGCGTGTTCCGAGGTGTGGATTACTTGCTCATGAAACGGCCGGGGTGGGAGTCCATGACATTGGCTTCCCAGCCCTTCACTTTGCTGGAAACAATATTGTGGGAACCATAATAAAGCAGCGGCACCACGCAAAGATCGCGTGCAACACCGATTGCTTCGGCATCTGACAGATCTTTCATGCGGGCTGCGGGATCGGACTCGCTTGCGGCCTTGGCCAGAAGCGCATCATAATCCGGATTGGTGTATTCAGAATAATTGTTTCCGGTGCCGGTTTTACAAACGGCGAGAAAA
The DNA here is from genome assembly GCA_031359445.1 of Hyphomicrobiales bacterium. GTDB lineage: Bacteria > Pseudomonadota > Alphaproteobacteria > Rhizobiales > Aestuariivirgaceae > Aestuariivirga. Next base: position 15,433 of record JANMAE010000098.1, on the reverse strand, counting down.
TTCTCCGGATCCTTGTAGTCGGCAATCCATCCGGCGCGGGCAATATCAAAATCACCATGCTGTTCTAGCATTCCATAGTGGGTCTTGGTGTCGGTATTCAGCAGGGTCACTTCCACGCCCAAGGGTTTCAACTGTTCCTGGATTGCAATGGCGGTGTTCTTGTGATTTTCCGAGGTGTTGTAGTGGATTTCCATTTTCAGCGGTTTTTCCGGTGTATAGCCCAGTTCACTTAGAACTTTCTTGGCTTCATCTTCCCGGTCGAGCTGAGACTTTTCCGCGTAATCCAGAAGATGGGTTTCATAGCCGGTAATGCCCGGGGGCACGAAACCATATGCAGGCAACATGCTGTTCTGCCATACTTTTTCGGCGAGGTAATCACGGTCTATCGCCATGGAAATGGCCTGGCGAAGTTTCACATTATCCCAAGGCTTCTTGGTGGTCTTGAAAGCGTAGTAATAGGTGCCGAGATAGGTTGACATCTTGACCTGGTCTCCGAACTTCGCCTTCATGTCGGCAAGCTGCTCGGTTGGCAAATCGTTGTAGAGATCGAGTTCACCCGCCTCAAAGCGCTTTATGGCTGCGCCACGGTCTTCACTCGGAATGAAGTTTTCCGCATCGAGTTTGACATTGGCTGCATCAAAGAAGTTTTGGTTCTTGACGAGCTTGATGTGGTCGTTCGGGACAAATTCGGCCAGTGTGAAAGCACCATTGGAAACCAGGTTTCCGACCTTGCTGAAGTCTGCGCCCTTAGCTTCCACATTGGCCTTGCTCACCGCGTAAGTGGCTGAATGCGTCAGCATTTCAAGAAAATAGGGCGTTGCGAATTTAAGCTGGACTTCGAAGGTGTGGTCGTCAATTGCCTTGACGCCAAGATCAGCCGGGGTCTTGCCATCCTTCTTGGCCGTGATCTCCTCGGCATTCACAACCGGGGCCAGCATATAAGCATATTCGGAAGCGGTTTCAGGGTTTACCACGCGCTGCCAGGAAAACACGAAATCATTGGCGGTCACAGGTGAACCGTCCGACCATTTGCCATCAGCGCGAAGCTTAAAGGTCCAGGTCTTGCCATCAGCGGAAGTGGTATAGCTTTCAGCGGCTCCTGGAATGACATTAGCCTTGGCGTCCTGAGTCATCAGGCCGGTGAACAGGTCTCGCAGAATGTCTGCCTCATAGGTCGTTGACGTCTTATGCGGATCCAGGGATTCCGGGTCGGCGGCGCTGCCGCGGTTCAGCACCATCTCGGCAAATGCGCCTGAGGCAGTCATCATCAGCATCGTTGTGCCTATGAGCATGGATTTAAAATTGAACGTCATATTTACATTCTCCCTTGTTAAGGCCTAGGCCGGGGTTTCTTGAACCGCAACATATGGCTCGATGGGGAAATGCTAGCACCAGATTTTGGGTTTGTCGCCAGTGACTTTCTATCGCGGATTTTGCCCTATAGGTTCAATTGCCCAGTCGCACAGCATTTGCACAATGACGAGATTAACCACGACAGCGCTTGCCAAAAGTGCCGGCAACGCGCCTGCAAACACCGCAAATTGACTTACGCCAAGAAACTGGAAAGGAAGAACAACGGCCAGGACGAGCGCCACGGGCAAATATACCGGTATCCATGAATGGCTGGGACGGCGCGCCTTGGCAACCGCAAGAAGCGCCATCATCACGCTCGCATTCAGCGCTATCACCAGTGCGGGCAATGCGAGAGGTTCGATGGGCGTTCCCGTCATTGCCGCAAGGCCTGCATAGAGGGGAAGCGGCATCAAGGTTCCAGCCACCACAGGCAGCCAGTCCACCAGCTTTTGTTGAAAAGCCAGTGCCAGCAGCAATGCCGTTAAAATTCCCAATACAAGCGGACGGGGCAACATGTCTTTGAGAAACGCGAGTTCTGCCTGGGCCTGCACGAGTGGACCTATTGGAACCGACCCTACCCTGCTGGTTACCGCCAGGAATTGGGCCGGGGGCATGATCTGCCTAGGCAATATTTCAACCCGCCACTTGCCGCCGTCGGACACGAACAATCGCCTGAGATCCGGATCGAAATCCGACACTTCGGGCGCCTTGAGGTTGGCCACGTCTTCCGCAAGGGCAGGAAGTTTAAACAGGTCTGCAAAAATAAGTTGCTCAAGTTCCACTGCGGCGGGCTCAATCGCAGGCGCTGTATTGGTCATCACTGCAAGGGCGCGGCGAAAATCCTGGGCGCTGGCGCGCAAACCTTTTTCAGCGCCCGCCGCGTCGGCAATCACGCGCAAGCCTGATTCAATGGACCTGAGATCGGAAACGAGATCATGCGGTCCCATGGAAGTTGCCGCAGGAGAAAACGACAAGCTGCCGGAAAGACTTTTCAGAACCTGCTGTTTTGCGGCCACATCAACAGGCTTGAAAATATCAAGCCAACGCACGGTTCCAACTTCGGGCACCGCCGAGAGATCTGACGCCAACTTGGCTGCGGCTTGCTCACTGTCCACCATGAATTCCAGCCCGCGTGCAACCTCGGCATGCGTGGCGCCCCCGAAAGGCAGCGACGAAAAGAATACCACGCAAAAAAGCGAGGCAGCGCAAAGAACAGCGGCAAAAAGCGGCCGAAGTTTAATCCACACTCCGTAAACCGCCGATGGCGGTTCGGCTCTCTCCATGCGTTTAGGCGGTAATGGCCAAAAACTCGCAAGGCTTGGAATAGCGAAGAGAGTGGTAGCACAGCCTGCCACCACCGAAAGGCCTGTGATGAGAGCCAAGCTGGACATGCTCGCGAGGTCCACATAAACCCATGTCATCCAGAAGGCTATCGAGATGGCCGAAAGGATGCTTATCAACGGGCCCCTTTGCTGGGCCGCCAGCATGATGAATGAAATTCCCGTGAGAGCTTTTGCGCGAGGTTTGGCCAGTGCTATGGCCATCATAAGGGATGTTCCTGCCGCAGGAAGGACCAGGGCAGGCAAAAACATGAGGATCACGCGGTCGCTTGGCATAGCCAGAAAAGATGCCACCCCAAAACCTGCCACGGCTGCTGCGAGCATGGGCAATATGGCAAACGCGACAGTCCGCAATTCCTGCAGGCAAAATCCCAGGAGCAGGATGAAAAACAAAATGGCCAAAGCACTGGCGACGATAGTTCTGCGCCCGTCATCTGGTCGGATTTTCGCAATTGAATCTTGCGGAAAATCGGCTTTCACCTTGAGCGCGGGCTGTTTCTGCTGGAGCGAGCCCAAAAGGCTTTGAACAGCATGCCTTGCCTGAACCAGTTTGCCTTTTGCCGGGATGATCACGACAACCCATTCTGAAGCAGTGGTTTCTGCCTGAAGTCCGGCTACGGCCTTCCAATTCAAGGGCTGCGATCGCTTGGCGGCCTGGAACTGTATGGTGCGGGCGATCTGGCGGAAGAGCTGCTCCATGCCTTGGGGTGAGCGTCCGCTTTGTACGGCATTTGCAATCTGGTTGATGAGGGCAGAAAGACCAGAAAGATCAGGAGATGCCGAAAGCGCCTGGAAGAGCGTATTCAGTTCCCCCGCATGCCGAACCCGTGCCCGAACGTCAGCCGCATCCAGATAGAATATGCCGAAGCGGTCGTAATAAGGTCCGATGCCAGGCATGAAGACCTTGCTGATATTCACCTTGTCGGCATGGAGGGCTGCCGCAAGGGTTTGGGCTGCAAGCCTTGTCCCGTCGCTTCCCATTCCTGAAAGCCTGATAATTGTCAGGCTGGAAACCTGGGGAAATTCCTGCGCAAAGGCAGTATTGGAATTGACCCCCTGAGGTGCAGCGGGAATTGCTACGGAACTTTTAAAATCAGGATTGAAATTGAATACAGCAAACGTGGCAAAAGCAGTCAGTATGAAGATGCCTGTCAACAGAACGACAATGGGGTGCGTTGTGGCCATTCTTGCGGCCTTGGCGAAAATATTGGGACGGAGGCGCGGACGCTGAGGCGGCTTTTCCTCAACCATTTTCCGATTTGGAAACAACTCACGCCGTTCCTCCCAGTCCCGCATTACTTCTCCGCCGTTGAAGATTCGCCCGATTGGCTGCATCATAGGCAAGTTTTTGATGAAGAAGAAGAAAGAGATGGCAATGACAGGTAACAATAACGGCGATGTGAAAATGGCAACCATCGCCGTCCATGCCGGAGAATTTGTCGATCCGGCAACGCGTGCGTCCTCGCCTAACCTCGTGATGTCGTCCACATTCGCGCCAAACGATGTCACAGGTTTTTCCGCGCGTGACGAGCAGGATTACGAAGGTTTCGTGTATGGCCGCGTATCAAGCCCCACGGTGCGGCAACTCGAGCAGAAACTCGCAGCCCTCGAAGGCGGCGAATCCGCCCTGGCCTTTGCCTCAGGCATTGCCGCCTCCCATGCCCTGATCGCGGGCCGTCTGAGCAAGGGCGACCATCTTCTCATGCAAGACTCGAACTATGTGGGCATTGCGGAGCTCGCGCGTGACACCCTGCCCCGCTTTGGCATCGAAACCTCATTCGTGGACAGCACTGATCTTAAGGCTGTTGCGGCAGCGATCCGGCCCAACACAAAAATGCTTTGGGTGGAGACACCGTGCAATCCCACCATGCAGATTTGCGACCTGGCAGCGCTTGCCGCGCTGGCGCATGAAAAAGGCGTGCAGGATATGGTGGTCGATTCAACCTTTGCGACGCCACTTGCCACCCGGCCCTTGGCCTTGGGCGTGGATTTTGTGGTGCACTCGCTCACCAAATATATCGGCGGCCATGGAGATGCCATGGGAGGCTGCATCATTGGCCGAGCGAAAGACCTTGCAGCGCTCAATCTGGAAGCCACGGTGCATTTCGGCGGCGTCCTTTCGCCTTTCAATGCCTGGCTGATATTGCGCGGTGCCGCCACGCTTCCCATCCGCATGAAGGCCCACGAGGAATCGGCCATGAAACTGGCCCGCCACCTGGAAGCGCATCCGGCGACCAAGAAAGTCCTCTATCCTGGCCTTGCATCCCATCCCCAGCATGCGCTGGCCAAAAAGCAGATGAAAAATTTCTCCGGCATGATGACATTCCAAACGCATGAGAATGGTCTGGCCATTGCCAAGCGCATGGTGAAGCAGTTGGAATATATCCACTACGCTGTGTCATTGGGCCATCACCGCAGTCTCATCTGCTGGATCGGCACCGATGATATCGAACAATCGACGTATCGTCATGATGCGGAAGCAGCACAGCGCTACCGGGCAAGTTGCGGAGATGGCGTGTTTCGTCTGTCGGTGGGCATCGAGGATGGCGACGACCTTTGGGCCGATCTGGTGAAATGTTTCTAGGCCTTGGCGTCAGCGGCCTTGTGGCGGCGGTAGGAACGGATGCTGAAGGGGATCATGCCGAGGTAGAGCAAGGCAAAAATGCTGAGTGTCTCCCAGGGAAACGAGATGAGAAACACGAAAGTCAGTGCCGCGCAGCCCAGTATGGGAAGCACCAGATCACGCCTGATGCGCGGACCCATGGTTTTTCCTGAAAATGTGGGCACGCGGCTCACCATCAGCACCGCCACCAAAACGGTGTATGGGGCTATGAACATCGCATAGGCGTGGCCATCATTAATGTATCCCAGAAACCCCAGATACATGGGCGCTAGCGCGAGGCCAGCTCCCGCAGGTGCCGGAGCGCCACTGAAAAAGCCCCCTGCCCAGGCAGGCTTGTTCACATCATCAAGGGCCACGTTGAAGCGGGCCAGTCGCAGGGCGCAGCACATGGCCAGAACAAGGGCCACAACCCAGCCCTTGGTTTTCAGTTCATTCAGCGACCAGAGATAAATGAGAATGGCAGGTGTCACGCCGAAATTGACGAAGTCGGCCAGGGAGTCGAGTTCTGCTCCAAATCGCGATGTGCCTTTGAGGAACCGCGCCAGCCTTCCATCCACGGCATCGAGCACGATGGACAGGATCACAGCTGCCACGGCCAATTCAAAGCGGCCTTCTATTGCCAGCCTGATGGCGGTTACGCCACTGCACAAAGCCAGAAGTGTTATGAGATTGGGCAGCAGGTAGCGTACTGGGACCTGCTTGAAACGGCCGCCGCTGTTTGCGGCAACCGGCTTTTCAGAATTTTGGTCGCCATCCATATCTAGCTTTTCCGCGAACTGCACTCACCCTCGGATGAAGCAAGGTCTGCAAAAACCGTTTCTCCAGCAATAGCGCGCTGGCCCACAGACACCAGGGCATTTACATTCTTGGGTAGATAGACATCGACGCGGCTGCCAAAGCGGATGAGCCCGAAACGCTGGCCCGCAACAAGGTTTTCACCTTCGACGACGAATTTCACGATGCGCCGCGCAATGAGGCCAGCGATCTGAACCACGCCCACCCTGACACCGTCTGCCAGTTCCAGCGTCAAGGCCTGGCGTTCATTGTCCTCGCTGGCCTTGTCGAGTTCGGCATTGAGGAAAGCGCCGGGAATATAGGTGATCTTTGCAATGCGGGCTTCCAGCGGTGAACGGTTCACATGCACGTCGAATACATTCATGAACACCGATATCCGCGTAAACATTTCACGGGGCAAATCGAGTTCCGGCGGCGGAATGACTTTTTCAATGGAGCTGATGCGACCATCTGCGGGTGATATCACAAGCCCGGCGCGCAAGGGCGTTACCCGCTCAGGATCGCGGAAGAAATATGCGCACCAGGCGGTGGCGAGCACACCTGCCCAAGCCAAAGGGGCCCAGTCAATCCAAAAAAAGAAAAGGGTCACTGCGGCAAAGATTGCAATGAAGCGGTAGCCTTCACGGTGGACCGGCACGAATGAGGAAGTTATGCTGTTGATGATAGACATGATTTCCATCTAGCGCGGTTTTTATGATTTGCAAAGCATAGAGGCCGCGCTGGCTCCTTGGAGCTAACCGCGACCTCTTTTGCTGTTTTAGCACTTCCCCAGTAAAGACGCAGGCTGAAGCTTGTAAGCGCGCTTCATGTCCTTTGCGTCCCTACCCTTTGTTTGACGCCTTGTCGTTGGCTTCATCATCGCCGGTGGAAGTAAACAAAAATGAACCGGCCAAGGATTTCACTCCATTTTTCCGAAAATAAGCCTCAAATCCTGCAGTCAACGTTAATGGCGTATTGCCAATACGCTGGCACCGGGCCCTGTTTACTTCACGCTAACCGTATTCAAGGCCTGGGCCTCGGCGGTCAATCCACGCTCATCAAGATTTTCGGCCAAGCGTCTTCTGGCTTCATCGGCCTCTCGCTGTCTGTTCCACATGGCGGCGTAAATGCCTTTCCTGCGCAGCAATTGGTTGTGCGTGCCGCGCTCGGCAATGCGGCCTGCCTCCAGAACAATGATCTCATCGGCATCCACAACGGTGGACAGCCTATGGGCAATCACAATCGTGGTGCGATCCTTGGAAACCTTGCGCAAGGCAGCCTGGATTTCCTGCTCGGTGAAGCTGTCGAGTGCAGACGTTGCCTCGTCAAGCACCAGAATGGGCGGGCCTTTCAGGATCGTGCGGGCAATGGACACGCGCTGTTTTTCGCCACCGGACAGTTTCAGGCCACGCTCACCTACCATTGAATCATAGCCCAGAGGCAGGCTCATGATGAAGGTGTCGATCTGCGCCATGCGGGCTGCGGCTTCCACCTCTTCATCCGTGGCATCGGGCCTGCCGTAACGGATATTGTAGCGAATGGTATCGTTGAACAATACGGTGTCCTGAGGCACCATTCCGATAGCGGCGCGGAGCGACTTTTGCGTCACTTTCGAAATGTCCTGCCCGTCAACGGTGATTTTTCCACCGGTCAGTTCATAGAAGCGGTAGAGCAGCCGCGATATGGTGGATTTGCCAGCGCCCGAGGGGCCTACGATTGCAATGGTATGTCCGGCTGGCACCTTGAAAGAAAGCCCGCGAATAATGGGGCGTTCCTTGTCATAGGCAAAGCTCACATCATCAAAAATGATTTCCGCCTTCCCGGGCTTGAGTGGGACAGCGTTCGGCTTGTCCTTGATTTCGGCATTCACGGATAACAGGCGGAACATGCCTTCCACGTCAATCAGGCCCTGTTTGATTTCCCGGTAAGACGACCCGATGAAATTCAGCGGCATGTAGAGCTGCACCATCAGGGCATTCACCATGACGAAGTCACCAATGGTAGCGTGCCCTTGCGTGATGTCATAGGCCGACATTGCCATGACGGCGGTGAGACCTGTGGCGAATACCACAGTTTGGCCCGCGTTGAGCACGGCCAGGGACACCCAGGTTTTTACGGCAGCCACTTCATAGAGTTCCATGGAAGCATCAAAGCGCGTGGCTTCATGTTCTTCATTGCCAAAATATTTCACGGTTTCGAAATTGAGCAGGCTGTCTATGGCCTTGGTGTTGGCATCATTGTCGGCATTGTTCATGTTGCGACGGATGTTGATGCGCCATTCGGTTGCGGCATATGTATAGGCGAGATAGAACGCCACGGTCACGAGGACCACAGCAGCATAATGCCAGCCGAATGAATAGGTGAGCACGCCGGCTACCAGGGCGATTTCGAGGGCGGTTGGAAATGTGTTGAACAGCGAGAAGCGCAGAACCGTGTCCACGCCTGCGGTGCCGCGCGAGATGACGCGGGATAATCCGCCGGTTCGCCTTTCGAGATGGAACTTGAGCGAGAGCGCATGCAAATGCCGGAAGGTCTTGATGGCGAGTTCGCGCACGGCACGCTGCCCCACCTTCGCAAAAATCGCGTCGCGAAACTGCGCCAGCGCCACCATCATGATGCGGCCCACGCCATAGGCGAGGATCAGGAAAAAGGGTACACTGAAGGCAATGGCCGCAGGATTTCCGCCAGCCGTCAAGGCATCGGTTGCATATTTGAAAGTGTAGGGCGTCCACACCGTGATGATCTTGGCGGCAAACAGTGCCACCATTGCCAATACGACACGAATTTTAAGATCGGTGCGGCCTTGCGGCCAGAGATACGGCAATAGGCTCTTCAGCGTTTTCCACTGGTCACCATCGCCGCTGGCGAAATTGGCCGCGGTGACCGGCGCATCGTTACTCATATAACTCCAGTTTCCTTATTTTACGATGGCAGCTTCCGGTGTGGAAAAGATCTGACCGGGGTAAATGAGACCGGGTTTGCGGATCTGGTCTTTGTTGGCTTCATAGATCACGGTGTACATCGTGCCCTTGCCATAGATCTTGCGTGACAGTTTCCACAGATTGTTTCCAGGCTGAATAACGATACGTGACGCTACGGGCGTTCCTGCAGCCGGAACGCTGGCTTCTGCAGCGGGTGCTGCGGCTGCAACGGCAGGAGCTGCCTGCTCAGCCTTTGGCGGTTCCGCTGCAGGGGCAGCAGCCACCGCTGGTGCTGGAGCTTCAACCTTGGAAGGCTCAGCCGTGGCAACCTTAGGTGTTTCCACTGCGGGCGTTGGAACAGCCACTGCTGCAGGCGCTGGCGCTTCAGCAGTTTCAACCGTGGTAGTAACTGTTGTCGATGTTGTCGACGTTGCAGCTGGCGCTAAAACAACGGATGCATCCTTGGTTTTGTCAATCATCGTCACTTTAACGGCAGGCGCTGCAGGTGCTGCCGCCGCAACAGTGGGTTCGGGCGTAGCGACCGGCGTGATGGTGGCAACCTTCTTGGGGTCTTCACGATAGAATGGCATGGCCACGCGGCTGGTTACGCTACCATCCTTGGTTATCTCATCTGCCCGCAACTCATGGGCGCCTATTGCCAGGGGTGCGTTGCCCAAAATGCTCCAGGTTCCTTTCTCACCTACATCTCCAGCAGCAAAGGCATTATTGTCGACATAGAGCTGAACCTTGCTGCCCGCGGGCCCACGGCCGCTAAACACCATGTTGCCAGCCTCGTCATAATCCACGGTATCGATATTTACCGTTTTCATGGGAGGCAAAACGGGCTTGGTTTCGGTTGGCACCTGAATGAGCGTGGTGGGCTGGTCCGGCTTGAGCACGGCTACCATTGGCGTTTGATCACTGCCTTTCACATCCACAGCCACGCTGTCTGCGGAAGCAACCGTTGTGGTCTTGCCCTTCATTTCAATGGAAAGCGCTCCGGGGCCGGTTGGCAGCGGCTTTTCCGGCGTTACCACAAAAGCGCCGTCGGCATTCGTGGTGCCCGCCCCTACGGTCACACCATTATACTTGATGGTCACTTCGGAGCCTGGTTCAGCGCGACCGGCGATAATTGTATTGCCATTTGCTTCCACACGCACTGTATCAAAGCTTGGCGCATCAGCGGCTGGCGCTTGCGCATTCGTCTTGGGGGTTTCCACAGCGGGAGCGTCGCTCTTGGCGGTGTCCACAGGTTTTGGAGGCTCAGCGGCTGGCATTTCCGTCTTGGCCACGGTGAGCGGTTGGGCTGTCCACTTGTCTTTCTCCACCACAATAAGGGCTCCCAGCGTGGCCAGCGCCAGGCCGGTAAAGAGTGCAAGTGGGTTAATTTTCATCTCAATCCGTCCGTCAAGAAAGTTAAAAAATAGGATGCCACGCGGGCACATTGGCTGCTACATACAGCTAATTCTGCGCATTAATAAGGCTTTGCGCCCGAATCAACAATGAATTGTTTTACCCCCTGGATCGAGAGAAAACATTGAAAATACCAAAGCAAAAGCTGTGCGTTTACTGTGGCTCGGGTCCGGGACGGAACCCGGCCTATATGGCTGCTGCCCGAAACCTGGGTTTTGCAATGGCAGAGGCTGGCATTGGGCTGGTCTATGGCGGCGGCAGTCTGGGCCTCATGGGCGAAGTCGCGCGCTCCGTGCTGGAGGCTGAAGGCCATGTGACCGGCATCATTCCTGAATTCCTGGGAAGCAAGGAGCGCATGCTCACCGGCGTCAACAACCTCATCGTGACCAAGAACATGCATGAGCGGAAAATGACCATGTTTGAGCATTCAACCGGGTTTGTAGCACTTCCCGGTGGCATTGGAACGCTGGAAGAACTTACTGAAATCTCGACCTGGGCGCAGCTGGACCAGCACAACAAGCCCATCATCGTGTGCAATATCGATAACTACTGGAGCCCCTACCTGGAACTCCTGTCGCACATGCGCGCCGAAAAATTCATCCGTGAAGGGATGGAATTCAAGATGGACGTGGTGGACAAGGCAGAAGATGTCGTGCCCGCTTTCGAGTACCGCCTTGCCAATATTCACCCCAAGGTGCCCTTCACTCCCATCCGTGAGGTGCTCTAGCACATTGATCTGGCGCGATTCCTTTGCGGCAAGCCGATTCCGGCTTGCCGGGAAGCGCGCTAGGCCTCAGCGCGGCGGTTCTTTTCTTCCATCAGGGCTGAATACGAATAGATGCCCAGGCCAAGCCACAGGATGATGAAAGACAGGAGCTTCCATTTGTCGAGTGGCTCATGGAACAGGAATACGGCAGTGAGGAACACGAGCGTGGGCGAAATGTATTGCAGCATGCCCGCCGTTGAATAGCGCAGCAATTTTATCGAGGCTGCGAAGAACACCAGGGCGCTGGTTGTCATCACGCCACAGCCCATCAACAACAGGGTGTCTTTGGTGTTGGTGGCAAAATGCGCTTGGCCTTTGGAGGCAAGCCAGAACTGCACCAGCAGCAAGGGAACGGCAATGATGCAGACTTCGATGAAGAAGCCCTGCGTTGGCCCCACGGCAATGGTCTTGCGCAGGAAGCCGTAGAGACAGAAAGTCGTAGCCAGCATCAATCCGAGCCAGGGAAATACGCCGGCGGCAAAGGTCTGGATGAGAACCGCTACAAGGGCGAAACCCAAGGCCACGAGTTGCAGGCGATTGAAGCGCTCACCCAGGAAGAGATAGCCCATCACGACATTGAGCAAGGGATTGATATAATATCCAAGGCTTGATTCCAGCGTGCGGCCCACTTCAATCGACCAGACGTAAAATCCCCAGTTCAGCACGATGATGCTGCTGGTGAGCGTCAGGATGGCAATATTGCGTGGGCTGGCCAAGGCTTTGAGCACATCACGGTATTGTCCCAGCCACCAGATGATGAGTGCTGCGAAGGGAATTGACCACAGTCCGCGGTGCACGGCGATTTCCACGGGGCTGATGTGGCGGAGAAAGCCAAAATATACCGCCATCGCTCCCCAGGTGAGATGGGCGCAGATGGCGTAGATCACGCCTTTTTCGGCAGGTGTGAGGCCCACGCGGGTTGGTTGTTCCATGGTCGTCATGGCTGCGGTTTAGCTGTGACAGTGATGCTTCGCAAATAGCGGATGGACATGGGTCTCATGCTAAAGCGCGGCAACTCCTTCGCGCAGCAGCTTGTAAACGATCGAGTCAGACAGGGCCTGGAACGACGCATCCACGATATTGGGGGAAACGCCCACCGTGAACCAGCGATTGCCGTCGCCATCGCGGCTTTCGATCAGCACCCGCGTGGTTGCCGTGGTGCCACCGTTGAGGATGCGCACCTTGTAATCCACCAGTTCAAGATCCTCGATATAGGGCTGGAACTTGCCCAAGTCCTTGCGCAGCGCCACATCGAGCGCATTCACCGGGCCGTTGCCCTCACCAGCATTTATGAAGGTTTCGCCATCCACCCTCACCTTCACCACCGCCTCTGAAATCATTTCCTTGTCGCGCTGCTCCACGATCACCCGGAAGGACAGCACATCGAAATATCGCGGCACATGACCGAAAGTGCGGCGCGCGAGAAGCTCGAAGGAGGCATCCGCGCCATCATAGGCGTAACCTTGAGCTTCGCGCTCCTTTACATCCTGCAGCAGGGTATCCAGCCGCTTGTCATCTTTTTTCACATCCATGCCGACGCGGTGCAGTTCCGACAGCAGGTTGGATTTTCCGGACTGATCCGACACCAGCATGCGGCGCCTGTTGCCCACGGTTTCGGGCGGCACATGTTCATAGGTTTCCGGTTCCTTGACGATGGCGGACGCATGAATGCCCGCCTTGGTGGCAAACGCACTTTTGCCCACGTAAGGCGCTTGCGCATTGGGCGCGCGGTTCAAGAGTTCATCAAAGGCGCGGGCCACATGGGTGAGGTTTTGCAAGCGCTCGTTATCCACGCTGATCTTGAAGCGACTCGTAAATGAGGGTTTCAATGCAAGGGTTGCGATGATGGAAACGAGATTGGCGTTGCCGCAGCGTTCACCGATGCCGTTGAGCGTGCCCTGCACATGGCGCACGCCTGCTTCAATAGCAGCAAGCGAATTGGCTACCGCCTGTTCTGTATCATTATGCGCATGGATGCCGAGGCTCGCACCGGGCACGGATTTCGTCACGCTACGGACGATGTCCGAGACTTCGGCTGGCATGGTGCCACCATTGGTATCGCAGAGTACCACCCAGCGCGCGCCGGACTCGTAAGCCGCCTGGGCGCAGTCCAGCGCGTAACCGGGGTTGGCCTTATAGCCATCAAAGAAATGCTCGCAATCCACCAGCACTTCCTTTCCCGCAAAGCGTGCAGCTTCCACCGACTGGCGGATGGACTCTAAATTTTCCTCATTGCTGCAGCCCAAGGCCACGCGCACATGATAGTCCCAGGCCTTGGCCACAAAGCAGATGGCCTTCGACTTCGCGTTGAGCAGATCCTGCAGCCCCGTATCATTGGAAACCGACCGCCCTGCGCGCTTCACCATGCCAAAGGCAGTAAACGTGGCTTTCATCTCGCGCTCTTCATTGAACAGCGCGGTATCCGTCGGGTTCGCACCGGGGTAGCCGCCTTCGATGTAATCAATGCCCAGGCTATCCAGCATATCGATCACCACCAGCTTGTCATCCACGGAGAAATCCACGCCCGGCGTCTGCTGGCCATCGCGCAGCGTGGTGTCGAAGAGGAAGATGTGTTCGCGGGTCATGCTAATTCCTTGCATCGAGAATTGCCAAGAGAGCCCTCATCCGCCCTTCGGGCACCTTCTCCCATTCTGCGAACGGGAGAAGGAGATAGTGATTGTCGCCTTCTCCCGTTTGTCCTTACAAATGGGAGAAGGTGGCGCGAAGCGACGGATGAGGGGGACCGCGCGCTCATCGCTTGACCTCCCATGTCGTCGTGCCATCCTTGTTGTCCTTGACGGTCACGCCCATCTTTTCGAGTTCATCGCGGATGCGGTCAGATTCTTTCCAATCCTTTGCAGTGCGGGCGGCGTAACGTTTTTCAATTAGACTATCGGCCTTCGAACTAAGCATTGCATCAATATAGGTAACTGGAGATCCTCTTAATACACCAAGGAATCTAAGCGCATTTACAAGTTCAATCGCACTATTTTGACTATCAACAGATTCGCCCGCCAATCTATGGAGCATGGTCATTAAAAGTGGAGTGTTGAGATCATCGGAAAGTATCTCCAACAATTCCTGTGTCAATCCACCTTCCGGCAACAGAAGTGAATTCGGTAATTTTTCCTCAATCGCTAACCATTTGTAAAAAATATTTCGTGATTGCTTTAACAAATTTACTGTCCAGTCAATTGGTTGGCGATAATGTGTTTGCAGCATTGCAAGCCGCAATACCTCGCCATCCCAGGTAGTTTCACCAAACTTGGTTGTTTGTAAAAATTCCTCGATGGTAAAAAAATTCCCCAAGCTCTTGGACATCTTCTGTCCTTCCACCTGCAGGAACCCATTATGCATCCAGATGTTCGCCATCACGCTCGTGCCATGCGCGCATCTTGACTGGGCGATTTCGTTTTCGTGGTGGGGGAAGATTAAATCCAGTCCGCCGCCGTGGATGTCGAAGACCTGCCCTAGCAGCGCTTCGCTCATGGCCGAGCACTCGATGTGCCAGCCGGGTCGGCCGCGGCCCCATGGGCTTTCCCAGCCGGGTTCTTCCGCGCTCGACAATTTCCACAGCACGAAATCTCCTGCGTTGCGTTTGTGGGCATCGACCGCCACGCGCGCGCCTGCTTGCTGGTCCTCCAGTTTGCGGTTGGAGAGCTGGCCATAGTCCTTCATCGATGTCACACTGAACAGCACTTCGCCGCCCGCTTCATAGGCGTGACCCTTGGCGATCAGTGTGCGGATCATTTCGATCATCTGGCCGATGAATTCGGTGGCGCGGGGTTGCTGCGTGGGCTCGAGGCAGCCCAGGGCTTTCACGTCTTTCTGAAACTGGTCAGCGGTTTTTTCGGTGACGCGGCGGATGGCTTCGTTCAACGGCAGGTCGGGGAAATCGCGCAAGGCCCGCGCGTTGATCTTGTCGTCCACGTCCGTGATGTTGCGGACATAGGTGACATGGTTTTCCCCATAGAGATGGCACAGCAGCCGGAACAATACGTCGAACACAATCACGGGCCGCGCGTTGCCGATGTGGGCGAAATCGTAGACTGTGGGGCCGCAGACATACATGCGCACATCAGCGGGATCGATGGGTTTGAAGTCCTCTTTCTGGCGGGTGAGTGTGTTGTAAAGGCGTAGCGTCATCCTGGGGTCCCAATAGGTTTTGCCTGTCAGGGATTACGCTTGAATGTGAATTTTTTGGTTAAGCGGCGCCCTGCCAGCAGTTTTTGCAACTAGCTGA
>JANMAE010000083.1:0-36569 GCA_031359445.1 Hyphomicrobiales bacterium | reverse complement strand
GATGTCAGCAGTGTGACATCCTGCGTGTCGGTCAGCACTACGACGGGGCAGGCGGAGTTGTCGTATTGCAACCTGGAAACATCGCGTTTTGCCGCGTTCTGCATGTCGGCCTTTGCATACAGCATCACAATGGCCGAGCTTGATGAACTCCCGCGTCTGGAAAAATCGTCAACGGATTCAAACCCTTCGACCCGAAATCTCTGGCCCTCCGAAATGCGGGAAGCGATGCATTCCCTCAAGCGGTAACTGGGATCAATGACGGCCACGCAGATTGCCTGCAAGGGATGTTGGCCACCGCTCCTGCTCAACACGTCCATACACGGTGACAAAACCATCGTCTCATCGATATCCATGCCAAACTCCTAAGCTGTGCCACCCTGCCCAACTCGTCGGCTTCCGATTTCGAACAATCCATTTTCATGTAAACAGACCAAGTCCTTTGTCAGCGCATGTTGCCTCACGCTGTTTCGATCATGCACCTGACACGCAAATGTCAACGCACCAATTTTTTAAAGGCTGTCTTTAGTCCCGCATCAATGGTGCATGATGTTAAAATTCTAGTCAATGTTTAGGGAGTTACCCTGCTGTGCCAGAATGATATTTTGGCGGAAGTACTGGCAACATGGTTAACGGCTTGTAAATGGCAGTGTAGCATTGATGGACTTTTCGGGGACGTTGCGCCGTCCGCTCGACTGGATTGGTGAACGTCGGTTACCAGAATGGGGCGTGACGAAGTGGAGCGGGCGATGGGAATCGAACCCACGACATTCTGCTTGGGAAGCAGATGTTCTGCCACTGAACTACGCCCGCGATGCGGGGATGCTAGGCCACGTGAGCCCCGGCGTCCAGTGCGGTGGTCACCCGAACTAAAGTGTACGCTGTGATTCAACGAATGCAATGGTGCGATTGGATTTCCGTGGAATTGTTTCTTCAATGCGACGGAACGTTGCTAGGGCCTGGCCCACGATTTGATCCATGTTATAATAACGATAAGTGGCTAAGCGCCCGGCAAACCATACATTCGATGTTGCGTTGGCCAATAGCTCGTATTTTTTATACAGCGCGTGATTTTCAGGGCTTGGAATGGGATAGTAAGGGTCGCCCGTGGAAGATGGATACTCATACGTCACGCTCGTTTGTGGATGATTTTGACCTGTAAGATGTTTGTATTCAGTGACACGCGTGAATTTTTCGGTTTGCGGGTAGTTTATCACAGCAACAGGATGGTGCCATTCCTCTTTCAAAGTTCGGTGCTCGAACTGCAATGACCTATATGGAAGTTTTCCAAAACAATATTCAAAATGCTCGTCGACCGGTCCCGTGAAGACTAGATGCCGGTACTTCACCCGGTTTCTGGCATTCTGATACGTAGTCCCAAGTTCCACCGTTATGTTTGAATCATCCAGCATGTTCTGAAACATCTCAGTGTAGCCAGCCAAAGGCATGAATTGGTATTTATCCTCAAAGTACCGATCATCCCGGTTGGTTCGCGTGGGCACGCGCGCTGTGACCGACTTGTCAAGCTCAGAAGGATCCATGCCCCATTGCTTGCGCGTGTAACCCTGGAAAAATTTTTCATAGAGCTCGCGCCCCACTTTGCTGACAATAACGTCTTCCGATGTTTTTATCTCGGAAACAGCCTCTGCCTTACTTTTGAAGAATGCGTCCAACTCATCGGACGTCAGCGACAGGCCGTACAGTTGATTGATTGTGTCGAGATTGATGGGAATCGGTACGCGCTGACCATCTACTTCGGCCAGCACGCGGTGCTCATAAGGCCGCCATTTGGTGAATTGAGAGAGATATTCGAAGATCGGTTGGGCATTTGTGTGAAAAATATGCGGGCCATAGTTATGAATAAGTAGTCCCGCGTCATCGAACTTGTCATAAGCGTTGCCAGCAATGTGCGGACGTTTGTCAATCAGGAGAACCTTTTCGTTTCTAATCCTGGCCAAGCGCTCCGCCAACACACTCCCAGCAAAGCCAGCGCCAACGATTAACCAATCAAACATGCAGGTCTTCCTCTACATGGTTGCCTTTAATGCTCCCAGAGCCATATGGATTGGGGCGCTTTACGCGCAAATTCTGTCGAATGAGTTTGTTCATCAACTTGAACGTGAGATCCCACGACATGGGCGCCAACAGGACATCCACTTTCTCCAGCCATTGGGATTTGTTCTGCTGCAAAACCTGGTCAATCTTGCAGGACATGTCTTCGGCGGAGTGGGCAATCTCAACCACGCCAGAAGAACCCCAGTGACGCACGACGTCGCGTATCGGCGTTGACACCACGGGAATCCCCGCGGCCAGATATTCCGGAGTCTTTGTTGGACTGATAAAACGGGTCGATTCATTCAGCGCAAAAGGCATGAAGCCTGCATCCCAATGGCCCAGGTAATTCGGCAACGCCTTATAGTCTTTCTGGCCCAGCCAATGGATGTTGCTCATGCGCGGCAAGCTGTCGGGATCAATTTTGACAACAGGCCCTACCATGACAAACTGCAAATCTGGTCGCTGGCTTACCAGCCTCCACAACAGCTCGAGGTCTGTGCGCTCGTCTATCACGCCGAAAAATCCCACGCGCGGATATGGAATGGGCTTTAGGTCCTCGGGCTCTGCAAGTCCGACCGAGCGAGCCTTGCCAAAATGGCTGGTATCAATGCTGCTGGGAAATGCATGGATGTTGTGGTGCTGATTGACCTTGGCTTCATACAGACTGTATCCACCAGTGAAAACGACGTCGGCTTTCGACATTAAGCCCATTTCCAAAATACTGATATTATTGGGAGAATTCTTGAACGCCGACAGCTCATCCATGCAGTCATAAACGACCGCTTCGAAATCAAATCCATCCGTGAACTCCAGCGCCATGGGGGTGTAATACCAGGCAATTCTCGACTTGCTCGGGCGGTTTGACAGCAGCATGGAAGCCAGGCTGCGCAACATCACCGTTTGTTCTTTGCTATTGATCCCGCTGGGCAGCATGGGTACCACCACCAATACCCCATCTGACGAGTAAGACATGTCGAGATGCGCCTTTTCATAGCGGCCAAAAATAGGCTCCTCGAAAAATATCACCTCATAAAATTTTGCCGCTCTCACCAAAAGATGCTGTGGCCTTTGAAAAACGAAATTCCAGCGCAAATGCGAGAAGCATATGAGCTGGTTTTTTGGTATATTTTGATTTGAACCAGTAGCAGTGACTTTAAGTTGAGGCGAAGCGGCATTGAACTTGCTCAGGCTATGCATTTTACACATTCCAATCTTAAGCGGGTGGCAGTCTGACTGGTTAATGAGTTTTGCGGGAACTAAGTTCCCGGATAAATATTATATTTTTCATTCACCTGCTTAATGCATAAAGGACTCTTATGAGCTTCCTCCACTCCCAGTTCATGTTTGCGACCGGCATAGAAAACAGTATTCCTACAATACAGAACGGTCGCAAAAGAGTTGACGAAATGGAGAAGTGCGGCCATTATCAGCGCTGGCGGGAAGACTTTGAATTGGTCAGGTCGATCGGCGTGCATTTCCTTCGCTACGGCCCGCCTCTTTACACGTCGTTTCGCAGTGCCGGTCATTATGATTGGGATTTCGCCGACGAAACCTTTGCAGCGCTGAAGGAAATGGGAATCGTTCCCATTGTGGATCTTTGCCACTTTGGCGTGCCAGACTGGATTGGCAATTTTCAAAATCCCGATTTTCCAGGCCTCTTCGCAGAATATGCAGCGGCTTTTGCCCAGCGTTTTCCGTGGGTGCAACTTTATACCCCCGTCAACGAAATGTTTATCTGCGCCACTTTTTCGGGGGCCTATGGATGGTGGAACGAACAACTTCATTCTGATTACTCTTTCGTGACCGCCCTCAAGAATATCGTGAAGGCCAATGTGCTCGCCATGCATTCCATTCTGGATCATCGGCCGGACGCGATTTTTATTCAGAGTGAATCGTCTGAATATTTCCACGCGGAAAATCCCTTGGCCTTGTCGAAAGCAGATTGGCTCAATGCCAAAAGATTTCTGTCACTGGATTTGAATTATGGAAGAAAGGTGAATTCGGATGTCTACGAATATCTTTTGGACGGCGGCATGAGCCGCGATGAATATCAATTCTTCATGGCCAACAACCTCAAGCAGCACTGCATCCTGGGCAATGACTATTATATCACCAACGAGCATCGCGTGTCTGCTGATGGCATGACCTGCGCCTCTGGCGAAATTTTTGGCTACAACGAAATCACGCGGCAATACCACGATCGTTACAGGCTCCCGGTCATGCACACCGAAACCAACCTGAAGGAAGGTGTAAATGGCGATGAAGCGGTGAATTGGCTGAAGAAGCAGTTTGCCAATGTGCTGCGTGTGCGAAACTCCGGAGTGCCGACGGTGGGCTTCACCTGGTACTCGCTCACAGACCAGGTCGATTGGGACACAGCACTTCGCGAGGACAATGGACGGGTCAATCCGCTCGGCCTGTTTGATCTTGACCGCAAGATCAGAAATGTAGGCAAGGCATACCAGAAACTCATCGACGACTGGCGCGATGTTCTGCCCGTGCACAGTGAATGTCTCAGTGTGCCGCTGGTGATGCCCAACGAGTATGGCGAGGATTGGGCCAAGCGCCGGCGCGACAGCATGCGCGAGCATCATATGTTCAGCCGCATTTCGCAATCAGAAACGCTGCGGAAGCGAACCGTGCAATGAAGCATTTCAAATTTGAAAGTTTTTTTCAGGGCGGCTTTGAATGCTCCACGCATATTCGCAGGGATGGTCTGCGCCGCGATGTGATAAATTCGACCGCGCATGACATCAATGCCGGCCAAGATTATAAATTGCTGGCAAGTGTTGGCATTCGCACGGTCCGTGATGGTTTACGTTGGCATTTGATTGAAACAGCACCCGGCGTCTATGATTGGTCAAGTTTTCTGCCCATGCTCCGCGCGGCGCGTGAGGCCGGCACGCAGGTCGTTTGGGATCTGCTGCATTATGGTTGGCCCGATGACCTGGATATATGGTCACCCCAATTTGTTGACAGGTTCGAAGCTTTTGCCGGCGCAGTGGCCCGGCTGTTTGCAAGTGAAACCGATGATGTGCCGCTGTTTGTGCCGGTGAATGAAATTTCCTTTACAGCCTGGGCCGCAGGCCAGTTTGCGGTGTTTTACCCCTTTGGGCAGGAGAGGGGCGACGAAATGAAAATCCAGCTCGTCCGCTCCTCCATTGCCGCAATGGAGGCGATCTGGAATATCTTGCCGCAAGCCAGGTTCATTCATATCGAACCCGCGATAAATGTCATTCCCGATTCGGCTGATCCCCAAACGCAAGCCCAGGCGTTTTCGCAGAATCAGGCGCAATTCGCGGCCTGGAACATGCTTGCAGGGCTCGCGCATCCCCAGCTCGGCGGAGCGCGGCGCTACATGGATATCATTGGCATCAATTATTATTGCCATAATCAATGGATGGTCAATGGCGGGCCGATAGATGTGGAGGGTCCCTTGGCGCGCAGTTTTACTTCAATCCTGCAGGACAACTATGCAAGATATGGCTGCGATATTGTGATTGCTGAAACCGGGATCGAAGATGATCTGCGCCCCGGGTGGCTGCGTTACGTTTGCCAGGAAGTGCTTGCCGCTATTCGCAGCGGCGTGCCGGTTCAAGGCATTTGTCTGTACCCCATCATGAACCATCCCGGTTGGGACGATGACCGCCATTGTCCCAACGGGCTCATAGATTATTCCCCGCGCACGCTGGAGCGCTGGATTTTTGAGCCGTTGCGAGAAGAATTGGCAAGGCAGCAGCGTATCTTCAATGAACTGGCGCTGGCGCGGTCCGTGGCGTGAAAAAGCTAGCGCCTGCCAAGATCATAGGGTTTGAAATGCTTGGAAAGCTTGAGCCCCTGCTTTTGGTAGTTGGATCCGATGCCCTGGCCGTAAACCTGGGAGGGAAGCTCGGTGAGTGGCTCATAAACCAGCCGCCCGATAATTTGCCCGTCTTCCAGAATGAACGGCACCTCATGCGATCGCACTTCCAGCACCGCGCGGGCTCCCTCGCCGTGTCCTGATTGATGGCCAAAGCCCGGATCAAAGAATCCCGCATAATGCACGCGGAATTCTCCTACCAGCGGATTGAAAGGTACCATTTCGGCGGCATGCGATGGCGGCACGCGCACCGCTTCCCGCGACGCCAGGATGTAGAACTGGTCAGGATCAAGCACGAGGTATCCGCGCTGCCAGATGGGTTCCCAGAAATCCGCCGCCTCAAGCCCTGCCTTCTTGTCCACATCAACCAATCCTGAATGGCGCTTGGCGCGAAAGCCCACCGGCGTATCCTTGTCAGCGCCCGACAGGTCAATGGTCAGTGCCAGGCCATTGTCGATGTTGACTTCGCCTTCCGCAATGAGCCCCTCCTTCGCATGCAGTTCGCGGATGAGGTCGTCTGAAGCAAGGGTGGCGCCGCTGCGAAACCGGATTTGTGAAAGCCTGGAACCCGTTCGCACCAGAATGGAAAAGGTGCGCGGCGAAATTTCAGCATAGAGCGGCCCCACATAAGCCTCGCCCACCTTGTCGAATTCCTGGGCATAATCGGTGATTACGCGCGTGAAAATATCCAGTCGCCCGGTGGAACTCTTGGGGTTTGCCGCAGCCGATACGCCAGCGGGCAGCGCCAGTGATTCAAGCAGCGGCACGATATACACGCATCCCGTCTCGAGGACAGCGCCTTCCCGGAGGTTGACGCGGTGGAGCGCCAGCGTTTGCAGCCTCTGTTCTACTGTGGAGCGTGGCCCCGGAAGAAATGAGGCGCGCACCCGGTAGGCCCATTCGCCTAGCCGAAGATCAAGGCTTGCAGGCTGGATTTGGTCTGCATCGAGCGCAGTACCCGTAAGGATATGGCCGGACGTGCAGTAGTCAGCGATGACGCGGGCAGGCAAAATGCCTTGGGGAACCATTTTCATATGCCTATTGGCGGATTTTTTACCAGTTTCGCAAGGGGCGAAGAGAGGCAGTGGAAAACTTCGCACAAACCGCTAAACTCAAAACCATGTATAGCTCCGTCACCCGTAATATTCTGATCAATGTGCAACCGCATTTTCTGGAAGGCCAGTCCAAGCCGGAAGAGGCCAAATTCATGTGGGCTTACACCATCACGGTGGAAAACAAGGGTGCCGAGGTCGTCACGTTGAAATCCCGCTATTGGAAAATAACCGATGCCTTTGGCCGCGTGCAGGAGGTGCGTGGTGATGGCGTTGTGGGTGAGCAGCCTACGCTAAAGCCTGGCGAAAATTTCCAGTATACCTCGGGCTGTCCACTTTCCACCCCGAATGGGTTCATGGTGGGAAGCTACGCCATGGAAACGGAATCGGGCGAGGTCTTCGATGTGGATGTGCCCGCCTTTTCGCTCGACAGCCCCTATGACCGTCATAGTGTGAACTGATCATGACGGGTCAGGTCTTTACTGCGCAGCAGATGCTGGCACGCCTCGTGGCATACGACACCACCAGCCGCGACGGCAATATCCCGCTGATTGAATTTGTGGAGGCCTATCTCAATGGCTGGGGCGTCCCGTATTTCCGCGTGGATTATGAGGCGGGAAAGAAAACCAATCTATTTGTGAGCATCGGACCCGATATTGCAGGCGGCATCGTATTGTCCGGCCACACCGATGTCGTGCCGGTCGATGGCCAGGACTGGTCGAGCCATCCCTTTGAACTGTTTGAACGCGACGGCCGCCTCTTTGGCCGGGGCACCTGTGACATGAAAGGCTTCATCGCGGTAGCGCTTGCCATGGTGCCCGAATTCCTGGTCAGGCCGTTGCAAGCACCCATTCATTTAGCCCTTTCCTGTGATGAGGAAGTGGGCTGCAAAGGTGTGAGGCCTCTGGTTGCCCATATCCGCGATAACATGAAAAAGCCCAAGCTGGTGATCGTGGGAGAACCCACGTCCATGCAGGTCGTCAACGCTCATAAATCGGCTATCACGTTTTCCACCGAAGTCACGGGCCACGAAGCCCACTCCAGCCTGACCAACCAGGGGGTGAACGCCATCATGGTGGCAGGCGAACTGCTCGGTGAAATAAACCGTATGCGCAAGGATCTCACCACCTGCGGCGATCCCAGCGGTCGCTTTAATCCCGCTTATTCAACCATCCATGTGGGCGTGATCGAAGGCGGCACGGCCAAAAACATCATTCCCCGCAAATGCGCCTTCCAGTGGGAAACCCGTTTGCTGCCCTCGGCAGATCCTGATGAAATCCCGATGCGTTTTGAGAAATTCTCCGCCACGCTTGTGCCCGCAATGAAGCAATTGGCAACTGCGGCAGGCATCAGCAATATCCGCACCAACGCCGTGCCGGGCCTTGCACCCGAAGACAACTCACCTGCTGAACATCTGGCGCTGCATCTTGCGGAAGCCAATGGAACACATGCGGTGTCCTATTGCACCGAAGCCGGACTTTTTCAGCAGATCGGCATTCCCGCCATCATATGTGGCCCAGGCTCCATAGAGCAGGCCCACAAGCCGGACGAATATATCGAGATTTCAGAAATGCGGAAATGCCAAGCCTTCATGCAGCGCCTTCTCGCCCATTGCGGGTAAGCTATGTCAAAGCGGCGGGATCAAAACGATATTCGGTGGAGCAGAATTCACACACCACTTTGATCTCGCCATTCTCGATCATGTCGGAGCGGTCTTCTTCGGAAAAATTCCGCAGCATGGTTTCAACCGCATAGGCCGAGCAGGTGCAATGACGCGTGATTGCGTTGGCGGGATACACTGTCACCCCGTCCTCGTGGTAAAGCCGGTACAGCAGCTGTTCGGTGGAAAGTGTGGGGTCCAGCAGTTCATGGGCTTCCACTGTGTCCAACAGCAGCTTGGCCTTCACCCAGTTGTCATCCTCAGGCAATTGTTCTTCTGGATGGGGATTATCACCCGATGAGAAGGCCACTGGACTGATCCCGCCTTCCACGGGCAGATGCTGCACCATGATGGCGCCGCTCCGCCAATGCGTGGCTTTCTCGCCACGCGCCAGCAGGGGACCGGAAGCCAGCCTGAGGCGCGTGGGAATTTGCTCGGATTGACGGAAATAGATGTCAGCCGCCTCCGCCAACGTATGGCCGTCAAGCGGCACAATGCCCTGGTAACGCTCCATGTCCTCGCCCTGATCAACCGTCATGGCGAGATAGCCTTTGCCGAGAAGCTGCTGCTGCGTGGGAGAGTCAAGGGTTGTCAGCTTTTCAGCATTGAAACGCGCATAGCCCCGCACCCCGTTGGGCGACATGAAATCCGCCACGATCATGTCTACGGGGCCGTCCGTCTTGGTCTGCAGAATGAATTTGCCGCTGAACTTGAGCGTTGCACCCAGCATGGCTGTCAAGGCAATGGCTTCCGCCAGCACGGCTGACACCGTCGGCGGATAGTCATGGCGCTGCAAAATGTCATCAATGACATTTCCAAGACGCACAATGCGTCCGCGCACGCCAAGGGGTTTCACCTCAAAGGGAATGACGCTGTCAGGGGTTTGCATTACGTCAATCCAAAACAGTGCATCAGGATCGCCTTTTGTGCATGCAACCGGTTCTCCGCCTCATCGAATACAACCGATTGCGGTCCGTCGAGCACATCAGCGGTAACCTCCTCACCGCGATGCGCCGGCAGGCAATGCATGAACACCGCCTGTGGTTTCGCCTTCTTCATGAGCTTGGCATTGACCTGATAGGGTTTCAGCAGATTGTGGCGGTTGGTAGCGTCACCATCATGCATGGAAACCCAAGCATCTGTGACCACGCAGGTAGCGCCCGTAACGGCTTCCTCAGCCGAAGTCGTGATCATGATGTCTGCATTGTGCCGGTTGGCAAAGGTCAAGGCATCGGCATTGACCGTCAATGAGGCGGGGCTGGCAAGCCGCAGCTTTCCACCCATGAGCGCTACTGCATGAACAAAAGAGGCTGCCACATTGTTGCCGTCACCCACCCAGGCAATGGTTTGTTCTGCCAGAGGCCCCGCATGTTCTTCGAGGGTCAGGATATCAGCCATGATCTGGCAGGGATGTGATCTGTTGGTTAAACCATTGATCACGGGAATGCTGGCATGGCGCGCCAGTTCCATCAGGTCATCGTGGTTCTTGGCCCGGATCATGATGGCATCCACAAAGCGCGAAAGCACGCGCGCGGTATCTCCAATGGTTTCGCCGCGCCCGAGCTGCATGTCGGTGGCGGCAATCAACATGGTCTCGCCGCCAAGCTGGCGAATGCCGACCTCGAAGGAAACCCGCGTGCGCGTTGAAGGCTGCTGGAATATCAGCGCTATGATCTTTCCTGAAAGCGGCTTGGCGGGATCTGTGGCACCCCGCGAAAATCCATGGCGGCGGGCTTTCAGCGCCTTTGCAGTTGCCAGAATGTGGCGGAGCGTCGGTCCGTCAAACTCCGAGAGATCAAGAAAATGCTGTGGCCCCCCCATCAGCTGCTGGCCTTTTTCTTTTCGAAGGTGCGGCAGGTTGCATCAAGCTTGCCAACGGCTTCCGTGATATCCGCATCTGTCACCACAAGCGGTGGCAGGAGCCGTATCACATTGTCACCTGCAGCTATGGTCAGGAGCCTGTTATCCAATGCCACAGCCTGAAACTCGGAGTTGGGAACCCTGCATTTGATCCCCATCATCAGGCCGCTGCCGCGGATATCTTCGATAACTGCGGGATGCTCGTCTTTCAGGCGCGCCAGTTGCTGCTTCAACACCAGGGCGCGACCCTGCACATTCTCAAGAAAGCCATGCGCCAGAATAATATCGAGTACGGCATTTCCAACAGCGGTGGCCAGGGGATTGCCGCCATAGGTCGATCCATGCGTGCCCGCTGTCATGCCCTGCGCCGCGTTTTCCGTGGCAAGGCAGGCACCCAGCGGAAAGCCTCCACCAATGCCCTTGGCTACTGCCATGATATCAGGCGTAATGCCGGCCCACTCATGGGCAAACAGCTTGCCCGTGCGGCCCACGCCACATTGTACCTCGTCAAAGATCAGCAACAGGCCGTGCGCGTCACACAGCTCGCGCAAGCCCCTGAGGCACTGCAGCGGCACCGGCCGCACCCCGCCTTCGCCCTGCACCGGCTCAATGAGAATGCCTGCGGTCTCGGGACCAATAGCTGCCGTCAAGGCGTCATGATCACCAAACGACACCTGGTCAAAACCCTCCACCTTTGGTCCGAAGCCTTCAAGATATTTGGTCTGGCCGCCCGCAGCAATTGTGGCAAGGGTCCGGCCGTGGAATGCGCCTTCAAAGGTGATTAGGCGGAAACGCTCGGGGTAGCCCGTGGCCGCATGGTACTTACGTGCTGTTTTTATGGAACATTCCAGCGCCTCCGCACCAGAATTAGTGAAAAACACCGTATCGGCAAATGTTGCATCGATCAGCCGCTGCGCCAGCTTTTCTTGGCCGGGCATCTGATAGATGTTTGATGTGTGCCAGATCTTGTTGGCCTGTTCGGTCAGGGCCTTTACCAGATGCGGATGGGCGTGTCCGCAGCTTGTTACGGCAACGCCTGCGCCAAAATCCAGATATGCTTCACCCTCCGGCGTGAAGACGCGCACGCCTTCACCCCGCTCAAAACTGACTTTGGCACGGTTGTAAGTGGGAAGAACGGCAGCAATCATCGCTTCAAACCTTCTCAGCAAAGCAAAATGCGCCGCTCTGGGAACGGCGCAAAATCTCAAGTTTCCCTTATAAGTGCATGATCGCGCATGGTCAATTGCACTGGCGTCGGAGCTTCATCCACATGAGTCAAAACAGCGCATGGACGCGTGATTCGCGATGTGGGTAAGGTCTTATTAACCAAAGGGCAAGCCTAGGAATTTCTGGGGAAAACGCAACAAACACTGGTGGCAATGATTGATGTGTGCACACAGCGTATAGTAGTCTTAGCTCATTAGAGCTACGATATGTAGCGTTCCAAAGTCAGGTCAAAGTTAACACGCGGGCGGGCTCAGGGCCTCGCGCGAACGATGAAGGATTCAAAAAGTGAACGATATGCAAGTGCAAGTCATGGGAGCAGAAAAAATGCCATGGACCGAAGAACGGGTAGATCTTCTCAAGAAACTTTGGTCAGAGGGGCATTCCGCAAGCCAGATCGCCGCAAGGCTTGGCATGGGGGTCACTCGCAACGCTGTCATTGGAAAGGTGCACCGGCTGAACCTGTCGGGCCGCGCTACCCAGCCTCGGTCTTCAGAACCCCGGGCACCACGCAAAACCCGCGAGCCAAGCCATCCAGGCAGGCCCACCTCGGCGCCCTCAATGCCAAGCGCTGGCAATACAGCACTCAAGGCTTTTGTGCGCCCCGAACCCCAGCAACAGCGCCAGATCGCTCTGCCGGAACCTCAACCGCTACGTCTCGTCGATCTGCCCAAAGGCGGGCGCGTTACCATTCTCCATCTCTCCGACAAAACCTGCAAATGGCCCATCGGCGATCCAGGTTCGGAAGAATTCTGCTTCTGTGGCCACAGCCCGCGTGATAAGTCGCCCTACTGCGAATATCATGCCCGCGCTGCCTATCAGCCCATGCAGGACCGCCGCCACCGCAAGTTCGGATAAAGAGTAGGGGGCTCAGCTCACGCAGGCGGCCCCCATTTACTTAAGCCACGCCAAACCTCTCATCAAAAGCATAGCCCATGCTGCGCACAGTGCGAATGGGGTCGACCTCACGGCCCCGGTGCAGGGACTTCCGCAAGCGTCCGACATGCACGTCAACCGTGCGCTCATCCACATAAATGTCGCGGCCCCACACCGCATCCAGCAATTGGGCACGGGAGTAAACCCGCCCCGGATTTTGCATGAGATGTTCGAGCAGGCGAAATTCCGTAGGCGACAGGTTAATATCGCGCTTGGCGCGTGTAACTCTTCGTGCCCTGCGGTCCAGCGCAATGTCGCCGGCATTCAAGACTTCTGCCACAGCATCAGGATTGGCCCGCCGCAATATGGTCCGCACCCGCGCCAGGAGTTCAGGCACCGAGAAGGGCTTGACGATGTAATCATCGGCCCCCGTGGCCAGCCCCCGTACCCGCTCGTTTTCCTCGCCACGAGCCGTGAGCATGACTACCGGAATATCGCGCGTCTCTGGTCGTGCGCGCAGCAGCCGGCAAACCTCAATGCCCGAAATGCCGGGCAGCATCCAATCCAGGATGACGAGATCGGGCCTTTCCTCATTCACCAGATGGGCCACATCTTCGCCCTGGGCAGTCGCCCGCACGCGGTAGCCATCAGCCTCAAAATTATATTTCAGCAGAATCTGGATCGGTTCTTCATCTTCAACGATCAGGATTGAAGCAGACATTGTCAGTCCTTGGATTTCGTGGCTATGGGGGTAAGACTAGTTGCATCTTTCTTGGGCCGTGCCTCGGCGATAGTCCGGCCATGCACAAGGTAATAGATGTTTTCGGCAATATTGGTGGTGTGGTCGCCAATGCGCTCCATGTTCTTCGTGCCGAACAGTAGATGCGTGCACGGGCCAATCATCCGCGGGTCTTCCATCATATAGGTCAGGAGTTCGCGGAAAATGGAATTATACAGCGCATCGATTTCCTCATCCGACCTCCACACCTCCATGGCCTTCGAGGCGTCGCTGTGGGCATAGGCATCAAGAATATTCTTGAGTTGCTCCTGCGCCAGCCCTCCCATGCGGGCGAGCCCAGAAATGAGTTTGCGCGGCATCTGTTCGGTAATGGCATGGGTGCGTTTGGCCGTGTTCTTGGCCAAGTCCCCGATGCGCTCGAGATCAGCGGCAATGCGGATGGTGACGATTATCTGCCGAAGGTCATGCGCCATGGGTTGCCGCTTGGCGATGGTGAGAATGGCCTTTTCCTCAATCTGCTGTTCCATCACATCAAGTTTTTCATCATGGGCAATCACCTGGTCGGCAAGGCGCGTGTCCGGCCGTGAAATGGCGGCTATGGCATTGGCCAGCTGCTCCTCGGCCAGCCCGCCCATATGAGCCACCATCTTCTTGAGGGAACCAAGTTCTTCATCATAAGCTTTGACGGTATGGTCTGGCATGTCTTACTCCATTGCGACGTCAGCCAAAGCGGCCTGTGATATAGTCCTGTGTGCGCGGGTCTTTTGGTCGTGTGAACATCTCGTCTGTGTCGCCAACTTCCACCAGATCCCCCAAATGGAAGAAAGCGGTGAGCTGCGATACCCGTGCAGCCTGTTGCATGGAGTGGGTCACGATGATGATGCAGTAATTTTTCTGAATCTCGTCAATCAGTTCCTCAATGCGCGCTGATGCTATGGGGTCAAGCGCCGAGCAGGGTTCATCCATCAGGATGATTTCCGGATTGACCGCAATCGCGCGCGCAATGCACAGCCGTTGCTGCTGGCCGCCGGAGAGGCTGGTGCCCGAATGGCCCATACGATCCTTCACCTCTTCAAACAGGCTGGCTTTCTTGAGACTGTTGACGACAATCTCCTCCAGATCGGTTTTGGACCGTGCCATTCCGTGAATGCGCGGGCCATAAGCGACGTTTTCAAAGATCGACTTTGGAAAGGGATTGGGCTTCTGAAAAACCATGCCGACACGCGCCCGAAGCTGCACCACATCAAGTCTCGGATCATAGATGTTTTCGCCGTCAACCAGCACCTCACCTTCTACGCGGCAGCCCGGAATGGTGTCATTCATCCGGTTGATCGTGCGCAGGAACGTGGATTTGCCGCAGCCCGATGGACCGATGAAGGCTGAAACTGCGCGATCGGGAATATCAATCGACAGATGCTTGATGGCGTGTTTCTCGCCGTAATAGACATTCACATCCCGCGCCGTGATCTTGATCGGCCGCTCCTCAAGAATATGCGGGCGTTTGGCGGAAGCGGGTCTTTTTGGAAGGGAAACGTCCATGGGGGTCCTTTACCAGCGCCGCTCAAAGCGCTTGCGGAGATATATGGCGAGTGCATTGAAGGAGAACAATATGACAAGCAGAACAACAATGGCGCCCGCTGTTCGCGCCTGAAAGGCAACCTCGGGAAGGTCAGACCACAGGAATATCTGCACCGGCAGAACTGTCGCGGCATCCGAAAAGCCTTTCGGCACATCAACGATGAAAGCCACCATGCCGATCATGAGAAGGGGCGCTGTTTCGCCAAGGGCGCGGGCCACGCCCAGAATGATGCCAGTGAGGATACCAGGGACAGCCAGCGGCAGAACATGATGAAACACCGCTTGCTGGTGCGAGGCCCCAACGCCCAGGGCGGCTTCCTTGATGGAGGGCGGCACGGCCCGCAATGCCGCGCGCGCGGCAATGATAATGGTAGGCAGCACCAGAAGGGCCAGAACCAAGCCTCCGGTCACCGGCGCAGAACGCGGCATGCCGAAAACATTGATGAACAATGCAAGCCCCAAGAGCCCGAAGATGATGGATGGCACCGCTGCAAGATTGTTGATGTTGACCTCGATGAAATCGGTGAGGCGGTTTTTGGGTGCAAATTCTTCCAGATAAAGTGCAGCGGCAATTCCCAAAGGCACGCTGAGGCCCAACGTCACCAGCAATGCCAGCAGAGATCCCATCACGGCGCCAAGAATGCCCGCCTGTTCCGGTTCACGGGAATCACCTGACGTGAAGAACCGCAACGCGAAATGTTTTTCAACGTCACCCCTGTCACGTAAAGCTGCAAGAAATTTGGCCTTCGCCTCATCCAGCGCGCTGCCGCCAGCCACGCCCTTGAGGAAGAGATCAGCCTCGTCACTCAGCAGGGCGGGATAACGCACCTTTGTGCCAATGAGCGCTGGATTGGCGATAACCAGCGACCGCAGGTCATCGCCCGCAGCCGAAGATAAAAGCGCTGTCAGTTTCTTCTTGTCGCCACGCGTGGTGACATCGGGAAACTCGGCCCGCAAGGTCTCTTTCAGCAAGCCATCAAAATCACTGCCCTTGATGTTGGCAGCGTCAATTTTTGTGGCATCCAAGGAAACATTGAGTGTAACACGGCTTTCAACAAAACCCGGCACCGCCTTGGATATGATGTCGAAAAGCAGATAGGACAAAAACAGCATGGATATGCCAAGCGCCAACACCCCATAAAGGCGGAACCTGCGTTCGCTCCGGTAGCGCCGGGCGGTGAAGGCATCAGTCATATTGTTCCCGGTATCTCTGCACAACGCGCAGCGCGATATAATTGAGGACCAGCGTGAAGGTGAAAAGCACAAATCCCAATGCAAAGGCCGAAAGTGTCTTGGCGGAGTTGAATTCCTGATCGCCCACCAAAAGCGTGACAATCTGCACGGTGATAGTGGTAACGGCTGCAAGCGGGTTGAAGGTGAGGTTCGGCGCAAGGCCCGCGGCCATCACCACAATCATGGTCTCGCCAATGGCGCGCGAAATGGCAAGGATGAACGCTGATACAATGCCGGGCAACGCAGCCGGCAGAACCACGCGCTTTATGGTCTCGGATTTTGTGGCCCCCATCGCATAGGACCCATCCCGCAAGGTTTGCGGCACGGCATTGATGATGTCATCAGCCAGCGAAGAAATGAGCGGCACGATCATCATCCCCATGACAAGCCCTGCCGCCAAGGCTGATTCCGATGCCACATTCAAACCCAGTGTTTCACCGGCGCGGCGGATGAGGGGTGCCACGGTAAGGGCTGCAAAAAAGCCCAGCACAACGGTTGGAATGCCGGCCAGCATCTCCAGCACGGGCTTGAAAACACCCCGCGCGCTTCGGCTGGCATATTCCGCCATATAAATGGCCGAGAACAATCCGAGCGGTGCTGCCACCGCAACGGCAATGACGGTGATCAGCAATGTGCCTGCCAAAAGAGGTAAAATGCCGAATGAGGGTGGCGTTGACGTAGGCGCCCAATGCGTGCCGAACAGGAATGCAATGGGGGAGACTTCGCGAAAAAATGCCAGTGTTTCAAACAGCACGGAAAACACGATGCCCATGGTGGTCAGGATGGCCACCCCGGAGCTAACAACGAGCACCATCCTCACCAAGGCTTCAAAATAATTGCGTGCCCGGAAATTTCTGGAAATCAGGGTATTGGTGGCGGCAATTGCCCCTGTGCCCAAAATTGCCGCGGCAGCTGGCGCAAAGAAAGCAGGGCTCGCGTCAAGAAAGGCAACGGCAATTGCGGCAATTGCCGCACCCAGAAATCCCGCGGAACCCACCAGCAGCCCATGATATGTCGGAAGCGAATGCAATGTGCCTATGCCCGCGCGGGCCATGCCCAGCGCGCGCAAACGCCCCACCAGAAATCCCAGGACAATCACAGTGGCAATGATGGCGAACGTCCATATGATCATCTGCGTACGTTCACTTTGCTTCCACTTCCTGTGAAGGAATTATTATCGAATGAGGCCCTTTGGTACATCCGCAAAATGGCCCCACTCGCTTCTTCAGGTCTCGCTACTTGAGACCGTCACTGGTCATTGGCGTCATGGCCTGGGCCATGGTGCGTGACTTTTCTGCCTGATCATCCGGCAATGTGATCAAACCCTTGTCAGCGAGATAGCCATCGCTGCCAAGCGCCTTGGGTGACACATATTCAGCCACGAATTCCGCCATGCCGGGAACCTGGCCCACATGCTGCTTCTTGGCGTAGATGAACAGGGGACGTGACATCTTGTAATCACCCGAAGCAATGGTTTCGTAGGAAGGTGAAATGCCTTCAACCTCTATGCCTTTGATCGTGCTGTTGTTCTCTTCGAGGAAGGAATAGCCGAATACGCCAAGTGCCGCAGGATTGGCTTGCAGCTTCTGCACAATGAGATTGTCGTTTTCGCCAGCTTCCACATAGGCGCCATCTTCACGCATGGATTTCCACACCGCATCATAGGCTTTTGCATCAGATTTCTTCAGTTCGGCAAGTGACTTGAATTTGGAGGCGCCGGGCTCAAGCGCCAGTTCCATGAAGGAGTCACGCGTGCCGGATGTAGGAGGAGGGCCTAGAACTTCGATCTTTTCCTTGGGCAGCGAAGGATCAATGTCGCTCCACATCTTGTAAGGATTATTCACCAGCTTGCCGTCCTTGTCGGGCACTTGCTTGGCGAGGGCCATGAACAGCTGCTCCTTGGTAAGTTTCATATCAGGCGCGTTCTTGGCCGCAGCAACAGAAAGACCGTCAAAGCCAACCTTGATTTCCACGATGTCCGTGACGCCGTTCTTGGCGCATTCGTCAAATTCCGATTTCTTGATGCGGCGTGAGGCATTGGTGAAATCCGGCGTATCATCGCCAGCACCAGCACAGAACAGCTTCATGCCGCCACCCGTGCCGGTCGCTTCAACCACAGGGGTTTTCATGCCAGAGCTTTTGCCGAAGTTTTCGGCAACCGTTGTGGTAAAGGGATAAACCGTGGACGAGCCCACGATGCGGATCTGGTCGCGCGCAAGGGCCGGGCCTGCAAATAGCGCTATTGCGCTGACGGCGATCAATAATTTTGTCATGTGATGTTTCTCCTGCTGATTGACGAACGGGAAACTACGAAGCATTGATGATGGTTATGCAACGCTTTTATCACATATTTGCGACGATATAAGTCGTTGAAAAGACTGCGTATTAAGAAACCGGAAGCTGCACGGTGAAGTTGCTCCCCTGGCCCACCTCGGATGTCACTACAAGCCTGCCCCGGTGTCGCATGAGAATGTGTTTGACGATGGCAAGTCCAAGCCCGGTCCCTCCACGCGACCGGCTCTCCTGTACACTGATGCGGTAGAAGCGTTCGGTCAGTCTTGGAATATGTTCTTCTGCAATGCCGCGCCCCTGATCAATGACACTGAGAGAAATCCTGTTGGCCTCCTGCTTGCCCACAATCCGCACGTGGCTGTTCGGGTTGGAATATTTTATGGCATTCTCGACAAGATTCAGGACCACCTGCACCAGCTCATCGCGGTCACCGGTGACCACGAGAGGCTTCGTTACGTCAAGTTTTATGGTGATGTTCTCGGCCTTGGCCATGCTCTGCAAACTGTCTCCCACGTGGCCCGCCACATCAGCCAGATCAACCTTTGCCGAAGGCAGGAGATGCGCATTCATCTCGATGCGCGACAATGACAGGAGATCGTCAATGAGCCGTTTC
The DNA here is from genome assembly GCA_031359445.1 of Hyphomicrobiales bacterium. Taxonomy (GTDB): domain Bacteria; phylum Pseudomonadota; class Alphaproteobacteria; order Rhizobiales; family Aestuariivirgaceae; genus Aestuariivirga. The sequence goes on along the minus strand of JANMAE010000083.1, from coordinate 17,531 downwards.
ATGCGTTCAGCCTGCTCCCGCATCAGGTTCAGAAAACTGTCCCGTGCCTTTTCGTCGGCGCGTGCCGCCCCTTGCAGCGTGTCAATGAAGCCAGAAAGCGATGCAAGCGGCGTGCGCAACTCATGGCTGGCATTGGCCACGAAATCCGAGCGCATGCGTTCAATCTGTTGTTCCCGGGTCAGGTCCTTCAGTACAAGGAGCAATACGCCTCCGTTCTCAAGGGCATGAGCCAAGGGTGCGATGTGGACTTCAAAATGCCGCGCCCGGGCCCCCCGCACCTCATAGTCAACCTGCGCGGCCTTGCCATGGGTGATCGCTTCGAGAACCGCCGGTGCTCGAATGGCCTGCGAGATATGCAGTCCGATTACCGAAGCCTCCAGGATCTCTTGCGCATTTGCATTTGCCCTGATGATATTGCCATGTGAATCGAGCAGGAGCATCGGGTCGGGCAGGGCGGTAACCAGAACATCACCGTCGTCAATGCGCGCGGATTTCTGCTCCGGCGCAGCAGCGCTTGCAATCTTCTTTTCATTCCAGGGCCAAATCATGATAGGAAATAGACTTCTAACAGCCATTCGTGCAAGTCTCAAACAATCATGATGGTGCAGAACATTGATGAAGGCATGATGACCTTCTACCGCGAGCTATCAAGGCACTCTCCGCCGGAAAGTGCTACCTGGCCTTTGCCGCGGCAGCGCAAGGCCTGGGATGCCGTCTGCCGCATGTTCCGTGCACCCAGACCTCAGCGCCTGCTGGTGGAAAATATTGATGTGGACAGCGTTCATGTCCGCGTCTTTCGTCCGCCAGGCGAAGCCCCCAAGCCCGCCGTCATTTATTTCCACGGAGGCGGCTGGGTTCTGGGCTCCTGCGAAACCCATGATGACATGGCAGCTGAAATGGCAGATCAGGCGGATGTGGTGGTGGTGCTGGTGGATTACCGCCTGGCGCCTGAGCATCCCCATCCTGCCCAGCTTGAGGATGCGCTCAAGGTCTTGACATGGATGCAAAGTGCTGGACGGGCGTTTCGCATTGATCCCGAGCGCATCCTTGCAGCAGGTGACAGCGCGGGCGGGCAGATGAGCGTTGCCCTATGCATGGCGCTTCGCGATTCCGGTGCAGCGCAATTGCTGGGGCAGGTCCTGATCTATCCCGTCCTTGGCGCTGACGTGAACACGGCCTCTTATAAGCGTAACGCCAACGCCCCATGCCTCACACGGGAGGAAATGATTTTCTTTCTCGAAAGTTTTCTAGGCCCTGCGGGAAATCCGAATTGGACTGATTCCAAGGCCGTACCCAATACAGCCTCCGATGTGAAAGGCCTGCCACCTGCCTATATTACCGTGGCAGCCCATGATCCTTTGTATGATGATGGCATTGTCTTTGCGGAAAAATTGAAATCTTCTAGCGTTCCCGTAACCCTCCGGGAAGAACCAGCTCTGGCGCATTCCTATATGCGTGCCCGCCACGTTAGCCAACCCGCAGCGGCAGGCTTCAAGGCAATCGTCGAAGCTCTGCGAAGCTTGGGTCACAGAGAGTGCTTGCCGTAGCTCTATGGGAAAAGCTAGGCTGGACGGCGACATGGCCGATCCTCTGGAAAACAAATTTTCTGCGCTGAAAGACTCAGGACTTCGCGCCTTCATGATTGAAGGCGAACGCCTCTATCCCGCTGATGCGGTGAATTTCAACATATCCCAGCAGCGCGCCTTCTACGACATCTATTGCGCGCATTTCCGAAAAGCCCGACCGAAGTCTGTCAAGGTCACGGATTTTTTGGTGAATGCCATTCCCTGCCGCCTCTATGAGCCGAGGGCGTGCGAAGGCATTCCTGTCCTCCTCTATCTGCATGGCGGCGGCTATGTTCTGGGCGGCCTCGAGAGCCACGATGACATATGTGCGGAAATATGTGACCGCGCTGATGTGGCTGTAGTGGGCGTGCAGTATCGCTTGGCGCCGGAACATCCCTTTCCCGCAGCTTTTGAAGACGCATGGCATGTGCTGTGCGAACTCTCGCGCCGTTTTGCCAAGGTCATAGTGGGCGGTGACAGTGCCGGGGGCAATCTGTCGGCCGCCTTGGCCCTCAAGGCCCGCGATGTTGCAGGGCCACAGATTGCCGGACAGGTCCTCATCTATCCAGGCCTTGGCGGTGATCTCACACAAGGTTCCTATGTCTCGCAGGCTCATGCATTGGGCCTCACGACGCAGGACGTGATTTATTACCGCGACACTTATAGGGGGCAGGGGCACAAATATGCCGAGCCGTTGCGCGAAATCTTTTTCAAAAATCTTCCATCAGCTTTTTTGGTGGCAGCCGGAATGGACCCCTTGGGTGATGATTGCGAAAATTATGCCAGGCAGCTGCGTTTGGCAGGTGTGACGGCCACTGTCCGCCACGAGCCCCTGCTCGTGCATGCATTCTTGCGTGCCAGGCACATGAGTGTGCCCGCGCGAAAGAGTTTTTCCGCTATTGTGGATGCCGTCCACAACTTTGCCTATCCCCAGATATGAGGTTTTCATGACGATCAAGACCATCAAGAAATTTCCACACAAGACCAAGGAGGTAGAGAATTTGTGGATTCCCATGTCAGACGGGAAAAAGCTCGCGGCCCGCATGTGGATTCCCGTGGACGCCGAGAAAAAGCCCGTGCCTGCGGTTCTCGAATATCTTCCCTACCGCAAGCGTGATGGCACGATCCTGCGCGATGCGCTCACCCATCCCTATTTCGCTGGCCATGGCTATGCCGCGATACGCGTCGACATGCGGGGCTGCGGCGACAGCGACGGCGTGATGCTGGATGAATATGCCAAGCAGGAACAGGATGACGCTTTGGAAGTGATTGCCTGGATCGCGCGGCAGAAATGGTCAAATGGCAAGGTCGGCATGTTTGGTATTTCCTGGGGCGGCTTCAATGCGCTGCAGGTTGCGGCCCGCAAGCCGCCTGCCCTCAAGGCCATTGTCACGATCTGCTCGACCGATGACCGTTATGAAGATGACATCCATTACAAGGGTGGAACGCTGCTTAACGAAAACCTGGGCTGGGCTGCTACCATGCTGGCCTATTCCTCGCGTCCGCCCGACCCGCAAATTGTCGGCGCGAAATGGCGCAAGATGTGGTTGGAGCGCCTGGAGGCCGAACCCTTCCTGCTCATTCCCTGGCTGCAGCATCCCCATCGTGACGCCTATTGGAGGCATGGCTCGGTATGCGAAAATTATTCGGCCATAGAAGCGCCTGTGCTCGCGGTCGGTGGCTGGAACGACGCTTATTCCAATGCCGTGCCACGCCTCATGAAAGGCCTGCGTACCACGCGGAAAGCCATCATCGGCCCTTGGGCGCACAAGTATCCGCATTTTGCCATCCCTGAACCGCGTATCGGTTTCCTGCAGGAAATGCTGCGCTGGTGGAACCAATGGCTGAAAGATGAGGCAACTGAAGTCTCGCGTGATCCCGATTACCGCGTCTACATCATGGATGCCGATAAGCCCGGCACGTTGAAAACCCATCGTCCGGGTCGCTGGATTGCCGAATCCATGTGGGGCGTGGGTAATACTGAAGTGAAAACATGGTTTCTGACCGAAGCCGGAATTGCTGGAGCACCTGGCCAGGAAAAACCCCTGAAAATTTCATCACGGCAAACCACCGGCGCCGACGGCGGCGAATATTGCATCATCTGGCTCGGTCCTGAATTTCCCGGTGATCAGGCCAAGGACGATGCCCAGTCGCTCACCTTCGACACACCCGCATTGAAAGCAGCGATCGATATTGTGGGCCAGACCGAAGTCGAAATCGATTTCACTGTGGATAAGCCCGTTGCATCTGTCGCCATCCGGTTGAATGATGTCTGGCCCTCGGGCGAAGTCTCGCGCATCACCTTTCATTTGCAAAATCTCTGCATGCGCAACAGCCGCGAGACGCCCACAGCACTTAATCCCGGCCAGCGCTACAGCATAAGGATCAAGCTTGACGACATTGCCTACCGTGTGCCCGTAGGCCACAAATTGCGCGTCAGCATTTCCACCAGCTATTTCCCCATGATGTGGCCAGCGCCTGAACCCGTAACCCTCACGGTCTATGCCGGAAAATCAGCGCTCCACCTTCCCGTCCGCAAACCCGTTGAACATGAAACCCCCGTAGTCTGGCAACAAGCCGACGCCGCTGAACCTTTGAAGCTCAAGGAGCTCAGCAAACCCAGGCACGCGCGTGATACGACAATTGATCCCAAGTCTGGCGAAATGCGGATGGAAATCATTGATGATTTCGGTCGTAATGAAATTGTGGCGCATAAATTGCAAACCTATTCTATAGGCCGTGAAACTTACACTATCCTGCCGGATGATCCGCTGTCAGCGAAAATGGAAACCCATTGGACCGAGGAGCTAAAGCGCGGAAAATGGCAGGTGCGCACCGAAACCTATGGCAGGCTCACATCTACCAAAACCCACTGGATCGTATGGGGCAAAATCGATGCATTTGAGGGCAAAAAGAGAGTGCTTACCAAGGAATTCAATGAGCAGATCGAACGGAAGCTGCAGTGATCCATAATGTGGAAAAAGGCATAACAAGCAGCCGGAGTTTACCGGAAATCCTGAATGCTGGCCCCACCGCTTCCAATGGCTGAGAAGTCCAATATCCCGCTGCCAGAAGCCCGCTGTGATTTTGCGGCACTCCTTGCGCGGGTGGCAAGTGAACGCGACAAAGGGGCTTTCGCTATAGTATTTGATTATTTCGCGCCCCGCCTGAAAAACTTCATGCTGCGCAAAGGTGCCTCACCCGAACTGGCAGAAGATCTCGTACAGGAAACCATGATTGCAGTTTGGCTGCGGGCTGGCCAATACCAGGCCGGGCGAGGGGCTGTGTCGACCTGGATTTTCACCATTGCCCGCAACCTGCGTATCGACCGTTTGCGCCGCGAATCCTCTGCCTATTTCGTGGATCTCGAAGGTTTTGACGCAGCTTCAACAGAAATTCGAGGCGATGACAGATTGATCCAGGCCCAGGCTGATGGCGAGGTCGCCCGCGCACTTGCACAAATTCCGGCCGAGCAGCGCGATTTATTGATCCTTTCCTATGTGGATGACGTACCACAGGTCATGATTGCCAAACAACTTGACCTCCCCCTTGGAACCGTCAAATCCCGCATGCGGCTCGCCTATCGCCGCATGCGAAAGCTGTTGGGGAGGATGCAATGACCATTGTGCATCATCTCGACGATGCAACAGTTCTGGCCTATGCCGCAGGCACCCTGGGCGAAGCCTTGTCCACAGCCGCATCCATTCATATCAGCATGTGTCCCCAATGCCGGGAAGCCTTGCGGGATGCGGAAGCCTTGGGCGGTGAAATATTCGAGGGCCTTGAGGCAAATGCCGTCTCAGACACGTGCCGCTCTGCAACCTTTCTCCGCCTCGACGCAACCGCCGGTGTTGCGGCTCGGCAATCCCGGTCGCCTCTGGAAAAACTTTTGGGTGGAAAGGATTTGGCTCACTTGCCATGGCGCAGGAAGGCACCCGGCTTTTCCGTGATTGATGTGCCGCTCTCGGCGAAAACCTCCGGATCTTTGAAGCTCCTGAAAATTGCGTCGGGCATGCGCATGCTCGAACACGGCCATGGCGGCGGTGAGCTCACGCTGGTGCTGCAGGGCGCATTCCGCGATGAGGTGGGAAGGTTCAGCACGGGCGATATTGCAGACCTTGATCAGGAAACCGAGCACTGCCCCGTGATCGAAGCAGGAGAAGATTGCATCTGCCTTTTTGCGACACAAGCACCGTCACGCCACAAAACCCTGCTGGGCCGTCTGTTGCAACCCTTTACCGGTGTGTGATCAGGCAGGCTTGCGCAGCTTGTATATCCCCACATCGACGATGGACTCAGCAAACCCAGCCTCGCAATAGGCGAGATAGAGCTTCCACACCCGGCGGAATTTTTCGTCAAAGCCAAGCTTTGCCACATCGGGCCATACAGCCTCGAAGCGTTCGTGCCAGAGCTTGAGCGTGGTGGCATAGCTCTGGCCAAAGGTTTCAACCCGTTCGAGGATCAGCCCGGCCTTGGCCGCCTGTTCCTTGAGAATGGTCTTGGTGAGCAGCATGCCGCCCGGAAATACATAGCGCTGGATGAAATCAACACCCCCGCGATAAGATTCGAAATTCGCTTCCGCAATGGTGATCCCCTGGATTGCCGCAACACCACCAGGCTTGAGGCGGCTGTAAAGCGTGCGGAAATAGGTGGGCCAATGCGCTTCGCCAACCGCCTCGATCATTTCAATTGAGGCGATGCGGTCAAACATGCCGGTGGTGTCGCGGTAGTCCTCGAAATGGAAGGTGCAGTTTTCGTCAAGCCCAGCCTTGGCGATGCGAGCTTTCGAGTAAGTGAGCTGTTCGCGCGATAGCGTGATGCCGCGAACCTGGGCTTTCCGCCGCCCTGCTTCTTCGGCAAATCCACCCCAGCCTGAGCCTATTTCCAACACGCTGTGATGAGGATTGAGTTCAAGGGCATCCAGCACGCGCTCGTATTTCAGGCGCTGCGCTGCTTCAAGGCTGTTGCCGCCCCCTTCAAACACGGCCGAGGAATACGTCATCGTCTCATCCAGCCACAAGCGGTAGAAGTCATTTCCAAGGTCATAATGCGCCGAGATGTTTTCCTTGGAACCCTCACGGCTGTTGTTGCGGCTCTTGTGCCATATCCTGTCAAACAGGCTGCTGAAGAAAATTCCTGTGGATGCTTTGTCGAGGGCTGCCCGGTTGGTGAGGTAGAACTTGAACAGTCCAGCTGGATCGCTGCTTTCAATATCGCCTTTGAAATAGCTCTCAAAAAATCCGAGTTGCGCGCGCTTGATGCTGGCCCAGATGACCTTGAAGTTCCGCAGGGTGAGATCAGCGAAAATGTCGGGGTCAGGCGTACCCAGCATCACCATTTCGCCTGATGGCAGTGAAACGGTAATGGAACCCTTGAGGTCGCGTGGCAAAAGACGCCGCGCCGTAAAGAGGACGAGTCTCGCCAGCAGTCCTGTGCGTTTGCCTGTGCTAGTTTTTTGCGTCACAGCGTCCATCTCCAAAAAAATCCGGCACCCACCATAAGTCCGGAATCCAAAACTGTGAAGATGCGAGCCTTCATGGCGTTCTTTCCTCAAAGAGTGTCGTTTTCATACGTTGTGCGACAGCATTTGGTTCAATCAATTCACCAACTTGTGGCCCTGTCGGCCATTGACGAATGCACGATTAAATGACAGGCTAAAAGCCGAGAGGTCCAGCAAGGATTTCCAAGTAAAAACAAAGAAAACGGGGAGACGGCGCGACTTTTTGGCTGGCACAAGGTTTGCCATGTGGAATTAGCCAATCAGTCCATCTTCTCCGACCCAAGAACCAGCAGGTCACCAAGGAGAAAACGCATGACCGAATTTGAAATGAGATTAAAGCAGGCTGCACGGGCCGCAGGCCAGGGCAAGCTGTCCCGCCGCGACTTCATGAGCTATGCCCTGTCAGTGGGTGTCACCGCCGCCGCAGCAAACATAATGTTTGCCACCGCCGCCCGCGCCGAACCCAAGAAGGGCGGTATCTTCAAGGTCGCTATCGGCCACGGCCAAACCACGGATTCACTCGATCCCGCCACCTGGTCCAATGGCTTTACCTTCGCTTTCGGCAAATCCGTCATGGGTGCGCCCTTGGTGCAGGTCGACAGCAAGAATGTGGCCCAGCCCCATGTCGCAGAAAGCTTCGAGCCAGCCGATGGTGCCAAGAAGTGGGTTTTCAAGATCCGCAAGGGCATTACCTTCCACGATGGCCGCTCGCTCACGTCGGAAGATGTGGTGAACACCATCAACTATCATATTGGCGCTGACTCGAAGTCGCCCGCCAAGTCGGTTCTCTCCTCCGTCACCAGCGTGAAAGCTGATGGTCCCGACACGGTAATTTTTGAACTGACCGGCGGCAACGCCGATTTCCCCTTCCTGCTCACCGACTATCATCTGTCAATCTATCCTTCGAAGGATGGCAAGATTGATTGGGAAAAGGGCATAGGTGCCGGTCCCTACGTCACGAAGTCGTTTGAGCCGGGCGTGAAGCTCGTGGGCGAACGCAACCCCAACTACTTCAAGGACACCTATTTCGATGGCATCGAAATGCTGTCGATCGTCGATACGGCGGCCCGTACTAACGCCTATCTTTCGGGCGAAGTGCACTTCATTGATCGTGCCGATCTCAAGACCATCGATATGCTGAAAACTGCGCCTGACACCGAACTCTATAACGTGTCAGGTTTTGCGCATTACACAGCGCCAATGCATGTGGATGTGGCACCCTTCGATAAGCTTGAGGTTCGTCAGGCCATCAAATACGCCATCAACCGCCAGGAACTTGTTGACAAGATCCTGTTTGGATACGGCTCGCCAGGCAATGACAACCCTATCTCGGCTGCCATGAAATACGCAATCAATCCCGAGCCTGTCTATTCCTACGATCCTGACAAGGCCAAAAGCCTGCTTAAGAAAGCCGGCATGGAAAATCTGAAAGTGGACTTCTCAACCTCAGATGCCGCTTTCTCTGGTGCCGTTGACGCAGCACTCCTGATGCAGGAACAAGCCAGGGCAGCGGGTATCGAAATCAATGTCGTCCGCGAACCCAATGACAGCTATTGGGATAACGTCTGGCTCAAGAAGCCATGGGCCATGTGCTATTGGGGCGGTCGCCCTGCGGCAGACATGTTCCTGTCAACGTCCTTGGCCGCAGAAGCAGCCTGGAATGACACGCATTGGAAAAATCCGCGCTTCAACGAGCTGCTTCTCGCAGCACGTGCGGAAACCGATGATGCAAAGCGTGCGCCGATGTATGCTGAAATGCAGCAGCTGGTGCATGATGACGGCGGCCAGATCGTGTTGATGTTCAACAACTATGTTGGTGCCATGTCCAACAAGGTGGGTCACAACGAGTTCAACTCCGATTTCGATCATGATGGCGGCTACATGTACGAGCGTTGGTGGATGGCATAAGCCTGCCCATCCGGCGATTTTTCACGTAAATAGGTCCCGCCAGGCAACTGGCGGGGCTTTTTTTGTGGCGTGTGGAAACCCTTATGCTAGGGTTGGAAAAAACAAGAGCCGAAAACGGCTGCCGAGAGGAAACGTCATGCATCCCGTTCTGAGAACAGTTCTGCAACGTCTGGGTCTAGGTGGACTCACCCTGTTTGCCGTATCGATCATCATTTTTTCGTCCCTGCAATTGCTGCCGGGTGGTTATGCGCAAAATATTCTGGGCCAGGGCGCCACGCCCGAAACCGTTGCCAATTTCAACCGCGAGCTTGGGCTGGATAGGCCAGCCTATGTCCGCTATGTCGAATGGGTGAGTCATGCCGTGCAGGGCGATTTTGGAAATTCCTATGCGGGCCTCAGCGGCAAGATAAAACGCAGCGTATCGGCCACCATTGCGCCTAGGCTCTACAACACGTTTTTCCTGGCTGCCATGGCTGCGATCGTCGCTGTGCCCCTGTCGCTGTTTCTGGGCGTCATGGCCGCACTCTATCGAAATTCCTGGTTTGACCGCGCTGTAAACTCGATAACCCTGACCACCATCGCCATGCCGGAATTTTTCATCGCCTACGTGCTCGTCTACGTTCTGGCCGTAAAATTTCGATTATTCTATCCCAATTCCACCGTCAGTGTCGGAACCCCCTTTGCTGAACATCTCTACCGCGCCGCCCTGCCAGCCCTCACCATGACCCTTGTCATCATTGCCCACATGATGCGCATGACGCGCGCTGCCATCATCAATCTGCTGGCCAGTCCCTATATTGAAATGGCCCAGCTTAAAGGCGTGTCGAAATCGCAAGTCATTCTGCGCCATGCCCTGCCCAACGCCTGGGCCCCCATCGCCACGGTAATCGCCTTCAACCTTGCTTATCTCGTAGTGGGTGTGGTGGTGGTGGAAGTGGTTTTTGTCTATCCAGGCATCGGCCAGTTGATGGTGGATGCTGTATCCAGCCGTGACATGCCAGTGGTCCAGGCCTGCGCGCTGATTTTCGCAGCCACCTACATTCTGTTGAACCTTCTGGCTGACATTATTTCCATCGTCACCAATCCAAGGCTGTTGCACCCCAAATGAGCACCACCACAGCACCCCTTCGCAACATCAAGGCCCGCCGGACACTGGCGGAAAATGTCGTTCGCACCTTGCGCACGGCGCCCATCAGTGCCTGGTTCGGCATGATCGTAATCCTGTTCTATGCGATCTGCGCCATTTTCGCCCCGCTGCTTGCACCTTATGGTGAGTCCGAGATAGGCGGCGCTGCCTATCAGTTCTCAAGCTGGCAGCATTGGCTGGGTACGGACCAGATCGGCCGTGATACCCTCTCCCGCCTCATATACGGCGCGCGCAATACCATTGGCATCGCCCTTATCACCACGGTCATATCGTTTCTGGTGGGTGTCAGCTTGGGCGTGCTCACAGCGCTCGAACGCGGCTGGCTTGATCAGGGCATTTCCCGCATTGTGGATGCCTTCCTCGCCATTCCGGTCTTGATCTTTGCACTGATGATGCTGGCCATCGTGGGCAAGGGTCTGGTCAACCTCGTCATTATTCTGGCACTCCTTGATTCAACCCGTGTGTTTCGCCTGGCGCGCGCAGTGGCATTGAATTCCGTGGTTATGGATTATGTGGAATCCGCCAAGCTCCGGGGTGAAGGCATGGGATGGATCGTGTTCCGCGAAATTATTCCCAACATCCTGCCGCCCCTTATCACTGAGTTCGGCTTGCGCTTCTGCTTTGTATTTCTCACCATTGCCGCACTGTCATTCCTCGGTGTTGGTATTCAGCCGCCTACTGCGGACTGGGGTTCCATGGTGGCGGAGAGCAAGTCGATGATCGGTTTCGGCCGGGCAGCCCCCCTCTATCCCGCCGCGGCAATCGCGTTGCTCACGGTAGCGGTGAATTTCGTAGTGGATTGGTTCCTGCACAGGGCAAGTGGATTGCGCGATGGTCAGTGACAAAAAACGTGTGAAAGGCGAGGTCCTGCTGGAAATGCGGGGCGTCAGGATTGAAGGCCGCAGCGATGAAGTGTGGAACCCCATTATCAAGGGCGTGGACCTGACCCTGCGCCGCGGCGAAGTTCTGGGGCTCATCGGTGAATCAGGCGCTGGCAAATCCACGCTGGGACTGGCCGCCATGGGTTTTGCAAGACCTGGCTGCCGCATCAGCGCAGGCAGCATTGTCTTTGATGGCAAGGACCTGATCGCTGCCAGCGAGGATGAACGCCGCGCCCTGTGGGGATCGCGTATCGCCTATGTGGCCCAAAGTGCTGCTGCCTCCTTCAACCCCGCCCACCAGATCCTGGAGCAAACGATCGAGACGGCGGTAAGCCATGACATCATGCCGCGCGAAAAGGCCGAGGCCGATGCGCGCGATCTCTACAAACGCCTTCAGCTTCCCAATCCCGATACCATCGGGGATCGCTTTCCCCACCAGGTCTCAGGCGGCCAGCTGCAGCGTGCCATGACGGCCATGGCCATGTCCTGCCGCCCCGACCTCATCATCTTTGATGAACCCACAACCGCGCTCGATGTCACCACCCAGGTGGAAGTTTTGGCAGCCATGCGCGCCATCGTGGAACAGTTCAACACGGCTGCCATCTATATCACCCATGACCTGGCTGTTGTAGCGCAAATGGCCGACCGCATCATGGTGCTGCGCTATGGCAATCTGGTTGAGGAAGCGCCCACCCGCGAAATGCTGAAGCAACCCACGCAAGCATATACGAAATCACTATGGGCTGTGCGCAAGCTGCTGAAACCCGAGTCCATCAGCGATGACATCGTATTGCGTATTCATGATGTGACAGCCAGCTATACCGGATCAATCAAGGTTCTTGACAATGTCACGGTTCAGGTGCCGCGCGGTCGCACCGTGGCTGTGGTGGGAGAATCAGGCTCCGGCAAATCCACTCTGGCCCGCGCCATCACCGGGCTTCTGCCGCCATCTCAAGGTGAGATTTATTTCAATGGCAAGCCATTGCCCAAGGCGCTCGCCCAACGTGACAGGGACACGCTCCGCCGTATCCAGATGATCTACCAGTCCGCCGACACAGCCCTCAATCCCCGCCATCAGGTGCGCGATATCATAGGCCGTCCACTCGAATTTTATGCAGGCCTCAGGGGCGCAGCGCGTGACCGCCGCGTGGTGGAACTGCTGGAATCCATCGAACTCAATGAAAGCTATATCGACCGTTACCCGAGTGAAATGTCTGGCGGGCAGAAGCAGCGCATTTCCATCGCGCGTGCCCTTGCGGCAAACCCAGAAGTCATCATCTGCGATGAGGTTACCTCGGCGCTCGACCAGATCGTCCAGGAAGAAATCCTGTCGCTGCTCATGCGGCTGCAGCGCGACACCAATGTGTCCTATCTCTTCATCACCCATGACATTGCCACCGTGCGCGCCATTTCGGACGAAATCGTCGTCATGCACCAGGGCAAAGTCGTGCAGCAAGGTCCCAAATCCAAAGTGCTGTCGCCTCCGTATCCTGCCTACACGGAATTGTTGCTGTCATCCGTGCCTGATATGGACCCGGATTGGCTGACAAATCTGTTGGCCAAGCGTTCGCGGAAGGCCGGGGTGACAGCATGATTGCAAGAGGCTGAATGTCCCCACCCGTCATCATGTGGTTTCGTCAGGATTTAAGAACGAGCCACCACGCAGCGCTGAACGCAGCAGCAGCAGCCGGCCCGGTCATTTGCCTTTATATTCTGGATGATGAAACGCCTGGGAAATGGAAAATGGGCGGAGCCTCTCGCTGGTGGCTGCACCATAGCCTGCAGCAGCTCTCAAAAAATCTGACGCTGGTTCTGCGCCGGGGCAGGGCTGATGCTGTTTTGATGGAGGTGATCGCCGAAACCGGCGCCACAGCACTTTATTTCACCCGCGATTATGCTCCTTGGTCGCAAGCCCTGGAGCAGCGCATCAAGGAAAATTGTGAGCAGTGTGGCGCCCACTGCCATCGTTTTGGGGGCTACCTGCTCCATGAACCTGAAGCCATTCGCAATGCAACAGGCCAACCCTATAAAGTCTATACGCCTTTTTCCAAGGCATGCCTCGCCGCGGGAGATCCGAAACTGCCGCAGGCAACCCAAGAGATCACGCCATTTCAGTCCGCTGTGAAATCCGATGCACTTTCAGACTGGCGGCTTTTGCCCACCCACCCAAATTGGGCCAAGGATTTTGAAACCACGTGGCAACCCGGCGAAGCAGGCGCCAAACACTCCCTCAGCCGCTTCGTGGAGAATGCCTTGGCTGGCTATGCCCAAGGCCGCGACCGTCCGGACAAGCCTGCAACGTCCAAGCTCTCGGCTCATCTGCACTGGGGGGAAATCAGCCCGGCGCAGTGTTGGACAGAAATTCGGAGTGCCGTTGACCACATCGGCGCTTCTGATCAAGGCGCGGAGAAATTCCTCAAGGAAATCCTGTGGCGTGAGTTCTGCTACAATATCCTTTTTCACTGGCCAACCCTGCCAACGGAGCCGTTCAGACCTGAATTCGCAGATTTTCCCTTCAGGCAGGATGAGTTTGCCCTAAATAAATGGAGGCGAGGCGAAACTGGATATCCAATAGTGGATGCAGGCATGCGCCAGCTCTGGGCCACCGGAACCATGCATAATCGAGTACGAATGGTCGTAGCATCCTTTCTCACCAAGCATTTGCTGCTTTCCTGGCAGGAAGGGGCTGCTTGGTTTTGGGATTGCCTCGTGGATGCTGACATCGCCAGCAATTCCGCGAATTGGCAATGGGTGGCAGGCTCAGGCGCGGATGCAGCCCCCTATTTCCGCATTTTCAACCCCGTCCTCCAAGGCATGAAATTTGATCCCCAAGGCGAATATGTTCGTCACTGGATTCCGGAACTTCGTGATATTCCTATAGAATTTATCCATCATCCGTGGGACAGCCCCATTCCGGCGCAATATCCAAAACCCATCGTCGACCACGGATTTGCCCGTGACCGGGCGCTGCACGCCCTGAAAACTATCAAGGCATCCAGTGCTTGAACCATGCAATCAGAAAGTCTTTGAAGATTTTTGCCGCCACTTTTTTCCCGGAAGCAACACAAGATAGAGCATGTGGTATCGGTTCAAAACCATTGAGAATCTGCACCAGGTTTCCATTCACAATCTCTGCCTTTACAAGAAACACCGGCAGCAGTGCTATACCTTGACCTCGTAGACATAAGGCAACCAGCGCCTCATACCGGTTGCAGCCAAATTGCCGCTTTGGTAGTTTGTTACTGCTTCCCCGCAAATGCCATTCGGCTTGGTTTTCCATAAAAAGTCCACGATGGGAAATAAGGTCTGCGGGTTCGTGGGGTCTCTTGTGCAACGCACAATAGGCCGGGGATGCAACCAGCCCCATTTCGATCTGTAGGAGAAATCCCTCAGATGAAGCGATATCATCCAATTGCACCACCACATCAAAATTCTCCTCTGCAGGGTCAACGCGCCGGTCCAATAATTCCAAATCGACTGTCACTTCGGGTTGAACCGCCATAAACGCAGCAATGGCAGGTGCAATGAGGTTAATCCCGACAGTCGAGGGTGACGCCACCCGAATTCTGCCGCGGGCGACCTTCTGCAGGTTCCTGACGGCGGCATTTGCCTCAACCAGTTCGTCCAGAATCCCGCGTATCTGCGCCAGATAATCCGCGCCCTTCTGTGTCAGGGCAAAACTGCGGGTGCTGCGCGTCAGCAGTCGCACCCCTAACTCTTCTTCCAAAGCGGCGATCTGGCGGCTCACGACCGACGTAGAGACACCAAGCACCTCTGCCGCCGCCGAGAAACCTCCCGCATCGACAACCGAAACCAGCATTTTAAGCGCCGAAAACTGCTCCATAGCCTTTATTATTGTGAAAATAACAAATATAGAACATAAAAATACTTATTATTGCAAAAAACAGGACAATCATGAAAATTATCGCGATCAGCGGCTCCTTGCGCAAGACCTCCCTCAATACAGCGCTTCTCAGGACGCTGCAGGGATTGGCCTCCACTGACCTCGAAATCGAGATCGCCACCCTCCGCGGCATTCCTGTTTACGATGGCGATGACGAGGTAGAGACGGGCAAGCCCGCCGCAGTTCTGGAGTTGGACAAAAGAATTCGCGCAGCAGACGGCGTGATTATCGCTACGCCTGAGTATAATTTCACCATACCCGGTGGCCTGAAGAATGCCACGGACTGGCTATCGCGCGGCGGCTCGCCATTCAAGTGGAAACCCACCGGAATCATGGGCGCATCTGGTGGCCCCGTAGGAACCGCTAGGTCGCAATATCAATTGCGCCAGAATCTGCAGGCCCTAGAAGCCATCACTATGCCGAAGCCCGAAATTTTCGTAGGCAATGCCGATTCCAAATTCGATAAATCAGGAACCCTCACCGATGAAACCACCCGCAAGCATCTGGAAGCCTGGCTCAAGGCCTTTGGCGACTGGGTGAAAAAGGTGGGCGGATAGATTTAGGCGGAAAGACTTGTGGCGGATGTGCGCAATGCCTTGATATTGGCAGCGCAATCCCCGCCCTTGAACACAGCAGACCCCGCCACCAGAACATTGGCCCCGGCCTTTACAACCAGGGGTGCGGTCTCCACCGTAATCCCGCCATCCACTTCCAGATCAATATCGCGTCCGCCCAGCATGGCGCGCACCTCCGAAATCTTGGGCAGCATAGCATGAATGAAACTCTGCCCGCCAAATCCGGGGTTCACCGTCATGACCAGCACTAGATCGATCCGGTCCAGCACATGGGCAAGCACTGAAGCGGGCGTTGCCGGATTAAGCGCCACACCTGCGCGCTTGCCCAAAGCCCGGATCATCTGCAGCGAACGGTCGAGATGGGGCCCCGCTTCCGCATGCACCGTAATCACATCAGCACCCGCCCCAGCGAATTGTTCGAGATAGGGGTCGGCTGGTGCAATCATCAGATGCACGTCAAACAGCTTGCTTGTAAGCGGCCGGATGCTGGCCATGACGGGCGCTCCAAATGTGATGTTGGGCACGAAATGCCCATCCATCACATCGATATGCACCCATTCAGCCCCTCCCCGGTCAATCGCCTTGACCTCTTCTCCCAGTTTTGAAAAGTCAGCCGCGAGCAGCGAGGGCGAAAGGACAAGGGGACGCGCCATGGTTTAGAGCAGTTTGCCCATGGCCACGGCCGTATCGCTCATCCGGTTGGAGAAGCCCCACTCATTGTCATACCAGGTGAGAATGCGCACCAGCGTACCTTCCACAACCTTGGTCTGGTCCATGTGGAACGTGGAGGAATGCGGATCATGGTTGAAGTCAATCGACACATTGGGGTCCAGCGTATAGTTCAGGATGCCCTTGAGCTTGCCTTCGGACGCCGCCTTGATCGCGGCATTCACCTCCTCGATTGTGGTGTTGCGCTTGGCCACGAATTTGAAATCCACCACCGAGACATTGGGCGTGGGAACGCGGATCGACGTGCCGTCCAGCTTGCCCTTGAGGTCGGGAATGACCAGGCCGATGGCCTTGGCAGCACCGGTGGACGTGGGAATCATCGACATGGCGGCAGCCCGCGCCCGGTACAAATCCTTGTGCATGGTATCGAGCGTCGGCTGGTCGCCGGTATAGGCGTGAATGGTGGTCATGAAACCATGTGAAATGCCGATCGCATCATGCAACACGCTGACCACGGGTGCGAGCGAATTGGTGGTGCACGACGCATTGGACACAATGATATGGTCCTTGGTGAGCTTGTCGTGGTTCACGCCATAAACCACGGTGAAATCCGCGCCATCGGCAGGAGCCGACACCAGAACACGCTTGGCGCCTGCCGCAAGATGGGCCGAAGCCTTGTCTTTGGAGGCGAAAATGCCGGTGCATTCCAGCGCAATGTCAACGCCCAGTTCCTTCCAGGGAAGCTGCGAAGGATCCTTCACCGCGGTCACCTTGAAACTATCGGAGCCAATATTGATGCTGTCGCCAGATACCGTGACCTTATGGGGAAAACGGCCATGCACGCTATCATAACGCAGGAGATGCGCGTTGGTCTCGACCGGCCCCAGGTCATTGACTGCCACCACATCGATATCCTTGCGGCCTGACTCGTAGATGGCGCGCACAATATTGCGTCCGATCCGACCAAAACCATTTACTGTAACCCGCACCTTAGCCATTACGCTCTCCAAATTTTTGAAATGTCGGGGCGACTTATAGGCTATTTCCCGCTCAAGGGAAGAGGTACGCCCATCAAATAAAACAACCGGCACAGCGGGCAAGCCATGCCGGTTCAAGTTGAGGGGAGGGGTGGAGAATTATTTCTTTGCCGTCTTCTTGGGCGCGGGTTTCTTGGCGGAAACCGCAGGCTTTGCAGCGGATGCGGTATGATCCACCAGCACGGCGGCCCGCAGCCAATGGTCTTCCGCGCGTCCGTGAGGGCGGCCTTCTTCTTCCCACAGGCGGAAAGCAAGATCGGCAACGCGCTGGTCGCGGCCAGCAATCGCATTATGGGCAAGTGTCATGTCATTATTCCAAAGCTGAAAGTTAAAGCTACAGCAGTC
>JANMAE010000082.1:0-18825 GCA_031359445.1 Hyphomicrobiales bacterium | reverse complement strand
GCCGCAATTCACGATATGCTCGGCATGAATGCTGCCCTTGTCGGTGATCACATCCCAGTTTCCATCAGGGCGGGGGTTGAGTTCGGTGACCCGCGTGCCTTGGTAAATCTCGGCGCCGCCAATGCGAGCCGATTTGGCATAGGCATGCGTGGTGCCTTCAGGATCAAGATTGCCATCGGCAGCATCGAGCATGGCGCCCACGAAATATTGTTCCTCCAGAAGCGGGTTCAGCTTCTTGGCCTCCGCCATGGACAGCATTTCTGTCTCAAGGCCAAGGTAACGCGCCCGCGCATGCGCCATCTTCAGCCATTCCATGCGTGCCGGGGAATCCGCCAGGATCAATCCGCCGGAACGATGCAGGCCGCAGGCTTGGCCCGAGATTTTCTCAAGCTCGTCGTAGAGTCCGATGGTGTAGCCCTGCAGCTTGGCCACATTGGGATCGCCGTTCAGCGTATGAAAGCCACCGGCCGCATGCCAGGTGGAGCCAGAGGTGAGAATGTCGCGCTCCACCAGCACGACATCTTTCCAGCCAGCCTTTGTGAGATGATACAATACCGAACAGCCAACAACACCGCCACCAATGACGACAACATGCGCACTCGTTTTCATGAATTTTCCCTGCAAAGTAAGGCTTGAATTGCTTTATGGCAGTGAAACTAACGCCTAAGCCCTGTGGCCGCAATGAGCTTGAGCGTTGAAATGAATTCACCCATGTTGAAGCGCCGCCCGCATCACCCAAAACGAAACGGCCCCACAAATGCAGGGCCGCTGAATGTGTTCGTAGTAGAAAGCTTAGATGGCTTCCTTGACTTCCTTGGCAGCGCGGAACGCCAGCTTCTTGGAGGCCTTGATCTTGATCTGTTCGCCGGTCAGGGGATTGCGGCCCAAGCGCGCCGGACGCTTCTTCACCTGAAAAATGCCAAGGCCTGTCACGCGCGCCTTGTTGCCTTTCTTGAGATGCTTCACGAGGAGATCGACGAAATCGCCAAGCACTTCGCCCATCGCCTTTTTTGACATCTCATGCTTTTCAGCAAGTTCAGCTGCCATCTTGGACAGGGGAACGGTCAATACTTTTTCGTCTGCCATTTGTATCTCCATTGGTTAGTAGAATCAGCGATGCAAAGAATTAGCGGAAGGAAGGGGTCGTGAAAACCCTTATTTTATGCAGCTATTTTGAACGCGCCATGCCGAAAACCTAGGAAAACAGCGGTTAACTTTTTATTAACTCCCAAGGAAATGTAAATAATATAGATAAATCATATAGTTATGATGGATTCTCGCGCCAGTGAAAGATGATTTTTGAGCTTGAGAGGCAGCAAACCATGTTTGGCCGTGAGCGCGTTGAGATTGCTCCGGCGGGCCTCTTCCTGATCGCCATTTGACATGTTTCCGTCATGGACCCGGATTGCCGCCATAGGCTGGGGCACATGATGCAGCGCCGCACCACTGCGCGCGACACGCAAATACCAGTCCCAATCCCAATAGTATGGCAGCGCTTCGTCAAACATTCCGAGCGTGTCATGAAGGCAGCGCTGGTAACACACAGTGGATATCAAAATGCTGTTGTCGGTTTCAAGGGATGTTGCATCCGCATCAAACACAAATGGCAAATCGGAGCAGCCATTGGTAAAAACCAGAACGCCATCCGCGAAGCTGAAATCCTTGCCGCCAGCAAGCGCTGCGAGCGATTGCGCTAGGAAATGATCTGAACACCACCAGTCATCATCATCGAGAAACGCAATATGCTTAGCCGTTGCATGGACCACGCCAAGATTGCGCGCCGGAACCGGGCCGCGCTGCTGGTTTGAGAGAACTTTCACGCGCGCATCGGCAAATTTGGGAAGCGCTATTGTGCCATCGTCCACAACCAGGATTTCGAAGCTCACGTCGCGCTGCGCCAGGACGCTGGCCACTGCCTGCTGCAAGTATTCAGGCCTGTCACGCGTCGGGATGATAACAGAGAAATCCACGTCCTGACCTTAAACCTTAATTTTTCGGTTGGGATAGGCAACTGGTTCCTTGGGTTTGAACAGATAGCGGCGGAAGATCTCGCGGTAGCCACGCATCAGGTAGCCGCGGTTTTCCTTGAGAAGCGATTCACGTTCGCTCCGGTAATATTCCGGCAGCTTGTACCAGGCAATGCGGGGATTGCGGTGATGGGCGATATGCAGGTTGTTATTGAGAAACATCAGCGACAGAGGTGCTGAAGATTCAACGATGATGGTGCGTTCGCCAATATTTTCCATGGCCTGGTGTTCGCAGAAAGAACGGATGAGTGAAAACCCCACGCCGGGCCATGCAAACAGAACGAGATAGGCCCAGAAAGGAATGTGGCAGACCGCTATTGCATAAACCAGCGTGATGGCACAGGCCGGAATGTGCAAGGCCCAGGCTTTCGCGACGGCCGCATTTCCACGCAGGATTTCGCGCAGGTCTGCATGCCAGAACCGTATGGTGCCGATGATCGGGCCCAAAAGGATACGGCCTGCCAGGGTGTTGTTGGCGGTGTAAATCAGACGCAGCGGAAAGGAGAGCTTGGCCCAATCCTCCGGCATCATGTAGTAGGATTCAGGGTCAAGTGCCGGGACTGTCAAATGTTCATCATTGTGATGCGTGAGGTGCAGCTTGCGGTAGCGCCTGTAGGGAAACCAGAAACTCGGGTTAATGAACACCAGCGCTTCATTCAAAACGCCGTTCCGCGTGGGATGGCCGTGCAGCACCTCGTGCTGCAAGGAGCCGTGCAGCGCCACAAAATATCCAGCCACGGGCACAATGATCCAGGCGGGGACGACATGGTAAAACCACATCAACAAAGCCAGTCCCGCATAGCAAATTGCGATGATGCCAATGGTGGGCCATTCGATGCTTAAAGGGCGTCCTACGGCAATTTCAGTTGGGTGTTGCATGTCTGATGATTATTTGGCTTTCTGCTGTTTCGCAAGAGCGCAGGATTTTCACCCCAAATGATTGCAACGCTGCCCATGTATGACTGGCCCGAAGTGCGGCCTGCAACCGACGCCTGGTGGAACGGAATTGCCAGGCATTTGAAGGTTGATCCGCCGTTGGCGCGCGGATCGGACTATGTTTTGGCATGGCGTGACCCGCAACTGCTGTTCAGCCAGACCTGCGGTTACCCCTTGACCCATGAATTCCGCAGGACTCTCAAATATGTGGCAACGCCACATTACAGCGTGGATGGCTGCAACCAGGCCAACTATTGCAGCATGATACTTGCCCGTGAGCAGGTAAAACCGGAAAACCTCAAGGGGAGTGTAGCCGCCGTCAACAGTCCGGATTCCATGTCGGGCATGCTGGCATTGAAAATTGTTTTTGCGCCTTTGGCCGGGAACGGAAAGTTCTTCCGGCAATCCCTGCACACGGGAAGCCACATTGCCTCCATGCGGGCGGTGCGTGATGGAAAGGCGGATGTCTGCGCCATTGATGCGGTCTGCGTGGCGATGGCCAAGCGCTACCGCCCGGATTATCTGGAAGGCCTGGTGGAGATTGCAAGGTCGCCTGAAGTGCCGTCACTTCCCTTTGTCACGCGCGCTGGAAATGTTGAAGAATTACGGGCTGCATTGCAACGCGCCTTTGCCGACGAAACATTGCAGGAGGTGCGGGAGAAGCTGTTTCTTTCAGGCCAAACCATTCTGCCGGAGAACGCCTATAACCGCATTCTCGATCTTGAACATCAGATGCAATCTCGCGGCGGCTTGCAGTTGGCTTGAGCGTTTATTTGCGTTTGGGGATGATTTCATCCAGACCGGGCCGCGCCTTGACAAATTCTTCCCGCATTTCGCAATGCAAACCAAGGGAATGCAGTTTTGGATATTTGTTGGGCGGGAAAACTTCCGGCAGACGTAATTTCACATAACCCAGCATGCAGCCAATGGAAATATCGGCCTGTGTCATGCGGCTATCGACAAACCACGGCGTTCCACAATCCGCTTCGAGTTTCTCAAGCCCCGCCGTGATTTGCGAAAGGCAGCGTTTTTCCCAGGCTTTGCTGACGCATTTCAGGTCATGGAAATAACGCTCGAAAAATGTTGCCACAACCTTGTCCGAAATGCCCGTGGCCAACACGATGACTTGCATCACCTTGCGGCGTTCCGGCCCATGTGCGGGCGTCAGCGCCCTTGCCGGCCCCGCCATTTCATCAAGGCAATCAATGATCGCGTTTGAATCAATCAGTGTTTCTCCGGTTTCGAGAATAAGGGCAGGCACACGAACCAGCGGATTGATTTTCTCAACAATCTTGGCATTGCTGAAAACCGAAAGCGGATTGCGCGTGAACGGCATGTGATAGTGATGCAGGGTTACCGCAACCCTGCGCACAAAAGGCGAGTCATACTGGCCAACGAGGATCATGGCGCAATTATCGCGCAATAAAGAAGATGCGTCCAGCTTTTACAACTAAGACTGCGCCAACCGCGCCAATACGCGTTCCCGCCCGATCAGCGGCAGCAGTGCCGCAAGTTCCGGCCCATGATCCAGACCGGTGAGCGCAAGCCGGAGCGGCATGAACAGGGCCTTGCCCTTGCGGCCTGACGAAAGCTTCAGGGCATCGGTCCAGGTCTTCCATGTGGAACCATCCCATGGCTCTTGCGGCAGCTCGCTAGCGGAGGCAGTAATGAAACTCCGGTCCTCATCGGCCACGACAGGCTTGATCTCCTGGGTGATGATGTCATGCCAAAGCTTGGAATCGGAAAGCTTTTCCAAATTTCCGCGCACCGCCAGCCAGAATGCTTCACTGCCAAAGTTCAACCGCGACTGAACCGCATTCCACGGCAACATGTGTAAAAGCTTGGCATTGAGATGCTTGAGTTCGGCTTCGTCAAACCGGCCGGGCGCGCGCGAAAGCTTGGAAAGGTCAAATCCTTCCACCAGTTCCTGATAATCAACACACGGGTGAATGGCGTCAGACGTGCCCAGCAGCGCTGCGTGGCTGACAACTGCCATGGCTTCAAGCCCATCTTCGCGCATTGATGAAATGGAGAGCGAGCCCAGCCGTTTGGAAAGCCCTGCACCATCCGCGCCGACCAGCCAGCTGTGATGGCCATAGGCGGGAATTGTCCCTCCCAGCACTTTGGTCATGGAAATCTGCACGGCGGTGTTGGCCACATGGTCTTCACCGCGGATGACATGCGTAATGCCGAATTCGATGTCATCGATGACCGAACAAAAAGTATAGAGATAGGTGCCGTCTTCCCGGATGCAGACAGGATCAGACTGCGACGCATTATCCATGTGCACGGCCCCTCGAATGAGATCCTGCCACTCCACCTGCCCATGATCGAGTTTGAATCGCCAATGCGGCTTGCAGCCCTCAGCTTCCAACGCGGCGCGATCTTCATGGGTGAGTTTGAGGGCAGCGCGATCATAGACCGGAGGCAGGTGCTTTGCCGCCTGACGCTTGCGCTTGCGTTCCAGTTCATCTGCGGTTTCATAGCAGGGATAGAGATCGCCCGAAGCCTTGAGCTTTTCTGCTGCGGCATGATACTTGTCCAGCCGCTTGGATTGATATTCCACACGCGTAGGCTTGATCCCCATCCACGCGAGGTCAGCTGCAATGGATTCCGCATATTCGGTTTTCGAGCGCACCGTATCCGTATCATCGTAGCGCAGGATGAACTGCCCGCCGGTCTTGAGCGCCATGAGCCAGTTGAGAATTGCGGTGCGCGCGTTGCCGATGTGGATGCGGCCCGTGGGCGAAGGGGCAAAGCGGAGAATGGTCATTCAGGTTTTGTCCCGGAAAGCATTTGTAATGGGATAGCGGCGATCACGGCCAAAGTTGCGCCGTGTGATCTTGACGCCTGGCGCCGCCTGGCGCCGCTTGTATTCCGCGATATAGAGCATGTGCTGGATGCGTTTCACCAAAGCTTCGTCATGGCCACGCGCCGTGATGGCGGCAACCGGCAGCTCTTCTTCCACCAGCCCCTGCAGGATATCATCCAGCACATCATAGGGCGGCAGCGAATCCTGGTCCTTCTGGTTTTCGCGCAATTCAGCAGTGGGAGGCTTGGTGATGATGCGTTGGGGTATGACAAAGCCTTGCGTGTTTCGCCATGCAGCCAGCCTGAACACTTGCGTCTTGTAGACATCCTTGATCGGGTTATAGCCGCCGTTCATGTCACCATAAAGTGTCGCATAGCCCACCGACATTTCGGACTTGTTGCCGGTCGTGAGAACCATGGAACCGAACTTGTTGGAAATTGCCATGAGGATCACGCCCCGCGCGCGTGACTGGATGTTCTCCTCGGTGACATCGCGGTTGCGGCCAGCGAACATGGGCTTGAGCGCCGAGAGAAAACCCTCCACCGGTTCCTTGATGGGCACAATGTCATAGCGCACCCCCAGAAGCTTGGCGCAGGCTTCTGCATCTTCGAGACTGTCCCTGCTGGTATAGGCATAGGGCAACATCACACATTGGACCTTGTCTTGGCCCAAAGCATCAACGGCCATGGCAGCAACCACTGCGGAATCAATGCCACCCGAAAGGCCAAGCACAACGCCAGGGAAGCGGTTTTTCTCAACGTAATCCTTGAGACCCAGCACGCAGGCCTGCCATGTCTCTTCCTCTTTTTCAGGAAGCGTTGAAATTTCTCCGGGCGTAATGCGCCAGCCCTTTTCTCCGCGCAGCCATTCGGTGAGGGCAACCGCCTCTTCGAACATCGGCATTTGCAGGGCAAGCGAACGATCGGCATTCAGCGCAAAGGATGCCCCGTCAAACACCAGTTCATCCTGTCCGCAGATCTGGTTGAGGTAAGCCATGGGCAAGCCGGTTTCAGTGACGCGCGCCACCACAAGGTTGAGCCGTACGTCATCCTTGTTGCGCTCAAACGGCGAACCATTGGGAACCAGCAGAATTTCAGCACCGGTTTCAGCGAGCGTCTCGCAGATTTCTTCCGTCCAGATATCTTCGCAGATGGGAACGCCGATGCGCACGCCCTTGAAGGATATGGGACCAGGCGCTGGGCCTTGCGCAAACACGCGTTTCTCGTCGAACACGCCATAATTGGGCAGGTCAAACTTGTAGCGCAAAGTCTCCACACGGCCGTTAGCGAGCAGCGCCACGGCATTGTAAACCTTGCCGTTCTCAGCCCAAGGCGTGCCCATGAGAATGGCGGGACCCGTTTTCGTATCGCCTGCCAATTCTTCCACCGCAGCCCGGCACTGGGCCACAAAGCTGGGGCGCAGGACCAGGTCTTCCGGCGGATAGCCGCAAATGAACAACTCGGGAAACAGCACGAGATCAGCCCCTGCCGCATCCAGGCAGGCAGCGCGCGCCTTGGCCATATTGGCCTGAATTGCGCCCATCGTCGGGTTCAGTTGTGCCAGTGCGATAACGAGTCTGTCAGTCATGGGTCCGCGTCTTAGCGGATAGCGCTGCAGGCTTCAATTGCCGCCACGGCATGGCTGATCCTGGGGAACAGTGCATTGGCATGGCCGCAGCACAGAGCGCGATTGCCTCCTGGGAGCCGTAATAGAATTGGCAAATAGGGTCGATATTGCTACACCGGCCTTGAAATTGGTCTATGATCTCACCAGTTTCCGCAGTCGGACCAAAGCGTAGGTCCGAAGTTGTTTTCAGGAGGATGATGCGATGCGTCTCGACAATGAAAGACCAAGTGACAATGTTGAAGACCGTCGCGGCGAAGGCGGCGCAGGCGGAGGTTTCGGCTTTCCCGGCGGCGGCCGTGGTGGGCGCGGCATCAACATTCCCATGGGGGGCGGTGGCAGGGGCTTGAGCCTGTCCACGATCATTCTTCTGGTAATTGCCTATTTCGCCATAAAATTCCTGTTCGGCATCGATCTCATCGACATGATGAACGGCGGCGGCGGCGGTGTTTCAGGGCCGGGCCAGAACTCACAGATCACCTTGCCCAAGGGCAACACCGATGTAACCGATGCCACTGTGCCGGGGGGTGCCAAATCATCGTCTGCGGATGTGACAGGTGACGCTGGCAAGGATTTTGTGTCTCGCGTTCTGGGCTCCACCGAACGCGTGTGGGGAACCTTGCTGCCGCAGATGGGCGTGCAATATGAAAAGCCCGCGCTGGTGCTGTTTACGGGCTTTGTGCAGTCGGCATGCGGCATGGCGCAATCGGCCATGGGTCCCTTTTACTGCCCGCGCGACCACAAGGTTTACATTGATCTCTCGTTCTATCAGGACATGAAGGACAAGCTGGGAGCACCCGGTGATGCCGCCCAGGGCTATGTGGTGGCCCATGAAGTGGGCCATCATGTGCAGAACCTGCTGGGCATTGCCGACAAGGTGCAAGCTGCCCGTTCCCAGGCTTCCGAGGCTGAAGGCAACGCGTTGTCGGTGCGCATGGAATTGCAGGCCGATTGCCTGGCAGGAATTTGGGCCAATGAGTCAAAGGTGTTTGAGCAGGGCGATATCGAGGAAGCGCTCAACGCCGCATCACAGATCGGTGATGACCGCCTGCAGAAGAAAAGCCAGGGCTATGTCGTGCCCGAATCCTTTACCCACGGATCGTCCGAACAGCGCGTGCGCTGGTTCAAGACGGGATTTGCCGCCAAGGACATCAATCAGTGCGATACATTCGGCACAGAAAACCTCTGATCTCTTCCGTCACACCTAAATGTGAAACGCCTTGATTTGTGAAACTTTAGGCTTTGGAGCATCGTAACGCCTATATAAGATAAAGGCGTGTTCCCATGACGACAGTTGAATCTTTTGAGGCCCGGCCCCGTGTTCACGTCCATCCGCTTTTTGTGCGGGTGTTTCACTGGCTCAATGCGCTGGGCATCTTCCTCATGATTGCCAGCGGCTGGCGCATCTACAATGCATCGCCCGTGTTTGAATCCCTGGATTTTACCTTTCCCAATAGTGTGACCCTCGGCGGCTGGCTGGGCGGCGCGTTGCAGTGGCATTTCGCGGCCATGTGGCTTCTGGTTTTGAATTTTCTGATGTATCTTGCATTGGGCCTGGCCTCAGGTCACCTGCGCCGGAGGCTGACGCCCGTTTCGCCCCACGCGGTTGCAACTGATCTTGGCCGCGCCTTGCAGGGTAAACTTCCCCACAGTGGCACCACTTACAATGCCGTGCAGAAGGCCTCATATATTGGCGTGCTTATAGCCATCCTTGTGACAATCATCTCGGGAGCCTGTGTATGGAAGCCGGTGCAATTGCAGGAATTGGCAAGCCTGATGGGTGGTTATGAAGGTGCGCGCGTGGTGCATTTCTTTGGCATGACAGCCATATCGGCCTTCATCCTGATGCATCTCGCACTCGTTCTCATTGTGCCCAGCACATTGTTTCCGATGATCGTGGGTTGGACACGCAAGGATAACCACGATGAAATCTAAATTGCTGCTGCCGCAATCCAGCACCTTGCTCAACGTCGAGCGCCGTCTCTTTCTCAAAAGATCCCTGAGCTTGGGTGCACTGGCGATGCTGACGGGGTGTGACGCCACCGACCCCACGATATCCGAGCGCATATTGGGCGCCATGTCGAAATGGAATGATGAGGTCCAGCTCGCCATTTTCAATCCCAACAAGCTGGCACCCGTATATACCGAAGCCGACATTACCGATCCATTTCCCTTCAATGCTTTTTATACAGAAGACGAGGTGACCACGGTTGAGGAGGCAGGCTACAGCCTGGAACTTGGCGGTCTCATTGCGAACAAGGCAAGCTGGACGCTGGAGCGCCTGCGCGCCTTGCCCCAGGTCTCGCAGATCACCCGGCACATCTGTGTGGAGGGCTGGAGTGCCATTGGCAAATGGGGCGGCGTGAACTTCGGCGATTTCCTGCGCCTGGTGGGCGCTGATACCTCGGCTAAATATGTGGGTTTCAAATGCGCCGATGATTATTATTCCAGCATCGACATGGCAACGGCGCTTCACCCGCAAACCATTCTGGCGCTCACGTTCCGCGACAAGGTGCTGCCGGTGAAATACGGCTTTCCCATGAAACTCCGTGTGCCGACGAAACTGGGTTTCAAAAACCCCAAGCACATCATGTCGATGTATGTGACCAATGACTATCCCGGCGGTTATTGGGAAGATCAGGGCTATAACTGGTTCAGCGGCTCGTGAGCGATTGCGTAACGTTTCCTCACTAGCGCGTGAATATCGCGTTCGTGTTTTGCTAGTGATGGCAGTTTCTTCCAGGGTTTGCGCGAGACGATCCTGTCTCGCTAATCAGGGAAAACACCAATGTTGAAATTTGCCGTCGCTGCCTCGGTTGCAGCCATGTTTGTTCTTTCGCCAGCATTTGCTGCAGGCAAGTTGAAGTGCAACACAGCATCCATGAAGAAGCTTGATGGCATGGTCCATGAGATGATGAGCGATGTAAAAATGAAAAAGATGGCGGTGATGGCCATGCATGAATCAGAGATGGCGGCTACGCTGAAAAAGAAAGGTGACTACAAGGGCTGTGCCATGCATCTCAACATGGGCCAGGAAGACCTGATGTCCCACGGCTGAGTAACCGTGAAAAGAAAAACGGGCGCTTTGCAGCGCCCGTTTACGAAATCCGTAAAAGCTTCCAGCTTTAGGTGGCAGCGCTCTTGTTCATCGCATTCTTGATGAGACCAACAACAACCATTACCACTGCGCCGCCAATGCCGCCGCCGGCAACTTGCTGAACAATTGCACCAATATCCAGACCACTTGCGGCAGCGCCTGCTGCTGCATCCGCGGCTGGCGCCATGGCGCCGCCCAATATGCTGTTCAAGATTTGTCCGCCGCCGATGCCACCAACAATACCGGCAATCGTGTTGCCCAAACCGCCGAGACTTTTATCCGGCAAGGCCTTGCCAGCAGCATTGCCGCCCACGGCACCGATAACAGCTTGAATGAGAAGCGAAGTTACATCCATGAGAAATCCCCCTTATGAAAACTGACTCACGCGTCAGCACTTCCTTATAACAGGTATGAGGGGGGATTAGAAAGCGTTCAATTGTGGAAACCCCCTGCCTGGCAGCTCCAGGTCGTATTACCTCAAATCAATACGCATTGTCATTTTTCAAAAGTGCAAAGGGCGTCTTGAGAATGATCATGAGATCGAACATGAGAGACCAGCGGTCAATATATTCCAGATCATATTTGACGCGCTGCTCAATTTTCTCGCGCGTGTCAGTCTCGCCGCGCCAGCCATTGATTTGCGCCCAGCCCGTAATGCCGGGACGAACCTTGTGGCGCGCGAAATATCCCTCCACCACCTGTTCATAAAGACTATCTGCCGCCTTGGCCTGCGTGGCGTGTGGGCGTGGCCCAACGAGAGACAATTGACCTGTTAAAACATTGAACAACTGCGGCAATTCATCCAGTGACGTCTTGCGGATGAAACGGCCAATGCGGGTGACGCGGGCATCACCCTTGGTGACCAGACGGCTGGCATTTGCATCCGTGAGATTGGTGAACATGGAACGGAATTTGAACACCTCAACCAGCTCGTTGTTGAAGCCATAACGCTTCTGCCGGAATATGACAGGCCCCGGACTTTCCGAACGGATGGCGGCTGCAACGACAAGCATGACGGGCGCAAAAACGATGAGGCCGAGAGCGGCAAATGCCCGCTCCATAGCGTTCTTGAGAAACAGGCTCCAGCCATTTAGCGGCCGGTCGAACACCGACAGCAAAGGCAGGTTGCCGATGTAGCTATAGGCCTGCGCGCTCAATTTGAGGCTGGAGGCCTGCCCACTGATTCGGATGTCGACAGGCAATTCCCACAGGCGTTTGAGGATGTGGAGCAGCCGCGCTTCCGCCGAAAGCGGGATGGCCACGATGATGAGATCAATGCGGTTGTTCCGCGCATAGTCTGCCAGTTCGGTAATCTTGCCGATCTTCTGATGCCGCCGCACGGAATCAGGGCTCCTGGCGTCAAAGCGATCATCGAACAAGCCGACA
This sequence comes from Hyphomicrobiales bacterium, assembly GCA_031359445.1. GTDB lineage: Bacteria > Pseudomonadota > Alphaproteobacteria > Rhizobiales > Aestuariivirgaceae > Aestuariivirga. The sequence goes on along the minus strand of JANMAE010000082.1, from coordinate 6,944 downwards.
ATTTCAATGTTCAGTTTGGGTGAATTTTCCAGCGCGTTGAGTGCATCCTCGGCTGCTTTTCCGCCGCCCACAATGGCAATCCGTTTGCGAAAGCGCCCCAACTTGTCGATGGGCCGTGCCCAAAGCTGTGCGCCCAGCCGGCTTACAGCAAAATACACGGCTGTAACAGCGCTCCACAGCGGCAGCGCTGTGTTGTCGAGCGGCACGAGCATTCTATCCAGAAGCACCAGGAGCGTGATTCCGCAGATGTTGAGAACAGCCCACGTCTTGATGAATATCCCCAGTCCGTTCACCAGGGTTTTGGGCTCATAGAGGTGGAGATCACGAACGATCATGATTCCGAGCAAGGCCAGCACCAGCGAAAACAAGCCTGTGATGGCCCCTTCATTTGGCACATGCGGGGCCTGGACCAGAATAGTGGTAAGCACCAACGCCGTGAGCGACAGGACCATAAAGTCAACCGACTTCAGCAGGCGCTGAACCACTTCCTCATCCACATATTGGGATATTGTTGTCCTGCCATCCACCTGCATTGCCCACACTCCAGTCGATACTGGTCTCTGCCAGCTTGTGGAAAACCATGACGGCTGTTTGATTAAAATTGGTGAAAATTTGGAGGAACCAGGCAATGGGCAGGTAAGAATTTTTCGTTAACCTTGACGAAGCCTTGCTGCCACTTACGTCATTTGCGAGAGATAGTTTTCGCACAGCCCGCAGGTATCCCAGGTGTACTGAGCACCGAGCGACGCCGCGAGATCGGTTTCCGCGTGTGACCCCACCCAGGCCACCAGCAGCAGGCGCCGCAGCATGATGAAGGTGGGAATTTCCTGCTCGTCCTCCTGGTCAAGCGCAGAAACTTTTCGGTAACCTTCTTTCCACGCCTCGAGCAATGCGGGCAGGCGGGCATCTGTTTCATGGAAAGAGAAAGGCGTTGCTGCATCATACATGAACCAGCTGAAGCCACTGTCATCAAAATCCAGAAGTTTGATGGTGTCGCCGTCAACCAGCAGATTTGCCAGCCGCGTGTCGCCATGCACCAGGCCGAAGCGGGCAGGTGCCTTTCCATAAGCCAGCAGGCGCCGCGCTATGCAGTCGACGCTGCGCTGAAACAGGTGAGTGATTTCAGGCGTAACGCCGATCCCGTCGCGCCAGCGTCCCCAATGCGGTGCTGTGTCACCCAGGCTGGATTCAAAATCCCAGGTAAGCCGGTGAAACCCCGCAGGGCGCTTCCAGCTACGGGCCTGCAAGTGCATGGCAGCTGAAATCCGGCCGAGCGTCTCAAATGGTCCCGTGAGCTCGTGTTGCATCGTGGGCTCAATGCCGCCTTCCCATTCAGAAAGCACGACATGGCGCGGCACCGCAAAAGCGGGATGGGAGACCACTTGAATAAGCTCACCGTCACGGCCCTTGACCGGCCGCGGCGTGATTACGGTTCCAGCATTGCGCAATTCCATGAGCCAGCAAAGCTCCGAGGCGATGGCGGCATGCGAATGATAGCCCTCGCGATGCACCCGCAAGGCCCAGCGCTGGCCATCGGGCGCATCCACGCGGAAGGTGGTGTTCTCGGAATGATTGATGAGCGTCAGGGAAACACCCGGCGGCAAGTCATAACGCGACAGCGCAGCGCTTTGGGCAAGCTCCGAGACGGCTTCAAGGAGTGCCGTCAAGCGTAGCATTCCTCCAGAATGTCCCAGATTTCGTCATAGTGGGATACCACATGATCGGGTGAAAATTCCGCCACCGGCTTGGGAGTGTAACCGAAGGTGACCGCAATGACCGGCACACCCGCCGCGCGCGCTGTGAGAATATCGGTTTCGCTGTCTCCCACCAGCACGGAGCGGTTGACATCCGCGCCAAGTCGCCTGATGGTTTCGAGATAGGGGGCAGGATCGGGTTTTCCGATATTGATGGTATCGGGACCAACGACCGCGCCAAAATATCGAGAGAGATCCAGTGCCTCCAAAAGCCGCAACGACAGGCTCTCAACCTTGTTGGTGCAGATACCCATTTTGTAGCCAGCCTCCGCGCAACGCTGGAGCAGGGAAACGACGCCAGGAAAAACCGCGCTGTCCACGGCAATGTGCTTTTCGTAATAGCGCAGGAACTCCGCGTGGTAATGGGCCAATGACTTTTCATCCAGCGGATCACCCGTGGCGCTAGCACCTCGGGCAATGAGAGCCTTTGCTCCCTGGCCCACGAAGGCGCGCACTTCGCCCATGCTGATGGAGCGGCGCTGCAGCAGGCCAAGCACATGGTTAGTGGCCCGCATCAGGTCGGGTGCTGTATCCACCAAGGTGCCGTCCAAATCAAAAATCACGGCGCGTCTGGTCATGTGATTATCGCTCATCTCTCATGTTTGAGTAGTCGAAAGCCCTGTGCTATCACGCCGCCACCTGCAATGGAGATACCCATGAACATCGCCACCACAATAGCGCTGAACGACATACTGAAAGACAAGTCCCTTCTCAAGGACAAATGCTATATCAACGGAAAGTGGGTGGGGGGAACTGCAACCATCAACGTCACCAACCCGGTGAATGAGGCAGTTATTGGCACTGTTCCCAAGCTTGGTGCCGCTGAAACACGCCAAGCCATCATTGCTGCCGAAAGCGCGCAAAAGCTCTGGGCCAAGAAAACCGCCAAGGAACGCGCCATGATCCTGCGCAAATGGTTCATCCTGATGATGGAAAACCAGGAAGACCTGGCCCAGATCATGACGGCAGAGCAGGGCAAACCCCTGGCCGAGTCGCGTGGCGAAGTAGCCTATGGCGCATCCTTCATCGAATTCTTTGCCGAAGAAGCCCGCCGCATTTACGGCGAAACCATTCCATCACCGTTTCCCAACGCCCGCATGGTGGTGATCCGCCAGCCTGTGGGAGTGGTGGCAGCCATTACCCCGTGGAACTTCCCCAATGCCATGATCACGCGCAAGGCCGGACCCGCACTTGCAGCGGGCTGCGCCTTTGTCTGCAAGCCTGCGGCGGAAACGCCGCTTTCCGCATTGGCCCTGGGCGAACTGGCCGAACGCGCCGGCATTCCCGCTGGCGTGTTCTCCGTCATCACCGGAAGCGCCAAGGAGATTGGCGGCGAAATGACGTCAAGCCCAATCGTGCGTGCACTGACGTTTACCGGTTCCACGGAAATCGGTGCCATGCTGATGGCGCAGTGTGCGCCCACCATCAAGAAACTGGGACTTGAACTGGGCGGCAACGCACCCTTCATTGTGTTCGACGACGCCGACCTGGATGCAGCGGTGGCTGGTGCCATGATCTCCAAATATCGCAATGCAGGGCAAACCTGTGTCTGCGCCAACCGCCTTCTGGTGCAGGATGGAGTGTATGACGCATTCGCCGAAAAGCTTGCAATTGCCGTGAAGAATTTGAAAGTGGGCAACGGCGCGGAAACAGGCGTGACCACGGGACCTCTCATCAACAAGGCAGCGGTGAGCAAGGTGCAGGACCATATCGCCGATGCGGTAGCAAAGGGTGCCAGCATCAGCGTGGGCGGAAAATCCCTCGGCGGCAATTTCTTCGAGCCCACCCTGCTTTTGAATGTCACTTCCGATATGGCGGTGGCGCGTGAAGAAACCTTTGGACCCGTGGCGCCTCTCTTCCGCTTCAAAACCGAGGAAGAGGCCATTGCCATGGCCAACAACACCGAGTTTGGCCTCGCTTGTTATTTCTATACGCGCGACATTGGCCGCGTCTGGCGCGTGGGCGAAGCGCTGGATTACGGCATGGTAGGCATCAACGAAGGTATCATCTCCACCGCTGAAGCACCGTTTGGCGGCATGAAGCAATCAGGCATTGGCCGCGAAGGTTCGCACCACGGCGTGGAAGAATATCTTGAAATGAAATACATGCTCATGGGAGGGCTCGGCAAGTGACAAAGGATGAAATGAAGAAGGCCGCGGCGGTGGATGCCTTGAAATTTGTTAAGCCCGGAATGAACATCGGGCTGGGCACCGGCTCCACGGCCCGTTATTTCATCGAAGCGCTTGCCGAAAAAGTGAAAGGTGGGCTGAACGTCCAATGCGTGCCCACCTCACGCGCCACCGCCGATTTTGCAAAATCCCTCAACATTCCGCTGACGATGCTGGATGAAAAGCCCTACCTCGATCTCACGGTGGATGGCACCGATGAATTTGATCCCGAGTTCCGGCTCATCAAGGGCGGCGGCGGAGCGCTTCTCCTGGAAAAGATCGTAGCCTCTTCGTCCAAGTTCATGGTGGTGATCGCCGATGAATCCAAGAAGGTGAAGAAGCTGGGCAAGTTCCCCCTGCCTGTGGAAGTGGTGCCCTTCGGCGCGCGCGCAACCGCCTGGAAAATGGAACGCGTTTTCAAGTTCCTCAAGCTTGAAGCGAAAATGACGCTGCGGGTGAACGGCGCGGAACCCTTTCTGACAGATGGCCACAACTTCATCATTGATTGTGCGATAGGTTCAATTCCCGAACCCGAACGGCTGGACACAATGCTGAACAGCGTGCCGGGTGTTGTTGATACCGGCTTGTTCTGCGGCATCTGCGGTGTAGTGCTGATGGGAACGCCCAAGGGCGTGAAAGAGTTCAAGCGCGGATGACCGCCTTCGACTATGATCTCTTCGTGATCGGCGCAGGCTCCGGTGGCGTACGCGCGGCGCGCATTGCCGCAAAGCATGGTGCGAAAGTTGCCGTGGCCGAGGAATTCCGCGTCGGCGGGACCTGTGTGATCCGCGGCTGCGTGCCCAAAAAGCTTTTGGTCTACGCCTCCAAATTCGCCGAGGAATTTGAGGATGCCATCGGCTTTGGCTGGACCAGCGAGAAAGTGACCTTCGACTGGGCAACCCTGATCGAGAATAAGGACAAGGAAATAGACCGGCTCAACAAGGCCTATATCCGCAACCTTGAAGGTGCCGGCGCCGAACTCATACTCGAACGCGCCACTGTGGAAGACGCGAATACCGTTCGGTTGGCTTCCGGCCGCAAGGTGACGGCGCGCTATATTCTCGTGGCGACCGGTGCGGCGCCCTTCATTCCGCGCCATTTGCCGGGGCATGAACTGGCGATCACCTCCAACGAGGCCTTTCACCTGAAGCGGCTGCCGTCCCGCATCTGCATTGTCGGCGGTGGTTACATCGCGGTTGAGTTCGCGGGCATCTTCTCCGGTCTCGGCGTCGAGACGATTCTGATTTATCGCGGCAAGCAGATCCTCCGTGGCTTCGATAGTGACGTGCGGGATCATCTCGCGGGCGAAATGAAGAAGAAAGGGATCGAAATCCGAACCGCGGCCGATATCTCGCTGATCGAGCGCTCCGGCGATGGCGTGCGGGTGACGCTGAACGACGGCGCCATGTTCGGCGCCGGCCAGATCATGTTCGCCACGGGGCGCATTCCCAACGTACTGGATCTCGGGCTTGAAAAAGCCGGCGTGGAGTTGACGCCGCACATGGCGGTGAAGGTCGACGGATACTCGAAATCGAGCGTCGATTCGATCTATGCCGTGGGTGATGTAACAAACCGCGTGAACCTCACGCCCGGTGCCATCCGCGAGGGCCATGCCTTCGCCGATACTGTTTTCGGCGGCAAGAAGGTCGAGGTTGACCACAGCCTGATTCCGACGGCGGTGTTCTCGCAGCCGGAAATCGGCACTGTGGGCATGACCGAGGAACAGGCGCGTCATAGCTTCAAGTCGGTTGATATCTACAAGACCAGCTATCGCCCGATGAAGCACACGCTGTCTGGCCGCGACGAGCGGACGCTGATGAAGCTCGTGGTGGATGGCGAGACGGACCGGGTTCTGGGCTGCCACATCTGCGGGCCTGACGCCGGCGAAATGGCGCAGCTTTTAGGGATTGCGGTGCGTCTCGGCGCGAAGAAGTCCGATTTCGACGCGACGATGGCGGTTCACCCCACCGCATCCGAGGAACTTGTGACCATGCGCGAGAAATGGGTGCCGGGGAAATAGGTGCGGGCTGCTTAACACTTGAGTAGGCAAGTTGTGACCGGCGGTTGCGCTGGATGGAATAAGCTTCCGATCACGGCGTAATCCCTGCAAGCAGACATGATGGATTTTCGGACCCAGTTGGCGAGTGAACTTCCCCCGCTTCGGCGCTTTGCGCGGGCACTGACGGGTGATGCTGCGCTGGCTGACGACCTGGTTCAGGACTGCGTGGAGCGGGCCATGAACAAGAGCCATCTTTATGATCCGGCGCGGCCGCTGAGAGCCTGGCTCTACGCGGTGTTGCGCAATCTCTATATCAGCGGATTGCGCCGCACCGGGCGCTCGACGGTGGTGAAAACCGTCGATGAGCTTTCCGATGGCGAGGGCGCCGTTCAGCCAGAGCAGGAACAGCGTCTTTCGGTGCGGTCGGTGAACGAGGCGTTGGACCGGCTGGCGCCGCAGCACCGCGAGGTGATCGTGCTCGTGGGGTTGGAGGAAATGAGTTACCGCGACGTTGCGGAAATACTGGGAGTGCCGCTCGGCACCGTGATGTCGCGCCTGTCGCGCGCGCGCGAGCATCTCCGGAACATTCTTGTGGACCGTGGCCATTCGGTCCTGAGGCGAGTGAAATGACTGACGCTGGTAGAATCGACGATTGGGCTCTTCATGCTTATGCCGACAATGAAGTGTCGGGCGAACAAAGAGCTGAAATTGAGCAGTTTTTGCGCTCGGACCCGGACGCGGCGCAACGCGTCGAAGGCTGGCGCCGCCAGCGTGAAATGCTGAAACAGGCATTTGACGGCGTCCTGGACGAACCTTTGCCGCACAGCCTGAAGGCGGCCTTGCGCGCTCCTATCAGTCTTGCCGCGAAGCCATATCTCGCCATGGCGGCGGCAGTGGCACTGTTGCTCCTGGGGGGATTGGCCGGCTGGTTCTCGGCAATTCAAACGGGCCGCATGGATGTGGCGGACGTGGCGCGCGAGGCTATCGCGGCGCATGAAGTCTATGCCGTGGAGGTGCGCCATC
>JANMAE010000087.1:0-6703 GCA_031359445.1 Hyphomicrobiales bacterium | reverse complement strand
CGCCGAACGGTAACCGGAATCAATCCGCTCGACCTCCCGCGCCACCAGCCCATAGGCCACATAGCCCAAGCTTGAGCCCCCATATTTCTCCGCTGTCATGACGCCGAGGAAACCCATCTCGCCCAGCTCATTCATGATGGCACGGTCAAATTTCTCGTCACGGAACGCCTGCTTCACGCGCGGTGCCAGCTTGTCAGCGCAAAACGCCCGCGCCGCATCCCGTATCATGCGCTCATCCTCCGAAAGCTGGCTCTCAAGGTCAAGGGGATCTTCCCAGTTGAATTCAGCGGACATAAGTCACTCCTTGCTGTTGGGCATTAATGAACGCCCCAGTGGTTGGTTTGTCAATTCGACGGTGCCTGCGACTATGTTCGATCAGACAGCGCAAGTATTTCAGGGGAATAGTAGAGCTTGGGTGAACGCCCTTTAATTTCCGTGAGCAGGCCTAATTTCACAAGTGTTTTCAAGTCTGATAGTGCAGTGGGTAATGTTATCTTGCAGAGCTTTTGAGTTTCGCTTGCTGTGGTCCACGTCTTTGTGAAGAGGTCATCTACAATTAGTAACAGGCGCGGTGATTTTCCGGCTTCATGAACACGTGACCGGAGGTTCTTTTGCAGTTCCAAGATCCGGTCAACAATGTTTGTTGCCTCAATGCAACTTTGTTCAACGGCTCCAAGAAAGAAGTTTAGCCAATTCCCCCATAGTCCTTGTGTTGATACGGCGAACAGGTTTTCGATATAATCATCCTTGTTCTTTTCGAGATGCGCACTGAGGTGCAGCAATGGAAGGTCGAGCAATCCGGTTTGCTGGGCCAACAGTGTTACCAACATTCTTCCAATTCTGCCATTACCATCGTCAAATGGGTGAATGGCTTCAAACTGATAATGAACGAGCCCAAGATCAATTAGACGGAGCGCGGTCTCCGGTTTCTCACGATTGATATAAAGCTCAAGCTCGTCCATGCAGGTTTGGGTTTGCTGGGGTGGTGGCGGCACATATCGCGCGGTATTGATTGTTTCACCACGTTTTCCCACGGCGTTCTGGTGGATTTTGTATTCTCCTGGCCGCTTTCCTGCACCCCTAGCAGATGAAAGTCCGCTGAGCAGAATGGCATGCGCTTCCTTGATGACGCGGTGGGACATCGGTAATTTCTTGAGCAACTCACCAGTTTTTGCAATCGCGCTGATGTAGTTGAAGGTTTCGCGTGCATCATCACTTTGTTGCGCGCCCTTTGCCGCTTCCTCCCTCACAAGGTCACCAAGTGTTGTGATTGTTCCTTCCATCGCGGATGATGTCAGCGCCTCGCGTCGTTGAAGGGCCTTGATCAAAATGGTTGGATTTTGTAAGCGTCGAGCTGCCCCTTTGAGTTCACCTACGGCTGCGGACGCTCTGGCGAGCGAAAAGGCAAGCTCGCCAAGGTCAATATTATCAGGTGGCAATGGCGGGGGCACAAAAGCCCATCCGCCGCCAATTGTCTTCATCAGGTATTTTCTTTGGGGTTCAAAAAAATCGTCAGGTGACATTTCAGGCAAAAATTAGCAGTTAAATCTTAACTAACGGTATCAGATTAAAAAAAGTGGCAATAATTTTATTAACAAAACCGCAACTAAATTAACAGCCTGTTTTTTTAATTACTTGATCAACCCTGACAGTTCCTTGAACTCCGGCGTTCCGGCTTTTCCCAGAAGCTCAAACACTGCCATTTCCGTATTGATGACGTCGATGCCGGCGTGGCCCATGCGGGCGAGCGCCAAGGCTTTGGAGGTTTCGGCGCGCGATGAAACGGCGTCCGCCACTACAAACACCGCAAAGCCCGACTGCGCGAGATCAAGCGCTGTTTGCAACACGCAGACATGGGCTTCGATGCCTGCCACAATGATTTGCGGCCGTCCCCTGTCATGCAATCCGATGAGGGCTGCCCGCATGAAAATGTCGCGCCAGCAGGAAAACGCCAGCTTTTCAAAAACCGGCGCAGTGCCGATGGCGCTACGCAGGCCCTCCACCGTGTGGCCGAGCCCCTTGGGATATTGCTCCGAGACGGCCACCGGAACATCAAGCTTCTGCGCCGCCTGCAACAGGACCTGACAGCGCGCGACCACGCCATCGCCATCCGCCATTGCTGGCAGGAGGCGGCTCTGCACATCCACAAACAGCAGCGATGCCTTGGAGGCGTCAATCAGCATCAAGCAAGCCCTGAAACCTTCAACCCGAAGGCATAGACAAAGGCCACTTCCTTCAGCCTGTCAAACCGGCCGGATGCTCCGCCATGGCCTGCACCCATGTTGGTTTTGAACAGCAGGAGATTGGTGTCGGTTTTCAGTTCCCGCAGGCGCGCCACCCATTTCGCAGGCTCCCAATAGGTGACGCGGGGATCGGTGAGGCCCCCTACGGCAAGAATGTGGGGATAGTCCTTGGCTTCCACGCGGTCATAAGGCGAATAGCTCGCGATGGCTTCGTAGGAGGCTTTGCTGGCGATGGGGTTTCCCCATTCCGGCCATTCGGGTGGGGTGAGCGGCAAAGTGTCATCCAGCATGGTGGAAAGCACATCCACAAAGGGCACTTCGGCAATGATGCCGTTGAACAACTGCGGCGCCATGTTGCATACAGCCCCCATCAGCATGCCGCCAGCACTACCGCCTTGCGCCACGATTTTTCCTCGGGAGGTGAAGCCCGCATAGATCAAATGTTCGGCGCAGGAAATGAAATCGCGGAACGTGTTGGTCTTGTGCTCGAGCTTGCCCGACTTGTACCAGCGCCGACCTTTCTCCTGACCGCCGCGGATATGGGCTATGGCATAGATGAAGCCGCGGTCCACCAGCGACAGAATATTGGTGTTGAAACCCGCCGGCATGCTGATGCCATAGGAGCCATAGCCATAAAGCCATAAGGGTGACGTGCCATCCAGCGCCGTGGTCTTGCGATAGAGGAGCGTGATGGGAATGAGCTCGCCGTCATGGGCCTTGGCCTGGATGCGGCGCGTGACATAGTTGCCTGCATCATGGCCGCTCGGAAATTCCTGCGTCTTGCGCAAAACGCGCGTGCGCTCGCGCATGTTGTAATCATAGACCTGGTTTGGCGTCGTCATTGACGAATAGGAAAAGCGCAGGATATCGGTATCGTATTCGCGCATTTCGCCAAAGCCCAGGGAATAGGCTTCCTCGTCAAAGGCAATGCTGTGTTCTTCGCCTGAGCGCAGGTCGCGCACCACAATGCGGGGCAGGGCATTTTCCCGCTCCATGCGGATCATCCAGTTCTTGAGAACGATGAAGCCCACCACAAAGCAACCCTCGCGGTAGGGGATGAAATCCTTCCAGTTGTCAGGCGATGGGTCGGTAAGAGGTGCGACCATGATCTTGTAGTCTTCCGCGCCATCCCTGTTGGTCTTGATGATGAACTGGTCTTCCCAATGCTCGAGATCATATTCGATACCGGCTAGGCGAGAAGCAATCAGCTTGGGCGCATCCAACGGGCGTGCTGAATCAATGATCCAGCTTTCATTGGTGTCATGATCATGCGAATCGATAACGATGAAACGGTCCGAATTGGTTCGGCCGACACCCGAAAAAAGTCCGGTATCCTTCTCTTCATAAACCAGGCGATCTGCTGATTGTGGCTGGCCTAGAATGTGGTGGTAGGTTTTAAGCGGACGATGGTTTGTATCCTGCTCCGTGTAGAAAAAGCTTTTGCCATCCGCAGCCCAGGTCGCCCCGCCTGATGTATTGAGCAGGATATCTGCCATGTCGGTGCCGGTTGCCAAGTCACGCACATGCAGCGCGTAGAATTCCGAACCCTTGTCGTCAAAACTCCAGGCAGCCAGGGAGTGATCAGGCGAAATGTCCATTCCGCCGAAATGGAAATAGGCCTTGTCCGTGGCCAGCGCGTTGCCATCAAGAAGCAGTTGCTCAGGCCCCGTCATGTCGCGGCGTTGGCGCATGAAGCGGGGATGCTGGCCGCCCGTCACATAAGATGTGTAATAAACAAAATTGCCGTCAGGTGCTGGCACCGAGGAATCATCCTCCTTGATACGCCCCTTCAATTCGGCAAACAGTTTTTCCTGCAGCGCCGTCGTGTCCGCCATGACGGACTCATGATAAGCGTTCTCGCCCTCCAGCACCGCGCGGATATCGGGCGGAAGAAGTGTGGGATCATGCATCACCTCCTGCCAGTTCTCGGCCTTCAGCCAGTGATAATCGTCATGCTTTTCGAAGCCATGCCAGGTTTCAACCCGTGGCCGCTTTTCGGCCACAGGTGGCTTCACGGGTGCTTGGTTCATGTTTCAGGCCTTGTCTGGAGTGAAATCGAGGGCAGCCCCGTTCATGCAGTAGCGCAATCGCGTGGGCGCTGGCCCATCGGGGAATACATGACCCAGATGCCCGTCGCAAGCCGCGCAGCGCACCTCGGTTCGCGTGGAAAACCACGACTTGTCGACATGCTCGCTCACTGCATCTGGAGCGATGGGCGCGTAATAGCTGGGCCAGCCGGTGCCGGACTCAAATTTGGTGCTGGAGGGAAACAGCGGTGCGCCACAGCCCCCACATACATACATGCCCTCGTGCTTTTCATTGTTCAAAGGGCTGGTATGGGCCCGCTCGGTGCCATGCTCGCGCAGGACACGGTAAGCTTCCGGTGACAATTCAGCGCGCCATTCAACGTCAGTCTTTGCAACTTTTTGAACCATGATGTGTCCTTTTCCATGCTTGATGACCATCATGTAGGTGCTGTTTGGCCCAATGAAAAGTCACATTGGCGTGGATTTAAGCCGCTGTTAACCATAATGCTATGCAAAACCAGTAACCTGCGGGCCGAAATGCCGAAATTAAGCAAGTTTATAAGGGTGTAGGTCATTCCTGTAGGAACGGGACACGATTGGGTTGAGGAATGATGATTGAACAGGCCACCCGGCCAGGCGATGAAGACGCCGAAACCGGGTCGCATATGGACCGTCAGGCAACAGGGGCAGGTGATGCCTTGAACGCTGATGGTGGGGCGAAAGCCCCGGAAGGCCGCATTACCGCGGATAGCTTCCGCATGCTTATGGCGAAGCTCAAGAAACCCGTGGTGGCCCCGCCAGCCCCCGTCATCGCAGCGCCCGTGATAGTTGAACCGCAAGCGGTGGAAATCGCTCCCGAAGTGTTCGCTGAAATTGCAAGCGTCGAAGAACCTGTTGCTGAAATCATCGAAGCTCCGGCATTTGTTGAAGTGGCAGTGGAGCCCGACGTGGAAGTGCCCGAGGTGGTTGCTTTCGAGGAAGCCACACCCGACGTGGAACCAGAACCTTTCATCCCCGAGCCGGAAGCCGTGTTCCCCGAACCCTTGCCCGAAATTCCGGTGGACGAGGTCGTCGTTGCAGCAGCCCCCGAGGTGCTTGAGCCCATCGCGGCCATTGCACCGGAGTCACCCGGCAAAACGGCAAAAGAAGTCGAGGGCATCGGCGATGTTGCCAAAGCCATATACATGACACCCACACAAGCCGACCGTGCGTTGTTTCTGGCGGAATGCGCTGCCATGGCAGCAGCCGAGGCCCAGGCCGAAAAGGCCCGCGTCGAGGCAGCAGCCATTCTGGACGCGGAGAAATACCCCACGTTGAATCCACCGCAGCGCGAGATTGATCCGCGCGATGATCCCTTCGCCAAGGTTTCAATCGATGATGTGACGCCGATGGTCCACACCGAGATGCACAAGCAAGATGATGCTGGCGATCTCGCGCGCTCGCTTCTCGACATGATGCTTTCAAGCCCGGCAGCAGGCTTGCCGCAAGAGCGCGCATTGGCGGCAGATGCTTTGTTGAAACTCGTGCCGCGCATTCCGCCACGCGCTCTGGTCAGCATCGTTGAGCGCGTTTCCATCATGGAATCTCCGCCGCATCTCCTGGTCTCCAAGCTCATCAATGATCCACGCATTGAAGTGGCAGGACGTCTGCTGGAACATTGCAACCACATCAGCGATCAGGTTCTGAGCAAGGTGGTGGAAACCGGCCAGGTCAGCCTGCAGCGCCTCATCGCCAGACGCAGGCATATTTCAGCAGCCCTGTCGGACCAGCTCATTGCGTTCGATGACCCGTCCGTCATTCTCACTTTGGTGCGCAACAATGGCGTGACCTTCTCTCACGCTGCATACAGCATGATTGCCGAACATGCCGTGCGCCATCCCGCAGCTTTGGCGCCATTTGCCACGCGCGCCGACCTGCCGCCGCCCATAGCGTTCGAACTCTACTGGTTTGTTCCCCCAGAACTCCGCCGCTATCTCCTGTCGCGTTTTCTCACGGACTCTGAAACGCTCACCAAGATCCTCAAGATCACCCAGACCATGCAGGGCAGCGACGGGGCAGGCGAGGTGAAATTCCCGGAACGCGAGCAGATTGAGGAAGCGGTAACGCTCCTCGTGAATGGCAAACTGCCGGAAGCCGCGGAAAAGCTCGGAGAGATCGCAAACCTTCAGGCCGAAACCGCCGTCCGCATCATGGCTGACCGCGAAGGCGAACCCCTGACCATCATTTTCAAGGCCCTGGGCATGAACCGCGCGCGCTTTACTGAAATCATCGAACTGCTCAAGAATTCCGATTTTGGAATCATCCGCAGCGACCGCCCTTCCGAGGAACTGCAATACGTCTTCGACTCCATGTCCTTCAACAAGGCCCGCATCCTGCTCACCTACTGGGACTGGGCCACGGCGAAAACCGGCCCTTATGCGCCTGCGAATTAGG
>JANMAE010000056.1:0-59740 GCA_031359445.1 Hyphomicrobiales bacterium | reverse complement strand
GCACCGGCGGCTCCTATCTCATCGACCGCGTGGGCGTGTCGCGGCCGAAGAAAGAAATGGTGGCGAGCCTCGGCCCCGGCGAGATTGGATTTTTCACCGCGGCGATCAAGGAAGTTGCCGATACGCGCGTGGGCGATACGGTGACTGACGAAAAAAATCCGGCGGCTGAAGCATTGCCGGACTTCAAGGAAGCACAGTCGGTGGTGTTTGCCGGATTCTTCCCCGTCGATGCGGCGAAGTTTGAAGACCTGCGCGAAGCCATGGGGCGTTTGCGCCTCAACGATGCGAGCTTCACTTTCGACATGGAAACATCTGCTGCACTGGGCTTCGGATTCCGCTGCGGATTTTTGGGGCTGCTGCATCTTGAAATCACCCGTGAACGCATCGAGCGCGAATTCAACGTGGATATTATCACCACAGCGCCGTCAGTTATTTACAACATCAACATGCGCGACGGCACCAAGATGCAACTGCACAATCCGGTGGATTTGCCTGATGTGATGTTGATTGAAACCATCGAAGAGCCATGGATTGAAGCCACCATCCTGGTGCCGGATGAATATCTGGGTTCCATTCTCAAGCTGTGCGAGGATAGGCGCGGGCGGCAGAAGCAGCTTACCTATGCAGGCAGCCGCGCCATGGTGGTTTATGACCTTCCCTTGAATGAGGTGGTGTTTGATTTCTATGACCGGCTTAAATCCGTGAGCCGCGGCTATGCCAGCTTTGACTACAAGATGACGGGTTATGAAAAGGGCGATCTCGTGCGCATGGGCATTCTGGTGAATGCAGAACCCGTGGATGCGCTGGCCATGGTGGTGCACCGGGGGCGCGCCGAACAGCGGGGCCGCGTTATGTGCGAAAAGCTCAAGGAGCTCATTCCGCGCCACATGTTCCAGATTCCCATCCAGGCCACCATTGGCGGCAAGATTGTGGCGCGTGAAACGCTCTCTGCCATGCGCAAGGATGTGACGGCCAAATGCTATGGCGGTGACATTTCCCGCAAGCGCAAGCTTCTGGACAAGCAGAAGGAAGGCAAGAAGAAGATGCGCCAGTTCGGCAAAGTGGAAATTCCGCAGGAAGCCTTCATTGCCGCATTGAAGATGGATGAGAACTGAGGTCTGGACCATAGATTAGAACTATTCTAATCTGATGGCATGAAAAGCTTCTCCGATCTTACTGAACAGGAAATCATTGCGCTGGCCATTTCCAGTGAGGATGATGATGCGCGGACCTATTCCGGTTTTGCCAATGCTTTGATGGAAACCTATCCAGCTTCTTCCAAGGTTTTCATTGAAATGGCCGAGGAAGAACATGAGCACCGGCGCTGGCTTACGGACCTCTACCAGAAGAAGTTCGGTTCCTTCATTCCGCTGATCCGGCGGGCGGAAATCAATGGTTTTGTGAAGCACCGGCCGGCTTGGCTCATCAGCAAACTCAACATCGACGAGATGCGCAAGCGCGCTGAAGTGATCGAACTGGAGAATTACCGCTTTTACACGCAAGCCGCCGAACGCAGTGCCGACGCGGACGTGAAAAAGCTGCTGTTGCAGTTGGCACAGGCGGAAAAGGGACATGAAAAGCTGGCTGCAAGGCTGGGCGACAAGCATGTGACGGCTGATGCCAAGATAGACGAAGCTGAAACCAAGCGCCGCCTGTTTCTGCTGCAAGTCATCCAGCCCGGTTTGGTAGGCCTGATGGATGGCTCGGTTTCTACCCTGGCGCCGCTGTTTGCCGCGGCTTTTGCCACAGGCAATACCTGGGCCACCTTTCTGGTGGGCCTTGCCGCCTCAGTGGGTGCGGGGATTTCCATGGGGCTGGCGGAGGCGCTTTCCGATGATGGCAAGCTCACGGGACGCGGGCATCCGCTCATTCGCGGGGCGGCGGCCGGCATCATGACGGCGGTGGGTGGCCTTGGACACACCCTTCCCTATCTCATTCCCGATTTCAAAACCGCTACCGGACTTTCCGTGGCTGTGGTGTTTGTCGAGCTATGGCTGATCTCGTGGATCCGCTACAAATATATGGATACGCCGTTTTGGAGAGCTGCTTTCCAGATTGCACTGGGTGGCTTCCTGGTGTTTCTCACCGGCATACTTATTGGAAACGCTTGAGGCGGAAGGGCCAATTTATTACTTCAGAACAATAGAGTGCCCACCAGACCAGCACGGGCTGCGCCAGGAAGCGGGGCCCGTGATACCACCAGGAATTGGGCAGGCCTGCCACGGGCACCATGTAAACCGCGTGATAAATATTGGCAGGAAAGACGCAGATCGCATAGGCAGCCAAGCCCAGCCCTGCCGCATGGCGCAGCTTTGGCACGAATAAAGCTATTGCTCCGGCAATTTCTGCAAGTCCCGTGAGCCACACAACGGATTGGGGCCAGGGAACCCACGGCGGAACAATCAACAGAAAACCAGTGGGGGACATAACATGCAGCACGCCTGCCGCGCCATAAAACGCTGCCATCACAAGGCGCATGAGCTTGCGGTGATGCCAAGAGATCACAAAAATTCCCCCTTCATGGGCGTATCACGTTTTCCACATGAAGGGGGAGATAATGTTATTTATTTCGCGGCCATGACCTGGCCACGGATTTCGCCATCGGGGAACTTGGCGGTGTGGACATTGATGTAATATTTTCCGGCCTTGAGATCAGCCAACTGCGCATCGGTGATGGCAGCACTGCCTTCCATGATGTTTGCCGACATATCAATCACTGGTGGAGCAGATTCGGTCTCCGACGCTGGGCCATGGAAATGGGCTGCGGTAGCATCAGCACTCAGGCCTTCGGGTTTCATTGTCCAAGAAATCTTCTTGGCGTCTGTATCCACCGTCACTTCAGCGGTTGCCTTGCCAGCACTATCATTTGGCGGAACGGAAGCCTTGCCGCTAAGATCTGCCTTATATTTCACCATTTCAGCTTGGGCGGCTGGAACTGCGAACAGCATAAGGGCAGCCGCGGCGGCGACGACAAGAGAGCGTTTAGAAATTTGCATTTTTAGTAACTCCTCAATGTTAGATTTTCTTGCAGGACACCAACACCTGGGATTGAAAGAAGTTCCCACAGGGAGGGCAATATCACTTGCAACTTCACCGAGATGACTACACTCGGGAACAATTGTTTCCGCACATGAAACACAATCTGAGGAGAGCGGAGAGAGCCGCATTGCAGCTCTCTCCCCTATTCATCAATCGTAGAGAACAGCGGCGACCTTTGGATCGGCGATGTTGGTTTTGTCATAATAGTAGAAGCCGGTGTCGGTGATTTTTGGCAGCTTTTCACCCTTGAGGGCTTTGACAGCCGAATTCACGGTGCATTCGCCAATGCCCACAGGATTCTGGGTGATGGCGCCCGCTTCCGAACCATCCATGATGGCGGCCTTTTGGGTTTTGCCGGAGTCATAACCGATCACAACGATCTTCTTCTTGGCTTCCTTGGCGCCATTCAACACGCCAATGGCTGAACCTTCATTGGCACCAAAAATGCCCTTGAGGTTTGGATTGGCTTGCAGAATAGCCTTGGTGATTTCCGTTGATTTCAACTGATCGCCGCCGCCGTATTGAACGGAGACAATGTTGATTTTCGGATGCTTGGCTTTCATCTGGTTCAGGAAGCCATCACGACGATCAATGCCGGTACGGCTGGTTTGATCGTGAACAACGACGGCAACTTCGCCTTCATCACCAATGAGGCCTGCCATTTTATCGGCGGCAAGGCCCGCAGCAGCGATGTTGTCGGTGGTGCAGGTGGTCACAGGAATATCGCTGTCAACGCCCGAGTCGAAGGCTATGACGGGGATCTTTGCCTTCTGGGCTTTCTTCAGCAGCGGAATTGCAGCCTTGCTGTCCAGAGCGGCAAAGCCAAGAGCTCTTGGCTTCTTGGCCATGGCAGCTGTCAACATATCCATCTGCTTGTCGACCATGGCTTCGGTTTCCGGGCCTTCAAAGGTGATCTTCACCTTGGCCTTTTTAGCTGCCGATTCAGCGCCCGCTTTTACAGCTTGCCAGAACTGGTGCTGGAAGCCCTTCGAGATCAGCGGGATATAGATCTCCTTGGCCTGTCCAATATTGCTGAAACCGAGCAGGGCAGTGACGCCCAATGCCGCGGTGAACATTTTCTTGCTGAACATAATTGTCCTCCACATTTCCATTTGTTGTTATCGTCAGACTAGCATTTCGCGAGATGCGAAATGTCGGGATTTGCGCCAAATCCATGATTTTCATCATTGTTTCTTACGACGCAAAATATCGGCATAAACAGCGGCAATAATGATGAAGCCTGTTACCACTGTCTGCCAATCCTGTTCAACAGACATGATACGCAATCCATTGGTCAATACACTTATGATGAATGCGCCAATGATGGTGCCGAGAATTGTGCCCACGCCGCCTGAAAGCGAGGTACCGCCGATCACAACCGCTGCAATGGCTTCCAACTCATAGCCCTGGCCCAAAGCGGGTTGGGCTGAATTGAGACGCGAGGCAATCAGCAATCCGGCAACGCCGCAGATGGCGCCGGAAAAACAATAGATGGCCATTTTCCAGGCATCGACATTCACACCCGACAGGCGCACCGCTTCTTCATTGCTGCCCAAGGCAAATGTGTAACGCCCAAACGCCGTGCTGTTCAAAATCTTGCTGCACACAGCCGCCAGCACGAAAAGAATAACCACGGCATTGGGAATGGGCAGATCGGGAATGAGATAGTCGCCCAGAAATGAATCAATCGAGATCGCGGAAAAGCCTTCGGTGTCATTGAAGTAGATCGGCTTGTCATGGGCAATGACCAGCCCCAGGCCTTTCAGCAGCAACATCATTCCAAGCGTTGCAATGAAGGGTGGTATCTTGAGTTTGGCAATGAGGGTACCTGACAACAACCCGCTCAACGCACCGGTTAAAATGGCTGCCAGCACGCCTGTCCACATCGGAAGGCCCCACTCGCTCAGGAAGACGCCGCAGATCACCGCGGTAAATGTCATCAATGTGCCGACAGAAAGATCAATGCCGCCGGTGATAATGACAAAGGTGGATGCAATCGCCAATACTCCATTGACCGCCGTGGCGATCAATATGCCCATGATGTTATCGAGCTGGAAGAAGGCTTCATTGGCAAATGAGAAAAACACGAACATGACAATCAAGCTGCCGAAGGCCAGCATTTTTTGCCTGGCTGCAGGGCTGAACACAGCCGCCTTCAACCTCGAAGTTATGCCTTCATTTTCCGTAAGGACATGATCGGTCATCTAGGCTGCCTGTTCCATCTCGCGCTGGGTTGCAAGTTTCATGATTTTTTCCTGGGTTGCTTCGGTGGCCGAAAGTTCGCCGGTTATGCGGCCTTCACACATCACCACGATGCGGTGGCTCATGCGCAGCACTTCGGGAAGTTCCGATGAAATCATCACAATGGCTTTGCCCTGCTCCGCCAGCTGATTGAGCAATTTATAAATTTCACTTTTGGCGCCCACATCAATGCCGCGCGTAGGCTCGTCGAAGAACAGGATATCGCAATCGCGCACCAGCCACTTAGAAATGACGATTTTCTGCTGATTGCCACCTGACAGCAGACGCACTTCCTGATCCACCGTGGGTGTGCGGATATTCAATCTTTTGACATATTCGCGCGCTGTCTGCTGGATGCGCGCGGTTTTGAGAAACAGGTGCATGCTCAGGAATTGACGGAGATTGGACATCACAATATTGGCTTTTACATCCATGCCAAGCGCCAGGCCAAAATGTTTGCGGTCCTCCGACAGATAGCCGATGCCCGCGGCTACGGCATCGGCTGGCGTTGAAATTCTGCAGGACATGCCGTGAACCCTTATCTCACCTGAATCAATCCTGTCAGCACCGAAAATGGCGCGCGCCACTTCGGTGCGGCCAGCGCCCATGAGGCCTGCAAAGCCTAAAATCTCTCCGCGTTTGAGATTGAAACTTACATCCTTGATAGCCTTGCCGCGATTGAGGCCCTTCACTTCCAATACAATTTCATCGGTGCCGGTTTCAATCATGGGTTTTCCGGCATCGCCCAATTCCCGGCCCACCATCATGGTGATGATGGCATGGATATTGGTGTGCGCCGTGATCTTGGTGCCGACATATTCACCGTCGCGCAGCACGGTGACGCGGTCGGAAATCTGTTTCAACTCATCCATCTTGTGGGAAATATAAATGATGCCCACGCCCTGGGCCTTGAGCTGCCTGATGATGCGGAAGAGTTCGCCAATTTCGGCGCTGTTCAGGGCGGCGGTTGGTTCATCCATGATGAGGATTTTGGATTTGAACGAAAGCGCCTTGGCAATTTCCACCATTTGCTGTTTGGCTACCGTCAATTCACCAACCACCGTGCGCGGATCAAGCCGCAGATGCATTTGGTCAAAGATCGCCTGGGCATTGCGGTTCATCGCCTTTTCATCCAGGAACAGACCGGAGCGGCTGCGCGGCTCGCGACCAATGAAAATATTCTGTGCAGCTGTGAGATGATTCATCAGGTTCAATTCCTGGTGCACGATGCCTATTCCCAGGTCCTGTGCCATGCGGGGACTGGTGATATTGACGGATTTCCCCTCGAGCAAAATCTCACCTGAGTCGCGCTGGTAAATTCCGGCGAGAATCTTCATCAGCGTGGATTTTCCTGCACCATTTTCCCCCATCAAGGCATGCACTTCACCCGAAACGAGATCGAATTGACACTCATGCAGCGCCCGGACGCCGGGAAAGCTTTTATTGAGGTGGGAAATGCTGATGAGCAGCGTCATTGCCAGCATTCTAGCGGTTTATTCGCGAGGCACCATAGGTGTTTCGTGGCAGCGCCGGACTGTTCCACAACAAATACTGCACTATTCACCATCCTTTTTCTCGCCTCTTGCCACGATTTGAAGGGCCCTGTCCGGCAATGGCCTTTGGAGTTTGAGAGCGGCCTCCAGGGGACTGGTCATCCATTGATCAATTTCGGACGTATTTGTGAGGATGACAGGCATGGCCTTGGGATGGACGGCGCCCACTTCGGCGTTAGGTTCAGTGGTGAGAAAAGCAAAAATATCATTGGTGGTTTCGCCTTCCCTGACCTTGCGCACCGAGGTCCAGTTCGTCCAGATCCCGGCGAAAAAGGCCAAGGGGCGGTCTTTTCCCAAGGCAAACCAAACGGGTGGCCTGGACCCATCGGGCAGCACCTCATTTTCCGAAAAGCTGGTGAAGGGTACAACACAGCGGTTTTCGACGCCCAGCCACCGCCTCCAATGCGGAGATTTTACATTCCGCACATTGGTGATGCCGGAATCGGATTTCCTGCCCTCAAGGGCAAAGACCGGGGACGGCATGCCCCAGCGCGCCATGACCAATTCGCGTTGGCCTTGCCCATTGCGCACGATGGGTGCCGCATAATCGGGAAAGATGCCCGGAAGCAGCGGCATATTCCCCGTGGTGTCGCGCAACGCACGCACAACCTCCCGGATGGCCGCCTGGCCTTTGGTGAGGGAATAGAGGTTGCACATGAGCAATGTTTCCAACACTTCGCGGCGGCTGGCAACAGGCTTTTCAGTTACCAGATACGAGCCTTAATCCCAAATACGCGGGCGGTGTTCCCAAAGCGCATCCGCCTGAGGCAGGGTCACGGATGAACACAGATACCGGCGCTTCGTGTTCACCTGCGGCAATATAGGCAGGGCAAAGATTCTCGCCTTGGGTTTCAAAGGCAGCACTTACACATGTGGCTGTCCATTCCCAGACGTTTCCATCAAGGTCAAAAACGCCCTCTGGCGTTGATGAAAATGAACCGCTCCTGCGAGGAGGTCCGGACGCGGTTGTTTTTCCGCCATAGTCAGCGGCCCAGGCCAGCCGCGGATCGGAAAAAAGCCGCTTTGAATTCCTGTGGGGCAAGGCCCGGCTTATTTCGCGCCATTCCGGGAGGGTGGGCAAGCGTAGTTTTAAGTCGCCTCGCGCATTGATCCACGAAAGATATTCGGTCACATCGAACCAATTGACGCTGGTGACCGGAACGGATTCGTCAGCATTTGGGGCTGCCGGCATATGCGAGCAGCCTCCATCTTCAAAGCACACACGCCATTCAGCGACGGTGACTTCGAAGCGTGAGACTTGCAGTGACCGTTTACCCGTGCCCGGCAATGCGACCCTCACCATGCCTGTAGCGAGTGTTCTGATTTCCTCATGGGCAGGCCCGCCCAGCACAAGGGCTGCAACCAGAATTGCCATGCCGGTTTTGATCACGTGGACCTGCCTCAGCCCATGATGGGTGAAGCTTTGGAGACCTGCATCATGAGATCGTCATCCCATTCACCTTCCACGAGCACGTGGGCGGTGGCTCCCAACAATACGGCTTCGATCAGGTTGTGGGTGACATAGGCATAGATGCCGGGCTGCTTGAACTTATACAGCATGGCGCCTGCCGATCCTCCGCGGATGAACCATGTCTCAAGTCCGGTGGCTGGTGCATCGGCAAAAGATCCCGTATCCCAGACGAAATCACCATGACCGCCGATGAGATGTGGCCTGGTATCCCGATTGGCCTGAGCATGGATGAAGAGAACGCTTTCGCCAACCTTGGCTTTCAGGGCATTGTCGCCGGTGAGCGCTCCCACTTTGCCATTGAATACGACGTGGGTGGGTGTCAGGGTTCTCATGACGTCAAGGCAATCGGTCAGGTCTTCGCCGGCCATTTCATATTTCTTGAAAGCGCCCTTCTCATCGCGCGGGATATAGAAATCCTGTTCACCCACAAAATAGGCCTTGTCGTATTTGAGAGGATTGCCCTTGCCATCTGCCAGCCCGTTGCGTGGCAGAACCATCACCGCGCCATTCATGCCGTGCACCACATGATAGGGGATCATGACATCGCCTGGTGCACAGTGATAGACAAACACGCCCTGCTTCGTTGCTTTCCAGCGCAAGACTGTCTGTTCTCCAGGAAGAACCTTGGTGAGCGCTCCGCCACCCAAGCCACCCGTTGCGGAATGGAAATCGATATTGTGTTCCATCATATTGGTTGGAAGATTTTGGAGGGTGAGTTCAACGTAGTCGCCCTCATGGACAACGATGATGGGGCCGGGTACGGAGCCGTTGAAGGTGAGTGCCCAAACTTCCGTGCCTTCCTTGTCCAGGGTCAACTTTTTTTCTTCGATGACCAGTGTTACTTCCACAATCTTGGGGCCCTCTGCTGTTGCCTGTTCGTGATCAGGCAGAAATGGCGGGGCTACCAGGACTTGCTTCACGCGGGGAAGATTCAGGGCATTGGTTGGCGCTGCGGCAGCAGCAACCTGCGTCTGTGTCGCTCCGGCCAAAGCTGCGCTGCCGAGTGTTGCAGCAGTTGTCGTTAAAAATCCACGACGGGTTGTTGGGGCAAATCCAGGCTTCGATTGCGTTGTCATTATTTTCTCCATTTACAGTCCGGGAAAAGTCTAGAACGCCTTCGCGATGGCGAAGTTGATCCTCATCAATCGGAACTGCGACGAAATGCTGCGCTACAGTGATTTACCGGTGTTGATGTCGCATCGATCTATCAATGTGACATGAGTACAGGAACAGTCGCATGTTCCAGGACATATCGCGTTGCCCCGCCAAAAACATATTCCCGCAAACGCGAGTGGGCATAAGCACCCATCACCAGAAGCTGGGCTCCCAGGTCATTGACATGCAGCAGCAAGGCTTGGCCTGCACTCATATTTCCTGCGGTGAGACTTTCGGCAGTTGCCTTCACACCATGGCGTGCAAGGGCAACAGTTACTTCCGCGCCGGGAATTTCGCCAGCAAGGCCACGTTCCTTATAGGGATCCACCCATACGACACGCACATCACTTGCTCCTTGCAACAAGGGAATGCTCTCAAACAAGGCGCGGGCAGCCTCTTTCGATGCATTGAAACCTACCACTGCCGAATCCACTTTTCGCAAATCCGTGTCTTGTGGAATGACCAGCACGGGTCTGCCGCTTTCCATCACCAGCCGCTCCACGACGTCATCCTCAATATTTGACACCGGACTTCCGGCCACCTGGCTTACCATGATGAGATCGGTGCTTCGGCCATTATCGAGAACGCTGGGTGCGATGGCGGGATATAGTGACTCCACGGCACGCCACTCGCCATTGATGCCATCCTGGCGGAGTTTGCTTTCAAAACGCTCCCTCACCTCTTCGAGATTGGATTTGAAATAACGCTGGCGAGCGTCGTCCACGGCGGATGCGGCGGCAAATCCTACCTCAGGATAGATCGTGATGGCAGGAATGACGTAATAGCCAATGAGATGCGCGCCGTGCAAATCCGCCAGCATCGCGGCTGCATCAATCATCGCCTGGGAGCGCGCCACGTCATTCAGTGAAACCAGAATTGTCTTGAAGGCCATGATCATTCTCCTTCGCGCTGCTCCATCCGTATTGATGATCGTTAGGCCTGTCTTTGGGGCGGGCATTGATAATGATCAACTCGGCGCTTGATATGCCAGACGCCGGCGTCAGTGGACGTGTCTCACAAGCAACTGCTTGATGGTTGAGTACAACACGGGTGTGTCTATAGGTTTGTCAAAAATCGCAGCAACGCCCAAACGCTCGCCGCGCTCACGGACTTCCGGATCGCCAAGACCCGTTATCAGCACGGTGGGTGCCACATCACCGCGTTCCTTCAGTTTTTCATACAGGCTGAGACCGTCGATATCCGGCATGTTGATATCGAGGATCAGAAGGCTCGGTTCAAATTCGACATATTCCAGCAGTTCCTGAGCTGATGCAAAAGCTGTCACGTCCATGCCCTTGAGGGTGAAATACGCGTCAAGGGAATCGCGGATCGCTTCATCGTCATCCACAATGTAAATGCTGGGTTTTTGCGGAACTTCTTTCACCTGTCGCTTCCCGTAACGCCTGACTGCCGATCGGGTCCGACTGCCAAACTTTTGTTGGGTTTTCGGACAATTTTTCAGCTGTGGCTATACAGGAAAAATACCTAGTTCTATTTTACCGGAGATTGCAGCGCGGCTTTTGCCGTTATTCCGGCTTCCATCGCCAATTTTACGAGTTCGGCGACACTGTCGGCCTGCAGCTTCACCATCAGCCTTGAACGGTGGTTTTCGACCGTGCGCGGACTTATGTTCAATTCATAGGCTATTATTTTATTGGGGCTTCCTTCAACAATGCGGCACAAAACCTCATGCTCGCGCGGGGTGAGCCTGGCGAGCTTTTCTGCTACCAGTCTCGCCCCTGCATCCTTTTCAAATTTGGCCCGCCGTGCCATCGCCAGTTTTTCAATTGCAGCGAGCAGGAAACTTGCGTCGATGGGCTTTTCAATGAAATCTGCGGCGCCCGACTTCAGTGCACGCACGGCCGTAGGTACATCGCCATGACCCGTGATGACGATGAATGGCAAATCCACTGACTGCGCAAGCAAATGATCCTGCAGGTCCAGCCCGCCCATGCCCGGCATGCGAAGATCCGCCACCACGCACAAGGTGTTTTCGCTGGAATAGTTTTTCAGAAAGCTTTCGCAGGAATTATGCGGGACAGCCACGAAATCCCTGGCGCCCAGCAAGGCGCACAAACTGCTGCGGATACCTTCGTCATCGTCGATGACATGTACAACTTCACTTGCCAACATCCAAACTTACGCCCTGCTCCAGATTTGCAGGCAGTCTAAACTTGAATGCAGCTCCGCCCAAGGGGCTTTTTTCGTTCCACAATTGCCCGCCATGAGCCTCCACAATTGTCCGGCATATCGCAAGACCTAGCCCGGTGCCATCCGGTTTGGTTGTAACAAAAGGAACAAAGAGGCGTGTTGCGGCAGCTTCGGAGATGCCGGGCCCTGAGTCCATAACAGCGATTTCGATATCGCCTTCCGCATTTATGCGCGATTGCAGGACAAGTTCACGTGTCTGGTGATCGGTCATTGCATCAATGGCATTGCGCACCAGGTTCATGACGACCTGCTGAATTTGAATGCGGTCTACCCTGGCTTGAGGTTTCAGAGGGGACAGGTCAAAGGTCGTATGGATTTTCTTCGCTTTCGAGCCAACCGATGCAATGGCATTGGCCTCTTCAATGACGCGATTGATGTCTTCCGTCGTAAGGTCCGGGGTTTTCTTGCGCGCGAATTCCCTTATGCGCCTGACGGTTTCGCCCACGCGCCTGATTTGCGCGCTGGCCTGCTCGATGGCCATCAACCCGTTGCCCTTATTTCCTGCGCTATCTGATTCCAGGTGCATGCGCGCCACCTCGAGATAGGTGCCAGCGGCTGACAAGGGTTGATTAACTTCGTGGGCGACCATGGACGTGATTTCCCCAAGGCTTGCCAGGCGTGAGGCATGGACCAGTTCCTCTTGAAGTTCATGCACCCTTTGTTCGTATTGCTGGCGTTCCGTAAGATCACGAATGAAGCCTGTGAAGAACACGCCATCAGCGGTTCTTGCTTCACCTATCAAAAGTTCAATCGGAAAAATTGAACCATTCTTTTTCTGGCCCGTTACAATTCTGCCTATGCCAATAATGCGGCGTTCTCCGGTATGCTTATAACGATCGAGAAAACCATCATGCTGTTCGGCAAAATACGGAGGCATCAGAAATTTTACGTTCTTTCCAATTGCTTCGCTTGCCGCATAGTTGAACAATCTTTCAGCGGTCTTGTTGAAGGAACATACAGTTCCCTTTTCATCGATGACAATAATTGCTTCGGGCGACGTGTCATAAACCGTTTGCAGGATTTGGTCATTCGTCAGCATTTCGGTTTAACCCTGTTTTATCTCCGCAGGCTCATTAAGTGACCGTCATTGATCAATGTCAATGCAGGAGCTCAGACCTCGACGTAAACGATAGAAGGCAGGTGCATCGTTATCCGCCCTATGCCATTGCGCCAGCGACTGCATTGGGAGCCTTGCGCAAGGACTTCAGTCCACTGCTCAACAAACTTCTGTTTCGTGAGTTCGACCATGACTACACGCACCAAGACAATGACTTTGTCTACCAGCATATCAAGGAAAGCCTGCCAGTTTAGTTTGGCGCTCATTTGAGGATTCTCAATGTTGACGCAAGGGAGAAAATCTTGAAAACAAATGTTGGAACGCTGGATCGCGCTGTCAGAATTCTGGCGGGGGCCGCGCTCATTGGCTTGGCACTTTGGGCGCCCGAGGTACGATTTGGCTATCTCGGATGGTTAGGGATCATACCGATCATCACAGCCCTCATTGGCTATTGTCCCCTTTACTCCATTCTCGACGTCAGAACCGACGGTGGGAAATGAATCATTGCCTGTTCCCGTCAACATCGTGCAACGAGACCAAGCTAGATGCCAATCAGTAAAATAAAGATTGTCCTGGCGTGATGCCGAGTATCCCGATGGCAGCATGTTTCACGGCTATGAATTTGTTCGCGCTGCAGAGGAATACAAGAGGGGCGTGGGTTTCAAAATGCTCCATGGCCGCATGGGGAAAGCCCACATATCACTCTTCAGGAACTTGAGATTCAGTATTTCAACCAGGTCCGTTAAATATCGATCATAAGTCATAAGCCGCCGGGATATAGTTTATCTCCATGCGTAGAAATACCTACGTATAATACCTGTCTATTGAGCATCGTTAATTTATTGTTTCTTGCCTTTCAGGGATTGGCAATTCCCGAGCATAACGGGGCAACAGAGGCATAAGGCGATGAGTGATTTCCAGCGTTGTAATATAAAGGCAATGGGCCGGGATACATCATCTGCGGTTGCGTTGCAGCACCTTATGGGACCTGCAGCACTCAAATCCTTGGAAGCTTCTGATAGGGACCGGCTTGAAAGCGCACGCTGGCTGGTCAGAACGATTGGCAAAGGCCGATCGATCATTGACCAGGGCGAAACGCGCGAGTCGATTTTCATCCTGTTATCGGGGTGGGCGTTCCGCAGCCAGACGCTTTCTGACGGCAAACGCCAAATCCTGGACTTTGTGTTTGCGGGGACCCTGCTTGGATTTGGCTCGTGCGCAACCAATTCTTATGGTGTTGAAACCGTGACTGAGTGCCGGGTCGCATCGCTTTCGATCCAGCAGTTCAAACGGTTGCTGTCGCAGTCTCCGGCCCTGGCAATCGAGGTCGCCGAACGCCTTTGCGACAGCGAAATGCGAGCCCATGAACATATGACCAGCCTTGGCCGCCGCAATGCGCGCGAACGCATCGCAGGCCTTGTTGTCGAGCTTGCCGCGCGCACGCCAATCCATGCGAAGCATTCGCTACATTGCTCACTTGAATTGCCGGTCACACAGGTGATGATCGGGGATGCCCTTGGGCTTTCCAATGAGCATGTTTGCCGTGTCATTGGCAAACTCGCAGAGGCTGGCGTCATTGGTTTTGCCGGGCAAACCCTGGAAGTGCTTGATCAACATGCCTTGCTTCGTGAAGCAGGCTATAGCGAGGAAGAGGCCCACAGCGCTAAATTAATCGCCATCGCTGCATGACTTTCAGAAACTTCGTCATGCAGTTGCGGGAATTCGGCCGCTTGATCATTTCTGGTGGAAATCCTTAGCGGCAGGTCACGTGGTATCTTGCCAGGCACACTCGCCAATTTACCGATAAACAAAATTGCATATTTGTCTATCGATTTGAACTCCGCTTCTGCAGAAATATTGGTGATAAAAGAGCTTTGGGATCGAATTGTGCCATCCGCAATCATCTTGCTAGATGATTACGGTTTTAAAGGATACAGTGACCAGCATGAGGCATGGAATGATTTCGCGAAATCAAAAGGTGCGGCCATTTATGCTAGTCCAACCGGGCAAGGTATTATAGTCAAAATCTAGCGTGCTTTAAAATGCTTAGCCCAACGACGTTTGGCAGGACAGATGGTGGGACATTACCTATACTAATATATGAAAATCGTTAAATTTCAATATGTTAATGGCGATATTTGGCGGAGAGAGGGGGATTCGAACCCCCGTTACGCTTTCACGTAAACACGCTTTCCAGGCGGGCGCCATCAACCACTCGGCCACCTCTCCGCAATAATTCAGGGGCAAAGCGCCCCTGGGAATTTCGCGCACTATAGCGGGGAAAGTTTCGCAATCAAGCTTTGTTGAGTGGAAGTTTCGTATATCAATCCCTACATTATTGCCACCATAACACAGGAGCTTGCCCATGTTCTTTTCCCGCAGGAAAGCCGAAATGACCACCCCAGATGTAGCATTGCCTGGCCGTGCTGAAGCCATTGCCACTGCCAAGACCCATTTTGTGAATAGCCACGCCCTCAAAGGCCCCTTTCCCGCAGGTTCTGAGCTGATCCACTTTGCCATGGGCTGCTATTGGGGCGCCGAGCGCTTATTCTGGAGCGTTCCGGGCGTTTATGTAACAGCTGTTGGCAGTGCGGGCGGTTTCACATCCAACCCTACCTATGAGGAAGTGTGCACTGGCCAGACAGGCCATACGGAGACGGTTTTAGTGGTTTATGAGCCTTCCAAGGTAAGTATTGAGACGCTACTCAAGGTATTTTGGGAGTCCCATGACCCCACGCAGGGGATGCGCCAAGGAAATGATAGCGGTACACAGTATCGCTCAGCCATCTATTACACGACGCCTGCCCAGCGGACAGGCATCATGGCGTCAAAGGCGGCCTTTCAGAAGGCGCTTGCGGCAAAAGGCTATGGCACGATTACAACCGAGATCGCCGAGGCGGGCGAATTTTATTACGCCGAAGCTTATCACCAACAATACCTGGCCAAGAACCCCAAGGGATATTGCGGGCTTGGCGGAACGGGTGTGACCTGTGCCATTGGAACGGGTGTGGCAGCATAGAAGGCAGCTCGGGGTTCGCACATGCTTTGCGCTCAAAGGTTGGTTGAGCAACGGTCGGACACGCGCTACGATTTGGCAATGTCACGGCATTTGAAATTCAACCAAGCCCTACATATGCTACAAGCTAAATTTGTTTGCCGTTAAGGTTAACAATTTACTAAAATTTGCATTGCTGCTGGATGTTTTGGCAGCCATGCGAGAAGTTAACGCTCGTGATTAATTTCCGGTCGGCTTACCTGATGTGGTGGCCAACTGGACTGCAGTTACTCAACAAGTGGGGCGGCATTACTTACCTCGGGAGGGTCAAGTGAATCCACGCGTACAAGAAACTAACAAGCCTCAGTCATTTGATCGACTGGAGGTGAAGAACTCACGGCCGAAGTCCCGAGAGAATTCGACTGATCTGGTCGTCACGGAGTCTGAGGGACCTAAAAAGACCTTCCGCGAGTCGGCATCTTCGCATGTCAACCGGTTTGTGGAAGTAATGTCCAAGCCGCTTACAGCCACAGGCCCCGCAACCAGCAAGAAAATCCTTGCAGCGCTTTCCAAAGATACCGATCCGGCGGCATCTCTCGACTTCATCCGCGGCCTTCTGGTGGGACCAACGCGCGAGCTGCATGATGCGATGTTTGAGGAAATGGTCACGATTCTTGAAGAGTCCGACCGTGAAGTCCAGCATGCATTCCATTCACTGGAAGCACGGTGGAGCAGCATGGCCGTAGTGACGGACAACCTCATTGCTGAATCACAGACTATCCGCGAGCATACGGAAAAGCTTTCCAATTTCCTGAAGGAAGAACTGGAAAAAGCGGAACGCCTGCAGCGCGTCAGACTTTCAGAAATGTTCATGGTGATTGACGCCAAACTGGAAAAGACAACGGGCCGGGTGACCCAGCATATTGATGAACTTGCCACCAAAATTCGCGCCGAGATGAGCGAAATGGTCGCCAACTTCGACCGCAAGATCGAAAATGTGGCGCAGAGTGCGACGGCTAGCAACGAGAAATTCGTGGCGAACCTGAAGTCGAGTTTGGACCGATTATAAAGTAAATAGGGATGCCTGGGGGGCCATCATCGAGAGTTACATTTGAGTGGGGTTCATCAACCCCTCATCACACATCCAAATTCGCCACGTTCAGTGCGTTCTCGCGGATGAAGTCCCTGCGCGGTTCCACCACGTCTCCCATGAGTTTGGTGAAGATGTCGTCGGCTTCGTCGAGCTCGCTGACTTTTACGCGCAGGAGTGAGCGGACGTTGCTGTCGAGGGTGGTTTCCCAAAGCTGGTCGGGGTTCATTTCGCCCAGGCCCTTGTAACGCTGCATGGAGATGCCTTTGCGACCGGCAGCGAAAACAGCTTCCAGAAGGTCGAGGGGGCCGTGGATGACGGTTTCGGAATCCTTGCGCTTGAGTTTTGCAGGGCGGGCATAAATTTCCTGGAGGTGGGCGGCTTTCTTGTCCAGACGGAGCACTTCGGAAGAGCCTATGAGCTTGGCATCGATGTTCCAACTCTCGCGCACGCCGCGCACTTCGCGGGTGAAGGCGAGGCCTCCATCTTCCGACACGCTGCTCTGCCAGCCGCGTTCTGTTTCTTCGGAGATCACGTCAAGACGCCTTGCGATATAGGCAGCCGCCGCGGTGGCGCGGGCTGTATCGGCTATGGCTTCCGGGTTGAGGGCGCCTGCGATGGCGGCCTGCTCCACGACATTGCGAGGATAGCGCGAATGGAGCGCGTCGAGTGCTGAGCGCACCGAAAGTGCTTCATCCACGATGGCGCGCAGATCAGTGCCGCCACGTTCGCTGCCGCTGCTGAGTGCGAGTATGCTGCCTTCGAGGCCCGTATCGATAAGGTACTCATCGAGCGCCTTGCCATCTTTCAGATATTGTTCGGAGGAACCCTTCTTGACTTTGTAGAGGGGCGGCTGGGCGATGTAGAGATAACCGCGATCAATCACCTCCGGCATCTGGCGATAGAAGAAGGTGAGCAGCAAGGTTCTGATGTGGGCGCCATCCACGTCGGCGTCGGTCATGATGATGATCTTGTGGTAACGCAGTTTTTCGATGTTGAAGCCATCGCCATTTTCGTCGCGGCCGATGCCGGTGCCAAGTGCCGTGATGAGTGTGCCGATTTCTGCCGACGACAGCATCTTGTCAAAGCGGGCACGCTCCACATTGAGGATCTTCCCGCGCAGTGGCAGCACGGCCTGGTTCTCGCGGTTTCTGGCCTGCTTGGCGGAGCCACCGGCTGAATCGCCTTCCACGATGAAGATTTCGGTTTGGGCCGGATCGCGGTTCTGGCATTCCGCCAGCTTCCCGGGGAGGCCTGCCATGTCAAGCGCACCCTTGCGGCGCGTAAGGTCGCGGGCCTTGCGCGCTGCTTCACGCGCTGCGGCAGCTTCCACCACCTTGCCCACAATGATTTTGGCTTCTGAGGGGTGTTCCTCAAACCATGCGCCCAACTGTTCATTGACCAAGCCCTCCACCACGGGGCGTACCTCGGAGGAGACGAGCTTGTCTTTTGTCTGGGACGAGAATTTGGGGTCTGGCACTTTCACCGAAAGCACACAGGTAAGGCCTTCGCGCGCATCATCACCGGAGATCGCCACTTTTTCCTTCTTGGCGATGCCGGAGGACGCGGCATAGGTGTTGATCACGCGGGTCAATGCACCGCGAAAGCCTGCGAGATGGGTGCCGCCATCCCTTTGGGGAATGTTGTTGGTAAAGCACAGCACGTTTTCATGGTAGCTGTCGTTCCACCACAGGGAACATTCCACGGAGAGGCCATCTTTCTCGCCATAAATCGAGATCGGTTCCTTGAGGGCTGCCTGCTTGGTGCGGTCAAGATAGCGCACGAAGGCCTTGATGCCGCCTTCGTAGAAAAGCTCGACATCCTTGGGTTCCACGCCACGGTGATCGCTGAGGAGAATGCGCACACCGGAATTGAGGAAAGCGAGTTCGCGCAGCCGATGCTCGATCGTGGCAAAATCAAATTCGGTTTTGGTGAAGGTGGCAGGCGACGGCAGGAAGGTGACTTCCGTGCCGCGCTTGCCATCTGAAGACCCCAGCGTTTGCAGGGGACCATCGGCATCACCATGGGTGAAGGAAATGAAGTGGACCTTGTTGTCGCGATAGATCGTGAGCTTGAGCCAGATTGACAGCGCGTTTACCACCGAAACGCCCACGCCGTGGAGGCCACCTGAGACCTTGTAGGAATTCTGGTCAAATTTGCCGCCAGCATGCAGCTGCGTCATGATCACTTCGGCAGCCGAGACACCTTCGGATTTGTGGATGTCGGTTGGAATGCCGCGGCCATTGTCCGTCACCGTGCATGAGCCGTCGGCGTTCAGGCAGACCGTTACTCGGTCGGCATGACCTCCCAAGGCTTCGTCAATGGCGTTGTCAACCACTTCATAGACCATGTGGTGCAGGCCCGAACCATCATCGGTGTCGCCGATATACATGCCGGGGCGCTTGCGCACGGCATCAAGGCCTTTCAGGACCTTGATGGAATCGGCATCGTAAAGGGGTTGGGCTGGCAGGGCATTTTCGTGTGACATCAGGTTCTCTTCATTTCGGTAATCTGGCCTTCCTCTACGTGGAAGGATTGGGCGTTGGAGCCCAGGCCAGCAAATAAATGTTCGTCGGTTCCCGTCATCCAGGCCTGGCTTCCCAGCCCTTCAAGACTGGCAAAAAGGCCTTCGCGGCGGGTGCGGTCCAGATGGGCTGCGACCTCGTCCAACAATAGCACAGGTGCTACGCCGGACACAGCTTTAACTGCGTATCCTTGAGCTAAAATCAAGCCAATCAGCAGGGCTTTTTGCTCGCCTGTGGAGCAGTTTCCGGCGGGCATGTTCTTGGGGCCATGGATCACGCTGAGGTCACTGCGGTGGGTTCCTTTGGTGGTGCGGGAAGCAGCCCTGTCCAGTCCCCGCGAATCAGCCAGCAGCATACGATATTCGTCCTCGGCGCGCACGGCCGGCATGGAAGAGACCAGCGCTTCAACTTCCCCATCGATGGAAATGATGCTGTGGGGGAAGGTGGTTCCGGCATGGGCTTCATCCACATGTTTCTGCAGGGCCTCAAGGGCTGCGAGACGGGCTGCCGCGATGGCCACGGCAGCTTCTGCCATATGGGCCTCAAGACTGCCCATCCAGACGAGATCGGCACGCGGCTCCTGCAGCAGCAGATTTCTTTCGCGCATGACTTTTTCAAAGCTGGCAACGCGCGCGGCATGGGCGGGATCAAAAGTTGCCACCAGCCGGTCCATGAAGCGCCTGCGGTCGCCTGCGGGCCCGGCAAAAAGCCGATCCATCGCAGGTGTCAGCCAGAGCATGCGCATGTGCTCGGCCAAGGCGCCGGAACTCTTCTGCAAATGACCATCGATAAGCACCACGCGGCCGCTGGCAGCACTATCTGCCTCGCCTGCCGCCCTGCTCCATCCGGTTCCCAGTTTCATATCATGCAGAGGCGTTGCCACTTCTGCCGCAATGGCCCAGCTATCATTGGTGTTGAGCGAGGCGAGCTCATCAAAATTTGCGCCGCGCAGGCCGCGTCCCGGCGAAAGCAGGGAGATAGCTTCCAGAAGATTGGTTTTGCCCGCGCCATTAGGGCCAGACAGAGCAATAAGGCGCGCTTTCACATCCAGCCTGAGGCCAGAGTAATTCCTGAAATTGGTCAACGTCAGCCGCGTAAGCAGCAAGGGGGATGAATCAGTCACAACGGGGTTAGGTTTACACCCGCATTGGCATCAGCACATAGAGGGCTTGCTCATCTTTGGGATCGCGCACGATGGTGGGCGAGCCTGCATCGGCCAGAAGAAAATGCAGGTTTTCCGATTTGACCTGGGCTGCCACGTCGAGGAGATATCGGGCGTTGAAGCCGATATCGATGGGGTCGCTGTTATAATCAACCACCAGCTCTTCCTCGGCGGAACCGGAGTCGGGGTTGTTTACAGTAAGGGTGAGTTTGCCTGGTGCTATGTTCAGCTTTACAGCGCGGCCCTTTTCCATGGAGATCGTTGATACGCGGTCAACGGCTGATGAAAACGACTTGGCATCCACATCGAGCAGCTTGTCATTGTGGCGCGGGATCACGCGTTCATAATCGGGGAAGGTGCCATCAATCAGTTTGGACGTGAGGATGAGATTGCCGATGGTGAAGCGGATTTTGGAGGAAGAAAGCGCGACCTGCACATCGTCATCTTCGCTTTCCAGAAGCTTTGCCACATCCAGGACGGTTTTGCGGGGCACAATGATGCCGGGCATGCCGCTGGCGCCTTCCGGCAGGGAAACCTGGGCCTGCGCCAGGCGGTGGCCATCAGTTGCCACAGCGCGTAGCAGGCCGCCCGCCTTCACCTCATGCAGATATATGCCGTTGAGATAATAACGCGTCTCCTCGGTTGAAATGGCAAAACGGGTCTTCTCGATCAGGCCTTTAAGATCTGCTGCGGGCAGGGAAAAGTTGTTCGTCATCTCGCCGCTGGCAAGATCGGGGAAATCCTCGGGCGGCAGGGCCTGCAGCGCAAAGCGCGACTTGCCCGCAAAGATCGAGACACGCGTTGAATCCGGACCCTGATCGAGTTCGAGCTGGGCACCCTCTGGCAGTTTTCTCACAATGTCGTAGAGGATATGGGCGGGAACGGTTGCAGCGCCATCCTTGGCGACCAATGCCGTTACGGTTTCCACAATTTCGATATCGAGATCAGTTGCCGTCAGGCGCAAATTCGTGCCTGCGGCCTGGATGAGCACGTTGGACAAAATCGGTATGGTGTTACGGCGCTCGACAATGCTTTGCACATGGTTCAACGCCCTTAGGAACGCTGATCTTTCAATCGTCACACGCATAACCGGATATTCCCTGTTCTATACTTGCCCAACCCAGATTGGGTCGCAGACAATGGCCCGAACGGCACCGCTTTTCAAGGGCCAACGGCTGTGGATAACGCTAGAGTTACCCTGCCACCGGCAGGTAGAAGAAGGCCAGCGCCAGCAGCAAATAAATGCCCAGCAGCATGGCACCCTCCAGCCAATTGGATTCCCCATCGCGAGCAACGCTTGCCGTGATAAGAGTTGCCCCCACAAGACCTGCCAGTTCCAGTGGGCGGTGGATCACAAGGTCCATGGGCTTGCCGATGAGGAATGATGCGATGACCAGGAGGGGTGCGACCAGCAGTGCTATTTGTATTGTGGCACCTAGCGCAATCTGAATGCTGAGGTCGAGCTTGTTCTTGACCGCAAAGACACTGGCTGAATGTTCTGCCGCGTTGCCAATGATGGGAATGATGATGAGCCCGGCAAAAACTTCCGACAGGCCAATTCCCTTGCTGAAACCTTCCAGCGAACCCACCAGAACCTCCGACAGCCACGCCACCACAAGCGTGGACCCCAAGAGCGTAATGAGCGCGCGCGCAACGGACCAGGCTGCGCCATCATGTTCCTCGGCTGCGGGGGAAAGCATGTCTTTGTGGGTGACCAGGCTGAAGATCATGTTGCAGAGATAAAGACCGATCAGCACAAAACTTGCGGCCAGCGAAAACTTCTCATCACTGATGAGGGTCTGGTCCGGTGAAATGCCATCCACGCGTTCGGTGAAATCAAACAGCGCCGGGACGAGAAAGGCTATCATGACGATGAGAAGCAGGCTTGCCAATGCGCCTGCCATATCCTTGTTGAACCTCTGCTTCTGGTAGCGCAGACCGCCCAGGAACAGGGCCAGGCCCAGCACCAGCAGCATGTTGCCGATCATTGAGCCTGTGATTGATGCTTTGACCACCTCGATCTTTCCGGCCCGCAGTGCAAAAAAGGCAATGATGAGTTCGGTGGCATTGCCGAAAGTGGCATTCAGCAAGCCGCCGATAGTGGGCCCCGTCCTTGTCGACAGGTTTTCCGTGGCTTGGCCCATAAATGCTGCCAAAGGCACGATGGAAAGAGCCGCCGCGGTAAAAAGCACCGCATCGCCTGGGTGGACGACATACTCAAGCAGAGCGGTGATGGGAACGAAGATCAGCAGCCACTTGAGCATGTGCCGCAACCTGCTGCTACTGCTGCTCGACCAGCCTGATCAACAGGGCAACCTCCTTGGCGAGGCGGTCATCCGTTTTGATCTGGTCGTCAATCTTGCGCACGGCATGCAGCACGGTGGAATGATCCCTTCCGCCAAAGCGCCGGCCAATTTCGGGAAGCGAGCGCGACGTCATTTTCTTGGCAAGATACATTCCGACCTGGCGCGGGATCACGATGGAGCGGGCGCGGCGCGGCGACAGGAGATCGGTGCGCGCCACATTGAAGTGACGGCCCACGATTTTCAGGATGTCATCAATCTTGATGCGGCACTGGTCGGGATTGGCCGACATGTCACGCAGCACCATGGCGGCGAGATCCAGCGTGATGGGAGACTTGTTGAATTGTTGATAGGCCACCACACGGTTCATGGCACCCTCCAGTTCCCGGCCACCGCCGGTTACGCGGTTGGCTACAAACTCCAGAACATCATCGGGAATGACCAGAGCGGGATCGCGCTGATTCATGGCGACATAGCGCCCTAGCACGATCTTGCGCCGCAGTTCGAGGTCGGGCAGTTCAATATCCACTACAAGTCCGCCCATGAGGCGCGAGCGCATGCGCTGGTCTATGGTATCGAGCTGGGACGGTGGCACATCGGCTGCAACAATGACCTGACGCCTGGAATCCACCAGGGAATTGAAGGTGTGGCAGAACTCCTGCTGCATGGTTTTGCCTTGCAGGAACTGGAAATCATCAATCAGCAAGACGTCAACTGACTGAAACTGGTCCTTGAAGGAAATGGTATCGCGTTGGCGCAAGGCTTGGATAAAACTATACATGAAGCGCTCTGCTGTCAGAAACAGCACTTTGCGCTCGGGGTGTTTTTCGCGGATGCGTTGAGCCACGGCGTTCAGCAGATGGGTTTTGCCAAGACCTGATGCGGAATGAATGAACACAGGATTAAAGGTGACGGGTGCGCCTGGGATTGCATCCGACACGCGACAGGCAGCGGCATGGGCCAACTGGTTGGAGGTGCCTACCACAAAACTGCCAAAGGTTTGAGATGAATCCAGGGGCGCATTGCGATCGCCTGTGGTAAGAAAATTGGCCGTAGCGGTCACGGTTGCACGGACCTGTTCTATTGCCGATCGCGCCGTTTCAGAGTGGCGTTCTGCCATTTCCGCATGACGTTGTGGGGCTTGGCCCCGCACACGCACCAGGATTGTGTCGAGCTGGCCAAACTCACCTTCCGCGATCTGCTGCAGTTTGGCGATATAATGATTTTCAATCCAGCTCTTGAGGAAGCGCGTGGGAACCGAAACCACAAGGCGCATGTTGCCATGGTCTTCCGCATCCATGCGGCCAAACCAGCTTGTGTAAAGATCATCTCCCAATTCGGCGCGCAGACGCTGCGCTACCCGTTGCCATTTCTGCTTCACATCAATTGCTACATCATTCATCGCCTAAATCCGCATGTTATGTAGTGTGAGGTCAGCCGATCGCTGCACCGCTTGAGACCTCTCAAAGCGCAGTTATCCCGTGCTGCTCCCCACCTGAAGAGCAACCTTCTGCCTACCCACAACTAACGACTTGTTTTTGGGATTAACTCCCGCCCCCGCGAACGCACTATTTTGCTTCTAAATCAGAAAGCTCCGTTCGTTGCCCATGAATTTTGTTTGCCTCCATAATGCTACAGGTTACCCCTTGCAGGTTTAGAACCTACAAAACCCAGTCGGTCTCCGGCAAGATGAATCATTTGTTAATCCGTACACGGAGCGAGAAATTCTGGATTAGGGAGTGTGGCAAAAATTTGCGGCCAAGCCTAAACCCCTGATGTGACATTGTGAATCAGAACGTTTTATTAGAGTCTTTAACAACCTAGGAGCGCAAACAATATTCGAATCAAATGGGGCTGGGGGATGAAAATCTGGCCAAAATTTGTCACTTTTGGTGGCTTCCGGCTAAGTAATTGAAATATATCTATAAAATTTGCCAGATTCAGTCCGTTCTCGGACAAACAAAAACGCGCCGGAAGACTTCACGGCGCGTTTTTTAACAAGAAACTGGATAAATCAGGCCTTGATGGCGCGAATCCGATGCGTGAGCCGAGAAACCTTGCGGGATGCGGTGTTCTTGTGGAAAACGCCCTTCTGGGCGCCGCGCATGAGCTGTGGCTCGGCGGTTTGCAGGGCAGCAAGGGCTGCCTGCTGATTTCCGGCGCTAATGGCCTCTTCCACCTTGCGAAGGGCGCTGCGCACCATGCTGGTTCTGTTCTTGTTGATGGTGGCTCTGCGGGCTGAAACCCGTGTTGCCTTCTTCGCCGACTGCGTATTGGCCATGTATCTATCCTGATCACTAAACGGTTCAAAGGGGCTAATACACCAGATTTCCATCAGCAATTGCCAATAGCAAGCCATCCCTAGCCTCTTGAGATGGGGGGCTTATAACCACACGAGGGGTTTACGTCAATTGGGCAATATGTGGAAAAGTCGTTGTGGCACCGGTTACGGCTTCTCCCACTTTCCACTTTTTTCCGAGCGAAAGAAGGCATCGATGATTTTCATGTTCTGAATGGCATCCTCAACACCCCAGACCAGTTTTTCCTTCTTGCGGATAACGCGGCCAAAGGCTTCCGCTTCTTTCTGATATTGGTCGGATACTGGCATTTCCAGCCATTCTCCCACGTTCATATCCATACCCTGCAGAAACAGGCGGTTGGGCATGTCAGGGGGCGCGTTGAAAGGGATTTCAACTTCGATGCGGCCCTTGGTACCGCCGATATTAACGCGCTGATAGGGCACCATCTGGGTGGAAACCACGAAGGTGAGCTGACGGCCATCACCAAAATCGGCAATGCCACTGGCGGTGCGGTCGGTCTTGAATTTCGGGTCACGGTCAAAAGTGGCAATGACGCGCAACGGTTCACAGCCAAACATGAAACGCGACACCGTAATGGGATAGCAGCCGATGTCATATAATCCGCCGCCGCCAATATCGGCCATGTTGCGCACATTCTTGGGATCGCGGTTAAAATAAGTGAAGAACACCTGGATGGCGCGCAATTCCCCGATTTTACCCTTGCGGGCGAGGTTCCTGGCCTCCAGCCACTGCGGGTTCTGGCGCACCATGAAGGCTTCAGCCACATGGATACCCTTAGGCACCTTGCGGAGCTGGGTTGCTTCCTTGGCGGTGAGAGCCATGGGCTTTTCACACAATACGTGTTTTCCAGCGCGGGCGGCAGCCAGCGTGAGAGGTACGTGCAGGTGATTGGGGAGGGGATTGTAAACCGCCTCGATTTCAGGATCCGCCAGCATTTCTTCATAGGAACC
Source organism: Hyphomicrobiales bacterium (assembly GCA_031359445.1). Classification (GTDB taxonomy): domain Bacteria; phylum Pseudomonadota; class Alphaproteobacteria; order Rhizobiales; family Aestuariivirgaceae; genus Aestuariivirga. Next base: position 33,667 of record JANMAE010000056.1, on the reverse strand, counting down.
ATAGGCACGCGGGATTCCGAGCTTTGCTGCGGCTGCCTGAGCGGTTTTCAAACGTCGTGAAGAAATTGCCACAATATCGATTTCGGCGCTTTTCAGCATGCCCGGAATAACTTTTTCAACGCCAATATTGGCCGTAGAAATAATGCCCCATTTTACTGGCTTCATCAGATTCACCCTAGTTTTTGACAATTATAGACAGCACATTCCGGGAAGTATACGAAATGTCGCGTTTCAGCTTCGAATTGGTATACTTAACTTGACGAAAGAGAAGTATTCCGCGCTAATCTTTTGAAATTGTCCGCAAAAATCGAATGATATGGGCGGACCCATAGGGAGACTAAACAGATGACTTCACAACTTTCAAAATTCCTGACTGCCGCAACACTGGGTGCGGGTTTGGTCCTTGGTGCCACTTCAACGCTGGCAGCGGATGCTGCCTCCTGCAAAGCCGTGCGCTTTGCTGATGTGGGTTGGACTGATATTCAGGTGATCACAGGCATCGCCGCAAATTTGTTTGATGCATTAGGCTATGCATCAGAAGTAAAAACGCTTTCGGTGCCCGTGACTTATGCATCGCTCAAGAACAAGGACATTGATGTGTTCCTTGGAAATTGGATGCCTTCGATGACGGCTGATATCAAGCCTTACCTCGAAGATAAATCCGTTGAGCAGTTGCCGCCAAATCTTGAAGGCGCTGGTTATGGCATTGTCGTCCCACAATATGTAGCTGATGCCGGCGTTAAAAGTATCGCTGACCTTGCTGCAAACAAGGACAAGTTTCAGGGCAAGTTCTACGGAATTGAATCCGGCAATGACGGCAACCGCATCATTCAAACCATCATTGATGACAAGAAAAATAACCTCGACGGCTTCTCGCTGGTCGAAAGCTCGGAAGCTGGCATGCTGACGGAAGCTGAAAAGGCAATAAAGAACAAAGAATGGATCATATTCCTGGGTTGGACTCCGCATCCTGTGATGGGCGACATGAAAATTGCCTATCTTGACGGCGTCACCGACTATGGTTTTGGTGCTGCCAAGGTCCACACCAATGTGCGCACAGGCTATCTCACGGAATGTCCAAATGCAGGTAAGCTGATCAGCAATCTGAAATTCAATCTTGCGATGGAAGGCGCCATGATGGCGCCGGTTCTGAAAGATGGCGCTGATCCCAAGGTTGTTGCTTTGGATTGGATCAAGGCAAACCCTGATTCAATCAAGACTTGGCTCGACGGCGTGACCACCATGGATGGTGGCGATGCCATGGCTGCGGCTTCGGCAATCATCAAGTAGTTTAACGGCATAAACTCCGGTGCAGTCGTGGGGACGTTGCACCGGAGAATTACGAACGGGGTGGAAACATGAATGATCCGGTTTCGCAGTTCATTTCGGCTTGGAAAATTCCGGTTGGGCAATGGGGCAAATCGATAATCACATTCATCACGACCAATTTCGAGTGGCTGTTTGATGGCATCTCGAGCGCAATTGAGTGGGTGATTGACGGTTTCACATATTTGCTGCTGCTGTGTCCGCCGATACTGCTGGCGCTTGCCATCGCGGTGATTTCCTATCTAATCCAGAAATCGAAATGGCTTAGCCTTGGCGTGTTGCTGGGTCTTTTGTTCATCATCAATCAGGGTCTGTGGAAGGAAACCATACAGACTCTCGTGATCGTCATTGGCGCCACCGCCGTTTCCATGGCAATAGGCGTTCCATTAGGAATTTGGGCAGCACACAAACCGCGTGTTTGGCAAACGCTGCAACCCATCCTTGATCTCATGCAGACCATGCCGACCTTTGTTTATCTCATTCCCATTCTTATCCTCTTCGGGCTTGGGACGGCCCCTGCCCTTATTGTGACTGTAATTTTCGCAATGCCTGCCCCGGTGCGCATGACCTATCTCGGCCTCACTTCAGTTCCCAAACCACTGCTGGAAGCGGGTGAAGCTTTTGGAGCCACGAAACGGCAGCTTCTTTGGAAAGTGGAGCTTCCTGCTGCGCTCCCCACCATCATGGCTGGCCTGACACAATGCATCATGCTGTCGCTTTCCATGGTTGTCATTGCAACGCTCATTGGTGCACCGTCACTTGGAAATCCGGTAAACCGGGCGCTGAACAACCGCAACATTCCGCTTGGCATTGAGGCGGGACTGGCGATTGTCATTTTGGCGATCATTCTTGACCGGGTGCTTTCCGTGAGATCGGGAGCCAAGAAATGAGCACTGCCGTTGAATTCAAAAATGTCGATATTCTGTTTGGAAAAGATATCAGTGAAGCATTGCAAATGCTGGATGCAGGAAAAACCCGTTCGGAAATTCTTGGGAAGACGGGTGCGGTTCTGGGTTCCGCCGGCGCAAATCTCGTCATCAGGGAAGGCGAGATTAGTGTTCTCATGGGGCTTTCAGGTTCTGGAAAGTCCACGCTGCTGCGGGCGGTGAATGGTTTGAACAAAGTTTCGCGCGGACATGTTCTGGTACGCGATGGAAGCCGCATGGTGGATGTGGTGACCTGCGATGAGGCTACACTCCGGCATGTGCGCCAAGGCCAAGTGGCTATGGTGTTCCAGCAATTTGCACTGCTGCCGTGGCGCACCGTATTTGAAAATGTGGGTTTCGGACTAGAACTGGCTGGCATTGCAGATGCTGAACTCAAGGCCAAAGTTGACAAACAATTGCAACTCGTTGGACTGGAGCAATGGTCGGGCAAATATGTGCATGAACTTTCCGGCGGCATGCAGCAGCGCGTGGGGCTGGCGCGTGCCTTTGCCACCGAGGCGCCCATCCTGTTGATGGACGAGCCGTTTTCGGCGCTTGATCCGCTCATTCGCACAAAGCTGCAGGACGAACTCTTGCAACTTCAGAAGACGTTGAAGAAAACCATTATCTTCGTGAGCCATGATCTGGAAGAGGCGCTCAAGATTGGCAATCACATCTCGATCATGGATGGCGGACATATCGTGCAGACCGGACGCCCGGAAGATATCGTGCTGCGGCCAGCCAATGCCTATGTGCGGGAATTCATTGCCAATGTGAATCCTTTAAGCGTGCTCACCGCGTGGAATGTGATGCGTGCAAAGCATGAGCTGGAGGCCGCAGGACGCGGCTGGATCTGGCTTGACCGCAGGCATACAACGCGCTTCAAACTGGACAAGGCCAGCAAGGTTGCAGCTGTTGAACGGAACGGCCAGGTTGCCACCTGGGTGTCTTGCGCGGAAGCAGAACGCGAACTGGGCAGACACGAACTTCCGGTTTTCTGGGCCACACCCGGAACTTCGCTCAAAACTGTTATGCTGGCCATGCATCGCGCAGATACCGCACCGGTTGCGCTATTCAATGAGGACCACAGCTTTGCAGGCGCCATCGGCGTGCGCGACGTCCTGCAGGCCGTCTTGCGGAAGTCAAGCTGACCAGCGCGTTCCCGTTGCAAGTACTGGAATGTCGAGGTGGTGCGCAATGGTCTGACCGATGTCTGCGAAGGTTTTGCGGCGACCGATTGAGCCAGGCAGGATGTTCTTGGCATAGACCAGTATGGGGACGCATTCGCGGGTGTGGTCGCTACCTTTCCACGTTGGGTCATTGCCATGATCGGCAGTGAAGATCATCAGGTCACCTTCGCGCACCAGCGTCATGGCTTCAGTCAAGCGCGCGTCGAAATCTTCCAATGCCTTGGCATAGCCTGCGGGGTTGCGCCTATGTCCATAGAGCATGTCGAAATCCACAAAATTGGCCATAAGAAAGCCTCCGTCCCGGAGCGTGGCCATTTCAATCAACGTTGCATCGAACAGCTTGTCATTTCCTGCAGCCTTCACTTCGCGGCCCGTGCCGGAATGGGCGTAGATATCACCGATCTTTCCCATCGTGATGACTTCACGACCAGCTCCAGTGAGGACATCGAGCAGCGTGGGCTGCGGCGGCCGCATCGTGTAATCCCTACGGTTTGCCGTGCGCGAGAACGTGGACGTGTCATGGCCGGTGAAGGGCCTTGCGATAACACGGCCTATATTCATGTCGAGGGACAGCTCGCGCGCTATGCGGCAGATTTCATAGAGACGCTCCAGGCCAAATGTTTCTTCATGGGCCGCGATCTGGATCACGCTGTCCGCACTCGTATAGACAATGGGCTTGCCGGTTGCGATGTGTTCGGCACACAGCTCTTCAATGATTGCGGTGCCGGATGCGTGCTTGTTTCCCAAGATGCCTGGCAACTTGGCCCGCCTCACAAATTCCTGCGTAAAGGATTCCGGAAATGCCGGGATGGTTTGCGGGAAATAACCCCAGTCGAAAAGTACTGGCACCCCAGCCATTTCCCAATGACCCGATGGCGTATCCTTACCATTGGAAATTTCTTCCCCCACGCCCCACTGGCCCAGCAGATCAGCAGGTGGCAGGGGATTTATGCCAGCAGCCAATTGCGCGGCATGGCCAAGTCCCAGCGCTGCAAGGTTGGGAAGATGCAGGGGTACTCTTTCCGCGATATGGCCCAAGGTGTTGGCGCCCACGTCACCATATTTTGCGGCATCTGGCGCCCCACCTATGCCTACGCTGTCGAGCACGAAGAGGAAGGCGCGGCTCATGTTGCGATGCGCTGCAGAATGGGTGACAGAGATTTTGAACCTTCGCCCACATTATATGCCTGGCGGATGATCTGTGCGGCGCGGGCGTAACCTTCTTCGTTGCGCGCATGCACAAGGCACAGGGGCGTTCCCTTGTCACAGCGGAAATTCTTGCCTAGAAGATTTGAAAGACCGACAGCATGATCAATGCTGTTGGCCGCAATACGTCTTCCGCCACCCAGCTCGATGACGGCCAGGCCCAGATTGCGTGTTGCAATGGATGTGACCAAGCCTGTAGCATCGGCAAAAACGGGGCGTATGATGGCTGCGGGTTTCAGGCAGGATTCCGCCTTCTCCACAAAGTCGTTGGGGCCACCCAACAGAGCTATCATGCGCGAGAAATGCTCAAGGGCCGCGCCATTTCCAAGCACTTTGGTGAGCTGCTCTTCCGCTTCTGAAAATGAGACTGCAAGCGTGGCCGAGACCAACAATTCCGCGCCGAGCGCCAGGGTCATGCGGCTCAACCGGTCATTCACGACGGTGCCTTTCAGAAACTGCACGGCATAAGCTACTTCCAGAGCATTGCCAGCACTGGAGGCCAAGGGCTCATCCATGTCGGTGATCAATGCCGTGGTTTTAAGCCCCGCCCCATTGGCCACACTCACGAGGCTTCGTGCAAGGGTTACTGCATCCTCGTAGTTTGTCATGAAGGCGCCTGATCCCACTTTCACATCCATGACGAGATGTTGGAGGCCTGCTGCGAGTTTCTTGGAAAGAATGGACGCTGTGATGAGGGGGACGGATTCAACCGTGGCGGTCACATCCCGGATACCATAAAGGCGCTTGTCTGCGGGTGCGAGATCAGCCGTCTGGCCAATGATGGCACAGCCGGTTTCACGCACAACCCGGCGGAACAGCGCGAGATCGGGCTGGGTTGCGTAGCCTGGAATTGAATCCAGTTTATCGAGCGTGCCGCCGGTATGGCCCAGTCCGCGACCCGAGATCATCGGAACGTAGCAGCCGCAGGCCGCAAGCATGGGCGCAAGCATGAGCGAGATATTGTCGCCAATGCCGCCGGTTGAATGCTTGTCGACTACCGGACCCGACAGATCCCATTGCAACACTGTGCCACTATCGCGCATGGCAAGTGTGAGGCCTATGGCTTCATCCGGCTTCATGCCGTTGAAGAACACCGCCATGGCAAAGGCTGCCACCTGGCCTTCAGAAATTTCCCCGGTTGTCAGTCCGTGGATGAACGCCTGCACTTCATCGCGGGTAAGCGACTGGCCATCGCGTTTTTTGCGGATGACTTCCTGTGGCAGCATTCAGGGGAAATCCATCACAAAGCGGGTGAGCAATGAAGTCATGCGTTCAGCAGCTTTGGCACCTTCCCGCTTGGTTTCCTCGTGGGAAGGCGATGCACCTTCAATGCCCGCGGCCAAGTTGGTGATGACCGAGAGGGCCGCAACGCGCAGCCCAAAGCGGCGGGCCAGAATGGTTTCGGGGACCGTCGACATGCCAACCGCATTTCCTCCAATCATGCGAAACATTTTGATTTCGGCTGGTGTTTCAAAGGAAGGACCGGAATACCAGACATATACACCTTCGTGCAGCTCGAGGTTTTCAGACCAAGCTGCGGCCCGCATGGCTTTTTGCAGAGCAGGCTCATAGGCGTTGGTCATGGGCACAAAATTTTCATCACCGTGACTGCCGATGAGGGGATTCATGCCGGACTGATTAATGTGATCGGTCAGCATCATGATGGCACCGGGGCGCATTTTCGGATCAAGCGAGCCGGCGGCATTCGTAAGTATCAGCGTCGTGATGCCAGAAGCCTGGAGGGCCTCGATCACAGGACGCATTATCGCCGGATTACCGCTTTCATAAGCGTGTGCCCGGCCCGCCAGTACCGCAACTGCCTTGCTTCCCACCTCTCCCACAACCAGTTCACCAGCATGGCCGGAAATTTTGGGAACGGGAAATCCTGCGAGCTTGCCATAGGGAATACGGACCGGATCTTTCACCGCATCAGCAAATGAACCCAAGCTTGATCCCAGAACGATTGCAATTTTCGGTTCATGCTTGGCAAAGTATTTGCGAAGGTTTGTCATGACAGGTTCTCCGGCCCGAATGAGGAAGGAAGCAAGTCATCCAGCGTGAAGGTCTGCTTGAGCTTTCCGTCTTCGCCGCAGATGTGAATCTTGACGTCGCCTTTTGCGAATTCCCGAATTTTCTGGCGGCAGCCGCCGCAGGGCGTGCACAGGAGATCGCCACTGCCGATGACGGCCATTTCTTCAATGCGGCGCGAACCTGCTGAAATCATGGCCGCTATGGCGGAAGTTTCCGCACACCACCCCTGGGGATAGGCGGCGTTCTCACTGTTGCAGCCTGCATGAATTGTTCCGTGTTCATCGCGGAGTGCCGCACCCACGTTGAATTTGGAATAGGGCGCATAGGAATTGAGGCGGGCTGCCTTTGCTGCTGTCACCAGGTCATTCATGTCATCTGTCCTTGGTGTAGGGAATACCACTCGCGCGCGGCGGCACGGATTTGCCAATGAAGCCTGCAAGCAGGATCACCGTCATGAGATAGGGTGCCATGTTAACGAACTGCACGGGAATTTCAAAGCCACCCACATGCGCGCCTTGCAAATAATTTCCACTGGCCTGCAAAAATCCGAAGAGCAGGCACGCATAGAGTGCGGGCCAGGCACGCCAATTCGCAAATATCAGTGCGGCGAGCGCCATGAATCCACGGCCTGCGGTCATGTCTCGCACGAAACTTGCTGACAGGGAGGTGGACAGAAAAGCCCCTGCTATTCCACACAGGATGCCCGCAATAATCACCGCCTTATAGCGCAGCTTTGCCACGGAAATTCCCGCCGAGTCCACCGCATGCGGATTTTCACCCACGGCGCGCAACCTGAGCCCGAAGCGGGTTTTGGCCAGGGCCCAAGCTGTGAGGGGTACAAACAGGAAGGCGGCGTAGGTGATGATGGAATGTCCGGAAACGATTTTTGCCAAGGGGCCTATGACGGGGACCTGCAACAAGGTTGCGATGCCCGGCAGTTCAATAGGCATGAAGCGCGCGGTTTCCGGAAGGGCCGGCGTGCGGCCACCTTCCTTGAACCAGGTGTTTCCCAAGACAACGGCTAGTCCGGCCGCCAGCATGTTGATGGCAACACCTGATACCACCTGGTTGCCGCGCTGATTGATGGCGGCATAGCCATGCACCAGAGCAAAGGCAATTGAGACGAGAATGGCCAGCAATAGGCCCATCCATGCCGACTGATAATAGGAAGCAGACGCAGCAGCTGCAAAAGCTGCCGCCAGCATTTTGCCTTCCAAGCCTATATCCACAATGCCGGATTTTTCCGACCATAAACCAGCCAGACAGGCCAATACCAAAGGCACCGAGAGGCGAATGGTGGAGGACAGGATTTCGGCTATCAGCGAGAGATCCATGCTCTAATCCTCCGCAGTCAGAAACAGCGCGGCAAGGGCTGGCCTGAAGGCATATTCAAGGGCACCCATGAAAAGAATGACAAGGCCCTGAATGACCACGATCATGTCCCGCGAAATGAGCGGCTTGGCAAATGACAGTTCGGCGCCTCCCTGATACAGCAAACCAAACAACATGGCTGCCAGCACGATTCCGATGGGGTGCGAGCGCCCCATAAGGGCTACCGCAATCCCTACAAAACCCGCACCACCCACATATTCCAGCAGGAGGCGATGCTGGACACCCAGGACTTCATTGACCGCCATGAGGCCAGCCAGAGCGCCGGATATTGTCATGGTGATCATGATGATGCGTTCAGGCTTTATGCCTGCATAGATCGCTGCCTCGGAATTGGCTCCCACAGCGCGGATTTCATAACCAAGCTTGGTGCGCCACAAAAGATACCACACGGCGAAGGCCGCGATGATTGCCAGGAAGACTGTGAGGTTCAGTGGCGTGGACGGAAGACGCATGCCGAAATAATCGCGGGCGATTTCGCGGAAGCTGAGGATATAGGCACCGGTGATCTCACGGCTTTCCACGGCCATTTTGCCTGTGGGCCTAAACCAGTTGTTGATGAGGTAAACCATCGTGCTGGCCGCAATGAAATTGAACATGATGGTGGTGATGACGATGTGGCTGCCACGCTTGGCTTGCAACATGCCTGGTATCCAGGCCCAGAAAGCGCCAAAGGCCATGGACGCCAGAATGGCCAAGGGAATGACGATGGGCCACGGGAGAAATTGCAGGCCAAGTCCCACTGTGGCAGCGCCCAAGCCTGCAAAATAGGCTTGGCCTTCACCACCGATATTGAACAAGCCGGCATGGAAGGCTATCGCCACGGCCAAGCCTGTAAAAACAAAATTCGTGGCGTAATAGAGAAGGTAGCCCCAGCCCTTGAGCGAACCTACGGCACCTTTCAGCATGATCCACAGGGCCTCCAGCGGGCTTTCACCAATGATCAGCACGACGAGGCCTGCTACAAGCAGTGCAACCGTCAAATTGAGCAAGGGAATGAGGCCTACATCCACCCAGGTTGGAAGCTCCCCCCGCGTATTGCCCATCAGGCGGCATCCCTGGTGACGCCTGCCATCAGCAGGCCAAGCTCGCGCTCATCGGCATGATCATCCCGCTCACCCATGATGCGGCCCGCAAACATCACCAATATGCGGTCCGACAAGGAACGGATTTCATCAAGCTCGACAGATACCAATAGCACGGCCTTGCCTTCGTCGCGCAGCTCGATCAGGCGCTTGTGAATGAATTCGATGGCACCGATATCAACGCCGCGCGTGGGCTGGCCCACGATCAGGAGATCAGGGTCACGCTCGATTTCGCGCGCCAGGATAATCTTCTGCTGGTTGCCACCGGAAAATTTAGCACTTGTCAGCAGCGGGTTATTAGGGCGCACATCGAATTCCTGCATCTCATTCTTGCAACGGTTGATGACCGCATCGCGATTGAGCCGAAAACCCTTCCCAAGAGATTCATCCGTGTGCCAGCCCAGAATGCTGGATTCGGCGGCATCAAAGGAGGCAATCAGTCCCCGGTGCTGACGGTCTTCGGGCACATGTGCCAGACCTTCGGCACGGACATGGGCTGGATCACCCAAAATACCAATGTCCTTGCCTTCAAAAATGATCTGGCCGGACGTGGGCTTTGAGATGCCACTGATGAGTTCAAGGAGTTCGGACTGGCCATTTCCTGATACGCCGGCGATGCCCACGATCTCGCCCGCCCGCACACTGAATGAAACATTATCCACGCGGGCTGTTCCCTTGCGATCTTTCCATGTGAGATTCTTAACTTCGAGAACCACTTTCCCGGGCTTTGCCTTTCCCTTTTTCACACGCAGCAGTACGCGTCGTCCCACCATCAATTCCGCAAGTTCGCCCACTGAGGTGGACTTGGTTTCCTTGGTGGCCACCAGTTCGCCCCGGCGCATGACCGAGACGTGATCGGTGATCGCCATGATTTCCCGCAGCTTGTGGGTGATGAGGATCACGGTTTTTCCCTGATCGCGCAGCTGCCCCAGAATGCGGAAGAGATGATCGGCTTCGGCTGGCGTGAGCACGCCCGTTGGCTCATCAAGGATAAGGGTTTCAGCGCCCTTGAAAAGCGCCTTCAGGATTTCCACGCGCTGCTGGAGACCTACGGGGAGTTCACCCACAATGGCGTCGGGGTCGACGTCAAGTTCATAGTCATGCGCCAAGCGCGTCAGTTCTTCGCGCGCGCGCGCAAGCGCCGGGCCGATCAGCTTTCCACCTTCAGCACCCAAGACCACATTTTCGAGAACAGTGAAGGGGTCCACCAGCATGAAGTGCTGATGCACCATGCCGATGCCGTATGATATGGCATCGGAAGAGGATTTTATCTTAACCGGCTGGCCCTTGATCCGGATTTCGCCTTTGTCGGCTGAATAGAAGCCAAAAAGGATGGACATTAATGTGGACTTGCCTGCGCCGTTTTCACCGATGATGCCGTGAATCGAACCTTGCGCAATCGACAAGGTTACATCCTTGTTCGCATGGACTGAACCAAAGCGCTTGTCGATTCCGATGAGTTCAATGGCTGCCGTCATGATGCACTCAGCAATATGACCTTCTCCCGGCGGACAGGGAGAAGGCCACGTTGGTCAAAAGTGAGGTCTATTCAACAGGACACTTACTGTCTTCGGTATAGTCGTGGACTTTCACGGCGCCCGAAATGATGTCAGCCTTTGCTTTTTCAACGGCGGCAGTCATTTCAGGTGTGATGAGGGGCTTGTTGTTGTCGTCAATGGCGTAACCCACACCATCTTCTGCAAGGCCCAAGGCCTGGATGCCAGGCTTGAAAGTGCCATCCTTGCCGGACTTCATCACATTGTAAACGGCCACATCAACGCGCTTCAACATGGACGTCAGCACCTTGCCGGGATGCAGATAGTTCTGGTTGGCGTCAACACCGATGGACAAGGCGCCACCGTCTGCTGCGGCCTGCAAGACGCCGAGGCCCGTGGCGCCGGCGGCTGCATAGATTACATCCGCACCTTGAGCCATCTGACCCTTGGCGATTTCTCCACCCTTGACAGGGTCATTCCAGGCAGCGCCTGTATCACCCGTCATGTTCTGAAGTATCTTTGCATCGGCCTTGGCGGCTTTGACGCCTTGGGCATAGCCACAGCCGAACTTTCGGATCAAGGGAATGTCCATGCCACCCACGAAGCCCACCGAGCCCTTTTTCGAGGCCATGGCAGCAAGCATGCCTACAAGATACGAACCTTCATGCTCCTTGAATACGATGGACTGTACATTTGGCAGTTCCACCACCATGTCAACGATCGCGAACTTGAGGTCCGGATATTCCTTGGCAACCTTTTCGACCGCAGCTGCCTGTGCAAAACCTGCAGCGATGATGGGGCTGTAACCCTGGTCGGCAAAGTTGCGAATGGCCTGCTCGCGCTGTGCTTCATTGGCGATTTCAAACTCGCCATAGGCCGTTCCGGTTTCTTTCTTGAATTTTTCCGATCCGTTGAACATGCTTTCGTTGAAAGACTTGTCGAACTTGCCGCCAATATCGAAAACAATGGCTGGCTTGTCGTCCGCAGCAAATGCCGAGGCCGCCATCATTGCTGTCAAAGCAGCCGTTGCGAGCAGTTTTTTGATCATTTAATGTCTCCCTGATTTTTGATCGGCTGATCAAGCCATGGCACAATTGACGCTAAATCATGGCCATTTGCAAGTGGTGAACCTAACGTCCCGCGGTGGTTCCAAAATCAATGGGGAGCGCTGCTCCGGTGATGGGAGCGAGGTTCGGTGCCGCTAATGCGAAAACAAAAGCAGCAATTTCGGAAGCCTTGGCAAAGCGCTGGCGTGAGCCTTGCGGGTAGACGGATTTCAACTTCTCGAGATAGGCTTGCGGATCACCCTGGCCAAAACTTTGTGCCTGGAATTCCAGCATCGGGGTTTCAACATCACAGGGACAAATGGCGTTGACGCGAATTCCATCAGTCGCCAACTCCAGCGCCAGTGCCTTGGTGAGCAGCACAACGCCGCCTTTCGAGGCACAATAGATTGCGGCATTGGCATTGCCCATGAGACCCGCATCGGAAGCAATGTTGATGATTTGCCCTTCTGTTTTCTTCAATTGCGGGATGGCGTAGCGGCAGGCGAAGAATGTGCCTTTGAGATTGATGTCAATAGTAGTGTCCCATTGCTGTTCGGTCATGTGGGCGCTTTCGCCTTCCACCCATACGCCTGCCGCATTGATCAGGACATCTAGCCTGCCGAAACGCTCAAGCGTTTGGGCTATCATGTTTTCACAATCGGCAACGCGGGCGACATCGCAGGGGATTGCCCAGTAACTCTCCGGAAGGTTATCCGGTTTCAGATCGGCGATCGCCAGGTAAGCGCCCGCGCGGGAAAATTCTTTGGCAATGGCACGCCCCATGCCTCCTGCACCACCTGTGATGAGCACTGTCTTGCCTGGCCAATGCTCAATACCAGTCATGGGTGGCGCCCTTGAATTCCACAATGGAATTTGCACCGTCAACCACCAGCATGGTGCCGTTGATGTAACTAGCTTCGGCACTTGCCAAGAACAGGCAGGCAGCCGCCACCTCGTCCGCCGTTCCCGGCCTTTGTGCAGGTGTTGCCTTACCCGCGAGAATTTCTGCCGCGCTGGAGGAGCCGGTTGCAATCCAGCCTGGCAAGACGGCATTGCAGGTAATATTACGGCCGGCGTTCTCCACTGCGGTGGTACGCGTCAGGCCGGTCATGGCTGCCTTGGAGGCCGAGTAACCGGCGCTGCGTGGATTGGTGACCAAGGGACCGGTTACAGATGACACATTCACGATCCGCCCATAATTGCGGCGCTGCATGAAGGGCAGGACAGCGCGGGTCACGTGGAAGGCTGTGGTGACATTGAGATCAAAATGGCGCTGCCACTCCGCATCATCGATTTTTTCCAGGAGGGAAGCTTTGGTTCGCTTGCCAACCTGCACCATGCCAGCATTGTTGACAACAATATCGATCCGGCCAAAGGCCTGTTTAACGGCTTTGACAAGAACGCTCGCTTCGGTGGAGCTGGTAAGATCGGCAGTCGCCGCAAAATGGGCTTTGCCCAACTCTTCCTGACGCGCGAAAATCCGCCTTGTAGTTGAGGTGACCGCTACAGTGGCACCTGCCGCAGCCAGCAACCGGGCCGTGGCAAATCCAATCCCCTCGGGACTTCCAGCCCCCGTCACCAGGGCAAATCGGCCAGATACTCCAGTCATTTCCATCCCTTGAAACCTGGAATTAGCATTCTCATATTACGGTAGCGATATCCAGTGCCTTTGGGCTGGGTGTCGGAGGCCGCTTGTAAAGGGCATATGCAAATGAGCAGAATTTCGGTATTTTCATCGCCGTTATTGTTGGGTTTTGATGATGTGGAGCGCCTTTTGGAGCGCGCTGTCAAAACTTCCGGCGAAGGTTACCCACCCTATAATATTGAGCGCCTGCATGATGGTGAGGGCGAACAGTTGCGCATTACCCTGGCAGTTGCAGGCTTTGGGCGCAGTGATCTTGAAATTACGGTGGCCGAGAACCAACTTAATATCAAAGGCCGCACCAAAGATGAGGAGGCGGTTGAATTTCTCCACCGCGGAATTGCCGGTCGCCAGTTTCATCGGGCGTTTGTCTTGGCAGATGGCATGGAGGTCACAAATGCCAAACTTGTGAATGGTCTGTTGATGATTGACCTTAAAAGGCCGGAACCAAACAGCGTCGTTCGCCGTATAGAAATTAAGGAGTAACGAAAATGCACAAGGAAATTCAGGTAAGTGTCGAGGAGCTGGCACAACTCGGGAATGGCGCCTTGTCCTACATCCGTGAGGTTGAAGGACGTGATATGATCCGTATGGTCGGAGATCAAGCGCAAGTTGCTCCGGACGCCAAGTTGTTCTGCTTGTTTAATGCCAATGGTTCACCGATTTCGATCTCCGGAACACGCGAAGCGGCTGCCATCAGTGCTGCCGAACATGAACTTGTTCCAATCAGTTTGCATTGAAGGTATGAGCATCACCGCATGGTTGAGCAATCAGGCAGCGGATACCGTGGCTGTGGGCTGGGTTAGAATAGAATAAAGCCCTTCTGCGGTATCCGTTCCCCTGAGCTTGGCGATTGTATCAGGCTCGCGCAACAGGCGTGAAAGTCTTGCCAAGGCCTTTAAGTGATCAGCGCCGGCATGGTTGGGGGCCAATAACACAAACACCAGGTCTACGGGCTGTCCATCGAGCGAATCATACTCGATTGGAGTACTCAGCCTTGCAAACAAGCCATACACGCGATTGATCGACGGAAGCTTGCTGTGAGGAATGGCAATGCCCTGCCCGATCCCGGTCGATCCCAGTTTTTCGCGCGTGAGCAAGGTTTCAAAAATGATGCGATAATCTATGCCGACAAATTTGGCGATGGCTTGGGCGAGCTCCTGCAAAAGCTGCTTCTTGCCTTGCGCCTTTACACTGGGGAGAATGGCACGTGCGTCGATGATATCTGCAAGATCTGTCATGTGACAGTTCTCCTCAAGCGGCCGGACGGGGATCAACCCAACCGATATTACCATCGCTGCGGCGATATACAACGTTGGTTTGACCGCCTTTGCTGTTTTTGAAAATCACAAATGGCACACTTGAGATTTCAAGCTGCATGACTGCTTCGCCCACACTGAGCTCTGGAACCTTGGTGATGCTTTCTGCTATCACCACGGGGTTGAGTTGGCCTTTATCTTCACTCTCGTCATGGGCGGGAGCGAGCACATAGCTCCCCGCTTCCTGCTGGCGAACAGGTTCACGGCGTTCCTTGTGATGGTTCTTGAGCCTCTGCTTGTAGCGCTTCAGCTGCCGTTCAAGATGCTGCGCTGCGTCATCAAAGCTGGGATGGGCTTCCTGCGCCGCACCATGGGCCTGAAGGACAAGACCCGTTGCAAGATGCAGGCTGCAATCACTCACAAAACCGGACCGCTGCTTTTCAATCGTTACATGGCCGTGAACGGTGCCTTCAAAATATTTCTGCTGAAATTGTTTGAGGCGCTCTTCAACATGCATTCTCAGGGCGTCGCCAATATCGAGATTCTTGCCGGTGACTTTTACTTGCATGGCAGTGAGTATCCTTCTTCGCCACTCCCATCATTAGACATGGGCTTGGGAACTGCTGACGTCAATAGTCGTGCATTAGAGCCGTTTGATTTTTGGTGGCTGGCACGGGGCCTTTCAAGCGCGGCGGAAACTAGCGGTGCGGCCCTATGAAGTCAACCGCCTGAAGGGTCCATGGACTGGACCATTCTGCGACGTTGAATTGATGATGGAATATTCAACGATTCTCTATATTTAGCAATAGTTCTACGGGCAATTTCAATGCCTGATTTTTTCAGGTTTTCGACAATTGTATCGTCGGAAAGAATAGCTCCAGCTGCTTCGCCTGAGATCATTTCCTTGATGCGTTGGCGTACTGACTCGGAGGAATGGCTGTCACCCCCTGCGGTTGCGGCAATCGCTGTGGTAAAAAAATACTTGAGCTCGTAGGTTCCACGTGGCGTTGCCATATATTTGTTTGAGGTGACACGACTCACAGTCGATTCGTGCATTTCAATGGCTTCAGCGACCGTCTTGAGCGTGATGGGGCGCAGGTGCTGAACGCCCAATACCAAAAATGCGTCTTGCTGACGAATGATTTCACGTGCCACTTTCAGAATGGTTTTTGCCCGCTGGTCGAGGCTCTTGATCAGCCAAGTGGCATTGGCCGCACATTCACTGAGATAATTCTTGTCAGCATCGCGAGAAGCGGTCCGCGAAACCTTGCTCAGATACTGATTGCTGAAAAGCACACGCGGCAATGTTTCATTGTTGAGCTCCACCAGCCAGGAACCATCCTGCGCTGCCCTTACGAAAACATCCGGCACAACGGGCTGGACCGGTTCTGAGCCAAAAGCGTTGCCGGGTTTTGGATTGAGCCTGCGCAGCTCGGCAATCATTTCCTTCACGTCCTCGAGGTCCACCTTGCAGAGATTTCTCAGGGCTGTAAAATCGCGTTTTGCAACCAGATGCAGATTGGCGACCAGGGTGGCCATGGCCGGATCAAACCTGTCGCGCTCTCGAAGCTGCAAGGCGAGGCATTCCTGAAGGTCTGCTGCAAATACGCCAACGGGGTCAAAATTTTTCAGTGTTTCGAGAACACGTGAAACGTGGTCCTTGGTGGTGCCGAGATAGGAGGCAATGTCGGAGATGTCCGAAGTCAGGTATCCTGCTTCGTTCACCATGCCAATCAGATTATGGCCAATGATACGGTCCGTTGCATCGGCTACATTCAGATTGAGCTGATCAGTAAGATGTTCGGCCAGAGTTTCTGTCTTCGTCAGAGACGCGCTGAAATCGTATTCATCGCTGTCGAGTGAAACCCCAGCGCTTGGCCGCAGCGAGGCCCAGCCTGAGTCCGGTGCACCTGGGCTTTCGCGCGAGACAGAATCAGCGCGTGCTTCATGCGTATAAACATTCTCAAGATCCGTATCCAAGGTCCGCAGCTTATCTTCCTGAGACTGGTTTGAACCCAATTCAGCAACCATATCGGCGCTGGCGGTCTGCACAATTTCGGCTTCAGGTTTGGGAACTTCACTTCGCTCATCGCGTTCCAGCAGCGGGTTGCGCTCAAGCTCGGTCTCTACATAAGACTGGAGCTCAATGTTGGACATCTGCAGGAGCTTGATGGCTTGCTGCAATTGCGGCGTCATGACCAGAGACTGGCCCTGCCGCAAATCCATGCGCTGCATCAATGCCATTGCGCAGCGCCTCCCCTAAAGCGAGAATTCCTCGCCGAGGTAATACCGGCGCACATCCTTGTTGTTGACAATTTCATCAGGGGTTCCCTCGGTCAGGACCGCCCCCTCATGGATGATGAGCGCCCGGTCGATGAGGTCGAGGGTTTCACGGACGTTGTGATCCGTAATAAGCACCCCGATTCCCCGAGCGGTGAGCTGTCGCACCAGCTTGCGAATATCACCGATCGCAATCGGGTCAATTCCAGCGAAGGGTTCGTCGAGGAGCATGAATTTGGGGTCAGCTGCGAGGGCTCGCGCAATTTCCACGCGGCGACGCTCTCCGCCAGAGAGTGCAACAGCCGGCGAATGCCGGAGATGGGCGATATGAAACTCATCTAACAACTCACGCAACACACTTTCGCGTCTGGATTTATCGGGCTCGACGAGCTCAAGCACAGCGCGAATATTATCCTCAACCGAAAGTCCACGGAAGATCGAACTTTCCTGAGGCAGGTAGCCAATGCCCAGCCTTGCGCGCTGGTACATCGGCAGATGGGTTATATCTGCCCCGTCAAGACTGATCGTGCCCTGGTCGGCGGCAATGAGACCAGTGATCATGTAGAACACAGTCGTCTTGCCAGCGCCATTGGGTCCGAGAAGACCTACGGCTTCACCACGCCGAACGTTAAGGGTCACTCCGCGCACGACGGGCCTGCGCTTATAGCTCTTGACGAGCATGGTAGCGACAATCCCTTCACGCGCAGGTTGGCCCTGCAAGTTGGTCCGGCTCCTTGGCATTTGGCCTTGGGGCTTCATCTTACCGTTCCGGACAGGTGCATTTCGTGCCCTTCCCGGACGCGGTTCGCTTCCAACTTCGCCGCTCTGCGTCACTTGATTACCGCCTATTTCTGTTAATTTACGGTGAATGCCCCTAATTTGGCGCAAAACTGCCGGTTACGCGACCGCCTGACATGACGGTTCTCTTGGTGTTGAGATCAACACTGAGCTTGGGCCCCTTAAGAATATTCTTTCCCTGTACCACTTTGACGTTGCCGCCAACCAATAATGTGTTGGCTGTCACATCCATTTTGGCCCAGTCGCCGGTTATCACCTGGGTGGGGGTGGTGATGGAGACATGGCCCGTGATGTCGAGCTTGCTGACCTCGGACCGCATCGTGCCGTTGGGTTGCTTCACATCGGCATAGTCGACGACCATTGTGTCTGCCTTGATGCGACCGTCGGTGCGTACAGCATCCACGTCACCCCGGAATGTAGCCTTTTTTCCACCCTCTATGATTTCCATTTCGTTGGCGGACACATCCACAGGACCACTCGAGGCGGCATGGGCCAGCGGTGCGGCCATGGCACAAAATCCCAAAATCACTGCCATTTGCAACAATTTCTGCGTCATGGTGTTTCGTCTCCTTTATCAGCTGCGGCCTGTAGATGGGCTTTAACCCCATTGAAGAACAGGACTGTTTTTCCGTCATTACTTATTTTCATTCCGTTGGCCCTGATGGAGCCACCGTTCATGGTCACGTCAACTGGTACGGATGACATCAAGTCCTTGGTTTGCATATCTACGTTGGCATTTTCCATAGCTGCCGTAAAACTGACGCTCTGGGTAATTTTTACGCCACTTCCCATCTGCAATTGCCGACTTTTGGCATTGTAAATTGCCGTACCTGACAGCATCTGGATGGTTTCACCTGTCTTGCGCCTGAAATTTCCTGTGACAGTTTCGAGATGAGCAAGGTCAGGATTAGTCTTGTCCTGATAACCCTTTCTGGCTGAAACGTCATATGGCTGGTGCTCCCGGTCAAAGCCAGAAATGCGGGAATTATCACCGGTGATCTGCTCAGGCCTTTCGACAGTTGGCGGAGGCTGACTATGCGATGGCAAAAAACCTGCTTGAAAGGCCATAACCATCAGCACAATGAAAATTGCCGCTGCAAGCCCATAGCTTAGAAATGGCGCCAGCCGCGCGCGCAATACGGCGCTGCGCCAAATTCTCTCGGTATCTTGATATTCAGTGGGCGAAGACATCTTCTTCTGTCCAACCCGCGAGGTCCAACGCGGCCCGAGTGGGCACAAAGTCAAAACAGGATTTGGCGAGCAGGGTGCGCCCTTCACGCTCCAGCATCTGGTCGAGACGGGCTTTCAATTCGTGGAGGTAAAGCACGTCCTGGGCTGCATATTGCTTTTGCGCATCACTCAAAACATGGGCGCCCCAATCAGAGCTCTGTTGCTGCTTGTTCAATTCAATGCCGAGCAATTCCTTGACCAAATCCTTCAGGCCATGCCGGTCCGTATAGGTGCGGGTGAGTCTCGAGGCCAGCTTGGTGCAGTAGAGGGGGAATGTGTCGACTTGAAGATATTGCTTCAAGACGGCCACGTCAAAGCGGGCAAAATGGAAAATCTTGGTGATTTTGGGATCGGCGAGCAAAGACGTGAGGTTGGGCGCTGCTGCATAATTGGCGCGGTCCAGCTGGACAAGGTGGGCATTGCCATCACCTGCGGACAACTGCACCAAACAGAGTTTGTCACGATGGGGCAACAGCCCCAAGGTTTCCGTATCTATGGCCACGCTCGCGCCAAAATTCACGCCAGCGGGCAGGTCGCCCTTGTAAAGCTTAATCGACATAGAGCCGTCGTCCTTGTTTGCCTGAAAAACTTTGGCTTACAAGACTGCCGGAGAATACTCAAGTCTTGGCTGGACTCCCCATACCAAGCTTTTCCGCCACGTCACGGAAGCGTTTGTCACGAGTCCAGAGCATTGCATTTGACAACCGCGCCGAGGCAAGGAGATGTGCATCAACAAAACCAATTCCCAAACCAAACAGATTTTGGATATCTATAAAGGCAAACACTTCTGTGTCGCTCGCGGAAATGGAGTGAGGCAATGCATGGAGGGAGTTCAGCACCAGCTCGCGCTGTCGAAGATTGCCCAAAGCAATTTCGCCGATAACGAAAGGGTGAATGAAAACCTGTCCGGCTACCAGCATTGATTTAAGCTCATTATCGCCTTGGCGCAGATGATCAATCCAAACTGAAGTGTCGACAAGTATCATTCAGCTTTCTGTCTGCGTCGAGGAACAGCGGTCAATTGCAATTCAGTTCCACCAAGCAGAGAGAGTCTACGCGCACTTTCCTGCGCAATGAGCGCCTTCAATGCGGCGTGTACCAAGGAAGACTTCTCTTTAAGCCCAGTATATTCCTGAGCTTGGGCAACAAGCTCATCATCCAAAGCAATCGTCGTGCGCATGGGTTAACTCCAACTACAGGCACAAATATAGCATCATTTGATGATATTTTCAATGCACGATTTTTTAGATGTGTTTATCCTATGCGAAATTATTACGATTCTTGTTTTTCTTACGTTTGGGAATAAGTGGTTCCTTTTGAGTCTCTGACAAAAGCTGATTTCGAACCCAATCAGCGTATCGAACGGGAGGTGTGGTGCCCTGAAGAGGACTCGAACCTCCACGACTTTCATCGCTAGTACCTGAAACTAGTGCGTCTACCAATTCCGCCATCAGGGCAACGGCGTCCTCTTAACGGGCGCCAGCATGAATTGTCAATGACGAGTCATCATGACCCGTAGAGATAGTTAGGCAGCCACAGACCTATTGCCGGGAAAGTATAGAGCAGCACCATGGCGACAATGACGGTCAAGATGAAAAGAACAGTGGATCGATGCCAAAGTAATCGAGCAGCGGCAGGAAGATGGGCACGAAGGTCACAAAGATTTTCGCCCATTCCAGCGGCCAGCCGAGAACGAAGATGATGACATGGGCCACAATCATGAACATGAAGGGGGAGAGGTTCAGCGCAATCACGAAGTCTTTAATGATCTGGTCGCCGCCCTGCAAAGTGAATACAGCGGAAAAGGTGAAAGAGCGGTAGGCCCCTGCCAGAATAAGCGCGCCAAACGCTCCGATGACTGCTGCTTCAGACGACGTGGCCAAGCCAAACAAAATGGCGCCAAGCACACTAAGTTTTGCGCCTTCATCAGGTGTCGCAAAATATGAAATGATGTGATTTCTGATCGTTTCTCAGACCCCTCCCTTTCCAATTACCCGCGTTGAGGCTAAAGCTGCGCCACTTCATCAGCTAGGGATCATGTCTCGTGATATCTCCGAATTCAGAAAAGATCGTTACCCTTATAGGTGGCTCAGGTTTCGTGGGGCGGTACGTGGCACGCGCGCTGGCCAAACAGGGTTACCGTATTCGTGTGGCCTGCCGCAGGCCAGACCTTGCCGGACATATGCAACCCCTGGGAACGCCGGGACAGGTCATGCCAGTGCAGGCCAATGTGCGGTATCCCGCATCCATTGCCGCAGTTTGCGATGGCGCTTACGCTGTTATGAACCTAACAGGCGTTCTTTCCAGCGGAGGCGCCCAGAGTTTCGATGCGGTTCACGTTTTTGGAGCAGAAGCATCGGCGAAGGCTGCCCGTACGGCGAAGGCTTCTGTATTCATTCACATGTCGGCCTTGGGTGCCAATGCCGATTCCGCCAGCGAATATGCCAAGTCGAAAGCACAGGGGGAAGTGCGCGCGCGCGCCGCCTTTCCGGGCGCAATCATTCTGCGACCTTCCATTATTTTCGGACCGGAAGATAATTTCTTCAACCAGTTTGCCGCAATGAGCCGGTTATCGCCTGCCCTTCCCCTGATTGGCGGTGGCACCACGAAATTTGCGCCTGTGTTTGTGGGCGACGTGGCCGAAGCCGTGGCGCGGCTGTTCGGCAAGGGTGAGCCATCCGGCAAGACCTACGAGCTGGGTGGGCCAGAGGATTTTACTTTCAAGCAGCTTCTTGAATTCACCCTTGAAACAAGCGGCCGCAAGAGGCTGTTGCTGCCTTTGCCATGGCCGGTTGCCACGGCATTAGGCACTGTGTTGGGTTTACTGCCGGGTGCGCCGCTTACAGCAGATCAGGTGGAACTGCTGAAGACTGACAATGTAGTGTCGGAAGCTGCCCACCGTGAAGGCCGTGATCTTGCCGCGCTGGGCATCCAGCCCAGCAGTGTGCAGGGCGTAGTGCCGAGCTATCTCTATCGCTATCGGAAGGCTGGTCAGTTCACCCCGCCCAAGGGCATTCCGGAATAGATAAGACCTAAAATTATCCCGCCCAAAATGACGCGGTAAACCACGAAGGGCAAAAAGCTCATGGTGCGGATCATGCGCATGAGCAGCGTGATTGTGCCTAACGCCACAAAGAATGTGAGAATGCCTGTGACAATCACGGCACCTGAAATGCTTTGTCCGCTCTTCAGGGCATCGCCGATGACAAGGATGGATGCCGCGCCATTGGCGGGAATGGACAGCAGAAACGAGAAGCGCGCTGCTTCGGGCCGGATAAATCCCAAGCCACGCGCTGCCGTCATGGTGATACCGGAACGGCTGGTACCGGGGCTGAGTGACAGGGCCTGGGCGCCTCCAATAATCAGGGCAGTTTGCCAGTTCATGCTGGTGATTACCCGCCGCATCAGGCCATAGGCGTCGGCCGCATAGAGCAGAATTCCAAAGACAATGGCGTTGATGGCAACCAGTGTGGCACTGCGGATGTGTTCATCAAGATGGGTCAGCTTCAGCAGCAACCCACAGACGATGATGGGGATAGTACCGATGAGGACATGAAATGTCAGGCGGGAATTTTGCGTGGTCTGACGCTTTGCTATGTCAATCGCACCCCAGAACATGGCAATCACATCTCGCCAGAAATAAATGATCACCGCAGACAGGGTTCCTAGGTTGGTCACCATATCCGTCACAACGCCCTGATCACCCCATCCGGTCAGGGCTGGAACCAGGATCAGATGGCCTGAGGAGGAAACAGGAAGGAACTCGGTTATGCCCTGAATCAGGGCCAACACGATGATCTGCTCAAGTGACATTGTCGATTAACCCCCGGAAATTCAGCTGATTCGAATCGCTTGCTGATGGATGGCCAGCGGTCTTATAGGGTTAGGATATATCCGGCAATGTTGGCTGGCTTCATTTATTTCTAAACACCAGGAGTGGTTTGTATATCCCATGCCAACGCTTTTGCATTTTGCGCTCGACCCTTTCAGCCGGCGTACCCGCCTGGCACTGGCTGAATATTCCGTGCCGTTTGAACTTGTCGAAGAGCGGCCTTGGACGCCCAGCGAAAGACTGTTCAACCTTAATCCCGCAGGCACGGTGCCGGTGTTTGTGGAAGATGGCGGCGCTCCCATCAGCGGCATTGAGGCCATTACCGAATATCTGGAAGAGACGCGCGGCAGTCCTGCCACAAATCTCATACCGGGGCCCGCGAGCATACGCGCAGAAGTGCGTAGACTTGCTGGATGGTTTGACACGAAATTCTATGCGGAAGTCTCTGAACCCATCATCACGGAAAAAATCATCCGCCGTTTCATGACGCGCGAAACTGGAGGCGGCGCCCCCGACATGGCACGCGTCCGCTACGGCATGTCGCGCCTGCGTGACCATCTGGATTACATCGGCTCGCTGGCCGACCACCGCTCATGGCTTGCTGGTGAGGAAATTTCCATCGCCGACCTTGCTGCAGCTTCGCATCTCTCAGTGATAGACTATGTCGGCGATATTCCGTGGGCAGATTTTCCTGTGGCCAAAAGATGGTACCAGCGCTTCAAGTCGCGCCCGTCCTTCCGCCCTTTGCTCAGCGACACGGTGCGCGGCATGGCGCCCCACTCCGATTATGCCAATCTCGATTTCTGAAGCACTGCGCGCAAAGGCACGCAGTGAAGGCTTTTCTGCTGTGCGGGTAACGTCAGCAAAATCAGTGCCGCAAGCCAGCGATCGCCTGAAGCATTTCATTTCCCAAGGCTATCATGGCGACATGGGCTGGATGGCGGACCGTGTGAATGAGCGTGGCAATCCACGGGGAATGTGGGGTGACGCAAAATCCGCTGTGCTGTTTGCAATGAATTATGGACAGGGCATGGATGCGTTGTCCCGGCTTGATGAAAAATCCTCAGGGGTGATTTCCGTTTATGCGATGAACCGCGACTACCATGACATAGTGAAAGGCAAGCTCAAGAACATCGGGCAATGGTTTGGCCACGCCACGGGGGCAGAGGTTAAAGTGTTTGTGGATACTGCTCCCTTGATGGAGAAGCCCTTGGCACAGCGGGCGGGGTTGGGATGGCAGGGCAAGCATACCAATCTGCTGTCGCGTGAACTTGGGTCGTGGTTCTTCATCGGTGCCATGCTCACCGACATGGAACTACCGCTGGATGAGCCTGAAACCGATCATTGCGGCAGTTGCCGCGCCTGCCTTGACATTTGCCCTACCCAGGCATTTCCCGCACCTTATCAACTTGATGCGCGGCGCTGCATTTCCTATCTCACGATCGAGCACAAGGGGCATATCGCACGCGAATTCCGCCGGCCCATGGTCAATCGCATCTATGGCTGCGATGACTGTCTTGCGGTATGCCCGTGGAACAAGTTTGCGCAAATAGCAAATGAAGCCAAGCTGCAAGCACGGCCTGAACTGGTTTCACCAGAGCTCGCCGCCTTGGCGCAGCTTGATGATGCAAGTTTTCGGAAACTTTTCGCAGGCTCGCCTGTAAAACGCATTGGACGCGACCGTTTCGTCCGCAATGTGTTGATTGCCATTGGCAACAGCAGTAATCCGGCACTGGCTTCGGTGGTTGAACCGCTGGTGCACGATGCCTCTCCTCTCGTCCGTGCAATGGCTATTTGGGCTTTGGGCGAGTTGCTGCCGCGAAACGATTTTCATGCTTTGCGTGACCGGTATGCATATCTAGAAACCGATAAAGGCGTGTTGATGGAATGGAATGCATGATGAACCATCTCCTGTGCTTCGGCTTTGGCTTTTCGGCGCGCGCCCTTGCTGCGAGATTACAAGGGAAGGGTTGGGATATCTCCGCAACCAGTCGCGACGCAGAAGGTTTACGCAGAATATCAGCCAGTGGGGCCGCAGGATTCCTTTTTGAGCCCGGCTTCATAATTCCTTCCAGCGTGACCCATATCCTGGTTTCGGCACCCCCTGATGCAGACGGAGATCCCGTTTTGCGGTGGTTTGAGCCACAACTCCGGCAGCGTGCAGCAGATTTTAAATGGGTGGGTTATCTATCCACAACTGGAGTTTACGGCGACAAGGGTGGCGACTGGGTTGACGAGAACTCAGCACTTGAACCTCATACCGAGCGGGGCAAGCGCCGACTTTCGGCGGAGCTTGCATGGTTGAAGCTTCAGCTGGACCATGGTTTTCGTGTGCATATTTTCCGACTCGCTGGAATTTATGGGTCGGGGCGCAACCCCTTTATCGCACTCAGAAACGGCACAGCCAAACGCATCATCAAGCCTGGTCAGATATTCAGCCGCATTCATGTGGAGGATATCGCAGGCACGCTAGAAGCTTCCATAAAACATCCTCACCCTGCGCGCGCTTACAATGTTTGCGACGATGAGCCCTGCCCGCCCCAGGATGTGGTGGCCTATGCAGCCGAACTTCTAGGGGTGCCGCTGCCGCCAGAAACAGCCTTTGAAGATGCGCAGCTCTCACCCATGGCCAAAAGCTTCTACGCAGATTCCAAACGCGTTTCCAATGCGCGGCTTAAGACGGAGCTGGGCTATGAACTGCTCTATCCCAATTACCGGTCAGGACTTGCAGCGCTGCTCAAACAGTGACCCCGTCAGCGCGCTCCGCCAGATTCAGAACTGTTTCGCGGATGATCTTGAGATTGCCTGGCGTGGAAAGCCGGTGGTCACCATTCTTGATGATTGTCAGGGTGACATCTGAACTGTCAAGTGCCTCAAATACCTTGAGGGCATGGGCGGGCGGCACATCGGTATCAGCAGTGCCCTGCAGAATGCGTATGGGGCATGGAAGAGCAATGTCCTTGCGCAGCAGCAAATGGTTTTGTCCGTCACGCAACAGTTTCCTGGTGATTGGATAGGGGTCGCCATAGTCCGTGAGGCGCATATAGATACCGTGCTCGTCAAGCTCCCGGCGTGCGGCAGGAGAAAAACTCTCCCACATCAAATCACTGGTCATGTCGGCTGCCGGGGCTATCAATACCATTCCGGCGATGCGCCTGGCGTGGCGGGGGTCATAGCGCAAGAGCAGGCGGGCCAGCAGCAAGGCGATCCAGCCTCCCATGCTGGAACCCACCACGATGCGTTTGGCATGTGTCTGGGTGAGAAATATGTGGGCGGCTTCTTCCAACCAGACTGAAATGGTGCCTTCGGTGAAAATGCCTCCGGAGCTTCCATGGCCGGAATAATCAAAGCGCGTGGCTGGCCTTCGGGCAGCGCGGGCGAGTTCTGCCAGCGCTTCGGCCTTGGAGCCTGTCATGTCTGAGCGGAATCCTCCCAACCAGAAGAAACCGCAACGGTTCATAGCGTCGGCCGGGCCATCCTGCATGAATGCCAGTTTTACCCCGCCGGGGCCTTGCGTGAAATCCACACTTGCCATCAAATTCACCCAATTGCCGGAGGCCGCTTGACGGCGGCCTTGCTTCACGGTTTAAAGCACACCACTTAAACGGTCACCCGTGGATTCGATAGACCCCGCTGGAAACCACAACATGGAGAACTGACACACTTGAGTATACCCCCAAGGAGGCCAACACTTACCCGCGGTGCCGCCCCCCCGCAAAAAGAAGAAGGCAACAAGATCAACCACCGGATCGACGCACGCGAAGTGCGGCTCATTGGAGCAGACGGTGCAAATGTGGGGGTCGTGCCCATCCGCCAAGCCCTTGCCATGGCTGAGGAAGCCAATCTGGATCTCGTCGAGATTTCTCCCGATGCGGTTCCGCCGGTGGCTAAAATCCTGGATTACGGCAAATTCAAATTCCAAGAGCAGAAAAAAGCCGCTGAGGCCCGAAAGAAACAAAAAGTTATTGAAATCAAAGAGATAAAGATGCGTCCGATGATTGACGATCATGATTATGACGTCAAAATGAAGGCCATCAAACGCTTTTTTGAAGAAGGCGACAAAGTGAAGATCACACTGCGCTTCCGCGGCCGCGAAATGGCCCACCAGGAACTGGGTCACAGAATCCTGAATCGGGTCAAAGCGGATACCGCCGAAATTGCCAAAGTCGAGTCAGACGCCCGCTTCGAAGGTCGGCAGATTGTCATGATTATCGCACCAAAATAGCGAGCTGCAGAATTCGCGCTGGCAAAACTGTCATGGTTTTGTCAGCTTTATTCTGTTTAAATGGATATATATTGAATACGAGGCCTTCACTTTAAGGAGGCCCATTCGCAGTGGGTACGGCAGATGATGTTGCGTCGAGAATTTTTCTGGATGGTGTTGGCAGGCAGTTTGTGCCTCGGCCAACCCTTGGCATTTGCAGCAGAAGATTCCGGTGAACACGAAGGTGGGGGAAGCGGAAGCACCCACGGCGGAAGCGGCAGTAATGATGACGGCGGTGACGATCATGGCGGCGATGATCATGGTGGTGGCGGCGCTGGAAATGACGGCGGCAGTCAAGGCAGCACAGACAACAGTGGTCATGTTGAAAGCAGCGGTGAAGACGATTCGGAAATTGCCCGTGAGGCGGTGCGTACCGAACGTGCGGTATCCCTTAAAGACATTCTCGGGATTGTTCAGAAGCGCCATGATGGAGAAGTGGTCAATGTCTCTCTGGAACGCAAAGGCTCCAATCTGACATACATGATCAAACTGCTGGACAATGCGAACCGCCTTGTCGAATTTCAAATCAATGCCGCGAGCGGACAGATCACCCTCATTAAGGGATTGTAATGCGCGTCCTGATTGTCGAGGATGAAGCCCGCATCTCGCAGGACATCAAGGAAGCGGTAAATGGCAGCGGGTATGTTGCCGAAATCGTGAGCGAAGGTGAAGAAGCCTGGTTCAAGGGCAGTACTGGCAATTATTCTGCCATCATTCTTGATCTTGGCCTGCCTACCCTGGACGGTTTGACCATTCTCAAGCGCTGGCGGCAGGAAGGACTTGCCACACCTGTCATCATCCTGACGGCACGCGGCACGTGGGCTGAACGTGTTGACGGCATTGACGCTGGTGCAGATGATTACCTGCCAAAGCCCTTCCGCATGGAAGAACTCATGGCACGGCTGCGGGCTCTGCTGCGTCGTGCCTCCGGACAGGTACAGCCTGCCATCACCATCGGCAAAGTCACAGTTGATCCGCGCACACAACAGGTGACGGTGAACAGCATTCCCGTCAATCTCACGCCGCTCGAGTACCGTCTGATCAGTTTCCTGTTTCATAACCGCGGGCGCGTGGTTTCGCAGAGCGAGTTGTCGGACGCGCTCTATTCCCATGACAATGATCGCGACAGCAACGCCATTGAAGCATTGGTGGGACGTTTGCGGCGAAAGCTGAAGGTGAATGTCATCGATACCCGACGTGGCTTTGGCTATATTGCTGCTGAAGGTTTATGAAGAACGGTTCGCTGCGGCTCCGACTCCTTCTCGCGGCCGCTTTTGCCATCACAATTGCCTTGTTTCTTGCGGGTCTTGCCCTTGCCACGTTGTTTGAACAACAGGTGCGCGCCCGCGTCATGCAGGAACTCAACAATGACCTCCTGCAGCTGGCGGGGTCTATTGAGGTCGTGCCGACAGGCGAGGTGAAGGTTACCCGCCCACTTGCGGATCCGCGTTTTGAAACGCCCTATGGAGACAAATACTGGTCCATTGCGCGAGTGCCAGCCAATGACAGCAAACCTTTGCTGCGTTCGCGGTCTTTCTGGGACAGCGAACCCGCGCTCCGTTCGGTGGGTCCGGAGGGAGAGCCGCTGATTTCCGTGGAACGCACCATTACCATCGGGAGCGGTGGCAAGGATGTTTCATTGCATCTCGTGGTCAGTACGCATGCAGCGGAAATTGCTTCGCCACTCAGCCGTTTTCGGAACCAGCTTATTCTTTATCTCCTACTCATCGGCATGGCTCTTACAATTGCTGCATGGTTCCAGGTTGCCATTGGTCTGCGGCCCTTGCAGACACTGCGAGACCAGTTGCCGGAACTTGGGGGGAGCCATACAAAACGCCTAAGTGGAGAGTTTCCAAATGAAGTGCAACCGCTGGTCTCAGAATTGAATGAAGTTCTTGACCTGCGTGACAAATCTTTGGCCCGTGCCCGCCACCGTGCCGGTGATCTTGCCCATGGCCTGATGACGCCTCTTACCATTCTCACTGCCATATCGCGCCAGCTTGAAGAGAAAGGACTTACCCATTATGGCAACGAAATCAATGAGCAGATCGAAAAAATGCGTGGCCATGTGGAGCGCGGACTGGTGCGCGCCAGGCTTTCAACGGGGCGCGGTTATGAGCTCACGCCACTGGCCGAAAACGTTGATGCCGTGATTGCCACCTTACGCAAATTGCCGAAAGGTGCCGAAATTCAATGGCATAATAATGTGCCCTCGGAAGCGCTGGTTCCCTTGGAACGGAGTGATCTTCTGGAACTGCTGGGCAATCTTCTGGATAATTCCCGCAAACATGCCCATACAACCGTGCAGGCCGGATTTTTCAATAATACCATCACCATCGAAGATGATGGTCCCGGGGTTAAAACCGAAGACATTGCAACGATCCGACAGCGCGGACGAAGACTTGACGAAAGCCGCAAGGGTTTTGGCCTGGGACTGGGGATTGTGGAGGATATCGCGGACCTTTATGAACTGGAAATGAGCTTTGACCGGTCGCGTTTGGGAGGATTGCGGGTCCAGCTGAAGATCAAACCCTGACGTATTGCATCGCACGGCTTTTTCTGCTTTACAGCAAGTCTTAAAGCCGCCTGGCCTGTAAAGGGCATGCCATGGCGGCTTCGTATTGCTTTGAAAGGACTTTAGCCAAATGCCCAAAATGAAAACGAAATCCTCGGCCAAGAAGCGCTTCAAGATGACCGCTTCGGGCAAGGTTCGTGCCGCAGGTGCAGGAAAACGCCATGGCATGATCAAGCGCACCAACAAGCAGATCCGCAACCAGCGCGGCACCATGATTTTGAGCCCCGGCGATGCCGGTCTGGTCAGAATTCACATGCCGTACGCGCGCTAAGGAGGATCATATATGTCACGTACAAAAGGCGGCGTTGTTGCCCGCAAATCCCACAAGAAAGTTCTGAAAGCCGCGAAGGGCTATTTCAGCCGCCGCAAGAATGTGTTCCGCGTTGCCGTGCAGGCCGTGGAAAAGGCGGGTCAATATGCCTACCGCGACCGTCGCACCAAGAAGCGTAATTTCCGCGCCTTGTGGATCCAGCGCATCAATGCCGCGACCCGTGAACTGGGCATGACCTATGGCCGATTTATTTACGGGCTGAGCAAAGCCGGCATCGAAGTGGACCGCAAGGTTCTCTCGGATCTCGCGATCCATGATGCCGCAGGTTTTGCTGCTCTTGTTGAAAAGGCCAAGGCTGCTCAATAAGGCAAGAAGCCCATAATTTGAATTCCTTGGCCGGGCCGTTTGTGTGATGAACACTCAGAGGTCCGGCCAACTTGTTTTAAGGACCTAAATTCCCATGAGTCTTGAACACGACATTCTGCAACAGGTGGCCGCAGCTTCCGATGAGGATGCGCTCGAAGCCATTCGCGTTGGCACGCTCGGCAAGAAAGGGTCCATCTCGGAGCAGATGAAATCATTGGGTGCCATGTCGCCCGACGAGCGGAAGACCGCGGGCGCTGCCCTCAATGTTTTGAAAGACACGGTGACGGATGCGATTGCAGCGCGCAAAGCGATGTTGCAGGAAGCACAACTGGAATTGCGTTTGGCTTCGGAAAAAATTGATGTGACATTACCTGCCCGTGCCGAATTGCGCGGCACCGTGCATCCGGTCAGCCAAGTGTGGGAAGAAGTGGTGCAGATTTTTGGCGACCTTGGGTTCTCTGTCGCTGAAGGACCACACATTGAAGACGACTTCCACAATTTCGACGCCCTGAACATGCCGCCGGAACATCCGGCCCGGCAGGAGCATGACACGTTTTATTTCAACGAGCGCGAGGACGGCACGCGCATGGTGCTGCGCACCCACACTTCACCGGTGCAAATCCGTACCATGCTGTCGTCGCAGCCGCCGATCCGCATCATCGCACCCGGCCGCACGTTCCGTTCCGACAGCGACATGACGCACACGCCGATGTTCAACCAGGTGGAAGCGCTGGTGATTGATGAAACCACTCACATGGGAAACCTGAAATGGGTGTTGAATGAATTCTGCAAGGCCTTCTTCGAGGTGGATGATATGAAGATGCGCTTCCGCGCCTCGCACTTCCCTTTCACGGAGCCTTCCATGGAAGTGGACATTCAGTGTTCGTGGAAAGATGGTCAGGTGAAAATTGGTGAAGGCGAGTCATGGCTGGAAATTCTGGGCAGCGGCATGGTGCATCCCAATGTCATCAAGGCTGGTGGTCTTGATCCCAACACCTATCAAGGCTTTGCCTTCGGCATGGGCATCGACCGCATCGCCATGCTGAAATACGGGATACCGGATTTGCGCGCGTTTTTTGAAAGTGATCTGAGGTGGTTGAGGCACTATGGGTTTAAATCGCTGCAAGTGCCAACACTTGCAGGGGGATTATCGTGACCACACTTGCGAATATTTGCAAGCGATCCAATGATATAAAGTCATATGATCCGCTGACTGCTGCTCAACATCAGCTCGAAGGGGCAATTCACAACTTGTTCATCGGCAATTGGGTCTCAGCCATAACTTTGGCCCAAGCCGCTGAGGGAATTTTGCCTCAACATCCGACTTATCCCGACATCATGAAACTTAAGCCAGAAGTTGCGGTGAAATTCGGCGTTTCGGAAAAAGTGATATCCGATACGATGAATGAAAAAGCCAAGTGGCTAAGACATGACAAGTCGTCTGATCCAAACGCCATGAGGAAAATTCAGATTTCTCAGCTTGATGCAGCAATAATGATTTTGAGAGCTTTCACTCGCTTTGCTGCGCACCAAATGCCGATTGCGCCAAATGAAGTTTTGTCTGAACAGATTTTTGAATTTCAAAAGTGGCTGAGGACCTACTACCCCGATTATTCTATTCCTTCATTGAGCGGACCAAACCCATGAAATTCACCCTATCCTGGCTCAAGGATTATCTCGATACCTCGGCCACCGTCGATGAGATCGCAGCTGGCCTGTTGGGCATTGGTTTGGAAGTTGAAGAGATTTCCGACAAGACCAAGGCGCTGGCTGATTTCACCGTGGCTTATGTCAAAGAAGCGGGCAAGCATCCCAATGCGGACAAGCTACGCCTGTGTGTTGTTGAAACGAAGGATGGCGTGAAGCAGGTGGTATGCGGCGCGCCTAACGCCCGCACCGGTATGAAAGCCATTGTGGCGCTGCCCGGTGTGGTGATTCCGCACAATGGAACAATGTTTGCGCCTGCCACCATTCGCGGGTCTGAATCCCAGGCCATGCTGTGTTCGGAGCGCGAGTTGCTGCTCTCGGAAGAACATGATGGCATCATCGACGTGCAGGGGGATTGGCCCGTGGGAACGCCTGCTGCCAAGGCATTGGGCCTTGATGACCCGATGTTCTATGTGAAGGTAACAGCAAATCGGCCGGATGCGCTCGGCATCTATGGCATTGCGCGTGATCTCGCCGCGAAGGGCCTTGGCACCTTAAAGCCGCTGAACGCGCCAACGGTCCAAAGCACATTTGACTCTTCTATTTCGGTGAAGCTCGACTTCCCCGCAAGCGATGCAAAGCCCTGCCCGCTGTTTGTGGGACGCTACATTCGCGGTGTGAAGAACGGCCCTTCACCAGCCTGGTTGCAGCAGCGCTTGAAGTCGATTGGTCTTCGCCCTATTTCGACACTGGTAGACATCACCAACTACATCACCTTCGCCTATGCGCGGCCCTTGCATGTGTTTGACGCCAAGAAAGTGCATGGCAACATCACGGCAAGATTGGCGCGGGATGGCGAAACGCTCGAAGCCCTCGACAACAAAACCTACACGCTGAACAGCAGCATGACCGTGATTGCCGATGATGCTGGCGTGGAAGGCATTGCCGGAATCATCGGCGGCATTCCCTCGTCTTGTACTGATGAAACCACTGACGTGTTCCTCGAAGCTGCCTATTTCGATCCCGTGCGCACCGCCACAACGGGCCGCAAGCTCGGTATCAATTCCGACGCGCGCTACCGTTTCGAGCGCGGCATTGACCCTGCTTTCACCCCAGTGGGGGCGGAAATTGCCACGCAGATGATCCTTGATCTTTGCGGCGGTGAAGCCTCGCATCTGGTCATTGCTGGCAAAGCGCCAGACACCAGTCGCAGCATCACCTTGCGCAAAACGCGGGTGAAGCAATTGGGTGGACTGGATCATCCATGGACGGATCAATTGCGCATTCTCCGATCTCTTGGCTTTGCCGTCGCCGAAGCAGCAGATGGCGCGTCTTGTTCAGTCCCCTCGTGGCGTCCTGATGTGAATGGTGAGGCTGATCTGGTGGAAGACATCTGCCGCATCGTCGGACTTGAAAATATCCCCTATGCTGAAATGTCGCGCCCCAACGCTGTGGCACGACCTGTGTTGACGCCACTGCAAAAGCGCATGCTGGCCTCGCGCCGCACCTTGGCGCAGCGCGGTTTCAACGAAGCCGTGACCTATGCGTTTCTTGACCATGACACGGCAAAGCGTTTCGGTGGCGGGCAAAAGTCCTTGCAACTCGCCAACGCGATTTCGTCCGAACTCACAGATATGCGGCCCTCGCTGCTGGCCAATCTCGTATCCGCCGCCAGCCGCAACATCGCCCGTGGCTTCTCAGACTTCGCCATCTCGGAAATTGGCCATGCCTATGCGGGTGACAAACCCGACGATGAAACCCTGCGTGCCGCTGGCATCCGTCAAGGTGCTTCTGCGCCGAAGCAATGG
>JANMAE010000028.1:0-16216 GCA_031359445.1 Hyphomicrobiales bacterium | reverse complement strand
CCCCTTGCCCCTATTATGTAACTTCCCCCCCCCCCCCCGATAACTGCCTTTGCTCATCTTTTATGGTAACCTTTCCGTAAGTAAGTTTTGACGTTTCCTCCGGTTGTCACGCTTGCTAATCAAAGAAAATCTTTTGATGCTTGCCGGCGTTCGTGCCAAATTTGAGTTCATATTTTCGACAGCGGGGAAAGCAGTAATGACCGTCGGTGAGTATCAAACCGCCCCACTGCAGCAAGCTGTCATTGTCTCCGTCACCAAGCCATAAATTTTCATCGGTATAGGGTATAACATTGGTGCTTTGGCATTTACTGCATATCAACGGCTCGGATATATAATTCGCGGTGCTCACCTCTAGGCATTCATTGCATTTCACTGGCCATGCCGCATAGGTGTCGTGATTAAGCATGCCAGCGCCGAGAAACAGCTGGGTATCGTAGCCACATTCAAAACAGTGTGCATCCGTGGATTTTCCCATCTATTATCCCTGTAGTATGGATTTCTTGGTCAGTTAGACTCTCCGCAATGCCGCATGGTCAGGTCAACATATTTGGATGGAAATTTTGGCTGGAGTGCCAAAAATCCTCCCGTCTATTTTTCACGCCATTCGTCAGTTGTCTTTTGATATAGTTTTAGGGCAGCGCTGATCGCTTCGTCTTCGGAGAGCAGCGTAAAATTGCTCTTGATTTGCACCGCGAATTTCATTGAGTTCATATAGTTTTCAATTGCAGACTCAGGTTGTCCACTTTCCCTGAGGCCGCTAGCAACGCCCACTGCAACGTGGCGCATGTAGGTGTCACCCATCTTTTTGCTTAAGAGGAAATAAAGGAAAACGACAATCACGATTGCACCGATTAGATATGCCATAAGCCCTCCGGGAGTACATCATTAGATGGAAGCGGCTTGACCTGCGTGGCGACATCCATCATTTGGGACATTTTCATTGCCGCACCGTCAGCAACTCATGACACATGAGATGCCCGCTAATCTGATAGTCGCTGTTGGACTGAGTGTTGGCGCGCTGCTTGGCCAGATAGAATGCGGAACTAAAAGTCATAGACGTACCCTAAATCATCGTCATATTCATTCTTCGTGATATGTAGCAGGGTTGATTGCCCCGGCTTTTGTGTGGCTATTTAGTAAGGTGCAGGATACTACCAACGACTGCCGTCGGCAAAAAATGAGCCAGCCTGAAATTCTGGAAGAGCAACGCAGTTACCTTGGGCGGGACGCGTCCGTTGTATAGGGCCATGCCAAGACGGTTTCGGACGAAATGCAGATGGGTATCGCGCCCTCAAATTTCAAGTACATAGTTGGCTGCAACCGTCATTTTCTGGATTGTTGCAAAGCTGGTCGTGATCCAACATGACTTGATATCTGAGTTGTCGAACCTGTGGTCACAGTCGGATTCTGGTCCTTAGCCGACCTCAAGTGTAATTGCGGACAAGTCCGCTGATGGGGTACAGCAGACATCGATTAGGCAACGGGCAGCCGTCGCCTTTAGAGAATCACTGGCGGGTTTTGAGACGGCAGGCCTTATGATAGCGGCGGGGTACGAAATCGCGTCTAGTGCCAATTTCTGAGTCAGAACGGGCCGCATTTGCAGATTACCATGTCTACAACCGGTTGAAGACTGATTCATCGGCCTCCTACGGTAACGGGATCAAACCAGCGTGTCGGGTTGTTTTTGGAGCAGCAGGCGTAATATTTCCGAAAACCAGAACTCAACGCCATGCTTGTCAATCAGATCGGGGTCGCCGTATGCGGCGATTCCCTGGCGGAGAGTGGCATGAACATCGACAGGGAGGTTGCGGGCATCGATGCGCGCAATCTGGGTCAGCAAGCGCTCTAGCAGCCGACAGAGGGGTGCTACGTCCGCACTGAGGGCCGGGAGCCCTTGCGTCTGCGCGGCCGTGTGCATCGCCTGCACCATGGCGCCTGCGATCAACTGCACTGCACAGTCATTGGCTTGGGCCAGTGCCCCTGCCGGAACGTCGTGCACAGATACGGAGAGCAATTGCGGGAATCCTTGAACTTCGTGGAGTCGTGAATCAATCGTGATCGTCATCAGGCTTTCTCCTTTTCGGTTGAAAACGCAGCATAGAATCCCAAGTCATACTCGCCAGTGCAAGCCTTCGTTGGTTTCGTCCCCTTCACGGATATTGGCGAAGAACAGGCTGTCTTCAATCAACGTGGGCATGACTGCTCGCTCTTTGCCAAAGTGCAATGCCATTCCACCCACATAAATCAGAAAGTTTTTGTCCGGCTCGGCAGGATTGACCGGCACCGCGTACAGCGGCCCCCCATTTCCATTACCCATCCAGTCCTTTGTGATTTCGCGTTGCAACCACGTGAGTTTCATTTGGTGCATCTTCGTCGCTCCTTAAGTTTGCTACTGTAAATCTTCGAAGGGGGTACCCCCTGAATTGGGCGGGACAGCCGGGACAGCAGACTTACTCAACAACTTAAACCACTGTAAAATAAGAGTTTTGTGCGCGAGTACTGTCCCGAATGGAAAACCGGGACAGCGGACCATATCGGCGGGACAGGCGGGACAGCACGACATCCGCAATGGGGGACCTGTCCCGGCTGTCCCGCCACCCCCAGCCCCTGTCCCGGATGGAAAAACGGGACAGGAGACCCCTTCCAAACCCGCATAAAAGAAGGGTTTGTTGAATTTGCATGGGCGCTGTCCCGGGTGTCCCGCCCATTTCGGAGGGGGAGCCCCCCTCTGAAATAGTTTTCGCCTCACTCTGGCCACCCCGAGCTATCGCGCGCCACCCACGGCGGAGGCCATTGGGTCCGCGTCTGCGCCCTTTCCACAAGGGCGCGAGATGGGAAAACGGCCTTCCCTTGCACCTGCTGGAGCATGGCCGAACTTACCAGTACCCTGTAGAATTTTGTCTCCACGCGGCTATAGGAGCGGGACGGCAGGTCAACGACCTCGATCAACTCATGGGTCAAGGCTTGCTGAAGGCGACTGCTTGCCGTGTCACGGGAACTCATTTGGAGCGCAGACATCAAACCACGGATAGATACAGGCGCGCTGTCCGTGGGCATGGTCAGCGTCAAGGGCTGCGTCTGGGATGAACCCGAATTGGCAGAGACCTGCGACTTCGCCTGGAGCGCTGCGCGATGGACCTGTTCTTTTGCTACAAGTCCTTCAATGGCAACTATGATTGGATGCAGTGTTGTCGCGATCTTCGTACCGTAGAGCGTTGCCAAGCCGTCGTTAAGCGCGTCGTAGGCTAGAGAGTAGTCGTCAAGAGTGGCAATAATCCTCCCCCGCGCGTCCCGCTGCCGCTGCGCGGAATGAAGGATAGCACTGGTGCAAATCGCCATCCGGAATGCCTGCAGATCACGACGGAAGCGCAGAGGGGGCTTTGGCATGGTCTTGAGACACTGCCGCAACGCCTGCAGGAAAGGGATCACCACGATATAAGGCCCCCCCAGCTGCAGGTATTCCTGCAACGCCTGACACTCGGCAAGCTCATCATCTGTAACTGATGGCTCGCCGTCGTCGTCCTGCAGATCGTGCCCTATAACCGCTTGCGTTTGGGCATCGGTTTCATCTGAATCAGCCACGACAAGGCGGGTCAGCAGTTCTTCTTCGATGTTTGCCCTGGCCGAAGTAAGCAAGCATGCGATAGGTCCGCGCTTGAGGATCGTAACTGTTATTGGCAGCTGCCCCTCGCGCGTTGTGACGGTCTGATAGACAATTTCGTTTTCCGAGATCAACACCCGAAGCATGGTCGTGAATTCCCCTTCCACGCCCTTGTGATCAGCGATGATTGCGGCTTCGGGAATGTAAATAATCTTGTGGGCAAGCGAGTCGTCGTTCTCAGCGCCGCCGTAATAGGGCAGTGACTTTGGCGAGCCGCCTGAAGCGGTGATAATCTGGTCAGGAGGAATAAGTTTCAGGACGGTCGCCACGACAAAAGACTTGCCGCTTGCTGCTGAGCCACGCCTCAGCAGGGACATTGCCTTTCGCCGGTTCAGGCGTGAGCTTGCAGTTAGGTAAACAGCGAGAATAGCGCGATCTTCACCCACAACGCCAAGCCGGTGGACCACATCATTCATTCTCATCATCAGATTAGGGTCTTTGGCCAACGGCTCACATTTTTTCCATGCTCCATCGCGCTGCGCCGCAAGTGCCTCCGCCTGCGCCATCTTTTCCGCCGCTAGGGCTTCCGTCTCAGCAGCCAGGTGTTCTGCCGTGGGAGGGATAACAGGCAAGCGCTTTGCCCGGTCGTTCCACTTCATGCAGAGTTCCCTCTTGGTCACGCTGGCTGCTGTTGCCAACGCCTTGATGAGCCTACCCTTATCAAACTCGCTGACACCTGTCAGAAGCGCGCCATCTATAACCGCGTCCACGGCTGCTTCTGTCGCTGCAGTTTTTGCAGCTGCAAACAAGCCCTTGGTGTCGAGAGTTTCAGGAGTTTCAGTTCCAAAAGCAGCCTCAGCAAAATCACTCTCTTGATATGGAGATGCTGCAACACCTGCGTTAAGGGGTTCAACAGTCGGAATTAGCTTCTTGCGCGTGCGGGTTGTACTGGGTTTGGTTGACGTTGGTGGTATTTCGATCGGTGCGACCGGCACATCCGTTTCTGGCAAAATTTGGTTTTCAACCATGATTATTTTCCTCTCTATGCAATGTGTTAAGCGTCCAGTTTGTGAGAGACGCGGCATTATCAGAAGACAATCCGCAGAAAACAGCCGACGACTGGATGTAAGCGGGGGAGCTCCCTTGGCGGGCCAGCAACATTGCCAACGACGGCGCGATCTCTTTTGTAAGTTGCGGATCGGAAGCCTTAAGTTCACGAATAACCTGTGCAATCAACCGGCGGGATTTCTGCGCATCAGCCCCACCTATTTTATAAAACACATGTAAGCGGTAGCGGGCAGCAGCGAGCCATGGGCAGCCAGTGTCAACACCCCTAGGCTTTGGCTGCACAATTCCCATTGACATCGCGTTGTCTATCGCATCCCGCTGTGCGTTTTCAGCTGGCCATAACCACCCGTGTTTTGCTGCCATTGCGCGTAAGGTGGTCATGCCGGTCAGTGGCTGACCGGTGCCACTACGGGCATTGGCATATTCTATCATTTCCTCAAACTTTGCACGGACCGACGCAGCCTCATATCCGGGCGACTTGGCGCATGTATCATTGTAAATGTTGAATATCGGGTCGTTTAGCAGGGGGAACTCTGCAGCCAGATTTGCCATTGGCTTTGTAAAATCAAACCAATCATCTCGGTCGCCCAACTTGCCTTCAAGCGCAGCAGATAATGATTTGAGTTCATCTATATCTGGCACCCCAATACCCTCTGCCAAGTCGTTATCTTTTGGCAAACCCACCAAATGAGACGGTACAACTTCAAATCCCGGCGACACAATTGGTGGACGCGTTGACGGCTTTGACTGCGCTGCCCCGCCTGCTTTAGGAAAGGCCGACTCCAGCTCTTCCAGCGTGTTCCGGCGATCACACGTAAATATAACTTTGACTGATGCCGGAAGCTGCCCCGCATCGCGCTTGCTTTTTTTGGGATAGTTTATGAATCCGGGGAGGCGAAAAACACGATCAATATTTTGCACATTGTCACCACCCCAGGTCTCTGCCAGTGTTTTACCAAGCGCCTCGGCACGCACCTTAAATTCTTGGGCATCAACGGGAATTGAAAGTATCCAAAACGCCTGGAGGCCACCCCCTGTGGATACAATAACGCTTGGCAGATGCGGAAGGGCTTTCAATGCATCCGCTTTGGCCATTGTGATTGCATGCGCAGCCCGAAAGTTACCTGCGTTTGTAGCCCAGCCCCAATCCACATCGATTCCCACTGCCGTGATGTGCGTGATGTCAGCACTTCTCGCCTTTTTATTCACGCCGGGCTTCACGGTGTTGGGGGTGAAATAAACAGCTTCTTGATTTAAGTTCCGTGCCTCTGCGTCCTGTAACATGGTCGCACCGCGCAGACCCATCATACCGCCACCTTCCTTAAGGGTGCATAGCTGCCGGTCCGGCCCATATATTGCCAGGAATTCGCTAGCGGCTGCAAGGTCCACCGCCGGAGTTACATATTGGGTAACTTTTTCACTAATATCGATGGCATTGATTTTTGCGGTGGATGGTTCTAAGTTATAATGCATAACAGGCAGTCCTTTGAATTGGGGTTGCTTGTTGATTTAAAATTAAGCGCGCGCTGCCCCCCGGCGCGCGTTATTTTTTATGCCGTTGCAATGAGCGATTGCGTTCCAGACAGCCCAGGACGTTGCCCCAATCGGTGCGTGCCGGTTTCCCGGCTTTGGGGTAATGCCACAATGGCCCTATGCGTTCTTCAGCTACTCCACCACCAGAACCGAAGAAACTGGCCAATGGACGCTGAGCAGCACGCACTGGCTTCTTGCTTTTGCACATATTATTTTCATGTCGCATGACTCTCGGCATCACGTAGCTGTGCCCGCGATGCCAGCCACGCGTCCACTTCATGCTCGTACCAGGCAGTGACACCGGGCGAAAGAATAAGCGGTTTGGGGAAGCCGCCGGTGTTGATCCAGCGCCAGATCGTCGGCTCTGCAACGCCAAGCTTTGCAGCTACAACGTTTGCCCGCATGGTGCGTTGTGTGAATTGTGGATTAAGTTCATCGGTATGCATGATCTTCTCCTGTTAGGGAGATTCTTGTTGCACCCGTTTGTGATAACGCACACGCGATTATGGTGCCACAACTGCCAATTATTGCTTCTGTGGCACCGTTTGTTTCAGAACGTAGTCACGCATGTCGCGGCGGATAGTTGATATTTTTGCGTCGTGAAGGATCGGAATTTTTACCTTGTTCAGTTCAACAATAATCGCCTGTGCGGTTTTGGGTCCTTCAGGATGCTGTTTGTACTTTTCAGGAAGCGCCCGATAGATATGATCAACGAATATCCGCCTCATCGCCATCACCTCAAATCGGCTGGAATGCTCCCATCCGATTCGATCATGAATTTGGCAAAGCACTTTTTGCTCACGTGTGAGCCCGAGTGGTATTGCCTGGGGCATGTCTCTTGCTGCCAGAGCTTCCTGAGTAAGAGCCCACACGTGGTCCTTCACTGATTTCTGCT
Source organism: Hyphomicrobiales bacterium (assembly GCA_031359445.1). GTDB lineage: Bacteria > Pseudomonadota > Alphaproteobacteria > Rhizobiales > Aestuariivirgaceae > Aestuariivirga. Next base: position 9,119 of record JANMAE010000028.1, on the reverse strand, counting down.
TAGCCATTCACCCCCCTGCGCACTTGGGCAACCTTACGCGCGATTTGATCCACACAACTTTCACGGCGCACCCCGCAACAAGACAACATTGCCACCCGCAAGTCCGTCAACGAAGTCAGCCACGCGTTGCAGCGCCTCCCCATGCTCCCTTCCGTATCGGGATTTGTTGTAGCCAGCCACGAGCGGGTCACCGATGTTGCGATGACCAAGGAGGGTGCTGATGATGTGCGGCGGAGCACCGAGGTCACCAGCAAATGTCGCGCAAGTGCGGCGCAGCGTGTGACGATCCCAGTCCTTGACTTTGACGTCTTTGGTTACCGACTTCTGCCAGCGATCCCAATTCTGCAATGGAGCGCCGCGTTCACTGCTGAAAACCAGTTCCTTGCCTTCCTGCTGCTTGCCAATGAGTTCAAGCACCTGTGTCGAGAGCGGCACAACCAGTGGCGCTGCGGCCACAGCTTTTTTGCGGGCTCTCGACCTCGTATCCTTGCGACGGCCAGCTGCGATAGTCCATGTCGCTGCCTTCACATCAAACTCATCCCATGTGGCTTTCACCGCTTCGGTCAGCCGGCAACCTGTTAAAAGCATAAACATGCAGCACCGGCCATGCTCGCTTAACTTGAACAATGGCAATAAGACAGTTAACTCCGCTGCATTGAGCACACGCTGTCCGCCGCCTGCGCCTTCAACGACTGCAGAAGGCTTCTCCAATTCAGCAAATCCTCGTTGCGTGAATTCGCGTTTGCCGCCCCATCTCATTATTGGTTTAATGTACGCCACAGCCCGCGCCGCGGAAACACCTGATGGATGTGCATCAGCCGCCAGTTGCAACACAGCAACAGTGACTTCCATCGCTGGCATCAAAAGCTGCTTGGCAAAGACATGCTTCAGCCCCCGCTCCTGCTCCATTCGGCTGGTCAGCAATGCCCCAGCTCCTTGTGCGTAATAGTGCGCCACAACGCTGCCCAAAGTGCCTATGCCATCCACAGCGAGCCTGGCACGCACCCTCAACGCCTTTCGGGCTGCAGTAGGGTCGACACCGCTCCTGATCTGCTGGCGCACGTCCTCTGCCTTCCGGCGGGCCTGCGCCAGCGTCAATCCTGCACCCACCGTAAATCGCTTGCGCGTGCCGTTTGGGCCGCGCACAAGAAGTGACCAAACCAAACCATTCGCGCTGGTCCGAACCCGCAGGCCCGACACCATCCCGTCAGCCAATTCGGATTGAACTTTTCCGCCGTTCGGTTTGAGGGCAGCAACTTGCAATGCAGTTAATGGTGCAATTTGTTTTGGCATTAGGTTCCACCTAGGTTCCAAAATAGTTGAGACCACATAAGGCTCTATGAGTTGGAGTGAGACTAATAATTGGGAGAGAGTGCCTGATTTGCAAGGATTATTTCGCCCTCACACCCCCTCACCTAATCTCATGAAAAATCACTCCACATTGACTTTTAATCAATAGGTCGTGGGTTCGAATCCCGCCGGGCTCACCAATTGTTAACTTGTATAGTCCTGAGACATAGGTAACAGAACGTACCTAAGACATCGGTTACAATTTTTACTTGACCTACTCATCGACCTAGTACTTATCCTAGCACATGTCCTTTAATCCTTAGAACTAGTTGAATTGGTGCCGATTCGGGCTTACCTGTGTTGACCCATGGACAAAACTGTCGTGAAATTCGATACCCCACCAGTCGTTGAAGTGGTCTGCGGTGTTCAATTTAATCAACTGCAAGAATGGAAATCACATCATTATGGTCTGTTCTGGCAAACCGTAAACGAAGCGTTCCCCGTGGTTGAAGACAAGGCGCCCCTGCTCATGGGATTGGAACTGCCTTTGGGTCCGGCAACCCCTCCCAAACTGGAATTTTTGGAATCTTTTTTGCCTCGTGTTTGGTTTCACAGCGAAGATCGGTGTCAGATGATCCAAGTTCAGAATGACAGGTTCCTATTTAATTGGCGAAAGGCGGACAACGAGACCTCATATCCAAGCTTTGAGGTTGTGAAGGCGCAATTTGACCAACACTTTTCAAAGTTCGATAATTTTGTCACTCAGGCAGGCATGGCACTCCTTACCCCAAATCAGTACGAAGTGACGTATGTCAATAATATAACTAAAGACAACGGATTTGGAGAACTTGGAAATGACGCATTATTTACCGATCACTCACGCAACGAAGTGAACGGACGATTCTTGGGTCAAACCGAGTCGATAAATTTGCGATGGACTTATACTTTGCCAAATGATTGGGGTCGATTGACTGCGCATGCTCAAACAGCGTTCATGATAGAACAAAATAACGAAAAAATTATCCGGTTTGATGTTACTGCGAGAGGCTGGCCTGGCGATGCAAGTAAATCCGCCAAGGAGGCCTGGTTCGCGCTGGCACATGAATGGATAACACGTGGCTTTGCTGAGATGACTACGCCGGCAGCACATAAATATTGGAAGAGAACACAGTAATGTCTTTAGCATATGCAAATGAATATGATCCAGAAGTGTATGCGCGGCCACCTCGAAAGAAATATATTTCAAGCCTTCACGACGAAGATGCAACTCTATCTGCCTCGGGCATTCAGAAGATGACCAAGAGCATGGCAGCCTTTTCCGATCAAAGTTTGCTTCAGGCAAACCCGGTGCAGCAGGTATGGTTGCCAGGTAGTATTCTTGGTGTGCCACTGGATTATACAATGACGACCTTCGTTAAGTATGAGGTCGGAACGTCCTTACTAAGTCAAAAAAATGAAATCCAAAATTTGATTGAAAAATTTGTGGGAGACAATTCTGTATTTGCACCAAACACAATCTCACCCCATGTTGCCGATACCGCAAAAAAACTTCTCAGTCTTATACCATTGAACAAGCAACTCCCAAAAGTTGATGCTGATGGTGAAGGCGCTATGTTGTTTTTATGGAGCCATGGGCGAAAGCACTTTCTTGTTATAGTGGAAGCTGATCGATTGCATCTAGTAATAAATGCTGCAACGCCTGCGGCAGATTACGTGTCCGACATTATATTCGACGGAACTTCGCTCCCAGAGCAACTCATTGATCACGTCCCAGAATAGCGAAAACGCAGCCGAGGAAATCCCGAGCGCAGATACGGTAAGCAGAGCCGTAACAACGCCCCAATGTGAAATAAACCTTCAAACACATTTGATCAAAAATATGTTTGTAGAATTGAGCAAAGGAGAATCATTAATATGGCGCAAATACGCCAAAGAGGACGCTACGTGTCATCAAATTGGAATGCGTTTGAACAGCGGGAAACGCACATATCAAGGCTTTGCGAACTCAAATGTCGGCTCAATAAGAAAATACAAAAATAAAAATGGACATGGTTTCAAGGTTGAACACTATCCGCCGGACGGAAAATATCACACTCACGTTTATTATGATCTCAATCCACAATTCCAAGTTTTAAAGGCAGAAAAATCGGATTTAAAATTGGCACTGAATGACCTGTTCGGGCGACTTGTGACAATCATGTAGTGCTCAGTGACGTAAAAATATCGAGTTCAAATTATTCAACACATGACAGGCTTAGCATCAACCTGGCAAAGCCCATCTCTTCACCCTTCCGCGAAAAATCTTTCCACCAGCCTGCCCCAGAACACCGGTCCTTTTTCAAGAAGCGCATCGTTGAAGTCATAGCCTGCGTCGTGCAGGTTGCGGCTTTGGCCGTTGCCCATGGTGAAGTAGCAGGAAGGCACCACCTGCTGCATGAAGGCGAAATCTTCGGAGAACATGTAGGGGCCGCGGATATCGATGTCGGAGGCTTGCTGGCCCAGCTCCATTGCCACGTTCCGCACCAGTTCGGCCCACTTGGGCGTGTTATGTCCCGGCGGATAGGCAATGCCTGGATTGTAGGAAATTTCTGCCTCGCAGCCGAAGGATTTGGCTTGCGCGGTCACCAGCGTGATGATGCGCTGTTTGACCAGTTCCCGCATTTCAGCCGTGCAGCTGCGCACGCCCACCTTGAGCTCAGCCTCAGCCGGTATGATCGTGGCAAGGGATCCCGCATGGATAGCGCCCACCGTGATCACAACGGAATCCAGCGGGTCCACGTTTCTGGCAACAATGCTTTGCAGCGCCAGCACAATTGCCGATGCAGCAACGATGGGATCCACCGCGCGCTGCGGAATGGCGCCGTGGCCGCCAACACCGCGTAACACAATATCAACGATATCCACCGCCGCCGTGATGGCCCCTGCCCGCACCGTCACTTGCCCAACGGCACTTCCCGGAAGATTATGCAGCGCAAACACCGCATCGCAGGGAAACCGTGTGAACAGTCCCTCGTCGATCATGCGTTTGGCCCCGCTGATGTCTTCCTCCGCCGGCTGGAAAATCAAGTGCACGGTGCCATCAAAGTCAATGTCATGCAGCAGATGCCTCGCCGTTCCAAGCAGGATGGCGGTGTGGCCGTCATGCCCGCAGGCATGCATCTTTCCAGGCTCACGCGAGGAATAGGGAAGGTTCGTCGTCTCGTGGATGGGAAGTGCATCCATGTCGGCGCGGATCGCCATGACACGGCTGCCGCTGCCTTTCCGGATGGTGGCCACAACACCCGTGCCAGCCACGCCTGCCTCATGCGCCACGCCAAGCTTGGTGAGTTCCAGCACAACCACGTCAGCCGTGCGATGCTCTTCAAAACACAGCTCCGGATGGGCATGAAGATCATGACGGATGGCAACAAGCCGAGCCAAGGAAGTGCTGTTCATCGCTTGGTGGGTACCAAATTTTCCGCATATTTGAAAGCGCGGGTAATGATGAAAGTGAGAACGATGTAGAAAAGCGCCAGAAACAGCAGGGGCTCATAGGTGAGATACGTGTCCTGCCGGATTTTTGTCGTTACCCCCATGAGATCCATCACCGTGATGGTATAGGCCAAGGGTGTCGACTTCAATTGGCTGATTGTTTCTCCGGCAAGCGTTGGCAATACCTGACGCACGGCGCGGGGAAACCAGACGCGCGTCAAAACCTTCCAGGACGACATCCCAAACGCCCGCGCCGCCTCAAGCTCTCCCTTGGGAACGCTCAAAAATGCGCCGCGCATGACCTCGCCTTCATATCCCGCAAAGCTCAGGCTGAAGGCCAAGATCGCATAGTAAAAACCTTCCTTCAGAATGGGCCACAAAAAGCTTTCTCGGATGCCTGGAATTTGCGGGAATAATGAACCCACGCCGTAATACAAAAGCCAGATCTGGATCAGCAGCGGCGTTCCACGAATGAAGGTGCAGAAGGCGCGCGCCAGCATTTTCAACGGCCATGGCCCTGTCACCTGCACCAGGCCAATGGGTATGGCCATGGCAAATCCCAAGACGAGGGACGTGACGAGAAGGATGATGGTGACGTAGAGACCATGGAGGAGCAAGGGAAAATAATGCGGCAGCCAATCCCAGATCATGTTGCTCTACGCCAGCTTTGGTTGGCCGCGCCGCACCCGGTGCTCAAGCCAGCCGAAAAATTGATTGGAAACCAGCGTGATGGAAAGATACAGCAACGCCGCGAGAACATAGAACGTCAGGTAAAGCTTGCTGCCGCCTGCGGCGATGCGCGTGGCGGAGGCAAGCTCGGTATATCCTACAACGGCGATCAAGGCAGAATCCTTGGTGACATTGAGCCACAGGTTGGCAAGGCCTGGAATTGCGTTGGGCAGCATGGCGGGAAGTACCACGCGCCGGAACCGCAGGAAGGTCGACATCCCGTAAGCCTTGGCCGCCTCGATCTGTCCCACGGGAACGGCCTGGATGGCCGCCCGCAACACTTCCGTTGAATAGGCACCTTGCACAAACCCCAACACAAATACAGCGGCAACCAGACCATTGACGGTGATGGGACCCACACCCAAGGACATCAACACCTTGTTCAAGCCATCAGTGCCGGCAAAGTAGAGCAGCAGGATCAGCACCAGTTCCGGAATGGCGCGCACCAGCGTTGTGTAACCCTCGAGAATGTATTTCAGCCACTTCGCATCGGAAAGTTTTCCAACAGCGCCAAACAACCCCAGAAAGATGCCAAATGCATATGAGAGAATCGAGATTTGCAGAGTGCTGACAGCGCCCCACAGCAGCTCGTCAAGATAGCCCTTGTCGCCGTAGGAAAGAATTTCCAGCACATTCGCTGCGGCAAAAACCAAGGCTTCCTCCAAAAAAAGGACCGCCCCGGTGAGGGGCGGCCCGATGCCCGCTACTTCAAGTCTTTCGGCAAGATCAATTTGCCGTCGAGCTTCCACTTCTTGGTGTTTTCTTCAAAGAAGCCCTTGTCGGCCAAGGTCTTGATGGCGGCATTCAGCTTTTCGCGGAAGGCCGTATCTTCCTTGCGGGTACCAATGCCCACGCCCTTGCCCAGCACTTCTACATCAAGCGGTACAGCACCCTTTTGTTCGCAGCAGGCTTTGCCTTCATCGGAAGCCAGGAAAGCCCCCAGCGTAACACCGTCAGCCATGACATAGTCCACGCGCCCGGCGGCAAGATCCGCATTGGCTTCATCCTGGCCCGCATAGGATTTGATTTCCGCACCCTTGGGCTTGAAATATTTGTCAAGGTAGTTGGCGTGTGTTGTGGCCCCCTGAACGCCAATGGTTTTACCCGATAGGTGCTCTGGCGTAATGTCCTTGTCGTCGCTCTTCGGCCCGATGAGGACGGCGGCCGAGTTGTAATACATGTTGGTGTAGCTGATGGTTTTCTCACGCTCCGGCGTGATCGACATGGAAGAGAGTATCCCGTCAAATTTCTTGCTGGTGAGCGCCGGAATGATACCGTCCCAGCCGGTGGGCTCGAAAGTGCACTTTTCCTTGATCTCGGCGCAGAGCGCATTCATGAAATCCACTTCCCAGCCTTCCCACTCTCCTGCAGTATTCTTGGAGGTGAAGGGAGGGTATGGCGAAACGTCAACGCCAAATTTGAGGTCTGCCATGGCAGGTGTGCCCACTGCTGCGATCGCCATCACAGCTGCCGCTGCCAGTAAAAGTCGCTTCGTCAATTTCATTCATTTTCTCCTTGAATGTCTTGGCGGGTTTTATCGCCCGCCAGTTTGCCCGTTACTTAAGAAGACGCATGTTCGTATGATTTCGCCGTACATGTTTCTTGTCGTTCCGCCTCTAGTGTATGCCAGAAACGAATTGCTTGCAGCGCTCGCTTTCGGGAGCGCCAAATACTTTCGAGGGAGGTCCCTCCTCTTCTATGATACCCCTGTGCAGATAGATCACATGACTGGAAACGTCGCGCGCGAATTTCATTTCATGGGTCACGAGAATCATGGTGCGGCCTTCATTGGCAAGATCGCGGATAACGCGCAGCACTTCGCCCACCAGTTCAGGATCAAGTGCTGACGTGGGTTCGTCAAACAGCATGACCTTGGGATTCATGGCAAGCGCGCGGGCAATCGCCGCCCGCTGTTGCTGGCCACCTGAAAGAAATGCGGGATACTGGTCCCGCTTCTCGTAAAGCCCCACCTTGTTCAAGAGCTGCGCGGCGCGCTCCATGGCTTCCGCTTTGGAAATCCCCAGGACATGAATGGGCGCCTCGGTCACATTCTGGATCACCGTCATGTGCTGCCACAGGTTGAAGCTTTGAAACACCATGCCCAACCGGGTGCGAATGCGCTCGAGTTGCTTGCGGTCAGCGGGGTGCAGATTTCCATCCCGGTGTCGCTGCATGGCCACCTCTTCGCCGGTGACAACAATGCGGCCCTGGGTTGGCATTTCCAGGAAATTGATGCAGCGCAAAAATGTGCTCTTGCCCGAACCGGAAGCACCGATCATGGAAACAACGTCGCCTTCGCGCGCTGCGAGGGAAACCCCCTTGAGAACCTCGAGATCGGCGAAGCTTTTGTGCAAATCATCCACAACCACAGCCATTGGCTGCGCTTGGACATTAATGTCAACGCGTGGATTCACGCTGATTTCCCCCTGGACGACTGCTTATTTCTTGCGCGCACCTTAGCATTATATCCAAATTGCGCAATTTGTGTTTTTTCTTTCTGTTGCAATAATTTGCATCGCGTTGGAAATATTTCAAACAACTGTGGTTTTGAATTTGACCGCACTTTACGTTTTCACCTTTTATAGGCTAATCTCGATTTTATACCAGTTGGTCAAACACCAATAAGGTGCAAAATTTTTCAGGGAGAAGGCAAAATGAAAACGATCAAGGCAACACTGGCGATACTGGCCGCGTTTACCACGCTCAGCAGCATGACCTTCGCAGATGATGCGATGAAGAAGGAAGTGGGCGCTGGCGAAGGTCAAGTCGATATCGTGGCATGGCCCGGCTACATTGAACGCGGTGAAACCGACAAGGGCTATGACTGGGTGACCGATTTCGAAAAGGCCACCAGTTGCAAGGTTAACGTCAAAACCGCTGCCACCTCCGACGAGATGGTAACCCTGATGAACCAGGGCGGATTTGATCTGGTAACAGCCTCTGGCGATGCTTCGCTCCGCCTGGTGGCAGGCAAGAAGCTGCAGCCCATCAATGTGGATCTTATTCCAAACTGGAAGACGGTGGATGAGCGCCTGCAGAATGCCGCATGGAACACAGTGGATGGCGTGCATTACGGAACGCCCTATCAATGGGGTCCCAATGTGCTGTCCTATAACACCGAAGTCTTCAAGGAAGCGCCAAAGAGCTGGTCGATTGTATTTGAAGAACAGAACCTGCCCGATGGCAAATCCAACAAGGGCCGCGTCCAGGCCTATGACGGCGCGATTTATATTGCTGACGCCGCGGTTTACCTCATGAAGAAAAAGCCGGAACTGGGCATCAAGAACCCCTATGAGCTGAACAAGGACCAATATGCGGCAGCGCTGGAACTGCTCAAGGGCCAGCGCGCATTGGTGGGTCGCTATTGGCACGATGCAATGGTGCAGGTTGACGATTTCAAGAACGAAGGCGTCGTGGCTTCAGGTTCATGGCCGTTCCAGGTGAACCTGTTGCAGGCAGACAAAAAACCCGTGGCGTCCACAATTCCGGAAGAAGGTGCAACCGGCTGGTCTGATACAACCATGATGCATGTCGAGGCCAAGCATCCCAACTGCGCCTATCTCTGGATGAACCACTCGCTTGAACCCAAGGTGCAGGGCGACGTGGCCGCATGGTTCGGCTCGGTTCCC
>JANMAE010000020.1:0-15220 GCA_031359445.1 Hyphomicrobiales bacterium | reverse complement strand
ACCTTGTATTCCTCGCAAGGCACGGCAAAGCACATGTGCAGGAAATTCGCCGCATAGCTCAGATCATTGCGGGGATACACGAAGGGTTGGCCGATGTGATATTTATAGGCCATGGCCGCAATGGTGGGCAGCTTGGCAATCATGCGGTGCGAGGCAATCTCGCGCTGGCGTGGATCGTTGATGTCGGTTGAATCGTGATAAAAGGCCGACATGGCGCCTACGACTGCCACCAGCACGGCCATGGGATGGGCATCCCGGCGAAAGCCTTGGAACAGGCGCGCCATCTGCTCGTGAACCATGGTGTGGTGGGTAATCGCATATTCAAAAGTCTTGCGCTGGGCCTGCGTGGGCAGCTCGCCGTAATAGAGCAAATAGCAGGTTTCAATGAAGTCGCCATTTTCGGCCAGCTGGTCGATGGGATAGCCCCGGTGCAGCAGCACGCCTGCATCGCCATCAATATACGTGATTTTTGATTCACACGCCGCCGTCGAGGTGAAGCCTGGATCAAAGGTAAATATCTTCGCGTCACCATAGAGGCGGCTGATATCCACCACATCGGGTCCGAGCGTGCCCTTGATGATAGGCAAATCGTATGATGTTCCGTCGAGTGCGAGATTTGCCGAATTGAGTTTATCAGTCATCTGCGGCCTCTTTTCCAATTCATGATCTTATTGCGCTGCAACAAAAAGGTCAACCAAGCTGATCCTTTATACGTGCAAATGACTCATCGCGACCCAAAACTTCCAATACGTCAAAAATAGGTGGTGACGTGGAAGTTCCGGTAAGGCTAGCCCGCAAAGGTTGCGCCAACTTGCCCAGTTTCATGCCTTGCGTCTCTGCAAATGCCTTGACGTCTGCTTCCAGCGCCGCAGCGGTCCAGGCCGTGCTATCCTCCAAAAGCTTCAGCATGGCCTGAAGGCTGTCCCTGCCGCCATCCGCCATGATCTGCCTCGCCTTTTCGTCCATCACCAAGGGCCGCACGGCAAACAGGAACATTGCGCCCTGCATCAGCTCCACCAGCGTCTTGGCGCGCTGCTTCAAGCCACCCATGGCCTTGGTCAATTGCGCGCGGCGGGTGTCAGTCATCATCGCCAGGAGTGCCGCACCGCCTTCCGCATGGGGCAAAAAATCCAGAAGGGCTGTGACCAGTTCATCATCTGCCATATGGCGAATGTAATGACCGTTCAGGTTTTCCAGCTTGGCGAAATCAAAGCGCGCTGCGGATTGGCCAATGTCCTTGGTGTCAAACCATTCCACCAGCTGCTCAGTGGAAAAGATTTCAGCGTCGCCGTGGCTCCAGCCCAAGCGGGCGAGATAGTTGCGGAGCGCTGCAGGCAGATAGCCCATGGCGCGATAGGCCTCCACGCCCAAGGCACCATGCCGTTTGGAAAGCTTGGCGCCGTCTGGCCCGTGTATCAGCGGAACATGCGTCATGTCAGGCACCTGCCAACCCATGGCGACATAGATCTGTGTCTGTCGCGCCGCATTGGTCAAGTGATCAACCCCGCGGATGATATGGGTCACGTCCATGTCGTGGTCATCCACCACAACCGAAAGATTATAGGTGGGATTGCCGTCAGAACGCAGGATGATCAGGTCATCAAGATCGCGGTTGGCGAACACCACCCGGCCCTGGGCATTGTCATTGATGACGGTTTCGGCCCCTTGCGGAGACTTGAAACGAATAACGGGTGCAACGCCGGCAGGAGCATCCTTGGGGTCACGGTCGCGCCAGGTGCCGTCATAGCGGATGGGGCGCTTCTCGGCCTCTGCCTTGGCGCGCATGGCGTCAAGTTCCTGGGGCGAACAATAACAGTAATAGGCATGGCCCGTTGCCAGCAATTGCCCGGCCACTTCGCGGTGGCGCGCGGCGCGCGAATATTGTGAAACGGCATCGCCATCCCAGGTGAGGCCGAGCCATGTCATGCCCGCCAGAATGGCTGCAATGGCAGGCTCCGTGGAGCGTTCGCGGTCGGTGTCTTCGATACGCAGCAGCATTTTGCCGCCGTGGCGCTTGGCATAGACCCAATTGAACAGGGCGGTGCGCGCACCGCCAATGTGCAGATAGCCAGTGGGTGATGGTGCAAAGCGGGTGATGACGGGCAATGACATGAACACCGTTTTCCTTGTAGGCTGGTGAAAGGGGACTGGCCCGAAGGCAGGTGCTGGTGAAATAGCACGAAGCTTTGGGTTGCGTAAGAGGGTGTGGGGGCGTGGAGCGTTTCTACGGGCAGGTGGAAGATTTCGTGGAAGCCCAGCGCGGCAATACCGTGCTTTGGGCACCCGTCGTTCTCACCTTTGGCATCTGGTTTTATTTCGCCCTGCCACAGGAGCCAGCGCTTTGGCTGGCGCTGCTTTTCGTTGCCGTGGCGGCACTTTGCTTCTGGTTTGCCAGAGGCGCTATGATGATATTGCTGATTGCCATATTTCTAGGCGGTTTCGGCTTGGCGAAGTTCCGCTCTGAAATGGTTGCAACGCCACTTTTGCATTCCACAACTGATGCGTTGGCGGTTGTTGGTATTGTGCATGAAAGTGAGGGCGGGGGCGCAAGGCGCGGCACGCTCGTCATCGAACCCTCGCAGATCGAAGGCTTCACCACAGCGCAAATTCCGCTGCGACTGCGGCTGTCAAACTTTACGAAAAACGGCCGTCCTGCCATCGGCGCGCGGGTGGCTTTTAAGGCGCGGCTTTCGCCATTGCCGGTGCCCACGCAACCCGGCGGTTTTGACTATGGCAGGCAACTCTATTTTCAGGAGATCGGCGGCACAGGCCGCATCACCTCGCCCATAGACGTGTTAGGAGAGGTTCAATCCTGGAGCATCAATGTTTCTGCGGTGCTGGAAGATATTCGCCAGAACATTGGCGCGCGTGTCCGCCAGCATCTCTCAGGCACGATTGCCGCAGTAGCCGAGGCCATGATCACGGGCGAACGTGCGGCGATCCCCAAGGAGATCAACACCAGCCTGCAGATTTCAGGACTTGCACATATCCTGTCCATTTCCGGTCTGCACATGTCGCTGGCGGCGGGTGGCGTGTTCTGGGTGGTGCGGGCGCTGCTGGCGCTGTTTCCGGCCATCGCGTTGAATTATCCGATCAAGAAATGGGCGGCAGTTGCGGCCCTTGCATTTGGCTTTGTCTATATGCTGCTTGCCGGGTCGCAGGCGGCAACGCAACGTTCCTACATCATGCTGGCCGTGATGTTTCTCGCCGTGCTCGTGGACAGGCCCGCCATATCGCTCCGGAACCTTGCATTGGCGGCTCTGGTCATTTTGGTGATGCAGCCAGAATCCGCCATCCAGGCCAGTTTTCAAATGTCGTTCATGGCGGTCATGGGGCTTGCGGCATTTTTCCAGTACTGGAACAGGCCAGTTACTGAAAACGAATACCGGGTTGAAAGCCGGTGGATGTTCTATGCGCGGAAGTTTGGCAAAATCCTGGTGGCTTCGGTACTCACCACGCTGGTCGCGGGCGCGTTTTCTTCCATCCCCGCCGCCTATCACTTTGGCCGGCTTGCACCTTATGGCGTGCTGGCCAATGGCCTTGCCATTCCGGTGATGAGTTTGATTGTCATGCCATTTGCGCTCATCAGTGTCTTGCTCATGCCTCTGGGTCTCGAGGGCTATCCCCTGGCTATATTGGGCCAGGGCCTCGAACTGGTGCTTGCCATTTCAGACTATGTGGCGAGTTTACCGGGCGCGCAACGCATCATCCCACAGGTGCCAATCGGTGCCGCCATTCTCCTGGCTTTGGGTGCTGCCATCCTGTGTCTCATGCAGGGCAGGGGCAGGCTCGGCGGAGTAGCGGCCATTGCAGGCGGCATCGCGGTGGCCCAGTTCACCACCTTGCCGGATATCTTTATTGAGCGCTCAGCGGCCAACATGGCCTATCGCAATGCCGCGGGTGAACTGGTTTTCGCGATTACCCAAAAGGGCAGGTTTGCGGGTGAGAAATGGCTGCAAACCAATGGTGAAGAGGTGTCCTTCAAGGATGCCACCGCACGGCCGGGCTGGATTTGCGTGGGGCGGTCCTGCAGGGCTTCGGTGAAGGGAAAGGCTGTGGGCTTCTTCCTCGACGGTGCCGACAGCCAGCCCTCATGCGATCACCTGGACATTGTCGTTGCGAACTATCCGTTGCGCGGTGCCTGCAAAAGCGTTCCCATCCGCATCGACCGGTTTGATGTCTGGCGCAAGGGCTCACATGCCGCTTTCCTCGATGGGCAAGCGATCTCAATCGTTTCCGGCAGCGCGGCACGGGGTTTGCGTCCGTGGGTGGTTGTGCCAGAGGCACGCAAGAAAATTTTCAGCCACATATCTTTCGTAAATCCTGCCAGCGGTCCGCGTTGAGAGCCGGTTGGGGATTTTCGACTTTTGTTTCAGGCGCAACCCGTTTGATGCGCTCCTCGGTTCCAGGGTGGGTGGAGAAAATATCATTGAACGTGCTGGGGCCGCCTACGCCCCTTCTGGATTCATCCGCCAGTAATTTCTTGAGAAAGGTTTTCAGCGCTACGGGATCAATCCGGGCGGCGGTGAGCAGTTTTACGGCAAAGGCATCAGCGTCGCGTTCGGCCTGGCGGCTGGATTGCATGATGGCGGCTGTGCTGGTGAGGGATCCCGCCGTTCCACTGCTGGACCCCCCGGAAGCAGCGCCCAGAAGAATTTGCAGTCCGGTTATGCGCACCAGTTGGGCCTCTGAATCGCGGTGGAAGGCGTGGCCATATTCATGCGCCAGAACGGCTGCCACTTCGTCTGCGGTGTCGGCACTCTGGATCAAGGCGCGGGTCAGCATGATATGGCCGCCGGGGAAGGTAAAGGCTGCGACCACAGGATCATTATAGACGTTCACTTGAACAGGCGGCAATTGCGTAGCGGTTTCGCGCAGGCGCTGCAGCAGGGCTGCCAGCGCCTGTTTACCCAAAGCATTGCTGCAGGCCGGGCGATGGTGAACGAATGAGGCTTCCATTTTGGCGCCTGCGTCCTTCGTCCATTTCTCCGGAAGGAACACGGCGAGCATTTGCGGCGCGATGGTGAGCATGACATAGACCACGGCTGCCAAGACTGCGGCGCTTCCACCTATCCAGAAGGCCACAGCCTTGGAGCTGCCGCCCCGAAACTTCTTGTGTTGAGACTCGTCAGTCACGGAAACCTATTGCCATTGGTTTGTAACTTTTGCTGTTGCGGAAATGCCACAAGCCCCGGAATTGTGATCACTGTGTGGCACGGCAACATGATGAACCTTTCATCCGCCTAAATTGGCTTTTACCTTGCCTTGTCCATGGGAGCTGAGACCTGTGGAATCAAGCGGAAGGGGCTTCTGGGAAGTTTGGTTAAGAGGGTAGCCGCCATTTTTCGATGGTGGAATTCGAACCTGTTATCTGTCGTGAACCGAAGGTCTGAAAGCTGTGCTGACGTTACAAAGAACAAATCTCAAAAACGCTGACACAGGACACTGAAATGGACGCCAAAGTATTTTCAAAAGCCAAGCTGCCGAGCCGCCACGTCACCGTGGGTCCAAGCCGCGCGCCGCACCGGTCTTATCTCTATGCCATGGGATTGAATGAACAGCAGATCAACCAGCCGCTGGTGGGTGTTGCCAGTTGCTGGAATGAGGCGGCTCCCTGCAATATTTCGCTGATGCGCCAGGCGCAATCGGTCAAGCGCGGCGTGGCTGCGGCCAGCGGCACGCCGCGGGAGTTCTGCACCATCACCGTCACCGATGGCATCGCCATGGGCCATCAGGGCATGAAGGCATCGCTCGTGTCACGCGAATGCATCGCGGATTCCGTCGAACTCACCATGCGCGGCCATTGCTATGATGGACTGGTGGGGCTTGCCGGATGTGACAAGTCGCTGCCCGGCATGATGATGGCAATGGTGCGTTTGAATGTTCCGTCCGTGTTCATCTATGGGGGCTCCATTCTCCCCGGCACGTTCAAGGGCCGCCCCGTTACCGTGCAGGATGTTTTTGAAGCGGTGGGCAAGCACAGCGTTGGCGAAATGTCTGACGAGGATCTCCATACGCTGGAGCAGGTGGCGTGCCCCACTGCCGGGTCCTGCGGCGCGCAGTTCACCGCCAACACCATGGCAACGGTTGCTGAAGCCATCGGGCTGGCGCTGCCCTATTCCTGCGGTGCGCCTGCACCTTATGAAATTCGCGACACCTTCTGTTTCACTTCAGGCGAAAAGGTGATGGAACTCATCGCCCGCAACATCCGCCCGCGCGATATCGTGACCTTGAAAGCCCTGGAAAATGCGGCAACGGTTGTGGCAGCGTCCGGCGGGTCCACCAATGCAGCACTGCATCTTCCCGCCATCGCGCATGAGTGCGGCATCAAGTTCGACCTATTTGACGTGGCCGAAATCTTCAAGAAGACGCCTTACATTGCCGATCTCAAGCCCGGTGGCAAATATGTAGCCAAGGATCTGTTTGAAGTGGGTGGCATTCCGCTGCTCATGAAAACGCTCCTCGATCATGGCTTCCTGCATGGTGATTGCATGACGGTGACTGGCCGCACCATGGCCGAGAACATGGCCAGCGTGAAATGGAACGATGACCAGGACGTGATCTATCCCGCCAATAAACCGATCACCAGAACCGGCGGCGTTGTGGGACTGCGCGGAAACCTGGCGCCGGAAGGCGCCATCGTCAAGGTTGCCGGCATGAAGCAACTCACGTTTACAGGCCCCGCCCGTTGTTTTGAGTCCGAAGAGGAATGTTTCGCGGCGGTGTCGACGAAGCAATATACGGAGGGCGAGGTGCTCGTCATTCGTTACGAAGGTCCGCGCGGCGGTCCCGGCATGCGCGAAATGCTGTCGACCACGGCAGCCCTCTATGGCCAAGGCATGGGCGAGAAAATGGCGCTCATCACCGATGGCCGCTTCTCGGGCGCCACGCGTGGCTTCTGTGTGGGGCATGTGGGGCCGGAAGCCCAGCTGGGCGGACCCATCGCGCTCATCAAGAATGGCGATCTCATCACGCTGGATGCCGTTGAAGGCACGCTGTCGTGCAATGTGTCCGAGGCCGAATTTGCCATCCGCAAAAAGAGCTGGAAGCCGCGCGAGCATGGTTATGGCTCGGGCGCGTTGTGGAAATATGCCCAGCAAGTTGGCCCCGCTGTTTCGGGTGCCGTCACTCATCCCGGAGGAAGCGCTGAAGGTGTTTGTTACGCCGACATTTAGGGTTCCCCGGTCACGCCTGTTGCCTGACGCCGCACGCATCGCCCTGCCATTTCTGGTGGTGATGCTGCTTGCCTCAAGCCCACCTGCAAGGGCGGAGGAAGACGCCGGGTTTTTCTCCTATCTGCCTGCCATGCCAAAGCTCAGCCTGCCCAATATCAATATCACGCCCTTCTGGACCGATGATCTGAAGAAAGCCAAGAAGGCTTATAACAACGGCAACTACGAAAAGGCGCTGCGGTTTTTCCGCCGCGCCTCGGAAGACGGCAACATGGTGGCTGACTGGTATCTCGGCCACATGTACAGCAAGGGCAGGGGTGTTCCAAAGGATGATGCCACCGCATTTTCTTATTACAGCCGTGTCGCTGACATTTATGATCCCGATGAGAGCGACCAGAACAAGCTGCGCATCATGGTGGATGCGCAGTTGCGCGTGGCAGATTACTATCGCGGCGGAATACCTTCCGCAGGCATCGAGGCGAACTACAATTTGGCCGCCAATAATTACCTGAAGATTGCCACGACCTATGGCCATCCCGATGCCTTCTATGGTTTGGCGATCATGAATTTCAAGGGGCAGGGCCTGAACAAGAATCCCAAGCAGGGCCTGAAATGGTTGATTGCCGCCGCCCGCAAAAGGCAGCCGCAGGCCGAGGCTTATCTGGGCGATCTGTATCAGGAAGGGCGCTATGTCGAGCAGGACACCACGCGCGCCCTCATGTGGTACATGCTTGCCAACCAGGCGCTCGTGCCGGGCGAATTTCCTGAAATCACCAACCGGTTTGATGAGCTGAATTCCAAGGCCAGCGAAGACCAGCGGCTGGAGGCGCAGGCCCGCGCCAAGGTCTGGGATGGCCAATATCCGCTGCGGGGCAGCGGCTCCTCGGATTGAGCCTTGCGAAGCGCTGCCGCTTCATGCGATTTAGCTTGCACCATGACCGATCTTCCCCCTGAAACCCCCGTCGTTCCGCGCGTTCACCTGTTTGGCCGGCTGCGGGCCTATTTCTTTACCGGCCTTGCCATCACAGCCCCCATCGCCATCACGATCTGGGCCACGCTATGGTTTGTGAATATCTTTGATCATTGGCTGAAGCCCTATATTCCCGACAGCTATAATCCCAACACCTATCTGCCTTTCAATGTGCCGGGCTTCGGCCTTGTCGTGGCGCTCATCTCCATCACGCTCATTGGCGCGCTCGCCGCCAATCTCGTGGGCCGCACGCTACTGGGCATTTGGGAAAAACTCCTCAACCGCACACCCGTGGTGCGCTCCATTTACAAGGGCTCCAAGCAGATCTTCGAAACCCTGTTCCTGCAGAAGGGCGCCTCCTTCCAGAAAGTCTGCCTGGTGGAATGGCCGCGCAAGGGCATCTGGCAGCTCGCCTTCATCTCGCGTGGGCTCGACGGCTCCATGATCGGCCTTGAAGCGGGCCGCGCCATGTATGCGATCTATGTCTCCACCACGCCCAATCCCACTGGCGGTTACGTCTTCTTCGCCGATGTGGACGACGTAAAGGTGCTGGGAACGACAGTCGAGGACGCCTTGAAACTGATCATCTCCATGGGCCTGGTCTTCCCAGACACTCCCCTTGCGCTGAACCAGGAGGTGGAGATGGGTGAGGTGCTGACGAAGAAAGCCGTAGCGAAGAAAAAGAGCTAAAACCACCCCCCATTCCCATTCCAAAAGCGCTTTACCTAAATTTTCATTTAAAGGATTGAACCCCATGAACATCGTATCAAAGCTGGCAATTGCCGTTTCGTTTGTCGGTGTAGCAGCCATAACGCCCGCCAGTTCCGAGAGCCTCACCGAACTTGCAAGTAAAACGCATTATCATGGTTTAGCCTTTGCGCGCGGTGGCACGGCAACGCTCTTGCTGGCATCGCATCACGGGCTTTTCGCGCTATCCAAGGAGGGCGAGGCCACGCAGGTTTCTCCGGTGCAAGATTACATGGGCTTTTCACCCGATCCCGCAAACCCTCTGAACTACTATGCCAGCGGGCATCCCGCAGGCGGTGGCAATTCCGGTTTTCTCAAATCCCTTGATGGCGGCGCTACTTGGCAGCAGCTTTCGCCGGGCGCTGGCGGACCGGTGGATTTCCACCAAATGGATGTGAGCCCTGCCGACCCCAAAACCATTTACGGGAATTACGGCGATCTGCAAATCAGCCGGGACGGAGGCCTGACCTGGACGGTTGCAGGCGCGACCCCGCCAGATTTGATCGCGCTGGCCGCTTCCAGCATCGCGGCAGATCAATTATACGCGGCCACGCAACAAGGGCTGTTCATCAGCCGGGATGCAGGTGCAAGCTGGCAGTTGCTGAATTTCAAGGGCGAAGTTGTCAGCACGGTCGAGGTTGGCCGTGATGGTTCTCTCTTTGCATTTGTCTTGGGCCAGGGCCTGATGAAGACTGGCGAGGCCAAGCCCGATGCCTGGCAAACCCTTTCAAACGGCTTTGGCAATGCCATTCCGCTGCACCTTGCCGTCAATCCCGCCAATTTCAACGACCTTGCTCTCACAACGCAGGAAAACGCCGTTCTGGAAAGCATTGATGGCGGGGCGAACTGGACTCCGTTCGGAAAACCCTGATGAGAGGGTTGTGAGTAAATCAATCTCCTTCTTTCAATCATCTGTACTCCCGCCCATTATTCGTCACCCCGCTGAAAAACGGGGCCGAACCTTCCGTGCGTCGGACCGATGACGAACGAGTCATCACGCGGAAATTCCCGCTCCGCCTTCTGTGTTCACCGCCCTGCCACTTTCGATACCAAGAGCTTCATCACTCTCTCCCATTCATCCCCGACACTCGCCGCGCGCGCGTCACCAACCCTGCGGTACCAATAAGCCGCATTGCTCGTGTCGCCTTCGATCCAGTGCGCCAGGCCATGCACGATGTCGTAGTCGGGGTCGCCTTCCTGGGTCTGGCAGATCTCATGGGCCTTTTGCCATTCCTCGCCCATGGACAGATTGCCTTTCTTCAACCACCACATCGCCTGCAGTGGCGGGGGCAAAGTGGCTTGCGGCTTGTCTGCCGAAAAATTCATGACGTTCGAAATTGTGTTGTCGCGCTTTTCAACCATGGTCGTACTCCCGGCTTTCAAACTGTACATGCTGACGTGTGAGTTAAAAATTTCGTGTCTCGGCATAGACAATCTCGTCTCTGAAACTCATTGCATCACACCTATGGACTCTTCCAGCAGTTTGATTTCATCCGGCGTCAGGTCAAACAGCCTATAGATAATGGTGTTGATTTCATCCTCGTTGCATTTGATTTCGGCGGAGACTTTTGGGTCACTATGTGGTTGCGCGAGAAGGATGAGAAAGTTGGATACTCCAAATTCGCTCAGCTTTTCACGGTGTCAAGTTGCTTGACAAATTTTATAAAATCCTTGAGCTTCATAAGCTCTACCTGTTGGTTTGGCCGAAAAGTGGCATGAATTGGCCCGGGAATTACCAACTGAACCTTTTGCGTCTTGATTTCGTCCGTCTGCTGCACGGAAATGCCTGGTTGCAATGTGAAGAGATGCTTTTGCTCAATTCGATCTGCTTCCCGCGTTATTTGTCGCCACCTGTCCTTGAGGGAGGATTTCGAAGCCAGCATCGTAAGGCGCCGAGCCGGAAAAAGACTGTCACGATATTCGGCTATGCCAGGGAAAACAAAGTCGGGCTTGCTTGTTCTTTCGGTTACCTTGCCCCGGGTGTATTTGAGATCGGCCCGTTTGAATATCGCTTCGAGGTGGTGCTCCAGTGAAGATCCCATGCGTGACATGCGCGCATTGAATATAGACTTGAAAAACGCAGTCGATCCATCCACATCGATTTTTCCATTCGCAGAAAACGCGGGCACACGTTTTTCAATCCTCAGGAACTCGTGCCTTCGAAATAGTTTTTCCTCATGAACGAGCCACGCCAACAGTGTTTCGTCGGGCTCTTCCCAAGCCGACACCTCATCAAACATCGTGTCACGAGCAAATCTGGCAAACTCCATTGTTCCCGGCAACTCAGCGGGGTACTTTTGCAGGAGTTCATCAATTCGGTTGCTTTCGGGTATCTCGAACTCTATTCCAAGCTCTTCAAGAATGAACCGAGCGGCAAAATCCAATTCTGCGTCTCGATCTTTCTTGAATTCCACGAGAGTTGCGGCAGTTTTTCCTTTGGCTTGCGATATCTCCCGTTGTTGTTGATCGTCAAGCCCGAACAGCCAATAAAGCTGCTGCAGCATTCCGCTGTCGGCTGGAACCACAATTACCACTACCTCGTTGTCTGGCTTCAACGCGATGAACGCATAGTCGCCCTCTTTCATCGTTTCGGTGATTGAGTTGTTGTTGTAATAAAGGTGGAACTCCGGAGATCGTGGCTTGCCTTTCCGCACATTGGACCAGCTTACGAAACCCAGGTCTGACATGGCTTCCTGTTCGCGATTCATCCAGATAAACGTTGTCCGGATATCTCTCCTGTCCTGTTCGCCAAAAAGATCGCGGAGTTGCCTGATGCCCTGAAACTCATGTTGATTTGATTTTTCGGTTTTTGTTTCAACCAACGTCAAACGCTTGACAACCACGCCAGTAAAAATATTTGCCAAATGGCCGCTGAGAATCTCCGTCACGACCTTCCCCTGATGGAGATTTTCCGTCTATTGCCCAAAATCCATTTGGTAAGCTTGGATGCTACATTTAAGCTGTCTGATGAAGTGTTGCGCGGTAATGCGCATTCCCAAATGGTTGCGACGCGCCAACCTAAGGCGTTCAGGCATTGCTCGGCATTCGCGTCGCGCTTCTTGTTTCCATTGATCTTTTTCCTCCAAAATGAAGCGCGCGTTTTGGGCAGGCGAAAGTTCGCGCAATCATGGCCATGCCAAAAACATCCGTTCACCAAAATTACCGCATTGTATCTGGGAAGTACAATGTCAGGTTTTCCAGGAAGCTCTTTCACATGCAGTCGAAAGCGAAAACCCTCCGCGTGGATGGCACTTCTGATTATCCGCTCGGGTCGGGTGTTCCTTCCCTTTATGGACGCCATCATCCGGCTTCGAGTTGCGGTGTCAACAGTATCAGCCAACAGCCTTCATCCGTGCCTGTTGTGCGATGATTCTATTGAGGGGTTGCCGCATATGCCCTGCGACCGCCTCAATGACTGGTACCGCTACTGAGTTCCCAAATTGTCTATAAGCTTGCGTATCGGAAACGGGAATGTGAAATTCCGATCCGCCGTGGGCATCAAAACCCATCAGCCTTGCGCATTCGCGAGGCGTTAGGCGTCTTGGTGGCTTTCTTGGTTGACCCACCAGGATTTCCGAACCATCCTTGTAGTAACGAGCCGATAAAGTGCGCGCAATGTCATCAGGCCCAACGACGGTGCAACCGAATCCATTGCCTTTTTCCTTGTGTTTGGCAGCATAAGCTTGAAGATATTTCCAAAGTTTTTCCGTCAACGTATATTTCGACGGAACGCGGGCGATATTGCCCTCCGTATAACCTTGAGGATCAGGTGCTTGGCTCCCATCCTGCGGATGGAGTATGGCGCTCAGTCTGGGCGCTTTTGACTTGTCGGGTAAAACCATCGATGAAATATCAAAACCTGAATCCTCACGAAAGCCAACGATTATGATACGTTCGCGATGCTGCGGCAGATAGTGCCGTGCGTCGATGATGCGTGTTTGCACTACATAACCAAGTTGTTCCCGCAATACCTGCATGATTATCTTGAAGGTGTTGCCCTTGTCATGGCTCACCAGATTTTTGACATTTTCCAAGAGAAAGGCTGCTGGGCGATGATGCTCCAGAATACGTTGCACCTCATAAAACAATGTTCCTTGGGTTTCGCACGCAAAGCCATGTGGCCTGCCCAGCGCGTTCTTTTTGGAAACCCCTGCAATTGAAAAAGGCTGGCATGGAAAACCTGCAAGAAGGACATCATGGTAGGGGATGTCAGTTGCCTTTATAGCACGAATGTCTCCCGCTATCCCATGGTCGCACTTGAAGTTGGCACGATAAGTGGCTTGGGCGTACCTATCCCATTCGGATGTAAAGACGCACCTTCCACCTATAGTTTCGAAGCCGCGGCGTAGGCCGCCAATTCCTGCAAACAGGTCTATGAATGTAAACCAGCCATCTCTTGTTCCTCTTGAAAGATTGGTGCGTTTGCTAGCAATTCCCAAGCCTTCGAGAGCCTGCAATTCCTTTGCACGTGGCTTGCATTCACCACTTTCATAACGATAAGCGGTACTGACCGATATCTCGAGTTCTTCCGAAGCTTCGCGCACCGTAAGACCAGCAGCTTGACGCAAAGTCGAAAATTCTTTTTCCACTGCCGATTCTCTCCCTGGGAATGTTTTTTCCACATTGAGATGATATTTCCCGCGTTGTCAATTTGTTCTTTTCCTTGATGAGCTGATATTACACCCTTCGCAAACCCCGGCGCTCATTATTCATACTAACATGTTAGTATGAATAACTCCGTTAACACTTGACGCGCTTTTTGCGCTCCGTGTGTCACTTCAAACCGCGCTTTTTGGCAGGGTTTTTCTGTTGATTTGCGCTTTCTGCTCGCGGGATTTTTACAATGTGCTAGAGGTCTGGCATGAGTGAGCGGAATGATGTGATTTATGGGAGCCATCCCGTTGAGGAGGCTTTGCGCAATCCCAGGCGGAAAATTGTCAAATTGCAGGCCAGTTTGAACGCGGCTGAGCGGCTTAAGGACGTGTTGCAAGCCATTGGAATCGTTCCTGAAATTGTGAACCCCAAGGTGCTGGACCGGATGCTGGAGCCGGATGCGGTGCATCAGGGGGTGGTGCTAGAGGCAAAACCCTTGGTTCAGCCGGAGTTGAGCGAGGTCGCTCAATCTGGGATTGTGGTGATGCTGGACCAGATCACCGATCCTCATAACGCGGGGGCTATATTGCGGAGCTGTGCCGCCTTCAATGTGGTGGCCATGGTTACCACCGCGCGCCATTCGGCCGAGGCCAATGGGGTGTTTTTCAAAGCTGCATCAGGGGCTTACGAGCATGTGCCTGTGGTCAAGGTGGGCAATTTGGCGAGCGCCATGGCGGAATTCCGCGAGCGGGGGTTTCGCCTGATCGGGCTTGATTCCGAGGCGGAAGCTTCACTCGGTGCCATCGACAAGTCGCCGCCTCTCGTGTTGCTTCTGGGCGCGGAAGGCAAGGGATTGCGGGAGCTTACGCGGAAGAATTGCGATGTGGTGGCTTCGCTGGATTTCACCGGCGCCATCCGCAGCCTGAATGTTTCCAATGCGGCAGCGGTGGCGCTTTATGCTTTAACGCATTGAAAAGAAAAGGCCTTTCGGTTTCCCAAAAGGCCTCTTTGTCGCCGCCCAAAACCTTGCGCCTTTAGTGCTTGTGGTGGTGTAAGCAATCGCGGATATGCCGGGCGTAGAAGACATGCCTGTTCACAACGCAGACGACGATGGTACGGCCGTCCTGCGGATAGGAGTCGCCGCTGCCGCCATTGCGTTTCTCGCTATGCTGTGGTGGAGGATTGGAGAGCGGGGGGTTGTTGCCGGGCTCATTGTCCACGGTATGTTCACCATCCTCGCCGTCTGGCTCGTTTTCAACTTCAGGTGGAGAATCATTGCCCGGGTTGTTGTATGAAGAATCCTCATTGTCTACAGAGTCTCCGCTCCCGCCAGCGAAGGCTGCGTGTGTGCCGAAAAGGCCAAAGGCCAAGACGGTTGCATAGAGTGTGGCTTTTATCTGTAACATCTTGTAATCCTTTGATTTCAAACGTTAACATCCTGTGCCAAAACGACACGCGATGGTGTTTTTTGGGGCAGCTACAAGAGGTGTTGCAGGACGCGGGCCAGATGGCCTATAGGAGGCACATGCCGATTTAGCTCAGTTGGTAGAGCACCTGATTTGTAATCAGGGGGTCACAGGTTCGAGTCCTGTAATCGGCACCAGTCCGCGCGAGTCGATTCGGGACATGAAATCAAGTAATCGGACAATGAACATCGATATAGGCCTTTAATCTCATTCCAAGAGGCATGGAGAGGGATTTGGAGGGCGGCGGCTATCCGCTCTAGCGCAGAACAGCA
>JANMAE010000016.1:0-7807 GCA_031359445.1 Hyphomicrobiales bacterium | reverse complement strand
CCCTATTTTAGGCGAACTAGTTTCAACTACTTTAGCTCCTCATGGCCCGTGCTGGCGGACGCGTCCGGTTAACCTGGATGCCGGGCGGGTCACGCGCCGGTCGGCTCGCGGCGGGGACCGCCGCCGCCGTCGCGCGCCCCTGTGAAACGTTGGTGAGCATTCTTCCTATGGTAAAACATATATGGTGCTCCCTGGTGAGACCGTGAGTTTGTTCGTGGTTGTTCAATCGGTCTCATGAGAGAGCCACATTCCGGCAATTTTGTTGCGTGATTGAAGTTGGTGGCTCTGTGGTGAGACCGTGGTGGCTCTCTGGTGAGACCGTGAAATGAATCTTGCCCTCTTGCCAACGCATATACTTTTGAGTTGCGACCTCGCCGGTGCGGTTGCAATTGTACCTGGTGAGCCGCCACTCAGTTGCACGACGGACACCGGTCTTGATGTTGAACCCACCAATGCGTGTTGGCTCAATGAACCCCCGAGCTGTCAAATCATAGAGCGCCCTGGCCGCCGTCGCGCGTGAAATCCCGAGCCGGTCTGACAACCCCCGTGCCGAAAGCGCGATGGTGCCGTTATTCTTGCCATTATAAAGGTCGAGCACTTCCAGGTATGCGCACCTACCCGGAAGGGAAAGAGTCTTCCATGCTGGTGATGCCGTCATATAGCGTTCCAAAGCGATGAAATTTGTCAGTTTCACCTTCGAGCGACCGGTCTTGTCATGTTTACTGGCCATTGGGACTCCTAGGAACGGGTTTTCTAATTTTACAGTGTTCGACAAGGGCGGAACCGAAATCCCGCCCCATGACGCTCCTATTGTGATTTGGAGTCATCGGCGGCCAGGAGACCACCAGCATCGGCGGCTTTCACCGCCTCCACCAATGCCATCGCCAACGCCGGGAGGTGTCGGATTGAAACCGTCAGCCCCGCCCGGCCTGGCTTGAGGGTGCCGTCGGTGGCCTTGTACCACTCCCGGCAATCAACAATGGGGCGGTCCTTGAAGCTGTCCAGCCTCACGCGGAACGTCTCACGGTTATTCTTCTTCCATTCCGCTATGATGATTTCGCTGGTCATGCTGCCGACCTGTCTTGATCTGCCGAATGGTTGATAACCTCCACGGTGCTCAAAAGGATGTAGCGTCCATGCGTGCCGGGAAAGTCGCCGCTATGGGGTTCATTGCGGGTTTCGATGTTCAGGCCGTAAACACGCTTTAGATTGAACACATATGCCGACCACCTCGGGGCGGGATTATCAATGGGCGTGCAGCCACGATGGCCAGCTCTCAGGAGTTGAGCAAATGCCCAAGCGTCGCGGCCCTTTACTGTAAAAGGCTTACCGTCCGGCATTATGCGGGCAGTGATTTGAAGGGGCGCTTTCATTGGCGCACCTCAACTTTTGTGACCAGCAGATTTCGGTCAATCTGCCATCGCGTAATTTTGGGGAACGGTCTTGCGCGGTGGCGGTTAGCCCACACAAAAAGAGGAAGGTAGATTTCGGTAGGCTTCTGCTGTAAACGGTGCATGTGGATAGTCCTTGACGGGGGTTGAAACAATGCCCGGATTGCGATGTTTCAGCATCGCGCCGGGCTTTTCTTTGTGGTGGGGCTTATGCCGCATTCTGGGTGACGGATTCGGGAAGCTCTTCGAGAAACTGGCGGAGTGCCGCCGTTTCCACCAAAGTGCGCCTGCCAGACTTTCTGGTCTTGAGCTTGCCAGCCGCGATGGCCGCATAGAGCGACGTGCGACCGAGGCCGACGATTTTTACGGCGTCTGCGATGCTGACTGCGTAGGGGGTTAGTTCTTCCATTTTTCACCTCACAAGTTCTCCGGTATTCACCCGGCTGTGAGCTTACAAAACACATGCAGACAGCGACTGCACGGGAAGGAAGCGGAAGGAATGCGGAATGCGCGTCTACTATTGACGTTGCTGCTTCCTGATATTTCGCCGAACGCGGTCTACGAGCTTTTCTTGCTCATCCACATCGGCAGGGAACATACCCAAATTTATTGCACACTTACGGATTAGGTTCGTGATGCCGTTTTCCTCAGCCACATCAGCCGATAGCTCTTCTAATACTCCAACGATAATTTTTTTGTCATCGGGATGCTTTGTAATAATTCGGCGTAGTGCTTTTGCAGTGGAATTGACAGGAGAAAGCTCAGCTAACAACTCATCTTTTATGGTGTCCTGTCCAAGAGTATTGAGGGCATTTTCATTTGGCCAGATACGCATAACATCAGCGCGCTTTACTTTTACATCACTCCACGCTGTAGAACGGGATGAGCCCCCAGGCTGACCAAGGGTCTCCCGTTTTATCCCATCCCCTTGGATTGAGAGGTCCAACCAAAGATGCGCGGTAATAGGCACGCGTTCTCCAAATCCCTGCTTACCTACAGCTATTAAATCGCCCGCTTGAAGCTTACTCCAAAGGTCGTTGCGAGCTGCATTTATTGTCATTGAGGGCTGGGGAAAATTTGGCTTACTAATTCCAACACTCTCCTCAATCATCAAACCAAGCAGCGTTGGTCTGCCACTGCTTTCGAGAACCATACCCTCGTTGATTTGATTGGGGCCTCTGCTTGACCGCCAGAATCTACAATGCTGCGTGTAGCTCTCCCAATTCCTAGTTACCGCCTTCATGTCTCGCCATGAAATCCACGCAGCCGCCATCAAAATTGACCAGTAGACCTCTTTTTCGGGATGGAAATCATCGACGTTCGGCTTTTTGTCGAGCGGTTCAAACCCTAGTTCAGCGAGGCGTACTTCGGTCTCAATCGGCAGCATGTTACCATGAGCAATCTCATCAAATAGATGATTCCGGAACCAGAACCTCAACCACGCCCCAAACGATGCCTGATGAATTTGAACGTCAACCCATTCTGGATGGCGTGGACTTTTAGTGAGTGCTTCAACTGCGATGTCTTTTGGATGGTCCTCATGATATGGCTCAATCACATTGAGTTGAGGTCTGAAGGTTCGATACTGGCGAAAATGGATAGAAGGAATTTCTACCAATGGTCCTTTTGGTGTGTTTGCTATTCCGTCGAGTTGGACGCCCCTTATTGAAAACTCGGGAACTCTGAGAGCCTCAGAGAATGATGAATTTAGAAGGCGCGCCAACTCGGGCGAAAGTGTTTCCTGAGGGCTTGGGAATTGCACCAATCCAAGCCATTGTTCTACGGCTTCATTGAGTGAAATCCATTCTGATTTCTGCACTGTTGTTTTGTCACTCGATATTTCATTGCCGTTCGCTGCCATCGCTTGCACCATCGCTCTGCACCAGGAGGGGCGCGCTGGGCGTTGGAAGGTGCATTCCATTGTCGGCCCGTCGGCCTAGCCCAGCGCATATGATGGTTTTTGTTGGGAGGATTATGCTACCCCGTTTCTCCCTAAGTTCGATTGCAATCAGTTCACGCACTCCACAAGAAACGTGAATCCTTGGGCAGCATCTGCGATGGAAGGCGTGTCGAGAACCTCCCCACCTTCAAGCCTCATATACTTGACGCCCACGCCATCGAGGAAATTTATAGCAACGTTGGCTTTGATTGCGAAATTCACGTTTTGTGGGATATCTCCAATTTTCTCCGCGACCAACACGCTGTCGAGTTTAGATACAATCACCGCCACAACGTGTCCCCGTCGGTCGAGAACAGGTCCTCCGCTGTTGCCGGGTTGCACAGGAGCCGAAATCTGAAACAATCGACTGTCATTTCCGAGACCCGCGAGGGATGTAATGTTGCCAATAACAATGTTTCCACTATCCGAGAGCACACTAGTGAGTGGGAAGCCGAATACAGCAATGTCGCTTCCTGCTCGTGGTGGGGGACCACTGGCAAAGCTCGCTATCGTGCCTGCAAGTGGTGTTTTGGCTCTTAAGAGTGCAAGGTCGTTGGTCGAGTCACCGGCTACAAGTTCGGCTGGAATAGGATGTTGACCCATTTTACGAAGAGCGAGCGACTTGCATCGGCCAGCGACATGGAAGTTTGTAAGAACATGACTGTCGCTTGAAATCTGAAAGCCAGTTCCGGTCACACTTGGATACTGGGGTCCCGTAGTTTTCGAGCCGTCAGTACTAATACCAGCATTAGGTATTGGAGTTTCTTGCCCATTTGCAATGCCACCAGCGACCTCAGTGGAACGAAGAAATCTAAATACTAATTCATCCTGACGCGTCTTCCCTGTCTCTTGGCATTTTTCATTTACTATATGCACGACACCAGTGAGAACAACCATCTTCTCACTAATGACTTTCCCACTCACGGAGTACACAATTGGGGTCGAGCAGTGTTGGGAGAAGCGTCGCGCCGAGCCTTGATATTTATCACCATCGCGTATTCCCGTAAACAAGACCGTACCAGGCCTCACTCCAATGTCTAAAAGCGATTGTCTCGGCACTTCATAGACAAAAACGCGGTTGGCGCCATCCGTCAGAAGCCGCATCACCGAGCCATTGTGGTCCCAAAGTGATTCACACCAAGCAACAGAAACCTCCACGAAGTAAAATACGAGGGCAATCGTAAGGCCAAAAAGAAAAGTCCACGGAGGCTTCACCATACCGCTATACCCAAATTAATTCCGAAAGCATCATTGCCTCCAGGGAAGTTTGATTGCAACTACAACTCTACATCATAAGCATGGGGAGAGAGTCGGTTCGTCAGCAAGCCGAAACTCCGCCCAGGGTTCCCTGCATTTGCTTTGAATCGCTCATATTACTTAGTTGGCATGAGCAATAACACCTTTGCGCTTTTAAGAGGTTCGCAAAATGCTGCCCAAGCTTCCATAAGCTTGCGGCGCTTCTCGAACTGGTCACCACGGCGGTATGCAGCCTCAGCCTTGTCGCTGATACGGTGGGCCAGCGCATGTTCGCAGGTTTCGTGGGGGAAAGAGGTCTGCTCCGACGCCCAATCGCGGAACGTTGAGCGAAATCCATGAACGGTAATATCGTTACGATTCATGCGCTTAAGCAGCATGCTCATAGCCATATTACTCAGTGGCTTACCTTTGGCGTTGCCAGCAAAGACGTGCTTATTGTGCGATAACTTGCCGATGGACTTCAGGATTTCTAGTGCGCGGCACGTGAGCGGAATGCGGTGGTCGTGCCCTGCTTTCATCCGAATAGCCGGAATAGTCCATATAGCTTTCTTGAGGTCAAATTCTTGCCATTTGGCATTGAGGATTTCGCCAGAACGGGTTGCCGTGAGAATGCAAAGTTCCAAGGCCAGCGCGGCGGTGGCTTCCTTTGTGTGCAATTCGGCAATGAATGCTGGAAGGTCATCATAGGGTAAGGCGGCATGGTGGCCGCGTGTGAGCCGTTGGCGGGTTGGAAGAATGGTTTTCAGGTGTCCGCGCCATGTCGCGGGGTTTTCACCTTGACGATAACCTTTGGCCTTGGCGGCATCCAAAATGTTCTCAATGCGGCCCCTCAGCCTTGAAGCGGTCTCAGGAACCTTGCTCCATATTGGCTGTAGCACCTTGAGAACTGAATCCGTGGTGATTTGATTAAGGCGCGTTGCCCGAATGGGCTGGCAATAGGTTTTAAGGGTCATTTCCCACTGGGCAATGTGTTTGTCATTCCGGAACTTCGAACGGTGGGTTTCTAGATATTCGTCCGCGAAGTCTCCGAAGTTCGGAATAACCAAACTTTGCCGCTCCTGGTCGCGTTTGGCTTCCAGCGGGTCAATACCATCGCGGACAAGGTTTCTGGCATCACTGGCCGCTTTCCGGGCATCTGCAAGGGATACGAACCCCTTGGCGGCACTGCCAAGGCCCATTTCCTTGCGTGTGCCCTTGAAGCGATAAAGGAAAGTCCAACGCTTGCCGCCGTTCTCGGAAATGTAGAGGTAAAGATTGCCACCGTCGGCGTGGCGACCGGTTGCAGTAAGAGTTTCAACCTTCCGAGCGTTTAAAAGTCCAACTTCCCGCGCCATGTCGATATTCCTTCTGTCCTACCATGTGTCCTACCACGTTTTGCGGATTGTGGCAAACACTAGCGAACGTAAGAAAGCGCCAGCGGCGATATAAGTGCTCTAATACAGTATTTTATTGAATGTTGACGAACGACTATGAACCTGGTAAAACGTATGTTAGGCGGTCTCCCTCTCCGCCAATTCTGGAGCAGTTAACTTCTTCGATATGGTAGATTTTGTTGTGGTTAAGGCTTGGTAGCACGGACTAGCATCTTCGTCTTGCGATACTAAAACCAGCAGGAAGATATAGAATGAACGTCAATTGGCTTCGGCTTTCTTCTCATCAGGCTTGGCTACAGCAACAGGCTGCAGCGCTTTTTGACTTTTACCAGTTTCGTTCGATCAACCCAAAAGGTGGTTTTTTTGAACTTGATAACAAGGGCAGGCCGGAGGGTAATGTCCGGCAGCTTCATGCAACGACACGCATGATCCATTGTTTTGTCATTGGGCATTTGCTGGGCAGGCCAGGGGCAGATTCAATCATTGATCATGGTATGAATTATCTCTGGCAAAAACATCGCGATCAGCGCTATGGGGGTTATGTCTGGTCTCTCGATGATGATGGGTATGTCGACAGCACCAAGCAGGCTTACGGCCATGCCTTCGTCCTGCTTGCGGCGTCCAGCGCAAAATTGGTGGGACATCCTCTGGCGGAAGACCTATTAAGTGACATTACCAGCATTCTTGAAAAGCGTTTTTGGGAAGAAAAGCACGGGGCTGTTGCTGAAGAGTTTGCGCAGGATTGGTCGGTTATCACATCCTATCGGGGGCAGAACTCGAACATGCATCTGACAGAAGCCCTCATGGCAGCTTTTGAAGCAACTTCGGACACAGGATACCTGCGCAAGGCTGAAGGCATTTCCAGCCTCATTATTGGGCATCATGCGGTCAATTCAAACTATCGTGTCGCTGAGCATTTTAATCAGGAATGGACGGTGGACGAAAACTATCGTGGCTCTGATATTTTCCGGCCTGCTGGCACCACGCCCGGACACTGGCTCGAATGGTGCAGGTTGCTTATCCAGCTATGGGAGCTGGATGGACGGAAAATTGACTGGCTGCCTGACGTGGCGGCCAAGCTTTTCCGTAGCGCAGTGGGACTGGGTTGGGACAAGGAGAATGGCGGTTTCTATTATACCCTTGATTGGGAAAACCGGCCGACACTTCGCCAAAAACTCTGGTGGCCTGCAGCCGAAGGTATTGGCGCTGCGGCATTTCTTGCTGTCCAGACCAAAGATCCTTTCTATCAAGATTGGTACCGGCGCATTTGGGGTTTATGCAATAATCATTTCATTGATCATGATTTGGGGGGCTGGCACCACGAACTAGATGAGTCTCTTCAACCCGCGCAAAGTCTCTTTACCGGAAAGCCTGATGTTTATCATGCTTTACAGGCCTGCCTCATTCCACTTTTCCCTACAACGGGCAGTCTGACTCGCGGAATTCGGGAAGCGTCTCGCAATCAATCGTCCAATTAAGAAGGGCTCGACGCCCAACCGGGTTTTTGCCATTGTTTGTGCGGCTAAATCTCTAGTACGAGACAATATGACCCGCATGACAACAGCCGAACTTCGCGGCTACCAACAGATCTGTGGCGCCAACGGCGCCATCATGGTTATCGCTTGTGATCAACGCGGAGGCATCCGCAAGCTTTTGGCCGATGACGTGGCTGGGCAAGCGGCAATTACGGAAGCTATTCTGGGCGACACCAAAGCCGATATCACACGCTATCTGGCAGCCCATGCACCCTGCATTTTGCTTGACCCCATTTGCGCGGTTCCTCGCGTTATAAGCGAAGCTTCGCTGCCGCGCGACGTGGCACTTCTCATTGGATTGGACGCCTCTGG
>JANMAE010000008.1:0-18072 GCA_031359445.1 Hyphomicrobiales bacterium | reverse complement strand
ACTACGGCCACCTGTATTTCATGTCATGACAACGCGCCTGTGCATGCGCCTGCCATCGGCAAATCCGGCCGCCACATTGCGAGCACCGCCGAATGTTCAGCCTGCCATAGTGTGACGGTTTGGGCGCCTGCGATCAAAGTTGACCATACACAAGTCAGCGGCGCGTGTTTTGACTGTCATAATGGCAGTGTTGCAACAGGCAAGACGCCAACCCATTTGCAGACGGCCAATAGCTGCGATGACTGCCATACCACCACGGCCTGGAAGCCCGCGCGGTTCAGCCATACCAATGTTACGGCTGCCTGCTTTACCTGTCACAACGGCATTAATGCCACGGGCAAGACGCCTACGCATGTGGCTTCGGACAATGTTTGCTCGAACTGCCACAAGAGCACGGTTGCCTGGAAGCCCGCGAGCTTTGATCATGGTGGCGTGGCACCCGGCACGTGCTTCAGTTGCCATAATGGCAGAACTGCCACGGGCAAGACGCCCACGCATTTTGCCACGTCGAACACCTGTGACGATTGCCACGTGGGCTTTACCGTGTGGAAGCCTGTTGCCGTGCAGAACTTCGATCATGCATCGGCTATTGGCACCTGCTTCTCCTGCCATACGGGCGCCAAGCCACCGGCCCTCGGCAAGCCTGCCACACATCTTGCCACCACAAATGTCTGCGAGGATTGCCACGTCACCACCGGCTGGAAGACCATTGCCTTTGATCATGCGGCGGCCACCGGCACCTGCTTCAGCTGCCACAACGGCACGAAAGCCACCGGCAAGTCTGCCGCGCATCTCAGCACGACGAATACTTGCGAGGCCTGTCATAAGACCACAGCTTGGGCACCCGCCACATTTGCCCATACAGAAACGACGGCCACCTGCTTTAGCTGCCACAACAACACCAAGGTGCCGGGCAAGTCGCCCACGCATCTTGCTACGACGAACACCTGCGACACGTGCCACATCACCACGGCTTGGACGGGAAATGTCAGGTTTGATCATACAGCGGTCACGGGCACCTGCCTTTCCTGCCACAATGGCTCGAAGTCCACCACAAAGGGAGCGGTCACTGCGAAGTCTGGAACTCATTTTGCGACCACAGCCACTGCTGCCTGCGATGCCTGCCATACGACGGTTGCCTGGGCGCCTGCCACGCGCTTTGACCACACGCTGGGAAGTGGCGCATGCGCGTCCTGTCATTCGGGAACGCGGCCACCAGCCAAGGGCAAGTCAAATGCCCATTTCGTGACAACGCAGGCTTGCGAGAACTGCCATGCCTCAACGACATCGTGGACTGTGATCAATGCCTACAGCCACACCTCACCGGGTTTTGTCAGTCACAATGCCGGCGCGGTGAAAGATACAAATTGCGTGGGCTGTCACAAGAGCAATAGCGAAGTGATTGTCACCATCAACCGGGGACTTTTCCCGGATTGCGCCTCCTGCCATTCCGCCAAGTTCGTTCCGGGGTCGCATCCAAAATACGGCAATACATTATACAATTTCACCGAGCTTCGTGACTGCGCAGGCGCATGTCACATCTACACCGACAATACAATGACAACGATAAAAACACGCAGGGCTGGGCCACAACATCGCGCATCAAGGAGTCAGTGGAACTGATGTTAAACACACATCGGGCGAAAGTTACGGCGTTAGTTACTGCGGCGACCTGTTGGACTGCCCTTCCAACAGGTGTAATGGCTCAAGGCACGACGGACCAGTTCCTGTCGCGCGTCGAGATCACGTCTTCCGGAAAATGCAACCAGATTGACATCAGGTTGAATTGGCCTGCGATCTATGCCGGTCACACACCTGCCAACAGCGGGACGGATGTTGCGATCAGAATAGATCCTCTGGGGACGGAGCAAACGCCTCCTTCACCCACGCTGCGCCTGCGCGAATCCGCAAGTGTTGCGCCTGGCAATCCTGCCGATTTGCGGTCGGTCGTGTATGATGCGACAGTTGCCGGCGGTCCGGTGATCAAGCTCTCCTTCGGGCATGCGGTGTCATACCGTGTTGTCATGGATGGCGAGTCACGCCACATCCGCGTCGATGAAAGTGATGCCGCCAATAGCGCGAGCTGTCTTGGCGCGCCGAAAGCGGAGAAGCCCGACGGTGAGGAGCCGCCTATTGCTGTGGCTTCTGGCAATGCGGTTTCACAGGGCAAGAAAGCGCTTACGGCCAAGGACTATCCGCGCGCGGTCGCGTTTTTCACCAAGGCGTCAAGCGAAGGCAGCGCTGCAGAAAAACAAGAGGCGCAGGAACTTTTAGGGCTTGCCCGCGAAAGGGCCGACCAGCTGGTTCATGCCAAGGCAGAATATGAAACCTATCTCAAACTTTATCCAACGGGTGCTGGTGCTGCACGCGTGCGACAAAGATTGGCTGGCGTCGTTGCCGCCGAGCAGGCAGATGCCGAGGCGCAATTTGCCGAGCGCAACAAGGGACGCGCCGTTGATATTCCTTCGCCTTTGAAAACGGACAAGAATCCACAGACTGCGGAAGCTGGCAAAGGCGATGGGAAAGTTGCCGAGCCGGAGAAAAATCTTGAAAGCAATGTTTTGGTAAAATCCAGCAAGCTGGAACCGGACGTGGATCCGCATGCCTGGACATGGGAGAAGAACGGCAGCGTGTCGCAGTATT
The DNA here is from genome assembly GCA_031359445.1 of Hyphomicrobiales bacterium. GTDB lineage: Bacteria > Pseudomonadota > Alphaproteobacteria > Rhizobiales > Aestuariivirgaceae > Aestuariivirga. The sequence continues at coordinate 15,429 of JANMAE010000008.1, read as the reverse complement.
ACTACCGGGATGATAATTTCACCCAGTCGGATCTCTTGCGCGGCAGCCTGGGCACCCATGAGACGCTGCAGAACGAGGTCATTTCCTCTGGCGATATTTTTCTGCGCGCCGAAAATGATGTGTTTGATGTTTCCGTGCGGGGTGCTGCCTATAATGAAAAGGGCTTCGGCCTGCAGAAAGACATTCAAAACTCGAATGTGTCCACGATTTATATGGAAGCCAAGAACAAGCCCACTGGCATCTTTGGCAGGGTTGGCCGCCAGAGCCGGAGCACGGGCGGGGTTTTCGGGCGGTTCGATGGTGTAAACACCGGCTGGGAGGTCAACAAGGACCTCAAGTTCCAATCGGTTATTGGTTCTCCGGTATTTTCGCGCGATTCCAAACCCTTTGCCGACAAGCGGTTTTTCTATGGCTCCAGCATTGACTATACCTTCCCCGGTCAACATTGGGCGACTTCGCTCTATGCCATCGAGCAGGATATTGCTTCGGTGGTGGATAGGCGGGCTGTTGGCGCGGAATTACGCTATACCGGCAAGACCCTGTTTGCCTATTCCGCTGCAGACTATGACGTGTTCTACAATGAACTGAACAGCGCCTATATTTCCGGCACCTGGAATTTCCTGGAAGGCGCATCGCTTTACGGCACAGTTGATTACCGCCATGTGCCGTTCCTGCTCACATCCAATGCGCTGATGGGACAAACGCAGCAGAAATTGACATCGCTGGTCGACCTTTTGGGAACAGATGAAGTGACGGATTTGGCCGTTGACAGGACCGCAAGTTCAAAGTCAGCCACCATGGGCATTTCCTATCCCCTGAATGAGCAATGGACTGCGGCACTGGATGCAACCATTGCAGATTATTCGGGCACGCCCGCTTCCGGCGGCGTGGATGAAATGCCTGATCCCGGCATGGAAATCTACCTTTCCACGCAGCTTACGGGATCGAGCATATTTGCCGAGAATGACAGCCTGAGCCTGGGCTTGCGCTATTCGGGCAATGATTCCTCCGATCTCTATCTCGCTGACGCAAGCCTGCGCTATCCCGTCAATGACAAGCTGCGCATCAGCCCCAGGCTTCGGGTGAGCCTGAGGGACACCAAAAAATCCAGCAACCAGCAGATATTGGTGATGCCGTCCCTGGGTTTGCGCTACCGCTTGAACAAGAACTGGAATTTTGAAGTGGAAGCCGGGGCCCGCTGGGAGGACAGCCGATCGTCTGCCGGAAATGACCAGAACACCGAACTGCTGGTCAATGCGGGATACAGATATGAGTTCTAGCTGGCTTGCCGCCTGCGCGGGAATGACGGTGATTGGGCGTTGAGTTCAAGTGATTGCAACATGTTCTCGCGCGCCTAGAGCGCTTCCCGACGAGATGGAATCATCTCGCCTTCAAGGAATCACTCCAGATCAATTTGTTGGCGCATGTCCCGACCGCCAAACCGCTTCACACTTTGGCGGGACATGCGCTAGAAACCACTCGTATTCCATGGGCTACCCATTGTATGCTTGAGCCATTCGTCAGGAATGGAAAAGTTTGTCATGAGCGTAACCCTGGTGCCCAGCAAGGGCGACAACAGCCTGTATCCCCGCAACAAGGGGACGCCGCTTCACATTGAATGGTTTGATGCGATCCAGGTCAATCTTTCGGCTTCGGAACGGCGGGCGGCAACGCTTGTAACACGGCGGAGCGTCAAGAAAGAGTATCAGGCGGCATGGCTGGTCAAGGCCTTGCAATGCATCGATCTCACAACACTTGCTGGCGATGATACGGACGCCCGCGTGCAGCGCCTGTGCGCCAAGGCACGGCGGCCCTTGCGCGATGACATCGTGAAAGGCCTGGGTCTTGCCGATGAGCCGCCGCATGTGGGCGCTGTGTGCGTTTATCCTCTCATGGTGGCACCTGCCGTGAAAGCGCTTGCAGGTTCCGGCATTCCGGTTGCCTCGGTTGCCACGGGGTTTCCTGCGGGCCAGACGCCGCTTCCGCAACGCCTGGCTGAAATCCGCTATGCGGTGGACCAGGGCGCGCAGGAAATTGATATTGTCATTCACCGCTCGCAGGTTCTGACGCAGGATTGGGTGGGGCTTTACGATGAAGTGAGCGCCATGCGCCAGGCTTGTGGAGAGGCGCATATGAAAGCCATTCTGGCCACGGGCGACCTCAAGACACTGCGCAATGTCTACAAGGCCAGCATGGTGGCCATGATGGCGGGGGCTGACTTCATCAAGACATCAACCGGCAAGGAAGACGTGAACGCCACATTGCCGGTGAGCCTTACCATGGCGCGCGCCATTCGCGACTTCGGTGAATATAGCGGCGAAAAGATAGGCTTCAAACCGGCGGGTGGCATACGGACGGCGAAAGATGCGCTGTCCTGGCTCATATTGATGAAAGAGGAACTGGGGCGCCCCTGGCTCGAGCCTATGCTGTTTCGCATTGGCGCCAGCGCCATGCTCGCTGATATTGAACGCCAACTCGAACATTTCATCACGGGGCGCTATGCGGCGCTTTCCCATCATGCGCTTGCCTGAGGACATATCATGCTCAATGTGAAGCAAATTCTTGAAACCATGGACTATGGGCCAGCGCCCGAGGCCAGTGGCCACGTCACGGACTGGCTCGCCCTTCATGGGGCGGGCTTTGGCCATTTCATTGATGGCGCCTTCACGCCGTCGCGCAGCGGGAAGCAATTCGAGGTTGCCAACCCCGCCAATGACCTGGTGATTGCGCGGGTGGCACAGGGTGAAGCGGCTGACGTGGATGCGGCCGTGAGGGCCGCGCGGGGAGCCTTTCCAACCTGGTCCAAGCTTTCGGGCCACGCGCGCGCGCGCCATCTCTATGCCATTGCAAGGTTGATCCAGAAGCGCGAGCGCTTTCTTTCCGTTCTGGAAAGCATGGACAATGGAAAGCCCATCCGCGAAAGCCGCGACATTGATATTCCGCTGGTTGCCCGGCATTTCTATCATCACGCGGGCTGGGCGGAACTCATGGCTTCGGAATTCAAGGGCTATGGCCCCTTGGGCGTTTGCGGGCAAATCATTCCGTGGAATTTTCCGTTGCTGATGCTGGCCTGGAAAATTGCTCCGGCGCTTGCCGCTGGAAATACAATTGTGCTGAAGCCTGCCGAGTTCACGCCACTCACGGCTCTGGCCTTTGCCGAAATCTGCCGGGAAGCAGGATTGCCCGCGGGCGTTGTCAACATCGTGTGCGGCGATGGCGAGACGGGCGCCCATATTGTGAACCACACCGATGTGGACAAGATCGCATTCACTGGCTCCACCGAGGTTGGCCGTATCATCCGGCAAGCCACAGCGGGTTCGGGCAAGAAGCTTTCGCTGGAGCTTGGCGGCAAGTCACCCTTTATTGTGTTTGAGGATGCCGATCTCGATGGCGCGGTGGAAGGTGTTGTTGATGCCATCTGGTTCAATCAGGGCCAGGTGTGTTGCGCAGGCTCGCGCGTGCTTATCCAGGAAGGTGTGGCGCCCCGCTTTATCGCCAAGCTCAAACACCGGATGGAGGGCTTGCGCGTGGGCGACCCCCTCGACAAATCCATCGATGTGGGAGCCATTGTGGCGCCGGTCCAGCTGCAGCGCATTCGTGATCTCGTGAAAAAGGGCAAAGACGAGGGTGGCACATTGCTTCAATCTTCCGGCCCGCTTCCCGCCAAGGGCAATTTTTATGCACCCTCGCTGTTTGTGGATGTGGAGCCTGCGTCCACGGTCGTGCAGGAGGAGATTTTCGGGCCGGTGGCTGTGGCCATGACGTTCCGCACGCCCGAGGAAGCGGTGCAATTGGCCAACCACACGCGCTACGGCCTTGCGGCCAGCGTCTGGTCCGAAAACATAAATCTGGCGCTTGATACGGCGGCCCGCATGAAGGCTGGCATCGTGTGGGTAAACTCCACGAACCTGTTTGATGCCGCTGCGGGATTTGGGGGCTACAAGGAAAGTGGCTTTGGGCGCGAAGGCGGCCGCGAGGGCATGTATGAATATATCACACCGGACTGGCTGAAGAAATTGCCACTGCTGGAAAGTGAGCCCTCGGACCACTACGTGCTGCCTTCCGACAGTTCAGAACCTGCAGGCATCGACCGGACTGCAAAGCTTTTCGTTGGCGGCAAGCAGGTGCGGCCTGATTCCGGCTATAGCTACAACGTCTTGAATTCCCGGGCCAAGAGCGTTGGCACAGCGGGCCTCGGCAATCGCAAGGATATTCGCAATGCGGTTGAAGCAGCGGTAAAGGCTTCGTCCTGGGGCGGAGCCACAGCCCACAACCGCGCGCAAGTGTTATATTATGTTGCAGAAAATCTTTCCGCGCGGGCGGATGAATTTGCACTTCGCCTGCGGGCTTTGGGCCATACGCCGAAAGCCGCGGCCCAAGAGGTGGACCTGTCCATCGGCCGCATTTTTTACTACGCGGCACAGGCTGACAAATATGATGGCCGCGTACATGCAACGCGCTCGCGCAATGTAACACTTGCGATGAACGAACCCTTTGGCGTCATGGGCGTGCTGTGCCCGGATGAAGCTCCGCTCCTTGGTTTTATTTCTCTTGTGATGCCAGCAATTGCCATGGGAAACCGCGTCGTGGTGGTGCCATCATCGCGACATCCCCTGTCGGCCACTGATTTTTATCAAGTGCTGGAGACTTCGGACATGCCCGCAGGCGTGGTGAATATCGTGACGGGGGAACGCGAGGAATTGGCCAAGACGCTGGCTGAACATGATGACGTGGCCGCTGTCTGGTATTATGGGACCAGAGCCGGATGTGGACGTGTTGAAAAATTCTCCGCTGGCAATCTCAAGTTTACCTGGACCAACCAGGGCGGAGCCTTCGACTGGAGCAATGAATCCCAAGGGCAGGGCGAACACTATCTGCGGCTTTCCACCCAGGTCAAGAATATCTGGATTCCCTACGGCGAATAGGCGTTACGCAATGCAGCTAGCCGCATGTCCCACCAAAGTGTGAAGCAGTTTGGCGGTCGGGACATGCGCCAACATATAGATCTGGAGCGATTCCTTGTCGACGAGATGATTCCATCTTGTCGGGAAGCGCTCTAGGCCGCATGAATATCACACGCAACGCAACTCATTTGCGCTGGGTTCCCACCGCCAGACGCGCAAGGGTTGCATTGGACAAATAAGCATAAATTTTGCGAAAATATTTGGTGATATTTGTGGATTTTAAAGCCTGCGCGGCAAGGTCGAACCACAATTAAGCCTCATTGAAAACGCTTATTGCACTTGGGGGGTTGCGGTGCTTTTAGTGTCACTTGATTAGCGCCCCAGGTTTTTGCAATGCGGTTAAGTGAAGTTTACGATGCAGCATAAAAGATTAAATCGGGTACGGCCGCACGCAGCCGCTCCCATGGCGCCACGTTGGCGCGAAGAGAATGATGATGCTCCCCGTTTTTCGAAGCAGGGACCACGTCCGAAAACATCAATCGGCTTTGTCATCTTTATCATTTCCCTGTTTCTCATCGCCTTTACGGCATTCGTTGTGACAAATGATTATGTTTCCCAAGGCGAGATCACCAAGACCGTCATCAAATATTTTGCTCCCAATGAACAGGTCGTAGCCGACAATGTTCCGATGGAGCCTGATGCGCAAGGCGGTAACGTGGTTTTTCAGCAAAGTGAAAGCGAAAAGCCTGCAATTTCCGAGGCTGAAAGCACGGTTTCGGCAACTGAGCCAACAACAGTTACAACGCCTGTTGCACCCGTGCCGAATGCATCGGAGCAAGCGCAGACATCGGCAGATTGGGTGATACCAACCAACGTGGCTCCATCAGCCAAGATCGCAGAGCCTGACCCGGTTAAAACGGAAGTCGTTCCGCCTGCGGCAATTATTGCCGCGCCCGCTGAAATTGCAAAACCGCCAGTGCAAGAAGCGGTAAAGGACGTGCCTGCGCCGGTGGTGGAGAAAATCCAGGATTCAATAGCGCCCAAGCCTGCACAAAATGCGGCGGAAATTGCATTGCAGGAAACCAAAGGTCTGGCAGGGCCTGCCGCGGAGCCTATTCCCGAACCGGCTATTGTTGCAGAAGCGCCTGCTGTTTCAAATACGGTCGTTACTTCGAAAGCACTTGTCACAATCGAGGAACCAATTGCAAAAGAAAAACCTGTTGCAGTAGAAGAGCCGGTGGCCAAAGTGGAAGCACCTGCGCCTACAGTAGAAGCACCTGCGCCTACAGTAGAAGCTCCGGTGCCTTCAGATGCACCTGCTGCACCTGCCGATATTGTTGCTGAATTGCCGACGACGCCCGCCGCACCGCCAAAAGCGCAAATTGTGAATAAAACCCAAGGCGAAATCATGCGCGATTGTGAGACGTGTCCTGAACTTGCAGTCGTTTCTCCAGGGCACTTCATGATGGGCCAAGGTGCAAACACCGATGGCGCTGAGGGCAATGCGGCACCTCTTCGGGATGTGGCGATCAACCAGGCTTTTGCATTGGGCGTTCATGAAATCACGTTTGATGACTGGGATCGCTGTGTGGCCGACGGTGGATGCAGCAGCAAACCTTCCGACGACGGCTGGGGCAGGGGACAACGGCCTGTCATACTTGTATCTTTTGACGAAATCACCACGCAGTATCTGCCATGGCTTTCACGTGTTTCCGGCCAGACCTACCGCCTGCCCACCGAAGCTGAGTGGGAATATGCCGCGCGCGGCGGCGCAATAGCACCTGCAGCTCAAGTTTACGCAGCAGGCAGTGATGAACGGACGCTTTGCGAATACGGCAATGGCGCAGATGGAGGTGCCTGCGATGACAGCTTTGCCACCACTGCACCTGTGGGTTCGTTCAAACCAAATTCCGTGGGTCTTTATGACATGCAAGGAAATGTTTGGGAATGGGTGAGTGACTGCTGGCAGGCCGTCTATTCCCTCAACAAGGTCAGCACTGCGAGTGAATGCAAATCACGCGTGTTGCGCGGTGGATCCTGGTCGAGCGGTGCTGGCGTGCTGCTCTCATCGGTCAATGGTTGGGAAAAATCCGACAAGGTCAAGAATTCAATCGGATTCAGGGTTGCCAGATCAATTCCCTGATATTTCATAGTTTGTTGCATGGAGAAATTATCTTGAAAAACAAAATATCGTTGACCCTGAAATTCGTCTTGGCAATCGGGGTCGCGTGGGGCGGCATGACTGCTGCCCATGCGCAGGGCATGATTTCGGCACCTGGCTCTGCGGTGGCTGCTGCTGCAGAATTTGAAGGAATGAAGGGCGCCACCGCACAACAACTGGCGACCATTCAACGCCTGCTGCGCCGACTTGGCTATCTCAAATCCACAACATTGAGCCAAGAGCTGGATGAGGCAACCACAAGTGCGCTTGTTTCGCATTTCAAGGCTGCCAAGCGATCTCCCAAGGGAATGAATCCAGAGCAGGTCGTGCGCTCATTATTTGCCGAGGCTTGGACCAAGGAAGGCTGGGCCACGGGCAGTGTTGAAGGACAAAGCCTGGTTGTCGACAATGCCGAAGTTCGGGCAGCACAGGAAGTTCTGAAAAAAATAGGATATGAGCCAGGACCTGTGGATGGCGTGTTCGGACCGGCAACTCTGGCTTCCGTTGAAGGGTTCCAGGAAGACAATGGTTTGAAAGTGCGCGGGCTTCTTACGCGCAACATGCAGCAAAACATCACGCGGGCGCTCAAGTTTGCCGACAAGAAGCCCGTTTCCACCATTCACATGTTGAATTGGAATGGCTACATCAATCCGGATTCGCTCGATAAATTTGAAAATGAAACCAATATCCGGGTGATCCATGACGTTTTCGATCTATCGGCGGAGACCAAGGATCTGCTTTTGGCCGGCAGTGACAAATATGATGTTGTCATGCAAACCGGCGCGCAGATGCGTTTGGTGCTGGATGGCAAGGACACGGTTGAAACGCTGGATCATGCAAAACTCCCCAATGCCCAGAATGTCGATCCCGCAATTTTGAAAGTGGCCAATGCGCTTGATCCTGGCAACACGCATGGTGAGCCCTACATGTGGGGCACGGTTGGCCTTGCGGTGAATGATGACAAGGTGAAGGCGATACGGCCCGATATCGATCTCGACAGCACGTCGCTGTTGCTTGATCCGAAAATTGCGGCCGATCTCTCGAAATGCGGCATCGCGGTTGTGGACGAGCCCATTGACGTGATCCCGTCATTTGTAACCTATCTTGGCGGCGATATCGAGAATATCAGCATGCCGGATCTTGAAGCCGTTGACCTGGCGCTTTCCAAGGTTTCGAAATATGTCAAACGGGTTTCCGTCGAGAGCTGGATCAAAAGCCTTGCTGAGGGAAAATATTGTGTGGTCTGGGGTTATCCCGGCGGCACTTACCGCGCGCGCGACATGGCAAAGGAAAAGGGAACGGGCAAGATAACCTATAATGTTCCCAAAGAGGGCACGCAGATGTGGATGGATTTCATGGTGATCCCCACGCATGCGCAGAACAAGGATGCCGCCTATCAACTGATCAACTTCATGCTTCGGCCGGATGTGGCAGCGGCAAACACCAACTTCCTGCGATTTGCAAATGCGGTAACAACATCGGCACCGCTTATCGATCCGGTGCTTTTGAATGAACCCGGGCTCTATCCGCCTGCTGCAACGCTTGCCAAGATTTCGGCAATGGCGCCTATTTCAGCGCCGGTTGAAGCGTTTCTTTATAAAATCTGGAAGAAATTGCCCAAGGAATAAGGGCTGGAGTCAAGGCTCTTGCAAATGCACTCCAAATGTTTGAAAAAATCACGAACTTAAAAGGATTTCCGATCGTCGGATCAATTCCCTGATATTTCCTGGTTTTTTTGGAGAATGCATCGTGAAAAGCAATGTTTCCCTTTCCCTGAAATTGGCTCTGGCATTTGGAGTTGCGTGGGGAGGGGTGAGCCCTGCGATTGCACAAGGCATGATTTCGGCACCCAGCACTGCGGCTGCTGCTGCCGCAGAATTTGAAGGAATGAAAGGGGCTACTGTACAGCAGGTTGCCACGGTCCAGCGCTTGTTACGGAGGCTCGGTTATCTCAAGGCTACAAAATTGAGCCGGGAGCTGGACGCAGAAACAACAAGCGGACTCGCAGTTCATTTCAAGTCTATCAAGACATCTCCCAAAGGCATGGATGCTGACCGGGTTATCCGTTCATTGTTTGCCGTTGCCTGGAACAAGGAGGGCTGGGCCACCGGCAGTGTTGAGGGGCAGAATGTCATTGTCGATAAAACGGAAGTGCAAGCCGCCCAGGACGTTCTGAAAAAAATAGGTTACGAGCCGGGTCCTGTGGATGGCGTGTTCGGGCCTGCAACCCTTGCCTCGGTTGAATCATTTGAGGAAGACAATGGTTTGAGGGTGCGGGGACTTCTCACCCGCAACATGCAGCAGAATATCTTGAGGGCCTTGAAGTGGGCGGACAAGAATCCCGCCACCACGATTCACATGCTGAACTGGAATGAATATATTGATCCAGCAGCACTCGAAAAATTTGAAAATGAAACCAATATCCGCGTGATCCATCACGTCTTCGACCTTTCCTCGGAAAGCAAGGAAGCGCTTCTCAGCTACACCACCAAATATGACGTCATCATACAGACAGGCGCGCAGATGCGGCTGGTGCTGGAAGGCAAGGACGTGGTTGAAACACTGGATCATGCAAAACTCCCCAATGCGCAAAATGTCGATCCCGCCGTTCTGAAGGTTGCTAATGCCCTCGATCCCGGCAATACCCATGGCATACCTTACATGTGGGGCACGGTTGGCCTTGTGGTGAACAGTGACAAGGTAAAGGCCATACGACCTGACCTTGAGCTCAACAGCACGACATTGATCATGGATCCTGCCATTGCGGCTGATCTTTCCCAATGCGGTCTTGCGGTTGTGGACGAACCCATTGATGTGGTTCCCTCGCTTGTGACGTTTATGGGAGGTGACATCGAAAACATTGGCATTTCCGATCTGGAAGCGGTTGACTTATCACTCTCCAAGGTTTCGAAATATATCAAGAGGATTTCAGTGGAGAGCTGGATCAAGAGCGTTGGAGAGGGAAAATATTGCGTTGTCTGGGGTTACCCGGGCGGGGCCTTTGATGCGCGCGATGTTGCCAAAAAGAAGGGGCTACCCAGCAATATCACTTATAATGTTCCCAAAGAGGGCACGCAAATGTGGATGGATTTCATGGTGATACCCAGCCATGCGCAGAACAAGGATGCCGCGTATCAATTGATCAACTTCATGCTCAGGCCAGAAATTGCCGGAGGAAGCACAAATTTCCTGCGATATGCAAATGCCGTAACCACATCGGCACCTTTCATAGATCCGGTATTGCTGAATGACCCTGGGCTCTATCCGCCTGTAGAAACACTCAAAAAGGTCTCGGCAATGACACCCATCTCGGCGCCGGTTGAAGCCATGTTGTATGAGATCTGGAAGAAGCTGCCCAAGGAATAGTTTCAAGGTTTGTGACAGGTGGGGAACAATTTGGCCTCAAACGGGTTTACATGATGTTGGGCATCATTATGTAAAGGAGGACGGTGATGGTTTCTGCAAATCCACTTCACCAGCTGGTTTCAAGCAATGATGTTGAAGGCACCAATGTGTTTGGGGCGAATTCCGAGAAAATCGGTGAAATCGATCATCTCATTATCGACAAGGTGAGCGGCCAGATCGGATATGCTGTCATGAGTTTTGGCGGGTTTCTGGGTTTGGGCCATGGACACTATCCGATACCATGGTCGACTCTCACTTATGATCCGGCCCTGGAAGGGTTTCGTACTTCGGTCACCGAAAGCCAACTGAAGGATTCACCAGAATACAGCGATGACTCATGGGACAATCCGGACTGGGAAAAACGTTTGCATAAATATTACAGCGCAGTTCCCTATTGGGGCATGTGAGAATGGCGCCAGAAGGGAATTCAGAAGCGAATGCAGCAAATCAACAATGACAGCAATAGCAAACCTGCTACGGATGGTACTGAGCCTACACCACCCGGCGGCGAGCATGAACCAACAGCGCAAGTGCGCCAGGGGGTTACAGGGCACAATGTGCGTTATGTCCTCGGCTTTGGCTTGGCGGGCATCATCATCGCATTTGCTCTGCTCGTCATCGTTTTCAGCAGATGATCCATAAAAACACCACACAACTGATATTGTGTGGTGCCCGAACTTAATTTCGCAAACTGCTATGCCGCTTCCGCTTGCATGTTTACGACTGATTTTGCCAATTTCGTGAGGTCAGAATCGGTTTTCTTCTCTTCTTCCAAAGTGGCGTCCAGCAAATCCGATGCGCCCTCAATGCCCAGCTCTTCGGCCCAGCACTTCAAGGTGCCATAGCGCGACATTTCATAATGCTCGACAGCCTGTGCGACTGCAAGAAGTGCGGCATCCAGAGCCTGGCTGTCACCATATTCTTCAATAAGGCCTTCGCCTTCCTTGACGATGCCCATGATGGCATCACAAGTTTTTGCCTGCGGACGCGCATCAATCAGGCCAAAAACTTCTTCAAGCCGTTTCACATGGCCTTCGGTTTCGCGGCGATGTTTCTCAAATGCACTCTTGAGCTCGGGCGAAGTTGCAGCCTTCGCCATTTTTGGCAGGGTTGCCACGATTTTCTTTTCCGCGAAATATACGTCTTTCAGCGTGTCGTGAAACAAGTCTTGCAAGTCTTTGGTTTTCTTAGGCATTTTTTTCTCCTCTTTGAGATGTTGCAGTTGTGAGAACTATTTGTCTTTCGTCCGGTCCGGAAGCTTGTCGATGGCTTCGTCAGCCCCCTCATCGCGGTGGGTCACACCTTCTCGCAGAATTTTGGTTGCGGCATCCTGCTTGAGCCTGGGATCCGTTGGTATGGCATCCGTCTCGTGGGTTGCATGAACGCCTTCGCGCACTGGTTGACCATCGTCGTTGCGAGCCACTTCCGCAAATTTTGCCAAAGCCTCGGGTTCATTATCTTTTGATTTCTTATCACTCATGGATTTTCCTCCTCATGCAATGACTGGGACCTAACGGATGGTCTGTCGAAAGGTTCCCGCGAACTTTGCTTGCAGTTTTGGCGCGCGCTAACCAATTAGGAAACGATGGAAAAATCGCAAAAATTTGAAAGCTGGCTGCGGCCTGAAGCAAGCGGCTTGTATTGTGTGCCTGGAGATTTTTATATTGATCCGCATCAGGCTGTTGACCGGGCGATTATCACCCATGGTCATTCGGACCACGCTCGACCAGGCCACAGGGCAGCACTTGCCACACCTGAAACATTGGACATCATGAAGATCAGGCTGGGTGAGGGGGCACCACGCACCGCACAGCCTGCCACCTATGGCCAGAACACGCGCGTGGGCGCTGTCGATGTTTCTCTGGTGCCAGCTGGACATATTCTGGGCAGCGCGCAGGTGGTGCTGCAATATGGAGGACAGCGGGCGATTGTTTCAGGTGACTACAAACGCCAGGCGGATGCAACCTGTGCGGCATTTGAAGTGGTTCAATGTGATGTGTTCGTGACGGAAGCAACTTTTGGCCTGCCGGTTTTCAAGCATCCTTCGGCAGCGCAGGAAGTGGCCAAGCTTCTTGCATCGCTCCAAGCTTTTCCAGAAAGGACCCACCAGGTGGGGGTTTATGGATTGGGGAAATGCCAAAGAGTTATCCAGCTCCTGCGGGCGGCTGGATATGATAAGCCAATCTGGATCCATGGTGCCTTGCGAACAATGTGTGACTATTATCGTTCGCAGGGGATCGAGTTGGGGGAGGTTCTGCCAGTGGCCGATGCCACCACAGATTTGGAGGGGGAGATTGTGCTTTCGCCACCCTCAGCGCTGGGTGACCGATGGTCGCGGCGATTTGCCGATCCGCTTCCCTGTCTTGCTTCGGGCTGGATGGGGGTTCGGGCGCGGGCCAGGCAGCGCGGCGTTGAACTTCCATTGATCATCTCAGACCATGCGGACTGGCCGGAATTGCTGCAAACTGTTGGAGATACGCAGGCAAGCGAAATATGGGTGACGCATGGCCGGGAAGAGGCCCTCGTTTATGCTGCCCAAAACCTGGGGCTTACAGCCAAGGCTTTATCCATTGTCGGGCGCGAGGATGATAGCGAATGAAGGCCTTTTCGCAACTTCTGGACAAGCTGTCCTATACGCCTTCCCGCAATGCCAAACTCACGCTGCTGCAGGATTATTTCCGCAGCGCTCCTGATCCAGACCGAGGATATGCACTTGCGGCCCTTACGGATGAGTTGCCCCTGAGCGTGCCGTTGCGCGGCATTTTGCAAGATCTTTCCGTCTCTCGATTTGATCCTGTGCTGTTCAAACTCTCGCGCGATTATGTAGGTGATACCGCTGAAGCGCTGGCCCTGATCTGGCCTCTATCAGGTGTGGAGAAGTCTGCGCCCTTACTGCGTGACGTGGTGCAGACATTGAAAACCACGGCGCGTTCCGGACTTGCCAGTCAAATTTCGTCGTGGCTCGACCAGCTCAACACTGTGGAACGCTGGGCGCTGCTGAAGTTTTTGGCCGGTGCCTTGCGGGTGGGCGTTTCGGCACGGTTGGCGAAGACAGCACTGGCCATGACCTTCAACAAACCCATCGAGGATGTTGAGGAAATCTGGCATGGCATTGCGCCACCTTATTCGGAATTGTTTGATTGGCTGGAAGGAAAGACGGAGCGTCCGCACCGTGTTGATGTTCCCATCTTCAAGCCGCTGATGCTGTCTCATCCATTGGAAGCGGGTGATTGGGAAGCATTGGTTCTGGAAGAATTTGCCGTCGAATGGAAATGGGATGGAATTCGCGTGCAGCTTTCCAGCCGAAATGGCGATGTGAAACTGTTCTCGCGCAGCGGCGATGACATCGGCAACGCCTTTCCGGAGCTGGTGACCGGCCATAACTTCAGTGCCGTGCTGGATGGTGAGCTTCTGGTAAAGCGTACGGAAGACGTTGCGTCTTTCTCCGACCTCCAGCAGCGGCTGAACCGAAAGACAGTCAAGACTTCCATGCTGGCGGATTACCCTGCTCATATCCGGCTCTATGACGCGCTGGAACTTGAAGGAGAGGATTTGCGGCCCTTGGCTTTTGACGTGAGGCGACAAAAGCTGGAGTCATGGTGGAACAAGATTGCGCCACATCACACTGATCTTTCTCCGATTTTTCATCCGGACACCAAGGATGAATTACAGAAAATCTGGGAAGCCACGCGCGAGACCGGCATTGAAGGGCTGATGCTCAAGCGCCGGGACAGCGCATATATCGCGGGACGGCCGCAAGGCAAGTGGTTCAAATGGAAGCGTACGGCGCTCACTGCCGACTGCGTATTGATGTATGCCCAGAGGGGCTCGGGGAAGCGCTCTTCGTATTTTTCAGACTATACTTTTGGCGTGTGGTCCCATGAAGGGGAGGGGCGCACACTGGTTCCGGTGGGCAAGGCGTATAGCGGCTTTTCGGATGCCGAGCTTTACAAGATTGACAAGTTCGTGCGGGACAACACCATTCAGCAATTTGGGCCGGTACGTTCGGTCACCCCACAACTTGTGTTTGAAGTGGCTTATGATGCCGTGAACAAATCTTCGCGGCACAAGGCTGGCGTTGCCATGCGATTTCCGCGGATTTCCCGCATACGCTGGGACAAACCTGCTGCAGAAGCAGACCTCCTCAGCACCATCAGCAAACAAATAACATGATGGCCCGTGAGGCCAAGCTTCACGGGCCAATAAAGCCGGTATGCAGGCAGGCTTAGTCGCGCCAGACAGCGCCCGTGCGAGAATTCACATAAACTGGAAATCTATTTCCGCGGCGGGATGCTTCAAAGGTATAGGTTCTGCCCTGGCATTCAATCACGGCAACATTCCTGAATCCACGGTCGCGTACGGCATTGCGCGCGGCATTGCAGGACAAACCAACCCTCATCGGATAACGATTCTGGAAGCGATCGCGGTAACGCGAATCGTACCAGCCATAATTTGGATTATAAATGTAACCTGGGCCCACCTGATAATCATAAACAGGGGCACCAAAATAAACATTCACACGGGTTTTTGCCTCAGCAATTGCCGCGCCGCCGCCCAGCACCGCTGCTGCCACAAACAGACTCATAAAAGTTCTTTTCATTTTCGTCACTCCTAAGGATAAGCCCTCTCAAGCTTCCTAACGAACGACTGCGCCATTTGTTCCGGAAATAGCAATGATCTCTATCTTTCAGGCGTGTTGCTACTTTAAAGTGTGCAACTTCAACCTGGCGATTTGGGAGTTACACAATGATAGAAGCAAAAGTGTGGTATATTAAAATTGATTTGCAGGGAACTCAGAGGCCTTCTGATAGTTTGTTTATATGGGGAGATCAGCGGGCATGAGGCATATTTTCCGACTGTTTTTTTTGAGCGGCATTTCTATGCTGATGTTAGACGTCCACCCTGTATCAGCCTTGACCGCGATGGAAAGCTTCAGCCGTGACCTTAAAAAAGTTACAG
>JANMAE010000152.1:0-2385 GCA_031359445.1 Hyphomicrobiales bacterium | reverse complement strand
CACGTCACCGTCACCAATCCCGACCAGTATAAGCTCTATGCGAACGATGCGCCGGTGGCCTTCAAGAAATACGGCGCCACGATCCTGGCGCGCGGCGGCACCGCAGAGCAGATGGAGGGCAAGGGCCGCCCCCGCAATGTGGTGATCGAGTTTCCCAGCCTGCAAGCCGCACTGGATTGCTACAACTCGCCAGAATACCTGGCAGCTCGCGCCAAGCGTGAGGGCGCAGGCGAAGCTGATGTTGTACTGGTTGAAGGGGTTTAACGCCCCAATACATCAAGCAAGCTCAACTTGCCCAAGGCTGGTAGCTTGATCGCAAGGTCATTGGGATCAATGCCAATGGTGCTTCCGACGACGTGAAGCTCCGCACCTTCTTCCAGAGCAAGCGTAAAACCCACATAACCGCCCAAGGAAACTGTATATCCGCTATCGCTTGGCGCGCGGGCCATTTGCAGGCCAGGGCCGAGATAGTCTTTTCCCACAGCCACCGGTGAAAGCTCGGCTGCAAAACCCGGCGTATGACGCACCACCCATGAAACAAATGTGTTCGAGTTTGGTCCCGGCCAAATCACATAACTGCCGGCAGTGGAATTGGGGTAGGCGTTGATGGATTTTTCAATATTCGGAATGAGCCGTGCAGCTGCGGCACCTTCCAGCCTGTAGATCACGCGCGGTGTATTGCCGTACCACAGCGCATCCGCCACATAAGCGTCCTGCCTGACAGGCTTGCCCCAACCCACAACATCATAGCGCGTCCAGTTCGTGGCATTCTCCGGTTTGAAAACGATCGACATGTGCTCGGCAAAAATGCTTTTCCATTGCCCGGTGCGACTGGCAAGAATAATCACCATCGCGGGTTTTTGTGCAATTGCTGGAGGCAGCACGCGGGAAGAAGACCAATTGGCCACCCGCCAGTTGGCAGGCCATCCCCTGGCATAACCAAGAGCTGCTCCGATGGCTGTTGGCAGGATCACCAGCACAAAAACAAATATCAGGATAAATCTGAAAAACCGCCCCATGAAATCAATCTGCAAAGCGCCTATGGCGCAATTGAGGCATTACGTATTTCTGAAGTGTCGCAATGGGCGGTGCATTACTTTCAATTTTGACATTCTTTTGGCCTCGGCAAATTCGCTAAAGAGCACAATGCAGGCATAAGACAGAAATATCAATGGAAACGCCCCCAAAATCAGCCGGGGAACTGGCAATATCAAATAGGGAATATCCAGGAACAAGATTGATCCAATTGCAAGAACTGTGAGCCATCTCATCATGGGCGGATTGTCGCCGCGGGCATAAATAAATACAAAAACAACCATCAACAGTTTTTCGAAGACAAAGTAGAAAACGAAGTGTTGGGATATGAAATTTGTCCAGGCGGGAGGAACAAGTTGTAGCACGTTTGTGATGGCAAGCGATAAAATTCCAGCAACAAACAGAGGCCAAAGCAATTGGGCAATACTTGCCTTGCCATTCTTCTGGCGGAGAAGAAGTAAGGAAACGGCGATTGCAACACCAAGCAAATTGAAAATGCAATTAAGCGCAAGATTCTGGTAATCAATAATGCGATTGGCAAGGATATTTGGCATTTGGGCGAAGTCACTTGCCACCTCAAAGATATTTCCAGCGGCAATGAGAACCCAAAAACCCATGCCTAGTCCAATGCGTTTGATCCATTGACCAAGTGCAATGATAACTGCCGTTCCGCCAGCGAGAGATAATACATTTACTACGAATAACAGAAAATTGGATTCACCATCGGTCTGCATAAGAGCCATCAAGGATTGAGTGAAGATAATTCCATAAAGGACAGAAATAATGACGGCAAATATGATGACGGGACCGCAGTAGGGATCGGCGTGACCATGGGACGCAAGAATGGTTTTTCGTACGCGTGGAGAGATCAGCACCAGTACCTCTGCGAACGAGGCTGAGAAAATCCAAGGAAAAAGCCCTAAAGCAAAAATCGAGTATGGTTTTCCCTGCAGAATGAAGTTGGTTGTTGCTGTTGGCTGGATTGGCAACGGAATTTTGAAACCCATGAGGAAAATAAGCACGGCAAATCCCGTGACCAGAATTTGCGTCCGCCGCCGCCCATAAATTGTAATCAGAGGTTCGATGAAATCTGCCATCCGATAACCATTGCATAGACTCCAGAAAACTAAAAGCGGCCAGGATTATCGAACGAATCTGACACCCTTTCTTTCCTGCAATCTCATTGCTAAACACCACCCATGACAATGAGATTGGCAATTGCGGGCGCGGGCGGGCGCATGGGGCGGGTTTTGACGGAGGTGGTGCAGGTCACCCCTGGCTGCCTCATCATGGGAGGCCTCGAACCCAAGGGGTCACTTCTCGTGGGAACACCCATGGGCAAGACAGGGG
>JANMAE010000117.1:0-4079 GCA_031359445.1 Hyphomicrobiales bacterium | reverse complement strand
GTCGGCGCCGATGGTTTTGGCGATTTCACCGGCCAGTGCTTCGATGCGCTTGACGCGCTCGCCCTGGCTGCCGAGCTTGGCGTGGAAGGTGATGGTGTCAAGTTTCGGCAGCAGGTCTTCGAGTTTGGTCTTGCGGTCCTGGTCCCAGAAGAACTTCGCATCGCTCAGGCGCGCGGCGATGACTTTGTTATTTCCCGCGATGATGGTTTTGCCGCCGTCCTTGGCCACCATGTTGGAGACCAGCAGATATTTATTGGCGAGCTTGCCAGTTTTGCCGTCACGCAAGCAGAAGCATTTCTGGTTGTTCTTGATCGTGGTGACGACGACTTCGGGCGGCACGTTCAAAAAATTCTTGTCGAACTCGCCCATCAGCACCACGGGCCATTCCACGAGGCCTGCGACTTCCTTCAGCAAAGCTTCATCCTCAATCATCTCCAGGCCTTGGGCGAAGGCGAGATTCTTGGCCTCGGCGCGAATGGTTTCGGCACGCGCATTTGCATCCACGATCACATGGGCCTTGTGGAGTTTCTGCGCGTAATCCTCAAAGCGCCTGACTTCGATTGTCTTTGTACTGAGGAAACGGTGGCCGAGCGTGGTATTGCCCGCGGCCATGCCTGCGATTTCGAAGGGTATGACTTCACCATCAAAGGTGCAGATGATGGAGAGCAACTGTCGCACCCAGCGAAGCTCACCTGAGCCCCAGCGCATGGATTTGGGCCAGGGAAACTTGCGAATTGTGTCGGGCACCAGTTCAGCCACAACATCTGACGTGGCGCGGCCCGGCTTCTTGATGGCGGCTATGTAGAATTTGCCTTTCTTGTCATCCTGAACTGTCAGGTCTGCAAATTTCAGCCCGGTGGATTTCAGGAATCCGTCGATGGCAGGTTGTGGTGCATCGGTGCGGGGACCTTTGCGTTCCTCGCTTGTGTCTGCTGCCTTCACATTCAGGCCTTCGACGGAGAGCACGAGACGGCGCGGCGTCGCGTGGGCCTGCGCGCCCTCATAGAGGAGGCCTGCTTCGACAAGGCCATTGGTGATCATCGTTTTCAAGTCTTCCGCGGCCTTGGCCTGCATGCGGGCGGGGATTTCTTCGGAGAAAAGTTCAATCAGGAGTTCAGGCATTGGACAGCTCTCCACGCGGCTTCACCCCACCCCTACCCCTCCCCCTCAAGGGGAGGGGCGTGATGATAGCGTCTTGTCCCTCCCCCTTGTGGGGAGGGGAAGGGGTGGGGGTGAGACCGGAAAGAACGTCAATCAATTTATCTGCCACGCCAGATGCATTGGTCAACACGTCATGATTGTCAAAGCGAAGAACCTGAAAACCTTCGCGGTTGAGAAACGCGGTTCTCTTTTCGTCACGCGCCAGACCTTCCGGTTCGAAATGCTGTGAACCATCAACTTCGATGATCAATTTGAGATGGTGGCTAAGAAAGTCCGCAAAATAATTGCCGATTTTAACTTGCCTGCGGAAATGCGCTTTGGGCCACTCAAGATCGCGCAAGATAAACCACATCTTGCGTTCTGCGTCGGTTGGGCTTTTACGGAGCCCGCGAGAAGTGATGCTCATGCCATGCCTCCAGCCGTCTTACTCCACGCATCACAGCAGCCTTTGGCAAGGTCGCGGACGCGGAGGATATAGGCTTGGCGCTCGGTAACGGAAATAACGCCACGTGCATCGAGAAGATTGAACATGTGGGACGCCTTGATGCATTGATCATAGGCTGGCAGCGCAAGTTCGTGCTGTTCATCCTTCAGGCCGACATCAAGCAGTGCCTTGCATTCCTTTTCCGCATCGTTGAAATGCCGCAGCAAAACTTCCGTGTTGGCGTGTTCGAAATTGTAGCGTGAATATTCCTGCTCGGCTTGGAGAAAGACATCGCCATAGGTGATTTTCTTGTCACCTTCGAGGCCGTTGAAATTGAGGTCATAAACATTGTCCACGCCCTGGACATACATGGCGAGGCGTTCAAGCCCATAAGTGAGTTCGCCGGACACAGGGTGGCAATCAATGCCGCCCACCTGCTGAAAATAGGTGAACTGCGACACTTCCATGCCATCGCACCAGACTTCCCAGCCGAGACCCCAGGCACCAAGCGTCGGGCTTTCCCAATCATCCTCCACGAAACGCACATCATGCAATTTGGGATCAATGCCGATCGCCGCGAGTGAACCCAGATAGAGCTCCTGCAGATTGGGGGGTGATGGCTTGATGATGACCTGATACTGATAATAGTGCTGCAGGCGATTGGGATTTTCGCCGTAGCGCCCGTCTTTGGGGCGGCGCGAGGGCTGCACATAAGCCGCGGCCCAGGGTTTCGGACCCACTGACCGCAGCGTAGTTGCGGGATGAAACGTGCCAGCGCCCACTTCCATGTCATAGGGCTGCAGAATGACGCAGCCCTGCGCTGCCCAGTATTGGTGCAGCGTGAGGATGAGGTCCTGGAATGATTGCGTGGGGTTCAGTGCCATTTGGGGGCGCAAACTAGGGATGGCGGTGCGCGGGGTCAAGTTCGAATCTGGTCCAGATTCCGAAGAAGCCACCTATGCGTCCACATACTCAGCAATGCTTGTTGGCGAGGGAACAATTTCCCCATCTTCCTGCAGGCCATCAATATGAAAACGGATAGCTTTGCGAATTTCATTTTCCACATCGGAAATGGTTGAACCGGTGGCCACGCATCCCGGTAGGTCCGGTACATAAGCCGAATAATTTGCTTCAGCCTTCTCGATGACAATTGCAAAGCGCATCAGCGGGGCTCCTTCAATTTTGCCTGCTTGAGAAGGCTGTTCAACGTGCCTGGTGCCATGTCGTCACTCAATTTTCCCGCTATCGTAACACGTCCAGTTTTTACCGGATGTCTATATTGCCGGTGACTGCCGCGTGTTGCAACAATATACCATCCATCCTCTTCAATGATGGCAATTATTTCACGCACCTTCTTCATTGGGTGCGCAAACTAGGGATGGCGGTGCGCGGGGTCAAGCCTTAGTGCGGCGATAGACGCGGGCTACGGTGGTAAAGTGGGATTCGGCTGGCGAATATGGCATGGGATGATAGGGTGGCGTGACCTCAAGCAATTCCACCATGGATTTTCCAAACAGTTCTTCAAACTTCGCGGCAAAGCCTGCTTCTGTCCACACGGTTTCAGCAACGGTGAAGATCAGGTGTCCGCCGGGCCTGGTTACGCGCACCAGTTCGTCCCAAGCGCTGGCAGGTGCGTGGCCTGTCGTGAAAACGCCGGTTGATACAATGGCTGCCATGCTGCCATCGGGAAGGTCCAAAGCTTCGCCCAGCGTTCGGTTGCGCAGATCGGTGTAGATATTGCGGGCTCTGGCACGGGCGAGCATGCCTTCGGACATGTCGAGACCCCAGAGATTGGTGAAACCCATGATGTGCAGGATATTGCCTAGGTTTCCGGTGCCTACGCCAGCATCCAGAATGGCAGAAGACTTGTCCTGCACATAGCGACCCACCAAGCCTGCCATGACAGCAGGATGGACATAGCCCACGCCCTGCATGTCGGCATCATATGTTTCAGCCCACTCATCATAGAGGGTGGTTAAATCTGAATAGGACTTTGCGCCATAGACGCTTTCTATCTTTGCGTCCGTGGCGTTGCTGCTCATTCCACGGGATAATATACGCCAGTGGCGGGATCCTGACGGAGCTTGGTTACGGTGGCGGGCTTGCGGGCCTTGGCATGTACACGAGCCTTGGCCTTGTTTGATTCAGCAAGCAGAAGTCGCGCAGTGATCCCGGTCAATATACCTGCCACGACAACCGAAACAATCTTTGCGATAAACATCTGCTTCTCCTTTTCCTTACGCCCTACAAGCCGAACTTAGCCCATAGCGCACGGGTTTCCAGTGTCTCTATAGCCGCAGCAGGAAGCTCTGCAAAAGTGCCAAAACCAAGGCGCTTTAGGCCCCAGCCTTGGGAAGCCGCAATATTTTTCATAACCAGCTTGTCGCCGAACTTGTTTTTGAGGATGTCGTGCATGTGGCCGATGCCGTCGATCAGCCCAAGTTCCAAGGCCTTTTTGCCAGCCCAGAAGGCGCCTGAAAACAGTTCGGTTTCG
>JANMAE010000116.1:0-27190 GCA_031359445.1 Hyphomicrobiales bacterium | reverse complement strand
AAGCCTGAAATTCAGATCACCACTCAGGCCGGGTCCTCCCCCGGGCCACCGCAAGAGGCCGGTTCATGAAATCGATGAGGTGCTCGCCGAATGCCACGGGCTGGCCCGTGACGCGCTGAGGTCCGACTCGTCCTGAAGTGCGGCCCATGTAACCCTTCGCTACCCGAGAACGGCATTACTGTTTTCACAAGAGGCAGAGCTATGTCATTTGCAAGGCACCTTTCAGTACACTGATGATTGCCAGCGCAGCCAGAATCAGCAGGACAATTTTTCGGAACATTTTCGGGTCGGCATTTTTGAAGCCCCGCGTTCCAACCCATATCCCCAACATCAGCGGCACCACAAAGATCGCGGCCATTAAAGCTGCCTCGCGGGTTACCAGGTCTTCACGCCACTGGAAGGCAAGGCCAATCACATCAGTTGCCAGAAAGAAGGCGATGAGGGAGGCGCGGCCTGCGATGTTTCCGGCTGGTGATGCAAAATAGAAGAGGATCACGGGTGGTCCGCCTATGCCAAAGGCTCCATTGGCAAGACCCGAAGCTGCTCCCACGGCCATGCTTGCCACCCTGCCTGGCATCGCCTTCAAGGCATAGCCTAACCAGAGCAGTATGGTGGACAGCAGTACAAAGATGCCAAGCGCCATTTGCATGGGGGGTGCTGGCACATTGGCCAGGAGCCAGACACCGAATGGGGTTGCCACAAGGCATCCCGCTATCAGGGGTGCGAGTGAGCACCAGTGAATGTCCTTCCAGACCTCTGGCAGCAAGCGGATGCTGGCGGCTACTTCCAGCATGAAGATTGACGGCACGACCTGGGCAGGCGGCAACACCAGCGAAAGCGCGGTGATGGACAGCAGCGAAAAGCCGAAGCCGGAAAAGCCCCGCACGATGCTTGCGAGAAAGATGCAGATGATGGCATAGGCAATCACATAAGCGTTCACGCCTGCACCTTGCGCTGCTCGCGCCAGATATCGCGCGCACTTTCAAAAACCGCCGCGAAAGTGATCATGGCAATGCCGAGCATTTCCCGCAGTCCAAAGGGTTCGCCGGACAGCAGTGCCGAGCTGATGGCGCCTGTGCTGATTTCGGTCATGTAGAGGAGGCCTACAATGGCCGATGGCAGTTTGGGCACGGCCCACATGGCGGCATAAACGCCCGCCATTGCCACAAGGCATATGAAGGGCAGCAACCACCAGAGTTGGGCAAGTGCCAGTTCCAGTGGCGGCATGGCGCTGAAATCCGCAAATGCGATGAGCGGCAGCAATAGCAGTCCCGTCCAGAGAAAATTCTGGGCGAACATTTCAACCGGCTCCTGCTGCTGAAAGTGGCGCATCAGCACCACCGATGAGGACCATGCGAGACCCGCTGCCAGTGCTGACCAGTCGCCCAAGTTTTGCGGCAAGGGAAAATGCTGGTCGGCATGGAGCACCACTGACATCCCCACAAATGCGATCAGGATGGCTGTCCAGCGAATGGGGGTGATGGCTTCCTTGAGGAAGAACCGCGCCAGAAGCATGGTCCAGACGGGGTTGAAATAAAACAGGATCATGGCCCGGACGATTTCAGTGTGAAGGACCGACAGGGAATAGAAGAACTGCGTGAGGCCCAGGCACAGGCCAATGAGCAGCAGGGGAGGCCCGCCCTTCACGACGTGCTTCCACCGCGCAAGAACCAGTGGAAGCACCAGAATCATGGGCGTCAGGTTGAAGAAAATGAAAGCCCAGGTTTTGTCGATGCCTGCCATGTTCAGGGCGCGCAGGGGAATCCAGAAAAGTCCCCAGGCAACGCCCGACAGGGCCACGGCGAATTTTGCCAAAGTATCAGTTTTCATTGTTCAGGCTTGCACTTCACACGAGAATCCTCTTGATGAGACGGACTGCAGATTAAGCACACTGCAAGAGGATTGGCGACATGACAGAGCCTCTGGGCGATATGCGTGTGGGAGATGAGTGGGCCGCGATCACGCCGGACTATCTGGCGCGGGTGGAACAGGCCCTCGCAAGTGACGATGCCCGCGAGGTTCGCGTGCTCACCCGCGAACTCCATGCGGCTGACCTTGCCGATCTCATCGAAAACCTTGCCCAGGAAGACCGGGTCAAGCTGATTGCGGCGCTGGGGCGCAGTTTCGACGTCGAGGCTCTGGCGGAGCTTGACGAGGACGCCAGAGACGCCCTGATGGCGGCGCTGCCAAGCGATGTGATCGCGTCCGCCATCAAGAAGCTCGACACCGACGATGCGGTTTATCTCATCGAGGATCTGGAAAAATCCGAGCAAGAGGAAATCCTTTCCAAGGTCTCCAAGCAAGATCGGGCGGCGCTGAACCGTGCTTTGGAATATCCCGAATATTCCGCCGGGCGCCTGATGCAAACGGAGTTCGTGGCCGTGCCAGAATTCTGGACCGTGGGCCAGACCATAGATCATGCGCGAACCTCGCAAGATATTCCGGAAGATTTCGTCGAAATCTATGTCGTCGATCCGGAATTTCACCTCCAAGGCGTGCTGTCACTGGCGCGCGTGCTCAGGACGCCGCGGGAAACGCCCATTGAGCGCATCATGAACCGCGAACAGACGGTATTTCACGTGAATGAAGAGCAGGCGGATATTGCCTACAAGTTCAAGCAATATAACCTGGTTTCCGCAGCCGTCGTCGATGACCATGCGCGGCTAGTCGGCAGCCTGATGGTGGACGACATCGTGGACGTCATTCATGAAGAGGCGGAAGAAGATATTCTGCACTTGGGCGGCGTAGGTGCGGAGGAAACCATCTCGGACACCGTGTGGCAGACCGCGCGATCGCGCTTTTCGTGGCTGTTTGTGAACCTCGCTACAGCCATTCTGGCGTCCTGGGTCATTTCCTGGTTCGGCGGCACCATTCAGCACATGGTGGCGCTCGCCATTCTCATGCCAATCGTTGCGTCCATGGGCGGCAATGCCGGAACGCAGACCATGACTGTCGCGGTGCGTAACCTTGCCACCCGTAACCTCGGGCCGCTCAATGCCATGCGGGTCGCCTTGCGCGAATGCTCGGTGGGGCTGATCAATGGCATTCTGTTTGCCATTGTCGTGGGCCTCTTCTCGTGGTGGTGGTTCGGGTCCGACAGGCTAGGCCTGGTGATTGCTGCTGCCCTCGTCATCAACCTTCTGGCAGCAGCACTCGCCGGCATTCTGGTTCCGCTGACGCTCGACTACTTCGATATTGATCCCGCCATCGCATCCGGCACATTTGTGACAACCGTCACCGATGTGGTGGGGTTTTTTGCATTCCTCGGTCTTGCCTCCCTATGGCTTATCTAGGCACGTATCCGGATCAAGGGGTTGATGACATTCTGCCTTGGGCAATCGCTGCGTCAATCAAGGGTTTGCTGGCATCGATACAGGCCTTCATGGGTTCATCGCCACAATCCACCTGCAGGTTCACGGATCCGAGCCGCAATTCAAAGTGGGTTGTCTTCATGCTACCACCGCCCATGCCACCCATCTGACCCATGTCACCCATCTGGCCCATGCCTTGATGCCAACGCATCCAATCGCGATCATACATGCCACGGTGATATCTCATGCCATATTGACCAGCCATGCGGTCATCGTCATTGCGTCCCTCCTGATCGTCGTGGCCGTTATTTCCCATTTTGTCTGCTCCACCCGGATTGCCCGTGTCATTTTCTGTTTGGGGTGGGTTAGGAGAAACCGGCGGCGAGGGAGGAACGGCGGGTTCCGGGGTTGCACCGGTTGCGGGAGAGGTTGGTGTGGTCTGGGCAAAGGCTGGGGAAATACTGAGCAAAAGGGCGGCTGTGAGTGTGGTGATCTTGATCATGATATTCATCCTTTGAAACACGTATGATACCTGGCGTGTGTAAAAATGCGGGGGGGCAAAGTAATGTTCCGTGAGTTCAAATTAATTCGTCGTCCATTGGCACAAGGCTTGACTCCCGCAGTTCATTCACCAATTTGGGATTGTTATCACCGCGTGTTGCGGTGCGCGTGGGAGGGAGTTTTTCAGGCCAGATGAACTGCTTTGCAAGTGAGCTTGATGATGTTGAAATTGAAATCAAATTCAAGACTGATGCTGAAGGGTTGCAGAACGTTCTCCAATCTCCGCTCTTTTTGACGGTCGCAGCAGTCCCAGCCAAGGAATTGCGCTCAACTTACTTCGATACAGCGGAGGGAGATCTCTGGTCGCAAGGCATTGTCCTGCGCAGCCGCAGCATCGCAGATAAGAACTGGGTCCTTACGCTCAAAGCATCGACCGGATCCGGCCCGTTCAGGCGCACTGAGATAGAAGTTCCTTCAACCCAACTGAAACCCGACATTGCACTGTTTAACGCGAAGACAGCGCAGGACCTGTACGGGATCATTGGCGACAAGCCCCTTGAAATACAGTTTGAAACACAGGTGAAGCGACAGGCAGCTGTTGTACATGAAGCAGGTTCTCAAATTGAAGTCGCATTCGACGATGGCTGGATTTTGGCAAGCGGGGCGCGGCTTGCAATTTCAGAGGTGGAAATGGAGCTGAAATCCGGAAAGGAGTCAGATCTGTATGGTTTCGCTCTGAAGGCCCTGCGGGAATTGCCTTTGCGGCTCGACTTTGTAAACAAGAGTGAGCGCGGGATGCGTTTGCGCGGGCTGGCAACAGTTGTTCCCGTCAAGACGCAGGAAATCAACCTCCTGGCCAATGCAACATTTGATGAAGCGGTTGCGACAATCCTTAATCACACGATGGAGCATTTTACTGGAAACTGGGAAGCTCTACGTACATCGGATGCCCCAGAGGCCATTCATCAGTTGCGCGTGGCGTTACGGCGCATGAAAAGTGCTCTTGCCATGTTCAACCATGTGGCACCCTGTGAGGATTTCCAGGACTTATCAGATGACATCAAGCGCATTTCCACGGGATTTGGTCCAGCGCGGGAATGCGATGTGTTTCATGAACGCATCATTCACGGACCACTCGCGCCGAAGGATAAACCGGTGGGCAGTGAAGCACTGCTGAAGGTGATCGAGGATCGACGGATAGCCGTCTATATACAGGCCCGCAGCATGCTCGAAGATCGTGAGACCACCGTTTTTGTGCTGAAACTGCAACGCCTGCTGGCTCAACAATCATGGAAGGTAAAGAAGGCCAAACGGCCCCGAAAATTTGTGCGGGCCATTTTGCGTAGGCTTTATAACCATGTGCTGAAGCGTGGCAAGGAATTATCAGGAATAGATGAGCGCGCGCGCCACAGGCTGCGCATTTCCTTCAAAAAGCTCCGATATGGAGTTGATTTTTTTGGCGCATCATTGGGCAAGCCGCGAAAGACAAAACAGTTCATCCGGCATATTGTTGAGATGCAAGACCTTCTCGGGTTTCAAAGCGATGCAGTGTCTGCTCGCAACTTTCTGAAAGCGCTTGTGCCAGCCGTGGAAGAAAGCGCTAAAATTTCGGGATATATTCGTGGTTGGAACGACCGCAGTGCATTGTCTGTTGAAAATAAACTGATTGCGGCATGGAAGGCATTCAAACGCGCTGAGGTTTTCTGGAAGTGACAACAGGGTTATTTGGTCATTCAATGCAAGCGCGCCTTGATAGAGTAAGGCCGTTATTGGAACTCTAAAGGTTTCAAATGATTGAGGTATAGCAAGCTATCATCCTATAGCCCTCAATTCGTCATCTAAAGGAAAATTGTAATGAAACTCGGCATGATCGGTTTGGGCCGGATGGGCTCCAATATGGCGCAGCGGCTGATGCGTGGCGGGCATGAGGTTGTGGGCTGTGATCCCAAGTCCGAGGCGCGCAAGGATCTACAGGACAAGGGTGCACAGACGGTAGAAACCTTGCAAGCACTTGTTGCTCAACTCGCAACTCCGCGAATTGTGTGGCTGATGGTGCCTGCAGGCAACATTACCGATGACTCGCTCAGCAAAATTGCGCCGCTGCTGGGCCGGGGCGACATTGTGATTGATGGAGGTAATTCCAATTACAAAGACACGTTGCGGCGTGCGGGCATGCTGGGGAATCTTGGATTGAACTTTGTCGATTGCGGCACCAGCGGCGGCATTTGGGGAGGGACTGAAGGCTATAGCCTGATGATTGGTGGTGACAAGGCAGCAGTTGAAAGCTTGCGTCCGATTTTCGAAACGCTGGCACCGGCACCTGACCGGGGTTGGGGCCATGTAGGACCCGTAGGAGCCGGACATTTCGCCAAAATGGTACATAACGGGATCGAGTACGGCATGATGCAGGCCTATGCCGAAGGTTTTTCGGTCATGAAGCATAAGACTGAATTTGGTTTTGACCTGCACCAGATTGCTGAAATCTGGAGGCAGGGCAGTGTGATACGATCATGGCTGTTAGACCTAACGGCAGATGCGCTTTCCAAGAATCCGGATATGACAGGAATTGCGCCATATGTGGAAGATTCGGGGGAGGGGCGGTGGACTGTAAATGAAGCTATTGACCTCGGGGTGTTTGCCCCGGTCATTACAATGGCTTTGCTTGATCGCCTGCGCTCACGCGACCCGAACTCCTATGGCGATAGACTGGTGGCGGCGATGCGAAATGAGTTTGGCGGCCATGCGGTTCGGAAGCTGGAATGATCACGCAAACTACATTTCATTCCGCCTTGGGGAAGTTTTCCAGCAGCTGCCGTTCCAATTCCACTAGGTCTGGCGGAAGAGGCTGTCCAGTGGCACGCAATTCGGCTAGTTTTTGGTGCAGCATTTCTTCAAGTTCATGCATGTCTTCCGGTTGATTGTTGATCTGGCTGACGAGCAGACTTATCTGTGCCTTCAGTTCTTCCAATGCCATAATATTTTCCTTGGGTTAAGCCTTTGCCCCGCTGCAGTGTACCACGCAGGAGGAACGCGGAAAGCGTAAATATCGTAACTTGCCTTTTGGGTAAAATAGTCCTAGAAGGCGGCGAAATCCGCTGAACATTCCCAGGAGACCACGCGCCCATGGCCCGCGTCACAATTGAAGATTGCATTGACAAACTGCCGAACCGTTTTGAGCTGGTTCTGCTTTCCGCCCACCGTGCCCGCATGATTTCGCAGGGCGCACCTATCACGCTTGACCGCGACAATGACAAGGATCCTGTGGTTTCATTGCGCGAAATCGCTGAGGAAACAATCAACAAGGATGATCTTCGCGAGGAGTTCATTCATGCCATGCAGAAACATGTTGAAGTGGACGAGCCTGAGCCAACGGCTGTACCGCTGCTCACGTCGGAAGTGCCAGGCTCAATTGGCGAAAAGACTGCCGAGTCTGCTGAAGAATCCGAATTCACGCAGATGACGGAAGAGGAGTTGCTGCGTGGACTCGAAGGCATGCCACCAGCCGAAAGCCCCGGCAGCCAGCGCAACGGGTATTGAGGCGCGGCTTACATTTCAGAAAATAAAGCGGCCGGGCCTCTAGTGTCCGGCCTTTTTTATCGTAGACTGCCTAAATCATGATGCGGCAATATGAATTGGTGGAGCGGGTGGTCAAATATGACCCGGGTGCGGATGAGGACCTGCTGAACCGAGCCTATGTTTATGCCATGAAGGCGCATGGCAACCAGCGACGGGCTTCAGGCGAGGCGTATTTCAACCACCCCCTCGAAGTTGCCGCCATCCTGACCGAGATGAAACTGGATGGTGCCACCATTGCAGCAGCGCTTCTGCATGACACGGTGGAAGATACCGAGGCCACGCACCAGGAAATTGAGGAGAAATTTGGTCCAGAAATAGCTTCGCTGGTTGACGGGCTCACCAAGATCAAGAAGATCGACATGGTGACCAAGGAGGCAACGCAGGCTGAGAACCTACGCAAGCTGCTGGTGGCCATGTCCAAGGATGTGCGGGTGCTGATGGTGAAGCTCGCCGACCGCCTGCACAATATGCGTACTATTGACGGAGTGAGTGCCGAAAAGCGCAGCCGCATCGCGCAGGAGACCATGGATATTTACGCGCCGCTGGCTGGTCGCATGGGCATGCAGGCCGTGCGTGACGAACTGGAAGACGCTTCTTTCCGGGTACTGAATCCAGACGCCAACAAGATTTTGGTGGAGCGGCTGAAACAGCTTCATGAAGAAAGCGGCGATATCCTGCGCGAGATTGAAAAGGCGCTGGTGACCAAACTTGCCGAGAACGGCATTAAAGCCGAGGTTTATGGACGTGAAAAGCGCCCCTATTCGATCTGGAACAAGATGGAGCGCAAGCATCTGTCGCTGGGACAGCTTTCTGACATTTTCGGCTTTCGCGTGATTGTCGGCACGGTCGACCAGTGCTACCGCGCCTTTGGAATTATCCACCGGACCTGGCGTGGAATTCCAGGCCGCTTCAAGGATTACATTTCCACACCCAAGCAGAATGACTACCGTTCCCTGCATACGACTGTGATCGGGCCACATCACATGCGGGTCGAAATGCAGATCAGGACCCGGCTTATGCACGAGATTGCAGAGCGGGGCGTGGCTGCACATTCCCTTTACAAGGACGTGCCCGATGCCAAGGAGGCTGCTGACGGTTTTCGCTCACCCATGGCTGAATCCAATGCCTATCGCTGGCTGCGGCACCTCGTTGAAATGCTGCAGGAAGGGGAAAGCCCCAAGGAATTTCTTGAGCATACCCGGCTGGAATTGTTCCATGATCAGGTATTCTGCTTCACCCCCAAGGGTGCACTCATTGCCTTGCCGCGTGGCGCTACGCCTATCGATTTTGCTTATGCGGTGCATACAAGCGTTGGTGACAGTTGCGTCGGCGCAAAGGTGAATGGGCGGCATACGCCGCTGGTGTCAGAACTTGAGAATGGCGATGAAGTCGATATTATTCGCAGTGATGCACAGGTGCCGCCTCCAGCCTGGGAGGGAATTGCTGTTACCGGCAAGGCACGTGCTGCCATAAGGCGTGCCACTCGGGCTGCCATGCGCAAGCAATTTGCGGGGCTTGGGCGCGAAATCGTTGAAAAGATGCTGGCCAAGCAGAACAAGGCCTATGCGGAGAAGGAAGTGGCTGCAGCCGTTCCGAGGCTTGGACACAAAAATGTGGAAGATGCGATGGCTGCCATTGGGAGAGGTGACCTTTCAGGCTATGACATGCTGAAGGCCATGGGCCTGACGGTGGGAGAAAACCAGATGCGGGAATCACGCCGCAAGGCTTCAACCAAGAAGCCGGAGCAGTCAGAGGCCAACGCAGTGCCCGTGCGCGGACTTACCGGCAATACAGCTTTCAAGATATCACGCGAGACAGGTGCGGTTCCCGGTGAGCGCATTGTAGGCATTTCCATGCCAGGCGAAGGTGTCACAATTTATCCTATCTTTGCCAAGGCGCTGGAGCAGTTTGACAACCAGCCGGAGCGCTGGATTGATTTGGCCTGGGATGGGGCAGCCCTGAATCAGCAATTTCCTGCGCGGCTCAAGATTGTGCTGCTGAACGAGATCGGGGCTTTAGCGCAAGTCACACAATTGGTGGGCGAGCAGGGCGCTAATATCGACGAACTGCAGCTTATCGCCAAGAAAGGCAGCCGCGACTTTTTTGATCTCGACATTCTGCTGGAAGTACATGATGCACGGCATCTGAACGATATTGTTGCCGGACTCAAGACCCGCAATGCGGTGAGTTCGGTAACGCGGGCAACAGGGTGACAAATGCTGGGCCATGAAGAGGTATTGAACGAGTTTCGTGCGGCAGGTGCCTTGCTGGAGGGGCATTTCATCCTCTCGTCGGGCCTCCACAGTGCGCGCTATCTCCAATGCGCGCGCGTGCTGATGGATCCCAAACGCGCGGCCCGCCTTTGCGTGGCGTTGGTGGCACAAATTATGGAACCCGTCGACCTTGTTGTATCGCCCGCGATGGGGGGCGTGGTCGTGGGATATGAAATGGGCCGACAACTCGGCGTCCCAGCCATTTTCTTTGAGAGGGTAAATGGAAAGCTGGTGCTGCGCCGCGGCTTCACAATTCCCCCAGGTGCACGGGTGCTCATGGTAGAGGATATTGTCACGACTGGGTTGTCATCGCGTGAATGCATTGCAGGGATTGCGGAGGAAGGCGGGGTGACTGTGGCAGCAGCTTGCCTCATTGACCGTTCCGGAGGCAAAGCCGATATCGGCGTTCCTCTGCATGCTCTGACAAGCCTCGAAATTCCGGCTTATGCCGCTGACGCGTTGCCGGCCGAGCTATTGGCCATTCCGGCCTACAAACCAGGAAGCCGGGGGCTGAAAACATGATCATCGGTCTTGGCAATGACATGGTGGACATCCGCCGCATTGAGCAGACGCTGGAACGCTATGGCCAGCGTTTCATTGATCGGATCTATACAAAAGTCGAACAGAAGAAATCCGATGGCCGTGAGCAGCGTGCCGCGTCTTACGCCAAAAGGTTTGCCGCCAAGGAGGCCTGTTCAAAGGCCTTGGGGACAGGTTTTCACCGCGGCGTCTATTGGAAAGACATGGGGGTGGTGAATGAGCCCTCGGGGCGGCCCACCCTTCAACTTACTGGTGGGGCAAAGGCACAACTCGACCGGATTATACCTGCAGGCCACAAGGCCAACATATTGTTGACGATAACCGATGATTATCCCTATGCGCAGGCCATTGTCATGATTGAGGCAGTGGCTGATATTACGAAGGATTAATGCGTCTGTCCGAATCACTGTGGTTTATTCGCAACAGTGGAGGGGCTTGCAAGTTGTTGCATTGCAACTCATATCCAGTTGACGCTATAGCGCAACTTTGCAGTATGGGAAGATGATATGGCAGCCGCCCAAGATTCGCGCCAAAAATCGGAAGAAGGCATCTGGGAGACCGTAAAAGTTATCATCCAGGCTCTGCTGATCGCGTTTTTTGTACGTACTTTTCTTTATCAACCTTTCAACATCCCTTCCGCATCCATGTATCCCACGCTGAAAGTGGGCGATTATCTTTTTGTGTCCAAGCTGTCCTATGGTTACAGCAAGTATTCCTTCAATTTTTCGCTGGATGCCTTCGGCAATAATTTGATTTCTTGCTGCCCCATCGATTTTCCAGGCAGGGTCGTATTGGCAGACACGCCAAAGCGTGGCGATGTGGCTGTTTTCAAGCTGCCGACAGACACCAAGATTGACTATATCAAGCGGGTTATTGGGCTCCCTGGCGACCGCATCCAGATGAAAGAGGGCGTATTGTTCATTAATGGCACTGCGGTGCCCAAGGTCCGCATTGAGGACTATGTTGATACGGAGTTTGATGGTGTAGGCAATGGCCATCCCGTTGCACAATATGAAGAGACCCTGCCAAATGGCATAAAATATCATGTTCTCGATGAGCAACCCATGGGCCAAGCAGATAATACATCGGAATATCTGGTGCCGGCCGGGCGTTATTTCATGATGGGCGACAACCGGGACAACTCTGAAGATTCCAGGTTTCTCGACCATGTCGGCTATGTTCCCATCGAGAATTTTGTAGGCCGGGCCGATATCATCTTCTTCTCGATTTCGCGCGGCACCAGCTTGTTTGAATTCTGGAAGTGGCCTTTGGAAATTCGCTGGGGCCGGTTCCTCAATCTGCTTTAGGCAATTGAGTTTTGGTTCGGTTCAGTGCCACTCTTTATGAACGGATTGCCCAGCGCCTAGGTTTTGAGTTCAAGGATCATGGCCTTTTGCGCCATGCGCTTACCCATAGCAGCTCCAAGCAAAAGCAGGATGATTACCAGCGTCTGGAATTTCTGGGTGACCGGGTTTTGGCGCTGGTCATTGCCGAGGAGCTTTTCCGCACGAACCCCTCGCACCGTGAAGGCGATATGGCCAATGTCCACAGTAATCTGGTGCGTGGTGAAATTTGCGCCGAGGTGGGCAAGGAACTGGGGCTCAGCGAATTTATTGTGGTGGGCCACAGTGAGCAGAAAAAGGGGGTCAATCTCAATACATCTGTGGTAGGAGATGTTGTTGAAGCGGTAATTGGTGGCATTTACCTTGATGGCGGCCTGGAAGCTTCCAGGGCGTTTGTGTTAAGGAACTGGGCGAGGCATTTGCTGGAGCGCCGTTTGGTGAGCAAGGACCCCAAGACCTTCCTGCAGGAATGGGCACTGGCGCGCAGCCTTCCCATTCCTGAATACAAAATTCTCAAGCGTGAAGGCCTGGAGCACAGTCCGACATTTACAGTCGCCTTGAATGTCAGGGGCAAAGAACCGGAAGAAGGCACTGGACCATCCAAGCGCCTGGCCGAAATGAATGCAGCGAAGAATTTTTTAAAGCACTGGGATATTCGTTAATGACAGACACTGAAACCCGTTGTGGCTTTTGCGCCATCATCGGTGCGCCGAACGCGGGAAAATCAACACTTGTGAACCAGCTTGCGGGTTCGAAAGTGTCTATCGTGTCACACAAGGTGCAAACCACGCGGGCACGGCTGCGGGCCATTTTCATGGAAGGGTCTGCCCAGGTCATTGTGGTGGATACTCCAGGCATTTTCACGCCAAAGCGCAAGCTTGATGAAGCCATGGTGGAAAACGCATGGACTGGTTCGACGGAGGCCGACGTCACGATATTGCTTGCTGACGCGCGCCTCGGACGGAATGACGAAGTAATGCGCATTATCGAGGGGCTGCAGAAGAACCATGCCAAGGCAATTCTTGCGCTCAATAAGGTCGACTTGTTGCGGCGTGAGGTATTGCTTGAGATTGCCAGGCGTTTCAATGAAGCATTTGCATTCACGGACACATTCATGATCAGTGCGCTGAAGGGATCAGGTGTTGACGACTTGCGGAAAAAGATAGCAGGGCTGATGCCTACGGGTCCGTGGCTCTATCCCGAGGACCAGACCGCAGATGTGCAAATGCGTTTTTTGGCTTCTGAGGTAACACGGGAAAAGATTTATCTGCGGCTGCATGAGGAGCTGCCTTATTCCTCCACTGTTGAAACCGAGACGTGGGAAGAGCAGCCTGATGGCTCAGTCAAGATAGGCCAGGTGATATTTGTCGAGCGCGACAGCCAGAAGGCCATTGTGCTGGGCAAGGGTGGACAGATGATCAAGACGCTGGGCCAGATGGCGCGCGAAGAATTGGAAAAATCCCTTGAACGGCGGGTGCATCTGTTCCTGTTTGTGAAGGTGCGGGAAAACTGGACGGAAGATCCTGAACGCCTGCGCATGATGGGTCTGGACAAATAAGGCCCGCGATGGAATGGCGCGATGAAGGCGTTATCCTTTCGGTGCGCAAGCATGGGGAGACCAGCGTCATTGCCGAGATATTCACGCCCAAGCACGGCCGTAGCCTGGGGCTTGTGCGGGGTGGACGTTCACGCCAGCAAAGGCCGGTTTTGCAGCCCGGTAATTTTGTAACTATAGTCTGGCGGGCGCGTGTTGAAGAACAGCTTGGAACGTTTGTGCTGGAACCTTTGCGGCTTTCAGCCGGGACCATCATGGAAGATGCATTTCGTCTTTCGGGCCTTACTACACTTGCAGCCCTTACCCAAGTTTTGCCCGAGCGCGAGCCGCATCAGAAACTATATACGGCTTTCCAGATCGTGCTGGATGCGATGGACCGCGATGAGCATTGGCCGGCATTGCTGGTGCGTTGGGAATTGGGGCTTCTGGACGAGCTGGGGTTTGGTCTTGATCTTTCGAAATGCGCTGTAACCGGTGAGGCTCGAGACCTTGCCTATGTGTCTCCCAAAACCGGGCGGGCGGT
Organism: Hyphomicrobiales bacterium; assembly: GCA_031359445.1. Classification (GTDB taxonomy): domain Bacteria; phylum Pseudomonadota; class Alphaproteobacteria; order Rhizobiales; family Aestuariivirgaceae; genus Aestuariivirga. The sequence goes on along the minus strand of JANMAE010000116.1, from coordinate 13,568 downwards.
TAGCCGGGAGGCGGGTGCCCCTTACCATGACAAACTTTTTCAATTGCCGCCCTTTTTGACAGGCAAGGGTGAAGCCACGCGCGAAGACATTCTCGAGGGATTCAAGCTCACGGGATATTTTCTAGAACGGCACATTTTTGGTGCGCGGGGGCTCGAAATGCCGCAGTCGCGTGCCTGGATCATTGCGCAGCTTGCCCAAAGGCCGCATTGATGTTTGGCGAACCTGCTCTAGATTGCAGCGCGAACAAGGAGGCCAGCAGATGCTTGGACGGTTGAACCACATAGCACTCGCGGTGCCGGACGTGGAGAAGGCTGCGCAGACGTATCGCAACATGCTGGGTGCTACAGTTTCCGCGCCACAGACGGAAGCTGCGCACGGCGTTCGTGTTGTATTCGTTGAATTGCCCAATACCAAAATTGAATTGCTGGAGCCCTATGGCGAGGCATCTCCCATTGTGGCCTTTCTGGAAAAAAATCCCGCGGGCGGCATGCATCACATCTGCTACGAAGTTTCTGATATCGAAGCCGCACGAGATCACTTGCTGCTTGGAGGCGCGCGCGTGCTGGGTGATGGAGAGCCCAGAATTGGCGCGCATGGCAAGCCGATACTGTTTTTGCATCCCAAGGATTTCTATGGTACTCTCATTGAACTGGAACAAGCATGAATCTTGGCAGCGCCATTGCAATCTATTTCATCATCTGGTGGCTGGTGCTGTTTCTGGCACTGCCCATTGGCGTGCGCAATTCGCATGAAAGTGGGATTGAAGTTGAGCAGGGGCACGAGCCGGGCGCACCGGTTAACCCGCAACTGGTGTTCAAGGCAATTATTACGACCATCATAGCCACGGTTGTATTTGTGGTTTTCTACTATGCTAAAACGCGGGGCCTTCTTACGCTGGAACATCTGCCGTTCTACGATACGATGCAGAAGCCCAATGGATAATCCAATAAAAAAGGCGAAGCTTTACGCTCCGCCTTTTCAAGTCGATTGATCTTCCTTTAACTGCCAATCCCTTGGGAAAAGCGGGGCTGCTGTCTTGCGGAAATCCGCATGCGCGCCCGGAAGTATCCTCCCCAGACCTGGGTCCACCATTGCAGTAAACCACGGTCCTCTTTTTATTGTTGGCGGCGAAACTAGCAGGAAAGATTAAGTTGTCACGTTAAAAATTACATGATTGCAAAGTCTTACCTAAAATTGCGTGGCTTGTGTTCCCGAAGGTTTCCCTTAAAAGGACGCAAACACGAATTACACGGGGATTCTCATGCGGCTTTCGCAATATTTCATGCCCATTTTGCGGGACGATCCGAAGGAAGCGGAAATTGTTTCGCATCGGCTTATGCTGCGTGCTGGCATGATCCGGCAGGAAGCTGCCGGCAACTACTCATGGTTGCCGTTGGGCTTTCGTGTCTTGAAGAAGATCGAGCAAATCGTGCGCGAAGAACAGAATCAGGCGGGTGCGCTGGAAGTTTTGATGCCAACGATACAACCCGCCGAGCTGTGGAAAAAATCCGGTCGATATGATGCCTATGGCAAGGAAATGCTGCGCATCAAGGACCGGCATGATCGCGAAATGCTATTTGGCCCGACCAATGAGGAAATGATAACCGATATCTTCCGTCAAGGCGTTCAAAGCTACAAGGATCTGCCGCGCAATCTCTATCACATTCAATGGAAGTTCCGCGACGAAGTCCGTCCGCGCTTTGGTGTCATGCGGGGACGTGAGTTCCTGATGAAGGACGCTTATTCCTTCGACATCAGCCGCGAGGCCGGCCAGCATTCCTATAACAAGATGTTTGTAAGTTATCTCAAGACCTTCGCACGGCTTGGATTGAAGGCGGTACCCATGCGCGCTGAAACCGGGCCGATAGGTGGCGATGAGAGCCACGAATTCCTGGTGCTGGCAGAAACCGGCGAAAGCGGCGTTTTCTTCGACAGCGACTTCCATAATATGGATTGGGATACTGTTGATGTGGACTATGACGACGTATCTGCTGTGGCCAAGCTAGTTGACAGCTTCACGTCGAAATATGCCGCCACTGATGAGAAGCACGACGTGGCGGAGTTTGAAAACCGTGTGCCTGACTCCAGGCGCATGACCGGGCGCGGGATCGAAGTTGGGCACATTTTCTACTTTGGAACCAAATATGCAGAACCCATGGGTTGCGAAGTGCAGGGGCCGGACGGGAAGAAAGTAGTAGTTCAATCAGGTTCCTATGGGATAGGCGTATCGCGGCTTGTGGGTGGTATCATTGAGGCAAGCCATGACGCTGCGGGAATCATCTGGCCTGAATCAGTAGCACCCTTTCATGTGGGGCTGATCAACATCAAGGTGGGCGATGCGGCGAGCGATGCGGCTTGCCTCGAAGTTTACAAAGGTTTGAAAGCCAAGGGCGTTGAAGTGCTTTACGATGACAAGGAAGGTGGCGCTGGTGGGAAATTTGCGGCCATGGACATGATCGGCTTGCCTTGGCAGGTTATCATCGGTCCGCGCGGCCTGAAGGAAGGTTATGCTGAGGTGAAGAACCGCAAGACCGGGGACCGTGAAAATGTAGCCCTGGCCGACGTTGTGGGACGGTTTAACGCGTGACGAACGATCTTCCCGATACAAAACCCTTTGCGGGTTTTGAATGGATGCTGGCCTTGCGTTACCTGCGGGCGCGGCGCAAGGAAGGCTTTATCTCCGTCATATCGCTGTTCTCTTTCCTGGGCATCATGCTGGGTGTTGCCACGCTCATAGTGGTGATGGCGGTGCTTAACGGGTTCCGAGCCGAATTATTGGACAAGATTTTAGGTTTCTCTGGCCATGCCACGATCTTTAAGCAAGATTTGACAGCGATGCCGGATTTCAAGGACATTGCGGCGCGACTGGAAAAGGTAGACGGCGTGAAGCGGGTGGTTTCGTTGGTTGAAGGGCAGGCCATGGCCTCTTCCCTGAAAAGCAGCACAGGAGCGCTGGTGCGGGGCATCAGCGAGGCTGACATCGCAAAGCTTCCCAGCGTCAACAACAAGGACCTGAAGACGGCGATGACGGATCCGGCCGTGCAGGATGCGAAGTCTACATTCATAGGCTTCGACAAGTCCGGAGGATTGGCCATAGGGCAGGGGCTTGCGTTTCGTCATCAGCTTGGCCTGGGCAGTACACTGACGGTAATCACGCCCAATGGACCCGATACCGTCATGGGAACGGCGCCGCGTATCCGGGATTTTCCAGTGGTGGCAATTTTCAAGATCGGCATGTCGGAATATGATGATAACGTCATTTACATGCCGTTTTCCGAAGCACAGGAATATTTCTCTTCGGAAGAGGGGGCAACCGGGCTGGAAGTCACCGTGGCCGACCCTGATAACATCGAAAGCCTCATTCCCGCATTGCGCGAGGCTACCGGACCAGGGCTTTGGCTCAACACCTGGAAGGACCGCAACCAGGCGTTTTTCAATGCACTGGCGGTGGAGCGCAACGTGATGTTCATGGTCCTGACCATGATTATTCTGGTGGCAGCGCTCAACATCATTTCCGGCCTTATCATGCTGGTCAAGGACAAGGGACACGACATTGCAATTTTGCGCACCATGGGGGCTACACGTGGCGCCATTCAGCGGGTGTTTTTCATTACAGGCGCCGCCATTGGCGTCTTGGGCACCTTCGCAGGCGTGGTGCTAGGCTTGCTGATCTGCCTCAACGTTGAAACGATACGGCAATTCATACAATGGCTTTCCGGTGTTGATCCCTTCAACAAGGAAATTTATTATCTCGCCCAGTTGCCTGCCAAAATGGATCCCGTGCAAACCTTCTGGATCGTGGTCATGGCACTTACACTTTCGTTTATCGCAACGCTTTATCCTTCGCGGCGCGCGGCAAAGCTCGATCCGGTGGAAGCGCTGAGGTATGAATAGAGTGCAGCCTGCTCTTGAACTTCGCAGTGTTGACCGTTCCTATTCAGAGGGAGCAGGACGGCTCGATATATTCAAAGGCTTGAATCTCGAGGTTCATGCGGGTGAAATCGTAGCCCTTGTCGGTCAATCGGGTGCCGGAAAATCGTCGCTCCTCCATATTGCTGGATTGCTGGAAGCGCCCACCGGGGGAGAGGTATTTATTGCGGGCCAGAATTGTACCACCCTTGATGATACGGCCCGCACCCGCATCCGCCGGGTTGGCATCGGCTTTGTATATCAATTCCACCATCTGTTGCCGGAATTCTCCGCTGTCGAAAATGTGGTGATGCCACAATTGATTGCAGGTGTTGAAAAGGCCGCGGCAACTGCCCGTGCCAAGGAACTCCTGGCGCGCCTCGGGCTATCTCAAAGACTCCAGCACAGGCCAGCTGAAATGTCAGGCGGCGAACAGCAACGGGTTGCCATTGCCCGTGCCATCGCCAACCGTCCTCTTCTCCTCTTGGCCGATGAGCCTACGGGCAACCTTGATCCCGAAACCTCCCGGCATGTGCATGAAGAATTTCTGCGTTTGATACATGAGGAAGGCCTCGGAGCCCTGATTGCAACCCACAATATAGCACTCGCCAAGCGCATGAGCCGGATTGTAAGCTTGCAGAGTGGCATGCTGGTGGACGGCCTGGCGAGTTTCTGATCGCGCGCGCCTTTAGGTTCTTGTGGATTGCACGTCGTCAACGCTTTTTGGGGTGGCTGGCCGTGGTACTATTTTGTCGGCGTGAGGCGCGAAAAAATCAGGGAATCGGACTAAACTTAGGCCATGGCCACTCAATCAACCCCTCCTATTTACGTTCACCTGCGGGCGCATTCAGCCTATTCGCTGGCGGAAGGGGCCTTGCATATCAAGCAGATGGCGGTGCTTACCAAGGATGCCGGGATGCCGGCACTTGCCATAACCGATTCGTGTAATCTGTTTGGTGCGCTTGAGTTTTCGGAAGCACTTTCCGACAAGGGCATTCAGGCAATCGTTGGATGTGCTCTGCGGGTGGATATGCGCGATGTGCCAGCTGACCGCATGCCGCTTGCTACGCATCATCTGCCGCCGCTTGTCGTTCTGGCGAAGAATGAAACGGGTTACCGCAACCTGATGAAGCTTTCCAGCCGGGCGTTCCTGCAAACGCCGGAAACGGAAACGCCGCATGTTTCCTGGGCAATGTTTGCCGAACTCAGCGACGGCTTGATCTGTCTTTCCGGCGGGCCGGATGGACCGGTCAACGAAGCCCTGCTGCAGGGCCAAACTTCGTGGGCAAGGCAGCTTGTGGAGCGGTTCAAGAACCTGTTTGGCGATAGATTTTACATCGAATTGCAGCGCCATCAAACCGAGGCAGAGAAGGCCGCAGAACCCGCACTTATCGAGCTGGCCTACGAGTTGGATATCCCGCTGGTTGCCACTAACCAGGTTTATTTTGCTAAACCGGATGATTACGCGGCGCATGATGCCCTGATCTGCATTGCAGAAGGACAGGTTGTATCCGCCGATGACCGCAGGCGTGTGACACCGGAACACTATTTCAAGAACCAGCAGGAGATGGCTGAACTCTTCGCCGATATACCTGAAGCCATTGAAAATACCATCGAGATCGCCAGGCGGTGCTCTTACATTGTTAAGGGATTGAAACCCATTCTGCCACGCTTTGCGGCGGGCGATGAGGGCGAGGAGCTCCGCAAGCAGGCCACGCTCGGCTTGGAGCATCGGCTGGCAACGGTCGGCATGGCTCCGGGTTATGAGCCACAGAATTATCACGAGCGCCTTGAGTTTGAACTCAGTGTCATCATCAAGATGAATTATCCCGGCTATTTTCTGATTGTTGCCGATTTCATCAAATGGGCCAAGGCGCAGGAAATACCCGTAGGGCCGGGGCGTGGTTCGGGAGCCGGCTCGCTTGTGGCCTATTCTCTCACCATCACCGATCTGGACCCCTTGCGGTTCAAGCTGCTGTTTGAGCGCTTCCTCAATCCCGATCGTGTATCCATGCCGGATTTCGATATCGATTTCTGCCAGGATCGGCGTGATGAAGTGATCGACTATGTGCAAAGTCGTTATGGTGCAGACCACGTGGCGCAGATCATCACGTTTGGAAAGCTGCAGGCGCGAGCTGTTTGCCGCGATGTAGGGCGGGTGTTGCAAATGCCCTATATGCAGGTGGACCGGATTTCCAAACTGATCCCAATGAATCCGGCCCATCCCGTGACCTTGAAGCAGGCCATTGATGGAGAGCCCAAAATTCAGGAAGAGCGCGACCGCGACCCGACGGTGCGGCGCATGCTTGACATCGGGTTGAAGCTCGAAGGTCTTTACCGCCATGCTTCCACCCATGCTGCAGGCATTGTGATTGGCGACCGGCCGCTGGAAGAACTCGTTCCACTCTATCGCGATCCGCGCTCATCGCTTCCGGCCACGCAATTCAACATGAAATATGCAGAAAAGGCTGGGCTAGTGAAGTTCGACTTCCTCGGCCTCAAGACCCTCACCGTCATAGACAAGGCCCAGAAGCTCATCCGTGTGGGCAAGGCGGATTTTGATATCTCAAAAATTCCGCTGGATGATGCGAAGACCTATCATATGCTGGCGCAAGGCGACACGGTCGGCGTGTTCCAGTTGGAAAGCTCGGGCATGCGCGATGCAGTGCGGCAGATGCGGGCAGACCGGTTTGAGGACCTGATTGCGCTGGTGGCGCTTTATCGGCCAGGACCCATGGCAAATATTCCTATCTATTGCGCGCGCAAACTGGGCAAGGAAGAGATCGAATATCTGCATCCCAAGCTTGAGCCGATCCTCAATGAAACCTTCGGCGTTATCACCTATCAGGAACAGGTTCAGCAGATTGCCAAGGAGCTCGCGGGTTATACCTTGGCTGAGGCCGATCTGTTGCGGCGCGCCATGGGCAAGAAAATCAAATCTGAAATGGATGCCCAGCGCGAGCGGTTTCTGACTGGTGCCACGGAGCGCGGTGTTGAGCGAGATATCGCGATCTTGATTTTTGATGCCTGCGCCAAGTTTGCCGAATATGGTTTCAACAAATCGCATTCCGCGCCTTATGCTTATATCAGTTATCAAACCGCCTATCTGAAGGCCAATTACCCGGTCGAGTTTCTGGCAGCATCGATGACGCTTGATATGGGCAACACGGACAAGCTGCAGGTGTTTCGCGACGAAGCCTTGCGCGTGAAAATCAAGGTGGTTTCACCTTCGGTCAACTTTAGCCAGATTGATTTCAGTGTGCGGGATGGGACCATCATCTATTCGATTGCCGCCTTGAAAAACGTGGGAACCGGGGCCGTAAAGAACCTCATTGCCACGCGCGAACAGGGCGGGCGTTTTACCTCGCTGGGCGATTTTGCCAAGCGGGTGCATGGCTCAGTCATGAACAAGCGGGCGCTGGAAAGCATGGCAAAATCTGGCGCATTTGATGATATCAACCCCAATCGCGCACAAGTGCTGGCAGGTGTCGAGACCCTCATTGCCACATCGTCACGCACCAGTGCCGAGGTGGATGCCGGTCAGAATGATTTGTTTGGCGCCGGATCCGGGACGAAGGAAGAGATGGTGTTGCCCGCGCGTGATCCGTGGCTCCCCATGGAGCGTCTGGCCAATGAGTTCGAAGCAGTGGGATTTTATCTCTCGGGGCATCCGCTGGATGATTACATGAAGCCCCTGATGAAAATTGGCGTGGATACGTGGGCGGCCTTCCGCCACAAGGCGCTGACTACTGGAGCGAGTGCCGGGAAACTTGCCGGTACCATCACGCATAAGCAGGAGAGACGCTCCAAATCCGGCAACAAGTTTGCTTTTGTGGGCTTTTCGGATCCTACAGGGCAGTTTGAAGCGATCTGTTTCTCCGATACGCTCGCGGCTGCCCGGGATTTGCTTGAGCCGGGAAAGGCCGTCATTGCGCGCGTGGAGTGCGATGTGGAAGGCGATGATGTGAAATTGCGGCTGCAGGGTGTGGAAATCTTGGACAAGGCCGCTGCCGCCATTGTGCAGGGCCTGAAGATCTTCGTTCGCGATACAAAGTCGCTCGATTCGATTGCCTTGCGGCTTGGCAATGGCGGTCGTGCGCCGGTGCGGATGGTCTTGCAGCTCGAATCAGGTCGGGAAGTGGAGCTTTCACTGGGGGACCGATTTGCGGTCACGCCGCAGGTCAAAGGTGCGATCAAGGCCATTCAAGGCGTGATTGACGTGCATGATTTTTGATCGCAGTCGCAAAAAGACCCGCTTTTGATTTAAAAGCGGGTCCGACCGGGACGATAACCCAGGGATTAGTTAGTGTGTAACTGCAGCCAGTGCGTGACTCTTGTCAGGCTCGATCAGGCCAATGAGGGCTCCGGTTGAGTCGGTCACCACTGCCAGTTTGCCCACGCCCGGCACGCTGGTATTGGGACGCATGACTTCGCCGCCCGCTTTGGCCGTCTCATTTTCGGCCTTGTTGATGTCGCCCACGGACATATACGTCATCCAGTGGGATGGAACGCCTGCATAATCAGGCGCAGTAAGCTCAAAAATGCCGCCAACGGGCTTACCATCTTTGCGTGCAATCCAGTAGGAGGCACCGTCGGGCAAGGTGGATGGTTCAAATTGCCATCCAAGAGTCCGCCCGTAGAAAGCCAAAGCAATCTCTGGTTCCCAAGTGTTCAGTTCGTGCCACCAGTTACGTTGCGGCATGGTCATTGCGTGTTTCTCCCTCTGAGAAGTGATGATCGTGTCGCCGTGAATCGGAATGTGGCTGTGGGAATGGGCGATGATGTGGCTCAAATAGGGCGAAATGCGGCAAAGGATATTAGCAGGTGCCAAAGATTCAAGCTTTTCGCACGCTTGCGCCACCTTAACAAAAAATCGCTTAGATAGGGGTTGACGGATTGGACTCATCGAACTAGAACCCCGCATGTTCTCAAGCGACAGGCAGTCTGGGTTTCGCACCCTTAAACGCTGACGAGTGAACAACAAACGACATTCGAGGTCACGCCTTCCTGGGTTCTATACTCGCGAAGGCCTCTGGTTTTGAGCACTGAAGGGGTCCCGAGCCGGATCACTTTAGTGTTTTTGGTCATGTGCAATCCGGTTCAACACATTATACGAAGGTAGATCAGGCCCGATGCCGACAATCAACCAACTTATTCGTAAGCCACGCAGTGTTCCGAGCTATCGTAACAAGGTTCCTGCGATGCAGTCTTGCCCTCAGAAGCGCGGCGTTTGCACGCGCGTCTATACAACCACGCCGAAGAAGCCAAACTCGGCGCTCCGCAAGGTTGCCAAAGTGCGTCTCACCAATGGCTTCGAGGTTGTGAGCTATATTCCGGGCGAAGGTCATAATCTTCAGGAACACTCTGTTGTCATGATCCGCGGCGGCCGCGTCAAGGATCTGCCAGGCGTTCGTTATCATATCATCCGCGGTATTTTGGATACGCAAGGCGTCGTAAAGCGCCGCCAGCGTCGTTCGAAATATGGCGCGAAGCGTCCTAAATAAGGCGAGGGGAGTTATTCATGTCACGTCGCCATAAAGCAGACAAACGCGTTATCAATCCCGATCCAAAATTCGGTGATCTGATTCTTTCCAAATTCATGAACAATCTCATGTATGAAGGCAAGAAGTCGGTTGCTGAAGGCATTGTTTACGGCGCCCTTGAAAAGGTTGTTGCCAAAGCCAAGGCCGATCCCATCCAGCTCTTCCACACCGCGCTGGACAATGTGGCTCCGGCCATTGAAGTCCGTTCGCGCCGCGTAGGTGGTGCCACATACCAGGTTCCTGTTGAAGTGCGCACCGAGCGCCGCCAGGCATTGGCCATCCGCTGGATTATCAGTGCCGCCCGCGCGCGCAATGAAAATACCATGGTTGACCGGCTTTCCGGCGAGCTGATGGACGCTGCCAACAATCGCGGTTCTGCCGTGAAGAAGCGCGAAGACACCCACAAGATGGCAGAAGCCAACCGCGCTTTCAGCCATTATCGCTGGTAAAAGATTAGGACTCGAGCATTATGGCCCGCACCCACGAACTCCCTGACTATCGCAACTTCGGCATCATGGCCCATATTGATGCCGGCAAGACGACTGTCACGGAACGCATTTTGTTCTATTCAGGCAAGAGCCACAAGATTGGCGAAGTGCATGACGGTGCTGCCACCATGGATTTCATGGAGCAGGAACAAGAACGCGGCATTACTATTACATCGGCTGCTACTACCACCGTTTGGAACGGCAAGCGCCTGAACATCATCGACACGCCGGGCCACGTTGATTTCACCATTGAAGTAGAGCGTTCCTTGCGCGTGCTGGACGGTGCTGTTTGCGTGCTTGATTCGAATCAGGGCGTTGAGCCGCAGACCGAAACAGTTTGGCGCCAGGGCGACAAGTATAATGTTCCGCGCATCGTGTTCTGCAACAAGATGGACAAGACCGGTGCTTCTTTCCAGCAGTGCATTGATGACATCAAGGAGCGCCTTGGTGCGCGTCCTGTTCCCATTCAGTTGCCGATTGGCGCTGAGGCTGAATTCAAGGGCATCATCGATCTCGTTCGCATGAAGGCCGTGATCTGGGAGAACGAAGCTCTCGGTGCGAATTATCACGACGAAGAAATTCCAGCGGACATGCTTGACGCCGCCAAGCAGGCGCGTGCCGACATGATCGAAGCCTGCGCTGAGCTCGATGAGCAGGCGACGGAAGACTATCTCAATGGCAAGGAAATCAGCAACGAAACCATCAAGCGGCTGCTCCGCAAGGCGGTTTTGACGGCTGCCTTCTTCCCCGTGCTTTGCGGTTCTGCCTTCAAGAACAAGGGCGTGCAGCCTTTGCTTGATGCAGTGTGTGATTATCTGCCTTCACCGCTGGACCGCCCGGCGATCAAGGGCATAGATGTCAAGACCGGTGGCGAAACCACACGTCCCTCTTCCGATACCGAACCTCTGGCGCTTCTGGCGTTCAAGCTGATGGATGACCAATATGGCATTCTCACTTTCTGCCGCATTTATTCGGGCGTGCTTTCCAAGGGCACATCGCTTCTGAATTCGACTCGTGACAAGACTGAACGCGTAGGCCGCATGGTTCTCATGCATGCGAATAACCGCGAAGAAATTGCAGAAGCCCATGCCGGCGACATCGTTGCCCTCGTTGGACTGAAAGATACCCGCACTGGCGATACGCTGTGCGATCCTGCCAAGCCAGTCATCCTCGAAAAGATGGAGTTCCCTGAACCTGTCATCGAGATGAAGGTTGAACCGAAGACCAAGGTGGACCAGGAAAAGATGGCGGTTGCGCTGTACAAGCTGGCTGCTGAAGATCCTTCTTTCCGCGTTTCAACGGACTCCGAGTCCGGCGAAACAATCATCAAGGGCATGGGCGAACTTCACCTCGACATCAAGGTCGATATTCTGAAGCGCACCCACAAGGTGGAAGTGTCCGTTGGTGCTCCGCAGGTTGCTTATCGCGAAACCATTACGCGTTCCACGGAAGTGGACTACACGCACAAGAAGCAGACGGGTGGTACGGGTCAATTTGCCCGCGTCATTCTCGAGATCGAACCCAATGAAAAGGGTGCAGGCTATGTTTTCGAAAGCAAGGTTGTTGGCGGAACGGTTCCTAAAGAATATATTCCAGGCGTCGAAAAGGGTCTGAATTCAGTCATGGGTTCCGGTATTCTCGCGGGCTTCCCCATTGTTGATATCAAGATTGCCTTGACCGATGGTGCCTATCACGAGGTTGACTCTTCAGCCATCGCATTTGAAATCGCATCGCGCATGGCGCTTCGTGAAGGCCTGCAAAAGGCTGGTGCGGTGTTGCTTGAGCCGATCATGAAAGTTGAAGTGACGTCGCCTGAAGATTATCTCGGTGGTGTTATCGGCGATCTCAACTCGCGCCGTGGCCAGATTCTAGGCACGTCCTCGCGTGGTAACGCGCAAATTGTCAATGCAATGGTACCGCTGGCCAACATGTTTGGCTACATCAACAACCTGCGCTCGATGAGCCAGGGACGTGCAAGCTACACCATGCAATTCGATCATTATGAACAGGTCCCTGGTGCAGTCGCCGCGGAAGTTCAGAAGAAATACGCTTAAGCCGAATTTGAAGAACGGAGACCTCCGATGGGCAAAGAGAAATTCAAACGCGACAAGCCGCATTGCAACATTGGCACGATTGGCCATGTTGACCATGGCAAGACGTCGCTGACGGCGGCGATCACCAAGGTTCTTGCCGAGACGGGGGGCGCGACCTTCACCGCCTATGACCAGATCGACAAGGCGCCGGAAGAACGGGCCCGCGGCATCACGATTTCAACCGCGCATGTCGAATATTCGACCGCCAACCGGCACTATGCCCATGTCGATTGCCCGGGCCATGCCGATTATGTGAAGAACATGATCACCGGTGCGGCGCAGATGGACGGCGCGATCCTCGTTGTTTCCGCCGCCGACGGCCCGATGCCGCAGACCAGGGAGCACATTCTGCTGGCCCGCCAGGTGGGCGTTCCGGCACTCGTTGTGTTCCTCAACAAGGTCGACATGGTGGACGATCCGGAGCTTCTGGAACTGGTCGAGATGGAGATGCGCGAGCTGTTGTCGTCCTACCAGTATCCGGGCGACGACATTCCGATCATCCGGGGTTCGGCCTTGCACGCCTTGAACGGCACCAACCCCGAAATGGGCCATGACGCGGTGCTGAAGCTGATGGCGGCGGTCGACAGTTACATTCCGCAGCCGGTTCGGGCCAAGGACCAGCCGTTCCTGATGCCGATCGAGGACGTGTTCTCGATCTCGGGCCGTGGCACGGTGGTCACGGGGCGCATTGAGCGCGGGATTATCAAGGTTGGCGAGGAAGTCGAGATTGTCGGCATCCGCGACACGGTGAAGTCGACGGTGACCGGGGTTGAGATGTTCCGCAAGCTCTTGGATTCGGGCGAGGCTGGCGACAACGTCGGGGCGCTGCTGCGCGGTATTGACCGTGAGGGTGTCGAGCGTGGCCAGATCCTGTGCAAGCCGGGTTCGGTCAAGCCGCACAAGAAGTTCAAGGCGGAAGCCTATATCCTGACCAAGGAAGAGGGTGGCCGTCACACGCCGTTCTTTGCCAACTACCGTCCGCAGTTCTACTTCCGGACCACGGACGTGACCGGTGTGGTCACGTTGCCTGAGGGCACGGAAATGGTGATGCCGGGCGACAATATCGCGTTTGACGTCGAGCTGATCACGCCCATTGCCATGGAGGAGAAGCTGCGCTTCGCCATCCGTGAAGGCGGACGTACCGTCGGCGCCGGCGTCGTAGCCAAGATTACTGAATAGGGCGGGTTACCAAGATGCAACGACAAAACATCCGTATCCGTCTTAAAGCGTATGACCATCGCATTCTCGATACGTCGACGCGCGAGATTGTGAACACGGCAAAACGTACGGGCGCACAAGTGCGTGGGCCCTTTCCTCTTCCCACACGCATCGAGAAGTTCACCGTGAACCGCTCGCCGCACGTTGACAAGAAGAGCCGTGAACAGTTCGAGATGCGGACGCACCGTCGTCTGCTGGACATAGTCGATCCAACCCCGCAGACAGTTGATGCTTTGATGAAGCTCGACCTGGCTGCAGGTGTTGATGTTGAAATCAAGCTCTAAGGCGGGCATTAGGAGAGTAGCGATGCGTTCTG